>JAUWDY010000010.1 GCA_030608565.1 Candidatus Bathyarchaeota archaeon | reverse complement strand
TTTCTGGTCACCTACTTTCGTTACGATCACGCTTATTCCCCCGGGGCCCATGCCTTCTTTAATTCCAAACTCTTTAGGAACAATCTTTGCAGCGCCCACTTCGAATGGAGAACGCTTAGCTGAAAGCGCTTCCTCAAGACTCGTCACCGCGACTTTTCTAAGAGACCGTGTTGCTTCGTCAAGTTTGAAGGGCCCATTTATACTGTTATGGGCATCAATGACTATCGTAGAAGACAAACCTTGGTTTTCAGCCTCGCTGACAATAAGTGAGGCTAATTCATGAGGCAAATCTTCCATAGTTTTAGGCGCCATGGTCAACGTAACAAAAGCACAATCCCCAAATATTTGGCAGCTTGCAGTCGCTCCGTTTTTTCGGGTTCGAATGAAAGGAGTAACCTCAGAATTGAAGTGAGAAAAGTCCATGCAAGATAGAACACCGGCCACAACTTTTTGACTTTGAAACTGGGAGGAAAGGTCGAAACCATGCCCAATCAATCCGTGAGGTACAGAAGCTACGCACTGTAATTTATCTTCTAGCGCATCTTGAATCATACATGGGAGGAGACTGCTACCAACATTTCTGAATGGCCCCGGATGACACTCTGGAACAACAATCACCGCCTTTACTCTTTCACCGCTTCTGAACGCCAGCAAAGAAAGTTTTATGTCCATTTCATCGCCAAGCCTCTCAAGGAAAATTTCAAGAGGTGCGTTCATATTTTCTGTCCAATTTACTAAAAATGCCTTGAAGAGAGAAAGAGAAGGCATCCCCAGAGTTTTTTTGCCAACATTGTCCAAAAGGAAAGTGAAAAGAAAAACCGTCAGCACAGCGATTGGAATGGAAAGCGAGAAGAAGATGAAAAGGGAAGCTAAATCATACTTTATCACCGAATTCATGAAAAAAATAGGGACAATACATAATGTGGGCTGCAGAAGAGAAGAAAGAACCGCTCTTCCACGGTCAGCAAATGAAGCTGTGAAAAAGACTAGCAAACGAAGAATCATCGCTGCGCAATAGCCGAAAAGGAAAAACTTGATCCAAAGAGCCGGATTTCCAAAAAAAACGCTGATGATATCGCCGAGAAAAATCAATCCAAACCATAATAGGCTGGAAAAAAAAGAGAGGCCCAAGCAACGTCTTAAATTGAAAACATGGTCTGTTTTCATACAACTATGAGTAATTATAGAATCGGATAATACTACGATGGAAAAGATAGATGCACCAAACATCAAGCCTAGCGTAAGCCCATGGTAGGAAGAAGACAGTGGTAGAATTGCTAGAACGCCGCCAAATATGCATAGTGTACATAGTGAAAGAATAATCTTTCTTCGAGATGGAAGCGTAAACAATGATGAATAGCGCTTAGCTGCCTTACCTATGTACACATCTAGTGACTTATCAGAAGCCATCTTGAGCATCGCCTAGTAACGTGTTCATAAATTTGTTGAAATATGAGTTCAAAAAGATTGGGGTTGCAAAGCGGTAATCTAGAAAGTATTCAATGCCGAAATTTTACATGTTCAGCCCCTACGTAGAAGTTTTCTTCATAACTCTTAAATAAACTCGGGCATTATTATTATGTAGACAGGCTCCCAAGCTGGTCTAGATATGTTAAGGTATAAGTATACTTTAACGAAAACAGGAGAAAGGAGATGCATTAAGAGTGAATTCTATTTACAAGACACTACGACGTATAAGGGTTACACGGAAAAAATCTTTCGTTCATTGCATGGATCACAAAAGCCTTTGACGGTTAGACAGATTAGTGAAATGACAGGAATTAGAACACGTTCAGTAAACGGAGTAATCACTTTTAACATCTACGCTGGATACATTAGACGAATATTTCTGTGATCTGATAAACTCTTCATTATTTACAGCAAGCCCCTGATGCTTAACAGCCGAGAAGGTAGGATAAAGTTTTATTCTTGAATATCACAACCTTATAGTGGTTGCAATGCCTCAGACTGGACTACCCCCAACGATATTTCACATGCTTGAACGAAACATAGGTCGGCGAATGGTGGCAATTTTAGATACTTCATATGGATTTGAAGGAACGCTAGTTGCAGTTACGCGTCAACCGCCTGGGATTTGGCTTTCGGACGCCGACGTGGTAATACTGCGGTCCACGATTGCACAACCAGTACCGCGGGTTGTGAGCAAAGAGAAAAGAAGCGAGATATTTGTCAATTTGAACTCTGTTCAACGTATCGAAGTTTTGCACAAAAGTAAATAGTTTCAGTACTATCTCATTTTATCTCATTTTCTAGACTGTGAAACGTTACAAACACTAAGGAGGAAGACCTGGAACAATACCTAGTTTCAGCAAAATACAAAACACTATCAATGCTACTGTTAAGATCATAACTATCTCGGGTCTTACTTTTACACCATGAGTCTCCTCTTCAAAGAATCGAAGTAAGCCAGCGCTTTGCATCGGCATAGGCGCCTTTTTCTCGCGTTTTTTCTTTCGTCCGCTACTCATCAATGACGGCCTCAGGCTTGGTCCTTTTGGTTATAAGCTGGATGGCTACCCTTTAATTAAAGTTATGTCCATTCCAAAGGTTTTATTTTTGTTAAGGTTGATATGATGTTGAGGTGCGCTTATGACATCTGCTCGTGAGTATTATGATCAAACGTTTGGGTTCCTTCAGCAACATCATAGATTGTTCAGAGAGGCGGTTCCACTGATTGCAAGTGAGAATGTGCCAAGCCCGGCTGTGCGTGAGGCATTAGTAACCGATTTTGGAAATCGATATGCGGAAGGCTGGCCTGAAGAGCGTGTGTACGCTGGATGCGTGTACATTGATCGAGTGGAGCTACTTTGTATTGAATTGATGAAGAAATTGTTCAAGGCGGAGTTTGTTGATGTCCGCCCCATCTCAGGTGTTATGTCGAACTTGGTGCTTTATACGGCGTTCACTGACCCAGGTGATGTTATGATGGCCTTGCCTATTCCTTGTGGGGGCCACATTAGCACGGGGAAGAAGAAGTTTGGGGGAACTGCTGGGGCTGTTCGCGACTTGGTGGTGGAATATCTTGCCTTAGATCATAAGGAGTTGAATATTGATGTTGATAGGACGAAGGAGAGGGTTAAGAAGCTCGTAGAGAAGGGAAAGGCTCCTAAGCTGGTGATGTTTGGTGCCAGTGTTTTTCCGTTTCCACACCCTGTGCGGGAGTTGGCTGACACGTTTCGCGATGTGGGAGCAACAGTGGCGTATGATGCAGCTCATGTGGCTGGTTTGATTGCTGGAGGGTGTTTTCAGGATCCCTTGAGGGAAGGGGCTGATGTTGTTACGTTAAGTACGCACAAGACTTTGTTTGGTCCCCAGCATGGTGGCGTTTTGTCTTGGGACCGGTATGCGGATAGGATTAAGCGGGCGACTTTTCCTGGGCTTTCGAGTAATCATCATCTTCACGCCGTGGCTGGAGTTGCTATAGCGTGTGCTGAGTTGCTTGAGTTTGGTAAGGAGTATGTTAAACAGGTTGTTAGGAATGCGAAAGCTTTGGGTCAGGCTTTGTTTGAGCGTAGTTTTGATGTTTTAGCTGAGCATAAGGGCTTCACTGAGTCACATGTGGTTTTGGTTGATATTACGAAGTATGGTGACGGGGGTACCATTGAAGGAGAATTAGAGAAGGCGAATGTTATTTTGAATCGAAATCTGCTTCCTTGGGATATCAAGGCTGGTCGTCATTTTATGCATCCTGGCGGTATTCGTTTAGGAACTAGCGAGGTTACGAGGTTGGGAATGAAGGAGAATGAGATGGCTGAGATTGCGGAGTTTATGAAAAGGGTTGTCATTGACAAAGAAGACGTGAACAAAGTGAAGAAGGATGTCGTTGAGTTTCGGAGAGGTTTCCAGAAGGTTCATTTCTGCTTTGAGAATATGACTGAAGCGTATAAGTATGTTAAGATTCGTTAATGTCTACGTGTACGTTTTTTGTCATGTCACTTGCGGATGCATGCATGGAAAGAGATATACATTATTTTTGCAGCTTTTGCGGAGGAGTTGATGTTGATGCTAATGGAAGAACCTGCAAAATAACTGCATGCATGCTACGCGGATACAGAGAGGCTTATGGCATCAAGGAGACAGGACCATACGGAGAGTCTGACACCTGCTATGTGTTTTGCTTTCAGCTGAGAAAAAACTGAAAACGCGGGAACCTATTGATGCATAAAGACTGAAAGAAAGGGGTTGAGAAGTTTTAGGATGGATTGAGAGTGTCGTGAAGGAAAGACCACGCGCTATGGGTTCCACGAGTTCTTGAAATCTTTGTTCGCTGTTCCTGAATCAATGTAGTCAGTTGCACAGTTGATCGCTTCGTTATGGTGGGCTTGTCCATAGTTTCCGTGGTTTCTGATGCCTATGTCGGAATCTTTGATCGTGTTATGTAGGATTTGTGTGTTCTCTACCACTCCTCCACCCCAGTATTGAATATCAATCCCGTATCCTAAATATCCAGGGAAAGGAGTTATGTCATGGATATAGTTGTGACCGATGATATTGTCTTCCATTGGAGGAGGCAGGCCTGGATATACGTGTGGTTCCAATTTGATGCCTCCTGCAACGTTGCTTATTTCATTGTGCATAATCACATTCCCAGAGCAATTCCCGCCGTAATAGAGCAAATTTATGCCAACAGAAGCGTCAGATATGAAATTCTTGGTGATAGAGCAGTTTACGCCGTTGAAGAGGTAAATCCCCCACACGTCGGAATCCAAGATTGTGTTCTTTGAGATTACATTTCCTATCATATCATCTCCGACGATTGCAATATGGATTCCGCCTGTATTTTTGATGTAGTTGTGGGCAATGCTGTTGTAGTTTCCAACGATGTATACACCGTCCTGCGAACAATCTTCAATGTGGTTGTTGTTGAAATTGGAGTAATTTACGAGATAAGTGTCGATACCAACGTTTGCATCAGTAATCTTGAAGCCTGAAATTGTCAACCCACTGGATTCCCCAATTTCGAAACCATCGTTCCCATCTGCGTCGATTACGACTGATTTCACTGGGTTCCCGCCTTTTTCTGCTTTGAACGCGAGATTGTTCTTTTCAGTCACTTCTATAGACTCATGGTAGGTGCCTTTGTATACATAGATGGTGTCGCCATCGGTTGCAGCATCTACAGCGTCTTGGATTTGGTTGAAATGATCGACTCCCCAGCCTGGCGTTGACGAGTTATAGTTGTCATCAACATAGAGGATATCAGGCTCTGCCCACACTGCCCCACTAAGTAGCCCTATGTTTATAGTTACAATAACCCCTAATACGAATGAAGTCAACAGAAGTCTCTTATTCACCTTATCACCTCCTTTCTCTCGTTCTGTAAACTGTTCCATTGTAACCAAGCGTACACTTAAGATTTCAGAAAGTAAGTTCTGGAAGAACATTCTAGCGCGCGCATAATTTAAATAATCTTTGCATGCATGCAAAATGGCATCAAAGCTTAGAATAACGGATGGAGTAAGAAACATTTTGCTGAATTGTCAGTAAACTATGGATAGTTTGACCTGTTTCACTCCTTTCTTTGTCTTCAATTCTTGGGTTAATTTTTTAATCTCTTCAGCCTCGCCCTTTACTGCTATGGCCTCGAGACAGTCTCGTTCGCTTAGATGAATATGCATTGAGGAATAGATCACGTCAGCATGCTCATGTTGAGTGTCGATAAGAGCTTCATTTAAGCCCTTCACTTCATGGTCATAAAGTACCACTAAGACGCCAACTCTCATTCCCTTCTGCTCCCGAAGCCACTTATGTTCACTGACAAAAGCGCTCACAGAGTCCTGAATCGCCTTAGACCTACTCTCATAACCAGTCTCCTCAAGCACTTCATCAAGCTCTCTAAGCAGGTCAGGAGGAAAAGTAACGCCGACACGAATAATTTTGCTCATATCATTTTCCCCGTTAAACTGTTTGGCACGTTACCATAAAGCTTTTATCAAGCACAGTAATACTTTCTGTAAAAAAGGTGTTACTAATGGCTTACTTCAACACACGAGACATAACCGCCATAATCATGTGCGCCGCCTTATGGGCAGTTCTAAACAACACATTCTCTCCAATTTTCTGGCGAATGACCTACCTACCATTCCTATGCGACTTCCTAGCCTTCACATCACTAATACTAGTTGCATGGTGGACAAGAAAGTTTGGCGCAATCTCACTCACAGGACTGATAGTCACATTGCTAACGTTCGCACTACGAGGCGGCTCCTACATGCTCGGCTTCATGGCAGCAAGCATCCTCTTCGACATCCTAACAAGAACAATAGGCTACAGTAACTGCTTCGAAAAACCAATACCCAGCACCATAAGCATGATCTCATTCTCCACAATATGCGCAGGCACAGCCGGCCTAATCATCGGAAGCATTTTCATGAACCTCAACCCCATCTGGACAGTCATCACATTCGCCGCAAACCACGCAATCGGCGGCATCATCGGAGGCATATTCGGACTCATCCTAGTCAACGCCCTTAAAACCAGAATAACTATCCCAAGCCACTCGAAACAAACTGCAAGGAGCAAACTACCATGACATCTGGACAAAACATGAACACAGAACTGAAAGATATACTGAATAAAGCAGCGGAATTTCATGGACATCTCGGCCCGTTCTTGACCATCGGAGTTCGAATGGGGTTGCTGGCAAAGAAAACTCTCAAGTCGAATGGATTCGGCGACCTGTCTGTGACTGTTAATACCGGGAATAAACCGCCCTTATCCTGTGTAGTCGATGGCATACAAGTGGCGACAGGGTGCACGCTTGGAAAAGGCAACATAACTGTAACAAATCTCAGCGAAATCTCAGCTGTATTCCATGCAAAACGCCAGACCATTCGAGTGAAAATGAAGACGGAGGTTTTTCAAAGCCTCAAAGTGGAACTACTGCATGGAGATCCAAAGAAAATGGAAGAGACCGCGAGAAAAATTAATTCCATACCCGATGCGAAGCTCTTCGGTATAGAAGAACTAGCGTCAAAGCGTTTATGAAACTGAAAAGGAACAAGTGAAAGACATCTAATCAGGATTCTATGCATGCATTTATCTAGGACCCTCGTAGGCTCACGTGTTGTTGTGCAAAAGCCATAGAAAAACCACACAACAACGAGTGTGTCTGCATGACAAGACATTAACGTGACACACATACTCGAGAAAGGACAAACAAGCCTTATGAAGTTCAAAGACACAATAAAAAAACAGCGGAGGAAGGACAAGAACATGCATGTTGACGAATTTCAGGATATGATGCGGCGGATTTATTTTCACCGAGACTCGAAGCGTGGAACCGTGGGAACATACGAGTGGCTTGTAGAAGAAATAGGTGAATTAGGAGAAGCCCTGAAAGGAAAAGATAGAAAGGCGCTGGAAGACGAGTTCGCTGATGTTCTCGCTTGGCTGGCATCATTAGCAAACGTTGTCAACATAGACCTACAGAAGGCTGCACTAGCAAAGTATAGCGACAGATGCCCCAAATGTCAACAGTCACCTTGCAAATGTCCTTTCAAGTCTCCGTAACATTCGTTAATCTTTGTTGCCCAGCACCAGTCAACTCCCAAACATACAGCCTCTTACCCCTGTGCACAAGTATATTCTCAGCCTCAAGAAGATGAAGATGATGCAGAACAGACGCGTAACTAAGCTTACTCTTCTTCAAAATATCCCTAGTGTTAGACGATCCTTTCTCTAGAAACAAAAGAATCTTTGTTCTAGCAACTAACCCAGGTCGAACATTCCTCTTCAAAGATAGAAAAGCCTTAGGATGATAGTCTCCTTTTAACATGGTTCCTCAAAACAAAATTCTCTGTTCACATAGAAAAGGTTTCCACTAGCCGTCAAGCTATAAAGTCGGAGAGGCTTACCTGCTTAGGCTTATCGCCTTCAAACAAAGACCTAATCTCCTCCTCCACCAACGTAAGCCGCTGAGCATAATAATTGGATAATCCATACTTCTTCACAAGCTGACGCGCCGCTTCCAAGTATTTTTCGATTCCACCACGATGAACCGTCAAAGCTACCTCGCCGCCACACGCGGAACACTTACCCCGAAGAGGCAATCGTCTAAAACGTTTGTTACATTTCTTACATCGAAAGCTTTGACTGGTGAACGCCCGCAAATTACCCATGATGTCACGAATGAAATGCGTGGTCAGAACCTTCCTCGCCACGGTCTCAGCATCTACAGCCTCAATCTTCTCCGCCAGCGTAAGTTGACTACTCAACTTGTCAAGCATTCGCCCAAGCCTCTTGTAGATACTCTCACGATTGCCCATGTTAATATCTGAAACAGGAATCGTGTAGTTGAAGCCTTGAAACTGTGCTTCACTGTTTAGCCGATACTCAACTAGGTCTATGAGTTCACCGATTTTACGAGGCATAACTTTCTGCCAAGTCTTCTCATAAAACACCAGCGGATACGTCCCAGCAACATCCACCTCATGAGCCTGCCGCTGCACTTCCACAGGGTTCACCAACGGAATAATGAAAAGTGGCGCATCCATGATTCCACCTATCTGAGCTGGCAAGTAAGCCTTAGAAAAGTTCAAGATAGTATCCAAAGCCAGCATCAAAGCATCCTCATCGCCGTCACAGTCCCGACGCTTCGCTGAATGCCAAAGGACATGAGCATAACAAATACTGTGACTTGTGAAACCGATTATTCTGCCGAGAATGCCAGCTGAGGTGTGGGGTGCCAAGCCTACGACTAAATGTCCAACTAGGTCGTCAATATGTTTAACGTTGTAGTATGGAGGAAGATCATACACCTTCTCAAGAAGAGCGTCTAAGAAATTGGCCACACGAACAAAGTATTCCGCATTTCCCACCGAGATAACTACGTCTTGAACTTTAAGCTCGCATATCTGATCAGGATCGGTTAAGGGATTTCCGTAGCAGTCAAGAAGATAACCCATTTGCCGAAGCCTTTCAACAGAGACACCGATCTCTTTTGGCTTGAAATGCGTTAATGGCGCGTTTGTAGCGTCGAACCGAATTGTTCCATCTTTATAAACAGAGAGGTCGTATTTGGCTCGCAAAATCCCTTTTTCAAGTGTCTCAACCGTCTTTGTTTCGTTTATTAAACCCTTTACGCCTTTCACAAGCTTTGGAACAGGAAGGTTCAGCCTTTCACTCGCCTCGTTCATCAACTCCCTTAGGTTGATTGATTGTTTACTGTAGTTCCTTGTTGAAACTTTACAGATCGGACAAACATCCTGTTTCAGAACCTTGCCACACTGAGGACAACACTTCACCAAAACCGTCTCGGCCCCACATTCAGGACACTTTATTCTACGGGTTTCCGTTCGACAGTCAGGACATCGCCGCTTCACAAGCTCAACTTCAATCGCAACTCTGTTTAACGCCTTTACAATGTTTCGTCGAGGACCACCAGCAAGCCCAACTGGGAAAAGCACGTGAACCAGAGGTCTCATCTCTCGCCTCTTCGCTTTTTCCGGACGCCCCATTCTCGCGCCTACAAACGTCGGAGCTTTGTCTCTGACATTAACACCGCAGAGTTTCCTAATGTTTTCGAGAACAGATTTCGCACTAACTATTCTCGCTTTGGAGTCGTTTAATCCGAGACAAAATGCAAAGACGTAGGCCTCATCCCCTTCTATCTTAATGCTGCCTTCCACAACTTTATGGGGAATACATAGCTTTTCAAGCACCTGCTTTACTGATTCGTTCATCTCGCCAGATATTTCACGAACACTTTCGTTCTCAACCTCTCTTCGAGAGTTCAAGAGCCACTTCCGTAACATTCGGAGTTCATCAGAAGAAATGTACGCCCAGAAGAACGTGAAAAACGGATGAAGAGGAACCCCGAGGACCAAGGCTAATGATACTGCTTCTTTGGCGGTTGGCTTATTTCCAAAAGGGTCTATGAGGAATCCCTCGAGGCAATCTGTAGAAATCTTCGCCCTCGTCGCGGCCTCCTTCAAATCCCCACCAAATTTCTGTTTAATAACCGCCTGAAGCTCCTGACACCACCACTCTTCGGTGACCCCTGATGGGAGAAGAGGTTTGTTGGTATACAGAAAGTCCCCAAACCCGATGAGGATATCGCCTAAAAATAGAATCTTGTCAACCACGTTCTTTATTTGTGCAAAGTTTTCAAGTGAAGCACGAACAACAGACCCATCCCTCAACCGTACAACTGGAGGCTCTATCGTATCTACCGGAAGAACAACCCCAGATTTCCCAGGACCTTCAATACGTAATTGAGTGCCTGCTGCAAGAAAATTCTGAAGAACCATCATGGTCACCGGATGAACCCCCACCGCAGCTAAACCAGTGTTCCTAGACCTTCCATACCGAAGCCTAAAACCTCCACGCCTTGAAGGAAACGAAAAGATGGGACGCCCCGCAATAATGTCCTCCATAAAACCAGCATTCTTCTTCCGTTCGATTTCTCGAACGCTCTTCAACCAGTCCCAGCCCTCAATTCCCAGTTTTTCTACAATCGTCCACACTTTTGCAGAACGCCCCACAACTCCATCGTTTACAACACGGAGTGCACCACCTCGTACTCGGTTTGTCTCGATTCGAGGAAGATCGCGGTAGGCAGAAACCTCAACTGGATCAGATTCCAGCCCGGTAACTTGCACGGGGAGAAATTGAAGTGCTCTTCTTAATTCTTCATCCGACACGTGATATTGAAACCGACTTACTGATCGCTCAAATAATCGCATTTCTTCGATGAAACGTCCAATCTCGTCTTCAGTTGGTTTGTAACGATCCAGCCCCAGCAAGCGACGAACAAAATCTCCTACCAGCAAACTTAAGGCCTGTTCCGTACCGCCTGCAGAACGTATAGGGCCGGCGTAATAAATTGCTAGATACTTCGTTCGGTCAGAGTTATACTTCACGGCTACTTGTGCTACGCCTTGCAGAGGCGCGGCGGTTATGCCTTCGGTCAGTATGGCAAGGGCGGTTCTTATCGCCTGTTCAGCGGCTCCACTTGCATCCATGTGCTCGAATTTTCCGTATACAATCTCTTCGGCAATTTTGAACGCAAGTTCTTCTCGTGGCAATTTCTTGCTTAAGTTTCGGATGCTTTCAGCAACGCCTTGGGGACCAACCAGTCCCTCCACAAGTTCGGCTAGATCTTTGGCCACTTTGGGCTCAGGGTGAAGGGAGGGGTCAAACCCTTTTTCTCTTGCCTTTTTCGCAGTTTCGTATATACTCGCGAGTTTGTTCTCTAGTGTGGATACGTATTGCTGGTGTTCCTTGCTCATCGCGACGTTCAAAACGGTTTTCCCTCAGTAGAGTTTGTAATGTGTATATTCAGCTTTTCTAACATGAACAAGTCAAAGAGAACGCAACAGAATTATTCCATGCGAACTCATAAAAGACGGTTAATCATCTACGTTTAGGTCGCTTCATGGCCCTTCGATACCATTTCACCTGTTTTACCAATTCTTCAACCTTGTCTTTAGCTTCAAACTCTTCCACAACATTGCCAGTGACGATTATGTCAGCCCCAGCGTTCACCTTCTCCTTCACCTGCTCACCACTTCTTATGCCCCCACCCACAATCAAAGGAACACTAACAAGATCCTTTACTATCCTGATCGTTTCGTTTGGCACTGGTTGTTTGGCTCCAGACCCCGCCTCCAAATACACAAACCGCATGCCCAGATACTGCGCCGCCAGCGCATGTGCAGCAGCAAGTTCTGGTTTATCATATGGAATCGGGCTGGCTCGTCCTATAATGCCTACTGTGGCGCCTTGCCCAACAACTATGTAACCGAGTGGGATGGCTTCTAAACCAAATTTTTTGACGAGTGGAGCACCTAAGACTTGTGCACCCACGATGAAGTATGGGTCTAGGGAGTTGAGGAGTGACATAAACCATATGGCATCGGCGTGCTTGCTGATGGCTGTTACGTTGTTAGGGAAAAGAATCACTGGGATGCCAACTGTCTTCTTTATTGCTTTTATAGTATTATCTAAATGGGAAGTGGAAACAAAAGTAGATCCGCCAATCATGATGGCTGCTGTCTTGCTGGACTCCGCTTCATGGGCTATACGAGAGGCTGATTTGAGAGACACTTTTTCGGGGTCAATGAGAGTTAAGTGAATAGCCCCGTCTTTCTTAATTTTGTTTAGTAGGTACTTTTCTACTCGCCCAATCATAACCGATCCTCATTATTTGGCAATGATTCCAGAGTAGAATTTATCAATGAAATTACAATAGACATCGATCTCTTGAAAGAATGGTTTGGCAGGCAACTCCTCACTCAAACCGCAACTTCCACAACGCACCGTGGCTTGCTCACGCCCCTCAAGGAATTCAATTCTAATAGCTTCTTTCCCGCATTTAGGACATAAGAAAACCGTGGGCAACCGCTTTTTAGGAATGCGAACTACTTTTCTTTTTCTTCTACCCATGTCAAATCCTCTGCGTGAACGTAGCAACCGAGGTTAAAGATTTGCCACATCTCCACTATATTACTATCGCTTAAATATTTCTCTCAACGCATAACGGAGAAGTAGGAAAGAGTAAACTTTAGTTATAAAAGAAATCATAGAAACAGAATGCAAGGAGTCTTAACATTGAAACTGACAAAAGAACGCTTAAAATTAGATTCACCATCGGTTGAGACTAGAATCAAACGGTTCATCAAGGACTACATAGAAAAATGCGGGGCAACTGGCGTAGTCTTAGGAGTATCTGGTGGAATTGACAGCAGCACAACAGCCGCTCTCGCCGCTCTATCTCTAGGGGGTCACAAGGTGTTAGGCATTATACTACCAGAGGAAGAAACGTATAACGCCACAGATGCCCAGCATGCAAAACTAGTCGCGGAAAAATTTGGTTTCAAACTAGAGGTCATTGACATTTCCCCCGCCTTAAAGGCTTGTTTTCAGTCTCTCCCAATTTATGACGCTACAGATAAGCTTAGCAAGGGAAATGTAAAGGCGAGAATCCGAATGGTTTACCTTTATTATTACGCTAATAAACTCAAGAAAATAGTGTGTGGCAGCTCAGACAAGTCCGAGACCATGATAGGATACTTCACAAAATGGGGAGACGCAGCCGCGGATATTTCACCTCTTATGGATATTTACAAGACGCAGGTTAGGCAACTAGCTTCGCACATAGGCGTCCCCACTGAGATAGTTACGAAGCCTTCAACACCGGGACTCTGGCCTGGCCAACTAGCAGAGGAAGAACTAGGCGTCAAATATGAAACGCTGGACTTGATTCTATTCGGCTTAGAACGCTTCATGACAACAGAGGAAATTGCAAAGCAGCTAAACATCTCTATAAAACGGGTTAACGGCATTAAGAAGCGATGGCTAGCAACAGAGCACAAGCGACGGACCCCCCTGACAACGAAAATTGGATATAGGACGGTTGGAGCCGACTTTAGACTTCCCTACACACCACACTAAACCTTTTCTCAATGAATGCAATAGAATGATTATGGAGAGAAAAATAATGTTAAAGAAGATTAACGCGGTCCTCGCACAAATAAGTTGCAAAATCGGAGACAAAAAACATAACATAAACAAGATGAAGCAAAAGGTTAAAGAAGCAAAAAAGAGAGACGCAAACATCATTATCTTCCCAGAACTCTCATTAACCGGCTATTCAACCCGAGACCTCGCCTACGAACTAGCAGAACCCATCCCAGGACCATCAGTCAAACTCTTAGAAGAAACCGCAAAGAAACAAAACATCCACATGATCTTCGGGATGCTGGAGCGAAGCGAAAAAGCACGCGCAGTCCTTTATAACACAGCAGTTCTGTTAAGCCCAAAAGGATTCATTGGCAAATACCGAAAAATGCACTTGCCAACACACAGCGTCTTCGAAGAAAAACGCTATTTTAGACTAGGATATCAAGCACCAGTGCTTGAGACAGAAATCGGAAAACTGGGGTTAATAATCTGTTATGACGTGTTTTTTCCAGAAATCTCCCGCTTATTAAGACTGAAAGGCGCCCAATTCATAATCTGCATATCAGCATCTCCAGCCAGACGGCGCAAATTCTTTGAAGTACTAACCGCCGCCAGAGCCATTGAAAACACCGTTTTTCTGGCCTACGTCAATCTTGTCGGTGTGGAAAACGGCCTACAATTCTGGGGAGGAAGCAGACTCGTAGCCCCAAACGGCAGCATCATCACACAAGCCAAATACGACGAAGAAGACTTGGCAACAGGAAGCATCGACTACGCCGACTTGGAACGAACAGAAGCTTTTGTCCCAACCCTCCGCGACCTGAGACCAGAACTCTTCAACTCCTTGAAAGAACAAGCAGAAAACCTTTGAGGCATACGTTGTGAATAAAATCCACGTAATCCGAAACCAAGACTTAAATCAAGTTTTAATAGGAACGCCTGAGGGCCATAAACACATGCGAGTCTGCATGAAACTCAAAAACGGATCAATCATAATCTTTCAAGAAGCCACTATAGCAAACATCTCACGAGCATACATCACCATGAAAACCCACCCGAATATTCAGGCTCAAGAACTCAAAATGAAACCTCTAACAGAAGAGTCGCGGAAAGAAGGCTACGCAACGCATCAACTGCTCGAAACACATAGAAAGAACAAGGAAATTGAAAAAGAATTAAAAGAACTTCTAGAAAAGGCAGAAGTCCTTATCTAAAACCTTTCACAGCTTTTTCTATTCGGTCCAATGCTTCCTCGATTTTCTCATGAGCAGTAGCATACGAAAATCGCAGATAACCCTCGCCACATTCGCCAAATGAAGACCCGGGTACAGTCACCACTTTTGCTCTGTTAAGAAGGTGGGCAGCGAATTTTTTAGATGGCATCTCAAACTCTTGGATATTTGAAAATATGTAAAACGCTCCTTTAGGAAGACCACATCTAAAACCTTCAATTTCATTAAGCCTAGCATGAAGAAACCGACGTCGCCTTTTAAACTCCTGAACCATATCTCTAACGCAGTTTTGCGGTCCTTCTAAGGCTGAAATCGCAGCGTATTGTGCTGGGCCACTTACGCAGGCTGTGGTAAATTGATGAGCCAGCATCATGGGAGCAATCAACTCTTTAGGACCCAACGCGTAGCCAACGCGAAGACCTGTCATTGCATACGTCTTTGAAAAAGAGTTCACAACTATCGTCCGCTCACGCATACCAGGAAAAGTAGGCAAACAATAATGCTTGGCATCATCATACGTCATTTTTTCATAAACCTCATCAGAAATCACAATCAAATCATGTTCCACAGCAAGCTTTGCTAACCCAGCCAAGTCATCGTGAGAGAGAACAGACCCTGTTGGATTGTTAGGAGAATTTATGATTATCACACGTGATTTCTTTGTGATCAAAGACATCACAGTTTCGGCGTTAAGCGTAAAACTATTTTCCTCAAGCAGAGGCATAGAAACTGGAACCCCTTCCGACATCAAAATACTGGGTCTATAACAGACAAACCCCGGATCAGGAACCAACACCTCATCGCCAGGATTTATCACTGTCAGTAAAGCCAAGAAAATCGCTTCTGTTCCTCCAATCGTGACTAACACCTCAGACTCTGGATCATATGACAAACCGTAGTCACGCTTTGTTTTTTTCATCAGAGCTACGCGGAGTTCTGGAATACCCGCGGTATGCATATAGTGTGTTTTACCTTCATCAAAAGCCTGTTTAGCTGCGTCTCGAACATGTGGAGGAGGCACAAAATCTGGCTCACCTATTCCTAAGCTAATAACCCCAGGAATACCCTGTGCCAATGAAAAAAGGCGGCGAATATCAGAGGGACTAATTCCCCTCAGTCGCGATGCAGTTTTGAAGTGCTTTACCAATATGCACCCTCACCACAATGATTCTCCTCTGTGCATAAAATGTTTACGTTTGTCAACGTTTCGATGGAGAGTACGTTCAATCAACCACTCAGGCATAGTACGGACAAAGACCACAAGTCTTTTCTACTCCGTATACAAAACTGTATCCTTTAAACAGAACTTGTCGGTGAAACAATTGCGACTAAAAGAAAAGACCCAAAAATGGCTAAAACGCTCCATAAACGACCCAATTGCGAAAACACTCGCAGAAAACAGTAATTTAACCAAAACACAGCTTGAAACCCTCTTAATCGACGCTTTAACAGAAAATATAGCTGAAAAACCATTAAAATACGAAGAAAAAGCCAAATTACGAATATCAGCAGTAAGTCGCGGCGCTTTCAACAGAACCTTAAGGCAGGCCAAAAAGAATGTCATTCAATCAGTCTACACGATTCTTCTTCTCGGCTACCTAGGAGTCCTTGAAAGCACACTTCTAGATCCATACATCGAAATCGCAAACAAACTGCAAACCTACATGAGCACCTACAGAGAAGCCTTAGGAGGACGGAAGGCAATGAAAGAATATCTAACAGTGATAAGTATGCTTCGTAAGGACCTAGAAACTAGCCTAGAACAATTATCTAAGCCGAAGAACGTGTCGGGAAAGATGTGATATCACACATCACACCGATGATGCTAAGGCACCCAAGCGATACATCAATCTTCCAAAGTTACAATCCATAAAATTCCTCTTTCAAGGCCCTCTGGTTAATTACAGACCACACCATTAATCCTTATCATTAGCCAACATTGAATCCACCAAAAAAGGAACGTATTTAACAATATTCGGTAAGTAAAAACGTCTTGAATCAATCCACAGAGCATATTCAACTGTCTATCTATATCAGTTGAAAATAGCGTGGCATTTGTGATGTCACGTGTCACAGAGATGAACGTTGTTCGCTTCCCTTCACCATAATCCTTAAGTTTGTTCATAGCGTAATGTGATGTGTGATATTTATGCAAATCACAGATATCACGTTTAAATCACGCTTTTTCTGGTTCACATTACAAGTCATAGGCTCTTTCATCTTCACATGCTTAAACGGTTTGGAGAACCTTTAGCATGTACGACCTGCTCTTAGTAGCCACAATTCTCCTATTGCTCATGACCGGGGGCGCCGCTGTCTTGTATTATAGGCGAATAAGGAAAGCATATGAAGAGTATGACGAAGCGAAGAGTGTTATAGATGACGTTATTGTAAGCTTCAATAAACAGTTGCGGACACAGGAAAACAGGCTCAACGTTGTTGCTCACAAAACCGAAGTAAGCATTTCTCAGAGCGAAAAAACGGCAAAGAGAATGAAGGAGTACGCGGGACAGCTAGCAACGTTCACCGCCAAAATGAAACCTATTTCAGAAGTTGAACGGAAAGTTTCAGCGGAAATTGAAAATATGGGCAAAAGAGTGAACGAAATATCCACGAAACAAGAGAGCCTTATGCAAAGAATTGAAGAGTTTGAAAAAGCTAGACGCAAACCCACAGTAACGCCTGAGGCGAAAATAGAGGCAGCGATTCCGATCAAGAGAGAACGCGCGTTGGCCCCGTTGACGCAAACCGAGCTAAGCGTGCTCGAGATTCTTGCGGTAGAGGAGAGAAAAACCGCCCCAGAAATTAGAGAAAGAGTAAAACTCACAAGAGAGCACACCGCTCGCCTAATGAAAAAACTGTATGAAGAAGGGTACCTAGAACGCAACGTACAAAAAATTCCATATGCTTACAGCATCAAAAAAGAGATGCAAAAAATCCTAAAAAAGGAATCTAAAACCTAACGTGATGTCACAAATTCGTTTTTCCAGCTTCACGAAGCTTTTTGAGCCTTTCATCCATTTCAGAAAGTGGCTTTGACGCAGAGAGCTTATAATCAACTTCTCCCCTCTCGTCAATGTACTCAGGATAATGAATAACCTTTATCGGAACTGCGAATCGGATTTTCGGCTCCGAGATAAGCAAAGCTTCCCCAACATCAAGCATCTTTACCTCAGTGTCACTGTACTCAAGATAAGGCGTGTTGCCCGTAAGGTAGACCCTGTCACGACGCAACTCCGTCTTCATGACAACCTTGGTCCAAAGCTCAGCGAAGACATTAGGATTTATTCTTGAAGGCCGCGGTGTCACCGCATTCAGTCCCACCCGATACTTTCGATACGTCAGCGCAATATCCGAGAATATTGTTTTAGGCATGTTTGGATCAAGGAACTCATGGGCCTCTTCAAGAGTTATCAAAAGGGTTGGAAGCTTTTTCCACGCATTAAAATCACTCTCCCACAACCTCTTGTAATGGAGGGCCACACTAGAAGCTGTCAGACAGGTAACATCATATTGCTCCTCAGAACTGAGACCTGAAATATCGACGAGACAAGTGACGCCTTGGCCCACGTTCTGTACTACATCATCAACGAAACTGTAGTCAGACGGCGGAAAAAGATGTGGAGACAAACTTGAAAGCTTTAGCATAAGAGCATCTATCACGGCTTTGCCCT
This sequence comes from Candidatus Bathyarchaeota archaeon, assembly GCA_030608565.1. Taxonomy (GTDB): domain Archaea; phylum Thermoproteota; class Bathyarchaeia; order Bathyarchaeales; family Bathyarchaeaceae; genus SOJZ01. The sequence continues at coordinate 29,414 of JAUWDY010000010.1, read as the reverse complement.
TGTAGTCGGTGAGCTCAGCCACTCCCTTATGCCCATTTATACTATAGGCTTCTTGCAACTGTTCTATCCAAGTGTTCCCCAAACTCTTGTAAAGTTTTTGAGCAAGCCTAACTTGATGATGTGTAATGTCAGGAAAGAGTGTTGAAAGTTTTTGAGGACGAATTGTATATAGACCAACAAGCATCTTCTGCTCTCTAGCCGAGTAATAACGAATTTTTGTGTGAAAGAGTGGATGATCCCTCAGGCCCCGTTGAGGCGCTATCCCTTTTCCCTCAAGAAGCTGGCCTGCAAAGTCAAAAATTAAACCAACAGTCCTTGGACTCGAATCTATAATCCGAGCGTTAAGCATTAATTCACAATTTGTTTTCCCACATCCTGTCATTCCAAACATTCCCATCATCAGAGGTATAGCCTCAACACTTATGCCGACAGGACCAAGTACATGCTTCCCTGAACGCAAGCGCCCTATCTCCAACTCCCCTGCAAGCCTCAAAACCGAACAGTCCTCATCAGTAGCCGTGTACACCTTGTCCATATAATCCGGGTTAAAAGTTGGAGAACGAATCTTCCCGACCTCTTTTTCGAGGAAAAGAATCGCATCAACATGCCTATAGCTGGAGTATGGCCCAAAGGATTCCTTCCCTTCTGCTTCACGAAGTTGCTCGTCCGTTTTTAGTGTAGAGGAGCTTCCAGCATCCACAACACGCGCGTAGAAGCTTCTGTTGCCCGAGTCTACTCTCACTATCTGACCAAATGAGAGGTCAGTTCCTTTGTTGAGGAAGAAGGAAACTTTATCTCCCTTTACTTCACGGACAAACCCTGCAGGCTCAGACATGTTCAATCCGCTCCCAGTGAAATGGATGTTTTACACCATGAAGTTCATCTGGAAAACTGCATGAGAGTTCTTCAACGCGAAGTATATTTAACAACCCAGCGTTAGCTAGCATCTCCTCAATTTGATCATGATAGTGAAGGAGTTTCGAGTCAGATGAAGCAGAAAAATCATGAGCAAGCCAAAGGGTGATCGGATACCCTAGGCATCTTGGATCTTCTGAGATTGTCGTTAGTGGGGAAAGTAACTCAGATACTTCGCGATTAGTTAAGTATTCCATTATGTCACAACGGAAAGCGTGTGAGCCATCTTCACACAATTTCACAATAGACACATCCCCGTATAGATGTTTATCTTTATTTGCTTCTCTAACTGGGTAGTAAATCCAGATTGGATAAGGCGCAAGCATACATGTTGCTGCCATAAGATCTCGCCCCTTTTCATCTTGAAGCATCGGAGACTGTTTACTTATAGTAAGAAGATTGACCCTTTTACGAAGAGCCTCTTCGTATAGTGAGGTATAGAACCCCCTTTTTCCGCCAAAGAAGCTAGCTCCATCCAGAAGAATATAATCTCCTTCACTTAGTCTACGAAGAGCATTCCTACCCACGCCCACATCATCACTAGACTCTTCGTAAAGAATTTTCAAAGCCATTTCGCTTTCTAATTGCAGTCTTCGATCTTTTAAGAAATTAGAACGTGTTCGGCGATCTCCGACTACACTGGCGATACTTTCCTCATAACCCCAATTCACGTTGCGTCCCTCCACAGAAGCATATGCTGCCCGCATGAGGTAAATGCCCCAGTTATTTGCTCTCTTCAAGGTTCTGGTTGAGCAGTCTACAGCGATGAAATGTACGTCGCAATTTTCTATTTTTCTTAAAGGCTTTATTTTAGACTTATCAGGGGTAATTGCTATCACAGGTTCCTTCCTAGCTTCATGAAAACCTATTGCGCGTCCCTTGTTAATGTATTCACCAAGTTTTTTCTTCATTTCTGCTAAATCTTCGCTGATTTTGGTCATTCAGCTTCCTCTCCAAGAAGTATGTAAAGCCTGCATACAATCTGGAACTGAAACATCTAGTATCCTTTAAAAATGACTGTTATTTATCACCTTTCATGTAACTTAATGTATTTTGTGACATTCTAGTCATCCGTCTATAACGCTTGCGGTTCGACATACTTCTATTTGCAAGAATGCCACGCTGGGCCATCCGAGATAGATATGTAGAAACCGTGCTCAAACTGATTGGTTTTTTAAACTCCTGTTCATATGCAGATTGAACGTCCTTAGAAGAAAACCACGCAACTGGAAAACTCTTCTCAAGAATCAAGCGAACCTTATCAAACTTTGACAGCTCCGAAGGAAAGTCACCCACTCCAGGGTTAAGCCCAGGCATGCCACCGAGTAGTTCGACAACATCTAATAGACGAAGAGCCTTGTCTCTAGTAACATGACCCGTAAAGGTTATTGTATAACGGTTTCCATTTTCGTCGAAGACCTCCACTCGCATTTTCCTAGCAGGCATTCCTAAGCACCAAACAAAACTCTTTACAACTTAACATGTCACAGGTTATAGAAGTTATGGTGAACATTAGAAGGGTAAAAAGGACAGTTATGTCTTAAAATTGAAAAATAAACGTAATTTGCATCTTTTTTGATTCACAGACTTCACAAGAGGCAGTGTTTGCAAAATAGACGTAAAAGGCGTAGTAAGCTTAATTCTCCAGTGGAAGACTAGGGGTCGGCTCTTTACACGTTATAGGACAGAAAAAGGTAAATTTTCATAAAATAGGACCGTTGGTAAATCATTAAATAAATCAATTTCACAATAGTTCACAAAAAGTTAAGTGTTCAACGAGTAAACAGTTCATACAATCTAACGTGTTAGTAAAGGCGTACTTCAGCCTAGTGAAAATGTAGTGCATGTCACACTTACAATTGCTAACAATCATGGTTATTTCTTTGACTCCAACCCCTAAGTTTCCACTGGACCGCCAAGTCTGTTAAAATGGGAGTAGATTTTATTTAGCAAAAAAAATCTGTAAAAACACTTCAAAGTGTTTTATCATAATTATTAAATAAAAAAATAGTGGCTAACCAGTGAGAGGCTATTCCTTCTAAAGAAGGAAGAATATTACCTAAAGATCTCTAGGCTATTCCATAGGAAATGTAGGGGTCTGAGTGTGAACATTCAACAATGAATTGACATCTGAGGGCAATGTTATGAGTAAAACTACCGTGTTAGACAAGGTATTTGAACATTTTTTGAAAGGCAACGGAATATTTCAGGATAGAGAGGTATTGCGACATGACTATATCCCTGACATGCTACCACATCGTAGGGAGCAAATCCGTTACCTTGGTGAAATATGTGCCCCTGTTTTGAAGGGTTCCCGGTGCTCTAACGTCTTGGTTTACGGAAAAACAGGCACAGGAAAAACCGCAGTTATAAAGTATGTGTTGAGCAGACTTGGTCATAAGGCTTGTGAACTTGGGGCACCTGTGAAGGTCTGCTATATTAACTGTCGACTAATGAGTACAGAGTACAGGATTTTCTCAAGTTTATGTGCTACTTTGGACGTGAAGGTTCCATTTACCGGCCTAGCTGTGGGAGAAGTTTTTGACCGATTTAAAACTGGCTTAGACTCACGTAAAATCCTTTTTATAATTGTTCTTGATGAAATCGATGCCCTCATAAAAACGCGGGGGGATGTTTTGCTCTACGAATTGACCAGAATAAACGAAACTCTTCATTATAGCAAAACCGCAATTGTGGGAATCTCCAACGATCTTAGATTCAAAGAGTTTCTTGATCCCAGAGTTTTGAGTTCTCTAAGCGAGGAGGAAATCGTATTTAGGCCATATGATGCAGCTGAGCTCCGGGACATCCTTCTAGACCGTGCCCGACCAGCATTTCATGATGGCGTTCTGTTTGATGGCGCTTTGAGTTTGTGTGCCGCGTTGGCCGCTGCGGAGCATGGAGATGCACGGCGAGCTTTGGATCTTCTTCGGGTTGCTGGCGAGTTGGCTGAGCGCGAAGGCTCTGAAGCTGTTGTAGAGGATCACATACGACGGGCGGAAAAAAGGATTGAACATGATCGGATTGCGGAAGCTCTAGAGAACCTTCCACTTCACTCAAAACTCGTCTTATGTAGCGTCTATCTATTAGGCAAGGCAAAAATTAGCTGTGCGGTGACTGGTGACATCTATGAAATTTACTGTGAGCTTTGTGGTCAGTCAGGGCTTACACCGTTAACTCAAAGACGGGTGAGTAGTTTAGTGAATGAACTAGATGTGATAGGGTTATTGAACGCACGAGTTGTGAGCATGGGGCGGTACGGGCGTACAAAAAAGATTCGTCTGAGCATAGCACGTAGTATTATTAGAGCGTCATTCATCACGGATGATAGGCTTGAGCGTTTAGTCAAGTATGCGCCTAAATATTTGGCAGAGATTTCGAGTAGGCGTTGAAGACAAAGGTACCACTGTTTGAAGATTCGTGAGTTCGCCAGAGAGCCTTCAAAAAACATAATTCAATTCATAAATTATCTGGATACATTATGCGGTATCCAAGTATGGAGAAGTCATTTCTGAACTTACCCAGATGACTAAACTTGTTACACAAATTGTCACACATAGGATGCTGTAAAATTGATGGGTGTAACTTGTAATGTTTGGAGATTTACGATTGGAGCGATTCCTGGGTTGGGAGTAACTCCCATTTTCTTTTGGAATTCAGTCCGTTTTTGCCAAGCCCCCGAGTTAACGATAAGTGTTCCTCGATAAGTGTCATATTTTATTACGTGCACATGCCCGGCGTGGAAAATGTCTGGGGGTCTTTCTATAATCATGAAATCCCTTTTTTCTGGTGCTATAGGCGTTTTTTTCCCGTAAACAGGCGCTAAATGTCTGCTTTGTAGAAGAAGTTTCATGGCTTTGTCCGGCGTTTGAAAGCTTACGTTTGGAATAGACGCAACAATATCATCTAGGCTACGTCCATGATACAGAAGCAGTTCGACTTCGTGAAGCCTCACAGTGCTTGGGTTTCCTAGGGAATATACTTTTCTAGCTTCACAGAGTGGCTCTGCATAATCTTTAGGTATGGCGGGCTGAGGCAATGCCCTCCGGGACGCATCGTGGTTTCCAGGTATTATTATCAATTCGATATAATCTGGGATTTGTTCAATGAATTTCGAGACCATTCCATACTGTTCATAAATGTCTGTTATCGCCAGTTCGTCTAACTGCCCCGGATAAATCCCTATCCCCTCTACAAGATCGCCGGCAATCACCACATATTTGACATGACTTGCCAGATTCTTCAAACTTTCATTTCCGAATTTCCCATTTAACCAAAGCACAAACCGGCTAAACTCTTCTCGCATAAACATTTTGCTTCCGATATGTAAGTCTGATATGAGTGCTGCATAGACTGGTATTGAGGCTTTGTTGGGTTTTCTTTTGGGCACGTCAGGCCAAACAATGTCTTCTGCGATAAACAAGTCGTTTCTTCCTTTGATGGCTTTTATGCAAACAACTTGGTCTAATAGTAACATGTGTGCCTTTTTTATGACCTCTTGGCTTGTGCTTGGGGTCACAAGTACAGTGACACTGGCTTCCAAGTCTTCAACGGTCAGGAATACCCTTTGCTTGCGTTGCCGTTTCTCAGCGACCATACCAATAACCTTCACCTTTGAGTTAACTGAAGATTTAAGCGCCTCCGATATGGATGTGGCATCTTTGACATCCATTCTTCTTCTTAAAAATCTCTGTATTCTTTGGAAGCGATCTTGAAAATACTCTAAATACTCTTCAATGGACCCGGTTTCACATATTTCATCTGTAGGGTCTTCTATTACTTTTATGTCCGCGTCGATGTCTTTCGCATATGCGTGAAAAACCTTCTTAGCCTCTAGAATTGGCGACGGAGGTGTAACTAAACTAGATTTCTCTTCCTTCACTTCTGGAAGAGCCTTTTCCACAATCTCTTCTAGAAAGCTTCGTTGTATGAACAAAGTTTTCTGAGGGAGATTTTTTATCTTTTTGATCACTTCTTCCATTAATTTAACGGGGTCTTCTGTTTGGGAAAGTGTGTTTAAAAAATCGAAGGCTTGTTTATCTAGTTGATATCCTGCCGCTATTGTAAAGGAAACTGCTCTTTGGAGTTTGTCGCTCAAGGCTGCAACTTTCTCCAATTACTCTTTATTGGGACAACAACGTAGCCTTCTTTATCGTCTCCTATTTGCTCTGTTTTTCTTTGTAGGTGAAGATGTCCAGTTAAGGCTGCAGTCATGGCGTCAGTTTCGTGTGGCGTCAATGTATGTGTCAAGTCTCCTTCTAAGCCTATGCTTATGAAAATCTGTTGAATTTTTTGCCAGTCTTTTGTGGGCATTTTTAACGCCTTGCGGGGTGGGCCTCAATTATGTCGAATCCTTCTTTTATGATTTTTTTAGTGATTTCTCTTGCTCTTAAGGTCAATTTTTTCATTGCTGGAAAGAGTGGAGGGAGAACAGGATATCCATGTTTATGCATCTCTTTATCCACCTTTCTCATAGCGCCTTTGATCGGCAGGCTGAGGGGGGGGCGTCTATCGCAATGAGAGTTGGTGAAAGAGTTAATGAGCGATCTAAGATTTGTTTGTTTTCATGTAAGTGGCAGGTGGAGATAACTTTGTTTTTCCACAGGGTCCATCCTGTTGGGTTGGTCTCTGTTCCCGTCAAGTCTATACCTATTATGATATTTTTCGTCAATCCTGACATTGTTCATCTATCTTTTAATAATAGATTATTATTCAGATGAGTTAATATTTGCATTGAGGGTTTGATATGGATTTGCGGAAAGTTCAGAGGACAAGTGGCGGGACTTTTTTTGTTTGTGTGCCTAAAGAGTGGGCTGAGCGAAGTGGGCTTCAGCGTAGTTCTGTTGTTGCGGTTTCTGAGATGGCTGATGGGCGGCTTTGTGTGGATCCGAAGTATGATGTGGAGCGTGTTCCGCAGGTGGCGGTGGTTAAGCCTTCTGTGTATCTTGATCGTGAGATTGTTGGGAAGTATCTGTTGGGTTATGATGTTATTCGGGTTGAGGCGAAGGATAGGATAAGCCCTGTTGATCGTGAGCGTGTTAAGCAGGCGTCGAGTCGTTTGGTTGGATTAGAAATTATTGAGGAAGACTATTCCAGAATTGTTATGCAGTGTCTTTTGGAGCTTTCTACTTTTCCGCCTGAGAAGGTTCTTCGTCGTGAATATTCTATTGCGTCTGATATGCATCGGGATGCTGTGACTGCTTTGGTTGAGGGTGATGTGCATTTGGCTAAGAATGTGATTGCGAGGGACAATGAGGTTAATCGGTTGTATTTTCTTTTGGTGCGTAGTCTGCGGACGGTTGTTCAGAATCCAAGTTTGAGTGAGAAGTTAGGTGTGCTTCCCATTGATTGTTTGGATTATCGTTTGATGGCGAGTTTGGTTGAGTCGATTGGTGATCGTTCTGTTCAGATTGCTGGTAAGGTGATTAAGTTGAAGGGTGTGAAGCTTCCGAAGGAGTTGTTGCAGCTTGTTTTGCGTTTTCACAGGTTGGTTTATGAGGCCCATGAAAATGCTTTAAGGGCTGTGTTCTCTCGCAATGTTTCGGTGGCTGAGTCTGTGAGGAATGAAAGAGAGAATGTTTTATCTGTGTTTGGTGAGGTTGAGGCTGCTATGGGTGGTTTGTCTGTTGAAGTTGCGACACATGTCCTTGCTGTGGCTTCTTTAATGAATCGGATTTATGATAACAGTGTTGATATTGCTGATTTGGTGATGCCTAAGCCTGTTTAAGGTTTATGTTTTATTACGTTATTTTGTGTATGTCTCTCTCTTATTAGACCCCCCTACCTAGGGGGGGGTCATGGCTTCTGTTATAGTCGCTTTCTGGTTATTTTTTTGTGAGCATTGTTTGTTGTTTTGGTTTGTCGTAACTTGTTGTGTGGAACAAAATGCTTTTAGATGTAGAGTGGCTTTGAGGGTTTGGGAAACACTCGGGCCGGGGTATTAGTCCTCCGTTGCCAAGACATGTTATGTCTCAGCATGGGGTGGCAGAGTGGTAATGCGCTGGACACCCTTTTTTCCTATCATAGAAACTTAAGAGAGAAGGGGCAGAGTCGAGATCCAGTGGCTCTTTGAGCCTCAAGGGTTCAAATCCCTTCCCCGGCGCCAAAATACCCAAACAACTTTAAAGCGAGTATCAAAGTGACAACTGAAGATAGATTCAAACGCTTGGTCCGAAGGGGCATGAGGGGTCGGGGCCTAACCAGTCTCCATTGATTACGTAAGCTGTGTACCTGCATCCGCCGCATATACCGTTGTAAGAGCATTTGCCACAGGAACCCTTTAACGCTCTACGGTTTCGAATGTAATTTAACAGTTTGTTGTTAACCCATATGTCTTCCAAGTCTTGTTCAAGAAGGTTGCCAAGCTTTACGGGCGCTGGTACACATGGAATCAAGTCTCCAGAATCCGTTAATCCGCAATAAGTTAATCCCGCGGAGCAACCTCCAAAGCCTGTGGCGAGTCTTCTGACAATTTTTGAAACCTCTGTTCCGAACTTTTCTTGGAACATCCTGCTGTAGCCTGACAGTGCTTCGCTTACAGTAAATAATTGACCGTTTGAACGTTCATAACCGAGTCTGGCGTAGTAAGTCATTCCCCGCGAATAGCATTGTATGCCTTGACCAGTTGCAACGCTTTGTGTGAATTTGTCGTGCAGTATTTCCAAAGCTTTTATTATTTCATGGGGCTGGGCGTCTAAATACGAAGAAGATTCTATCCCTCGCCCTGCTGGGATTAGACGGTTTAGGTAAAATCTTGTTGCACCCAGTTGTTCTGCGAGTTTTATGGTGCCTTCGAGTTCGTCAACGTTCTTGGAGTGAAGCGTCATCGTCGTGCACAACTCATCGAATCCCACGTCTGCACAGTTCTTTATTCCCCGTACTGTGGCGTCAAAACTCCCTTCGGTGTTTCGTAAAAAATCATGAGTTTCAGCCGTAGCGCCGTCAAGGCCAATCTCGACACGTCTTACACCAGCTTTCACTAACTTCTCAGCCACTTTCCAAGTTAGTAGAGTTCCGTTAGAAGCCACAGTACACAACATACCGCAGTCTGTAGCTCTTTTGATAGCATCATATAGATCTGAGCGCAGTAACGGTTCACCACCCGAAAATGTTAGAACGGAAACTCCAGCTTCACCTATTTTGTCTATGACTTTAGAAACTTGTTTTGGTGTCAGCTCTGGGTCAGAAGAATATGGCGAAGAGTTTTGGTGACAGTGCAAACAGTTGAGATTGCATTTGTTGGTAAAGTTCCAAACAATTACAACTGGAACGCCAGTAGGTTGGGGTTTCATTATGCCGAAATGAGCTACGCCCTTTACTGCGTTCAAGATGCTTCTTCGTGTCAAGCGATCTTGAAATAGTTGGCAAACGGTCTTGCGGCTCACTCCGAGCTTTAGAAAAAGCGTGTAAATCAACGGCTTCATAAAAGCATATGTTAACGAGCATCTCGCACATCTTGTATGCGACTTTCCGGCGTAAGCGTCAAAAACTGAAAGCAAACGTTCCTTTCCACAGTCTGGACATTTTTCTGTCAGATGTTTCGCGAGCGATTTCCACAAAAAGTTTAAGGCAAGGCTTGAAAACGAGTAGCCTTGAAGCTTTCTAAGCTCATTTCCTTTGCTCATGGTCCTATCTTTTTCCCTATTTTCTTACCGGTTTTCTTTTCAGGGGCCTTCTCTTAACCTCAGTGCCACAGACTTGACAATGTTTATGTTTATAGTCTGAAGGATATTTCCGATGGCACGCGGGGCAATATTTGATCCAGTATAAGCGATACCGTATGCCAAAGGTCATGAGAGAAGCGAATTCTACTCCCACTAGATTAGCCACATTCTGAATAGAATAATCATCCGTCACAATCCGCGGATCATAACCTTCATCCTTCAATTCGAGAGCCAGAGCCAAAACCTGCCTATCCGCCTTAGAAAGGAGCACATCTCCAACCTTTTTAGAAGCTTCTTCAACCTTTTCTAGGAAAGATGTGCTCGGCGCCCTAACTCTTAATCTCTCACCCTCCACCGCTGTGTTAAACCGCACAGAAGGCAACGAGTTTGGAAAGAGTTCTTCTCCCACCCTAGGAACCGAATACTGTCTATCATTAACTGAAAGAGGATCAAAGCCTGCTATAAACGCAGAAGCATCTAAGACGAGGGCTTTCCTCTTAATGGTCGTCAGAGCCTTCCTCCTCTAGAGAAAAGAAGCCTACCCTTCAAACGATGATAAAAATTGCCTTCAAATCGAACGAAAGAGGACTCGTATTCTGACTTTTTAACTGTAATGCGCGGATTCTTCGGGTCCATGTTCATTTGGTAATCCCCATCTATCACCACAACTGCCCTCTTAGGTTTAAGAAGCTCGATGCTAACTGTAGATTTTGCAGAAAAAACTATAGGATGAAAAACGGTGAGCGGGCAAATAGGAGTTAAAACGAAAGCGTCAACTTCTGGGTCCAGCACTGGGCCGCCTCCCGACAATGAATATCCTGTTGACCCAGCCTGAGACGCAACCACTACTCCGTCAGCTCGGCATTCTGCCACCGCCTCACCATCCTTCCATATTCTAGCGTACAAAAGCTTAGCCGGTGTGAGGGACGTGATGAAAACTTCATTCAAAGCGTCGGGCAGTCGGGTGCCTGCTATAGAAGATGCAAGCTTCATGTAACGTTCAAGCGTGAATTTTCCTTCCAAACATTTGTTCAATGCGTCTACCCCTTCTTTGGGATTGACTTCTGCTAGGAAGCCCCGCACACCCATGTTGATGGCGAGAATGGGCGGCTCAGGCTTAGGAATCCGAAGGCATGTCCTCAGAATGGTGCCGTCGCCGCCTATTGTGACGATAAGGTCAGCTTTCATTTTTTTCAGCGGCATAGCGGCTTCAGTCTTGTTGATATGCTTTGCTAGTTTTGGCTCAAGAAATATAGACAGTCCTTTAGCTTCAAGGTGAGTTACTAGTTTTGTTGCAAATTTTAACGCAGCTTTGCGGTCAACGCGTGCAACTAAACCCACGGCGTTAAACAGTTCTATTTCCTCCAACGCAACAACTAACATTTACTGCTTAAACCCGATATAAGAGAATGCCGAAAACTAACTATTTAAATGGTTAATTCACCCGTTAATTCATAACGTTACAGCGATACCTTAATCTATAAATTACGTTGTAAGAATTGCTGTGTGACGAGGTGAAAGAAAGATGAGCAAGCCCATGGACGTAGGAGACTTGAGAGTTGGTAGTTACGTAATACTTGACGGAGAACCATGCCGCATCGTCGGTTTAACAAAGTCAAAGCCGGGAAAACACGGCTCTGCAAAGGCAAGAGTCGTAGCCATAGGCACATTTGATGGAGCGAAAAGAACGTTCGTCAAGCCGGTTAGTGCACAAGTTGAGGTACCCATGATCGAGAAAAAGGGAGGTCAAGTCGTTGCGATGTTGCCCTCGGCTGTTCAGGTTATGGATCTTGAAACATACGAAATATTTGAAGTGCCCTTTCCTGAAGAGGAAAAATTGAAGTCAAAGCTTGTCTCCGGTGTTGAGGTTGAATTCTGGCGCATTTTGGGCAGGACAAAAATATCGCGGACGAAAGGTTAACCAGTTTTCGCAGTTCATTCAACTTTGATTTCGTAACCCTTTTTCCTCGGTAGACGTATTTCTAGAATGCCGTGTTTGAGGGAGACTTTCATTTGTTCAGGCTTAATGGGCACTGGGATGCGGGTTTGGCAGAGGAATGAGGAGAACTCACCCTTCCGATGGGTAATGCCGAAGTCGTCGAAATGTACCTTTCGTTTCATCTTTGCCTCTATTTCGATCAGGTCTTCGCCTATTGCCTCGACCCTAACCGTTTTCGGTTCTGTGTAAGGGAGATCTGCGGTGACCACTACCTCTTTTGTTGTGACGAAAATGTTGCATAGCGGTTCAAGCGAACAGGATTCGATGTCCCAGCTAGGGCGCTCACTGGTGGCAGACTCGATCATTTCTTCAGCCCAAGTTTTGAAGTCTTCTATGTAATCGCTCATTATATCGAAGATTGATCGTTTTCTTTGTCTTTTATGCGTCAATGTATTTTCCTCCTAAACGTATAGCGGAAGGTCGTATTCCCGCGACTTTTTCATGTGGGTCAATTCGCGTTGGGTTCGTTTCATGATGTCTCTCGCTCTCAATCGAATTTCCTCTCCTTTCTCAAGCAGTTTGGAGACATCTATTTTGAGTTCGGTTATTTTGGCAAGTTCTTCGATTGCAACGGCTGCCGCTTCTGGGTCAGGGTAGTTGTAAAACGATTGGGCTAGAAGGACTATGGCTGAAAGTTTTCTCTCGGCGCAATATCGCATGGTAAGTGCTTGAGGTCCAACCATGTAGCCTTCCTTCAAAATGTTCAATCCTTTCTTATCTAACATATCAAGAAGGTCTCTGTTTGATGCGGCGCAAAAAACCTTTGGCTCCTTAATATCTTGTCTGTTTTCCAATGGCATCCCCCCGATTGACAGAACCATCTTCACTTTTTTTGATTGTGCCCAATCCGTGAGTTTCCGCATGACGGGATGGATTGCCGCGGCGGGAATCGCCATCTCAGAGATTGCTGCGATTATGCTTTTGCCCCCGTAGATTCGTAGTGGAGCGTGAGGGAGCCCTTCATGTAATACAACCACTGGCGGGAGGAGGTCTGAGTCTACATATGCTATTTCGTCTAGGTCGAGTTCAGATATTATGTAGGAGGTTGCTATGAGTCCGACTAGGCCCACATCTGGAAGTCCATGAAGCATCAATGCTTCAGTAGGTATAGGCTTTTTTTCTATGATTCTTACGAGTTGTGACATGATTTGTTTCCTTTGTTTAGATTTGTTCCTGTGGGAGAAAAGGGTTATGGTGAATGAGAATCAAATATGTATTTAGAGTTGAGAGGAATTTTTAGTGAAGTGCTGTAGGTTGTTTTTGGTTTTGTTTTTTGTTTGTAGGGTTTTTCAGATTCTTTTGGGTTAGTAGTCTCAAACTTTTGCACAATAGAGCACAAAGTTGCATCTTAAAAATGGCGTTATTTCACATCTCGGTTTTTTACCAGCAAATAATTTACTTAATAAAGAAGTGTGAGAAGAGAAATAGATACAGCATAAGAACAAAGAGGGCAATGAATAAACGATGGCACTCCAAACGCTGGGAAAAGGCCTATACAGTGCGTTAAAGAAGATTTTCCGGGCTCCTATCGTGGATGAGGCTACTGTAAAGGAGTTGGCCCGTGACATTCAACGAGCGTTACTCCAAGCGGATGTTAACGTGAAACTGGTTCTTGAAATCTCAAAACGAATAGAAGACAGAGCTTTAGGAGAAAAACTTCCACCAGGAGTCCCCAGACGAGAACACGTAATAAAAGTGGTCTACGAAGAACTAACACGCTTCTTAGGCGAAAAACCCGCTCCACTGAAGATAAAAACTGGAAAAACAAACACTCTCATGCTTGTGGGAATACAAGGCTCAGGCAAAACCACGGCTGCGGCAAAACTTGCTAGATACTTCCAAAAAAGAGGGCTAAAAACAGCACTCGTCTGCACAGACACCTACAGACCAGGCGCACTCGCACAACTAGAACAACTAGCCAAACGCATAAACGTTCCCGTCTACGGAGACTCGAAAACAAAAAATGCCGTCACAGTTGCCCGAGACGGACTAAAACAATTTCCTAAATACGACGTAATCCTCATCGACACCGCTGGACGACACAAAGACGAGACAAGCCTGATCAAAGAAATGAAAGAAATGGAAAAAGCAGTCAAACCCACCGAAGTGATCTTAGTAGTCGACGGCACCATAGGCCAACAAGCAGCAGTACAGGCAAAGGCATTCCATGAAGCCACACCAATCGGATCAATTTTAGTTGCGAAACTAGACGGCTCCGCGAGAGGAGGAGGCGCACTCTCAGCCGTCGCAGCAATAGGAGCACCCATAAAATTCATCGGCACAGGCGAAAAAATCAACGACATAGAATCCTTTGTCCCATCACGATTCGTAGGCAGACTGTTAGGCATGGGCGACCTCCAAACACTCATCGAAAAAGTGCGCGAGGCAGAGATAAAGGCTCCAGAGAAGAAGATGCGAGCGTTTCTGAGCGGAAGATTCACTCTCACGGACATGTACGAACAATTCGAATCCATGAAAAGCATGGGACCGCTTCGACATCTTCTGAAGATGATTCCGGGTTTTTCTTATGACATACCTGAAGACCAAATGGACATCGCTGAAGACCGCCTAGAAAGATGGAAGGTAATCATTGAATCAATGACCCCAACTGAGAGGGAAAAACCAAAAATCTTCAATGCATCCAGAATACGACGCGTAGCCCGAGGGGCAGGCGCCACCGACAAAGAAGTGAAAGAACTTCTTAAACAACACTCAATGATGAGGAAGATGATGAAAACATTGAGAAGGAAGAAGCTTCCATTTTTTGGGAAAAAACTTAGGATGCCGTAATAAAAAACATCTAAAAACACGGTGGCATGTTCAAGTAAAAGGAGGATGGTTCTTCACGGAGATACTTGAAAGGGCGCGAAAAATGCTTGAGAAACGTCCCCTCTGCAACCATTGCTTAGGGAGACAATTTGCTCTGCTAGGCTACGGCGTAGACAACAAAAAACGAGGTGATACCCTCAAGCTAATGTTAACCATGAAAGGCCATCAATTAGCACTCCTAAGGGAAAAAGCAGGAGTCTCGCTCCTCAAAACAATGGCAACAAATGGATCCTTCGATATGGCTGCCGAAATATTAAGAAAAACGAAAAAACGGGCCGGAAAAAGGCGGGAATGTCATCTCTGTGAGGGCCAATTTAAACTCTTACAAGAACTAGTAGACAGTTCAGTGGAAAAATTGCAAGACTACGAGTATGGCACATTTCTAGTCGGCATAGAACTACCAATCAAAGTGGAGGAAAGGGAAGACGAGTTTAAGGCTGAGTTTGCGGTGAAACACGGAGAAAGCATGCGGAACGAATTTAGCCGTAACATCGGCAAGAAACTCTCAGAAATCACACAAAAAACAGCAGAATACACAAAGCCAGAAGTTGTAGTCCTCGTCAACCCCTTCACCAAACAAGTCACACTCCAAGTAAACCCACTGCATATCATGGGTAAATACAAAAAACTGATCCGAGGAATACCACAGTCAAAATGGCTTTGCTCTGAATGCAGAGGAAAAGGGTGCCCACGATGCAACGGGACAGGAAAAACGTACTCAGAATCGGTCGAAGAAATCATCGCAGGACCAACATTACAAAAAACCCGTGGAGAAGAGACCGCATTTCATGCGGCTGGGCGAGAAGACGTCGACGCTCGCATGCTGGGATCTGGAAGACCGTTCATTATAGAAGTCAAAAAGCCCAAAAAACGATTTATAAACTTACAAAATCTTGCACGAACAATCAATAAACAGGCGGAGGGCAAAGTGAAAGTTCTGAATCTGTGCGTCGCTGATAGAGATATGGTTAGAAAATTAAAGAAAGCGGAGGCAGCACAAAAAATCTACAAGGTAATCGTCGAGTTTGACAGAAACATTTCTGATGACGAGTTAGAAGCCCTAGAGAAAACGCTTACCAATCTGGGTGTTCATCAGCAAACTCCTCTACGTGTCCTGCACAGAAGAGCAGACCGCATCCGAGAAAAGCACATATATACGACGAAAATAAAGAGGTTAAAGCCTAGCCGTGTGGAATTGAGAATCCGTTGTCAAGGAGGACTTTACATTAAAGAATTAATAACCGGCGACGAAGGTCGAACCGACCCCAACGTCACTAAGATCGTTAACGCTAAGGCTAAACCTCTCGAGTTAGACGTTTTAAACGTCGTTATGGAGGGATCTTGAAAATGGGAAGAAAAGCGAAAGGATATCGCAGGAAAACTCGTTCCCTTTTAAGGAGAAAACCTCGAGAACGGGGGAAAACAGGGCTCAGTAAAATACTTTATGAGTATAAGCCGGGAGAGAAAGTGGTAGTTAAGCTTGATCCAAGCGTTCATAAGGGTATGCCTCACCGAAGATTCCATGGAAGAATAGGCGTCATAGCTGATAAAAGAGGCAGAGCCTACATCGTAAACGTCACGCAGGGAAAAGCGGTGAAAGAGATAATTGTGCGCCCAGAACATCTAAAACCTCATGTAGGAGGATGAAAAATGCCTAGAAAAGCAACGAAGAAGCATATAGTCACGGTTCCCGAAGTTAAAAAAATGCTAGAATCAATAGGCGAAGAACAGCTTGATCAGTTCCAACGAAGATCCTTGGATTACGCGGCAAAATTCTCTAAGGTAGATGCTAAAACTGCAGAAAAAATCGTGAAGAAACTTATGGAGCAGTTTGAATTGGAAGAGGAGGAAGCTGTCCAAGTCATCAACTGCATGCCTGAAAGCATACAGGAGGTTCGAGTTTTTTTGGCTGGCGGACATAAGATTGTGGAAACCTCTAAACTAGAAGCAATACTCGCTTTCTTAGATGAGTACCGGAAAAAGGAGTAAGAGTTTCGCAACGGTGTGAAAACTGGTTCGCCGAACAAACCAGAAGTGCATATGACAAGACTCGTTGCGTAAGCTCGAATAAATTTTTTATTCCTTCCTCGAACGATTGTTGTGCTCGCTCACTTCGTTCGCTTCGCTCGTTGGTGTCTCTGTAGCTTCATTATGTTGGTTTTCCTACAGTCTCAATACAAATTAGTGCATGCATCGCATCAACTATGTTTCTTCCCCATGATGATACCTGCTACCAAGGCCATTATTCCACTCAAGAAGGTAGCATATCCCAAAACATTCCATTCAATCCCTTTGAAGCGTGGCATGGCAAGAAGTGGTTCCTCAACACTTTGCTCTTCTGTTCTATATCTTGTTTCATCGTAATACTCTATCTCTTCTCTGTATCTTGTCTCTGTTCTATACCTTGTTTGAGTTTCCATTGTGTTGTATTCATAGGGCACTTCAGCATTCAGGGATCCACCACTATCGCTTACATCAATAATCACGAGCTTGTAAAGACTTGGCTCGAGGTATTTTGTTGCAACTTCTCCAGCACTACTTGTTCTATAATAATCACCTGAAGTCAGAATTGTTGTTGCGGTCGAAACTATGAAAGCGGGCAATGCTGCAAGTACCACGGGAGTTAGCGAGCCCCCAGTGATAATAGCCACTGCTATAAATAATCCAAATTCCAATACTAAAGCTTGATAGAGCGCGTTCCATGTACTCGCCTTCATGATAGAAAACAGCAAAACGGATCTGGTACTTGACCAAGAGATCTGCATCATTCGACCAGTCTCCACCAAGAAATCTTGATTTTCCATAGTGAATAGTGCTTTTAGAGTTACTGAGCGGTCTAGTACGATTTTTGTCTTCGTCACTTCAACTTGCACTTCGTACGGAACCTCAATTGTGTAAGGAACCTGAGCAGAATAAGGAACCTGAACGGAATAGGAAACTTCCCTTGAGATGCCTCTTTCAACATAAAAATACTCAGAAAGAATCGAAAATGCCCCAAGACACTAACTACTATACCTATCACAAGCCAAGCTTTCTTCACAGCTTTCTCCCTATAGTAATGCATGTTAGCATAAGATATATGCATATACATGCATGCAGTTTCAGAAAGAAGGCTCTATCTTATGCATTAAATAGTGCAATGTATAAAGAATAATGAGTGGAGATGTAACTGAGTATGTCCGAGAACGAAAATATACTATTGCGGGAAACCAACAGGGGTGGCTATACTTTATCAATTGTAGCTAAGTTTGTAGAGCGGTATCCAGTTCAGTACATAATTAGAGTGTCCAAGCCCAAATGGAAACCCAAGGGGGCTGAAGTTGATTTTGTGAGCAATCTGGAGGGATTCAAGAATATTGGTGAATTACTTATAGACCTTCATCATTTTGCTCAGGAGAAATTATACGCTAAAAACTCTGCTAAGTTAAGGGAAGTTTTAACGGCAGAGAATATCAAGAATTTCGTTGAACTCAGGAAAGCGGGTAGATTTAGTCCCTAAAGACATATGCATGCATGAAAGGAATTCGCATGAAGAATAAGAAAGAATCATGGTATTCTGATGAAAAAGGTCGAGAACTCGACAAAGTTACTCTCCTTTCACTTTACAAGATATATCATGATTACATGGGCAAAAGCCTTAATCGTCATTTTAATGTTAGGAACTATTACACCGTACTGCTGTCGGCGTTGTTAGGTCTATATACAGGTGGAATCATACAACTGGTAATCGCAGGGATTAATGTAATAAGATGGTCGATGCTCCATTGGGTTTTGCTTATGCTCCCAGTAGCCGTTATCGTACTATCACTATTAGCGATTAAATCTACAACTCGATACTATAGTGCATTCCTGAGAAGGGTTGTACTAGTCGCGAAGATAGAAAATATGCTTGGAATAGATAGTCAAGTCAAAACTAAGAAGGAAAAAAGACCTAGAGATCTGATTTGGGAAAAAGACGAAAATTTCATGATTAAATACTACTGGGAGTCTCGAAAAGCTTTCGAGCATTCAGAGCAATTCATCGAGAAAAAAAAGTGGAAGGGTGACAATCAATGGGCTGTGGTGACATTTGCAAGCTTCATTGGGATAGGTGTTGCTCTTCTCATTCTGAACTTACTAGTGTGGTTCTGAATTATTTTGTTTTCATGCATGCTCAAGTAAACCTTTTAACCGTTCAAACGTTTCAAGTAATGGGGCGAATGTGGATAAGATGAGTTTTTAACTCATTTCCGCTGTCTCTAACCAGAGCGCGCGCCTTTCTGTAAATACAACTGTTAGATCAAACGGGTTTTGGGTTCTTTACCTACTTCGATTGTTCTCCCAGAGGAGTTAAGGATGAACGATTTTGGGAAGGCTTGCCAAAGTTTTGTCATAGCCTTAAATCCAGTGCAGTGGCACGGTGAAATCATTTTCAGTCCGACCTTTCTCAGTTCACTAATAGTCTGTTGAATATACTCTTCAGAGCGCCCAACTAGGTGTGTACCGCCTATTAGGCCGTGTATCTTTCTGAAGTTGCTGAGTTTTTGAACTTGCAGGATTGTGTTTACTGGTCCTGCATGTGCACAACCTGTAATCATTATAGGTCCGAACTCGTGGACATCCATCCACAGAGCTTGATCGTCAAGGATATGATCGTCAACCTCGTTTCGATCGACAACTATGATGTCTCTTCTGCCTTTGTCAAGAGGAAATGAGTGTTCAAAAGTAGTTACTCTTTGAATCTGTCCTGTCGTCCAAACTCCAGGCACTATCTCTACAGGCTCTTTTTTAAGAAACACCTCTCCTCCTGCTTGTTCAATTTCCTCTATTCCCTCTCCTTCTGGAACGCCATGTTTCCTCCGCTTTCCAGTTTTATCTTCGTAAAAACGAGGCAAAAAAGTATGAGGGTGAGCATAAACTTTTGGACTTCGCGCGGCTTTTACCACTTCAACTGTAGCTGCTGTATGGTCTTGATGTCCATGGCTAATGACCACACAGTCCACATCGCTCAAATCCTTTTCAATTCTTTAATGTTATGGAACAATGATTCTTTATGAGTGCCAGTGTCAAAGACTATCTTCCGGTTATTACCCTTGATGTCGACCAATTCAAGAAGAAAGGATAACCCCCATTGTCCAAGATATCGTGGTATGACTGAGTTTTCAGCAAGGGTTGTGATTTTCAAGTCTCGAATTTGTCCTATCATTGTTACGACCCCATTATTAATTACAAATCTATTACATTAAGCTTTTAGCGCGCGATCTTTTGTCAAGCCTTTCTCTTATCATAACAATCAAAAGGAAATTTTTATGGAAAAACCGAGTGTGCCTAAGAAATAATGTATTAGAAAGTAAGAAAACTAATAAACGCGAACTCATAAAAGATATTATACAACAAGAAGGATGCAACGTTGGAAAGCAAACCCCGCAAAACAACCATCCGCAAGTGCGAATCCAGAACAGACTTTTCGAAAAAGTAGTTGATATAAGGCGTGAAATTCAAATGCGGGGCCACGAGTTTTCAAGACGTAGAGAAGAGAGGAGAGAGAGGGCATACGATTTCTCAAAACGTTATGAAGAATACGCATACGTTCTCGACTATCTTCCTCACGGAAGGGCGGAAGCCAGACATAGATATCGAGCAGGCGCCTTAGTTCAGGTAGTTGGCGAAGAATTTTTCACACTTCTTGAAGCAATCGCAAAAGAAGGTGTTGTCCTAAAGACATATGACAGAGTCTATGTTGGAAAAAGCAATCGTGAAAAGATCACATACATCATCGGGAGAATTAACTATGACGAGTTGACATCTAGTGCAAAAATGGAGCTCTTCAGCGTAGTGGAAAAAATTGTGCTGAGTCGTGAAAGCTGGTTCATCAACTTCTTCAACATGGTTCAAGCGCTAACGCCTAGGATGCACGCGTTAGAATTGATTCCAGGCATTGGAAAGAAATACATGTGGCAAATTATTGATGAACGAGAAAGAAAACCCTTCGAAAACTTTGAAGACTTGCAGCAACGCGCCAACATACCTAGCCCCGCTAAACTCGTGACAAAGAGGATTATAGAGGAACTGCCCGGCGAAAGCAAATATAGATTGTTCACGAGAGCACCGTAGTTGGTACAACTATGAGTCTCCTTCAACGGACAAAGCGACTTATCTACCTTCACAAATTTTTGCCAAAAAAACGCCTAGGACAAACCTTTGCAGTGGACCGTGCCCTTTTGCAGAGAATGATTTCTTACGCGTCTATAAACAAGGAGGACGTTGTTTTAGAGGTGGGCGCTGGATTAGGCTTTCTCACCGAACTTCTTTCTCAAGAATGCAAAAGAGTTGTTGCTGTCGAAGTTGATTCTAGATTGGTGAAGATACTGAAAGATCAGCTTCATGGGTTGCAGAACGTGGACTTGATAGAAGGAGACATACTAAGCGTTAATGTTCCTCCGTTCAACAAGATGGTTTCAACTCCTCCATATTCTATTTCATCTCCTATTTTGTTTTGGCTTTTGGAAAGGGCGTTTGACTGTGCCGTCTTGACTTTTCAGAAGGAATTTGCGGAGAGGATGGTAGGTCGTGTTGGTAGCAAAGACTATGGGAGGCTAACGGTCTCTACATATTATCGGGCTGAAGTGGAGCTCCTAGACTATGTGTCTCGAGACATGTTTTATCCATCTCCAGACGTAGATTCCATAGTGGTGCGGTTGAAGCCGAGAAAGCCTCCTTTCCGAGTGAGGGATGAAAAAATCTTTTTTGAGCTCGTACGGACATTGTTTACCCAACGAAACAAAAAAGTGAGAAATGCAATTGTTCCTTTTCTGCGCAATCGAGGGATAAAGAAAAAAGACATGATAAAGTTGGCAGATTCCCTACTCTTTCACGATAAAAGAGTGCAGCAGTTGACGCCAGAAGATTTTGGGGCTCTAGCCGATGAGTTCGCCTAAGAAAAAAATTTTCTTCGATAACTATGTTTTTTACGTTTTGAAGGATGTCTACGAACCTGCCGAGGACTCATTTCTCTTGGCTGAAAACCTCGTTGTGAACCAAAATGATGCTGTGCTGGATGTGGGGACAGGATGTGGAATTTTAGGGATTCTTGCGGCGAAAAAAGCGAAAAAAGTGGTCGCCATAGACGTGAACCCTCACGCGGTTAGCTGTGCCCAAATGAACGCAAAACTCAACGGCGTCGTAGATAAAATGGACATACGGCTGGGCAACCTCTTTGAACCCGTAGAAGGAAACGAAAAGTTTAATGTGATAGTTTTCAACGCTCCATATCTACCCTCAGAAAGAAGCGAACAGAAAACGTGGATGGAACGAGCTTGGGCTGGGGGGCCATCTGGAAGGGAACTTGTTGATCGGTTTATTTCTCAGGCACCAGGTTATTTGATGGAAAGAGGCAAAATTGTCTTAGTTCAATCAACTCTTTCCAACGTTGATGAGACCATACGAAAACTTGAAGAAGAAGGGCTAATAGCCGTGATTGTGGCTAAAAAGAAGGTTGCGTTTGAAACAATAGTCGTGATACACGCCGAGCGCCAGCCCAGACAACGCTCGATGAAATAAACTTAAAGTTACAATACAACATCTTTTCGAAGGAACGGTTATGAAGCATACAAAAAACTTGGTCATACGGGAAGCCTCAAGCGATGATGTTAACGGTATAATTGAGGTATTAAAGACAATTTATCTACAAGATGAGGCTTGGGCTAGAAAAGCGTTGGAGAAACTTTTAGCAACCGAAAACTACGTGATCCTTGTAGCTGTGCTAGACCGCAAAATCGTCGGATTCATCGACTACTACATTCTACCGTCGGTTTGGGAGAAATGGAACGAAGCAACCATCAACTACCTTTTCATCCACAAAGACTACCAAGACAGAGGCATAGGTTCAAAGCTGCTGAAACACGTGATCAAGCAGACTGATAAAATGGGAATCATAGAACTCCATGTAGGAACCGAGAAAGAAAACAAGCGGGCGATACGTCTGTACAAGAAACACGGTTTCCTGAAGGAGCATTTGTTGTTAGAAAGAGAAAAAGAACAAAAATGAACCATATAGTCAGCTGCAAAACCCGAAAGTGACCTAAACATTCTGAAAGGAAGTATAAATACGAGTACATATTATTGACACTGTGAAACCCTCATTCCACACAATCATTAAAACGAAATATTACATCAATTAGTTTCATCACGAATTAGTTAACAGCATCCTCGCACGCTAAAATATTAATAACTCCAAATCGATGTGCAGAAACATGGAAGAGCGCAAGAGACCAAGTTGGAACAGGTATTTTCTTGATCTATGTGAAGCTGTCTCGAAAAGGGCGACATGTGATAGAGGTAGAAGCGGATGTGTAATCGTAAAAGATAAAAGAATTCTAACTACAGGATACGTCGGTTCGCCTGCAGGATTGCCCCATTGTGATGAAATTGGGCACGACATGCGTAAGGTTTTTGATGACGCTGGAAACGTTACTCAACATTGTGTACGAACATTACACGCAGAACAAAATGCGATAATCCAAGCTGCAAAATTCGGGGTATCTATAGACGGAGCGACACTTTATTGTAAAATGGTTCCATGCCGGCCTTGTGCAATGATGATAATCAATTCTGGCATCAAGCACGTGGTTGCAGAAAAACATTATCACGCTGAAGCAGATACTGTGAAAATGTTCAAGGACGCAGGGATCAAACTCGTTGTAATGAGCGACGAAGTGGAAAAATACGACAGACAATAAAAAACTACCAGACAAATAAAATCCTAAAGAAATCTATTAGCATGACAAATAAGTCAACAATATCATAGATTCATAATTTTAATAAAGAATGGTACTAACAAATTCTTTAAATACCGCGGACTTTGTAAGCTGAGGGGAAAAGCCATGAAGGCACGCAATTATCGAAGGGTGAAAGGGCAACCCTATACGAGAAAGAAGTATATGCGAGGCTTTCCCCCGCCGAAAATTACCAAATTCACCATGGGCGACCCTGCAAGTACTTTTGAGTATCAAGCCTCTTTGATCGCCCAAAGAGAAGTCCAAGTACGCCACAACGCGTTAGAAGCGGCCCGTATAGCAACCAACCGTTTGCTATCGGAAAAATTGGGGAAAAACTACTGCTTACAAATCATGCCGTACCCACATTGTGTACTTCGAGAAAACAAAATGATCTTTGGAGCACACGCAGATCGACTGCAAGATGGGATGAAAAGATCCTTCGGTAAGCCCATAGGAACCGCTGCACGAGTGAAACCAAACCAGGCGGTTATAATAGCAAATGTAAATGAGGATGGCCTTGAAGTTGCAAAAGAAGCGTTAAAGCGTGGGGGCGCCAAATTACCAACGCCCTGTAAGGTACTTATTGAGAAGGGACCAGAAGAAGAGTGAAAATGAATTACGTTGTAGATATTAACGATCCATCTGCCTCTGATGGGAGGGTAACGGGTGGAAAAGGATCTAACCTAGCTAAACTAGTGGGAATTGTAGGCGAAGAAAATGTGCCTCACTCGATCATGGTTACCACCAAATTCTCTAAAATTCTACTGAATAATGAGAAAATAATTGAATCGGTTGAAGAATTAGACGAAAAACTCAATGAAGGCGATGAGAAAACTGCAGAAAAAATCGCAGCTAGACTAGAAGAAGAAATTGAAAACATGGAAGTACCCGAAGAACTATCCAATGCTCTCATCGACAGAGTTAACTCTATGAAACAAGATACAAAAAGACACAGAGTTGCTGTTAGGAGTTCTGGTGTTACTGAAGATTTACCTACTGCTGCCTTTGCCGGTCAATTCGAAACTTACCTGAATGTTCCACTTGACTCCAACGTGATTAAATATGTGTTAAAATGCATTGCATCTGCTTATGGTTGGAGGGTTGTGGACTACAGAAATGATTTGAGAAAAAAACGACTTCTAGACATTTCTGAAGTCGAACTCGTTAAGGAAGGAATCTTGTCTGTTATAATTCAAGTTATGATTGACTCTGAAAAGGCTGGAGTTGCCTTTTCCATAGATCCTGATACAGGTAATAGAAACGTTGGCGTCATCCAAGCAGTTTATGGTCTTGGAGAAATGATAGTTCAAGGAAAAGAGAATGCTCCTTGGACAGCTTTCATTAAAAAACCTGAAGTGAAAGTGCTCGGTACGATAGCTCCTCTAAAACCGCAAAAAAAGATGCTCATTTTTGATTCTAAGACTGGAAAGAATGTAGAAGTCCCTGTAGAAGCCGATGATCCAAGAGTCTTGACATTAGATGAAGCAAAACAAGTTGCAGAGTTTGTAACAAGGATTGAAGCGGCATACGGCAAACCGATGGACATTGAGTTTGCAGTTGAGAATGGGAAAGTGCACATCACCCAAGCTCGACCTGAAACCGTTCATACCACGAGAACAACTCTAACTCTGTATAAACTTAAAGGGACGCCAAAAATAGAACCGACCTATACTGGTATAGCCGTAGGGACAAAAATTGCAATAGGCTCAGTTGTTAAAGCCTTGGATCACATTGAAGCTAAAAGGCAAGTTGAGACCCAGAATGAGAAAGGAATAAGACCTATACTAGTAACTTCCATGACTACTCCTGATTGGGAAGTCGTGATGAATCTGGAAAAGGTCTCTGGAATAATATGTGAGAAGGGGAACAGAACCTCACACGCGGCTATCGTTTCGAGAGAAAGGGGAATACCCTGTGCTGTGAGCGTTTCTAACGCCCTCAAACTAAAAGATGGAGGCGAGATTACTCTCGACTGCTCTTTAGGAGAGGCTAGAATTTACAGCAGAGTTTTGCCGTTCGAGGTGCAAGAAGTAGAGTTGAAAGAAATCCCTGAGACTATTACTAAAGTTCTGGTGAATATAGGTTCTCCAGGTGAAGCCCTGAAGGTAAGTCAATTACCTTCAAAAGGGAGTTCTTTGGTCAGAATAGAATTCATAGTTGCTAGTACAGATATGCATCCTGTTTTTGCTTTGAAGGCTGACAGACTTGGCTACGATAGATGGGCCGATGATATGAAACAAAAATATCCGGGCATAAAATCTCTTTCTCAAGAATACGTAGAAAGACTCAAGACTGGAATTTCGATAATTGCTTCTGCATTTCATCCAAGAAATATAATAGTTAGATTCAGTGATTTCAAGACGAATGAGTATTCCGGACTCCCTGGAGCCTCGCATTATGAGATCACTTGTGATTGTGGCAAAAGTATATCTTTATTAAAACAGGATAGATGCCCAATTTGCGACTCAAACAAGATTGAATGTAATAAAATCGAGCTGGAGTTTGTGGAAAATAACCCAATGCTCGGGTTCAGAGGAGCTTCAAGATACATCAGTGAACTTTTTGCTGAAGCATTCAATCTGGAACTAAAAGCTTTCACTGGAGTTCATAAATCGAACTTGACTAATGCTATACCAATGGTTCCATTTGTAAGGACGATCGACGAAGCTGAAAAAGTCACTAATATGATTAGAAAAGGCTTCGAAGAAGCTAACTTGAAAATGCCAAGAATGATTTTCATGGCAGAGGTTCCTAGCGTTTGTATCACTCCCAAAAAGTTTGGCGCCTATTGTGACGGCTTCAGCATAGGTAGTAATGATTTGACCCAACTGACTCTAGCTATCGACAGGGATTCTGAGATCTTGGCATGGGAATTTGATGAGTCAAACCCTGCAGTGAAGAAGGCTATAGAAATGCTGTGTGAGGGCGCCCATTCTATGGAACCCGTTCGTTCTGTTGGCATCTGTGGACAAGCACCGAGCGATTTAGGAAAAGATTTCATAAAATTCCTCGTAATACATCTCGATTCAATCGGCGTCAACCCTGACAAAGTTGTTGAAACTCTGTTGGTTGTGAAAGAAATAGAAGATGACTTGAGGGATCTTGTAGAAAAACATGACAAAGATCCTGTAAAGATTTCTAAGGATTTAGTAATAAGCGAAGTCAATGCTAATTATTTGATAAAGAAATTATCTGAGACAAGTTAATTTCATCGCGTAAGTGCAATTGAAAAATATAGAAGGCTTGAGGCGGCACAAAACTGCATGCATACAATATGGTGTGGTATTGCCGAAAGTTGCAGTAGTGATTGCTGACGAGGGTGATGCATTGTGTCGTTTGACAACTCTTGTGAGAGGATATAACAAGTCGAGCTGGTTTGGTGTGGGAAACTCAACCAAAACCCTGAATGGTGGTGAAATGCTTACACTCAATTGTCCCTAATTGCAATATCATTTATTTCTTTCAAGTGAATATTTTTCGTCCTGATGATTTGAGTGTGTTATTATGAAAAATTTCGATTTTGAAGAAGAGAGAGTGAAGGAGGAAATAGAAAGGCTTGAAGCAAGGCGGGTTCTTATTCAGCTTCCTGAAGGATTAAAGCAAGAAGGTTCAAGACTTGCAGCTGTAGTCGAAAAGGCTGGAGCAGTTGCAATTGTTTCGGCTGATCCATGTTATGGCGCATGTGATTTAGCCACGCTTGATGCTGAAAGTCTAGACGTAGACTTGATTGTACATTATGGTCACAGTGAAATGATGAAACAGAAACGGATGCAAACGCTGTACATTGAAGTGAGGGCAAAAATCAGCATCAAAGGCACAGTGAAAAAAGCAACACGACTACTTGAAGATTATACAAGCATCGGGTTAACAACCACAGTTCAACACGTTCATGTGCTCAACGAAGCAAGAGAGTTGCTTCTGAAAGCAGGAAAAACAGTCGTGATCGGAGATACTGGGCAATCAAAATACGCTGGACAAGTGATTGGCTGTGACTTCAGCAACGCCCAATCGATTTCAAAAGACGTGGACGCGTTCCTTTTCGTAGGAGGCGGCAGATTCCATGCTATCGGTGTAGAGTTAACCACCGGAAAGCCCACAATAATTGCTGATCCCTATGAAAAAAGAGTCCATTCTGTTCACGACGAAGTTTCAAGGGTACTCAAAAAGCGATGGGCAAGCATTAGCAAAGCAAAAGAGGCCGAAACCTTCGGAGTGCTAATTGGTCTAAAAACTGGTCAGAAAAGGGTTAGAAAAGCCCTTGAAATGAAAGAAAAACTAGAGAAGAACGGGAAGAAGGCAACCTTGCTTGCAGTAAGAGAGATCACACCCAGTGCGCTTATGCAGTTCCTTGACATAGACGCATACGTAAATACCGCTTGCCCCCGCATCTCTCTAGATGACACACTGAGCTTTCGCACACCCGTTCTAACGTTCAACGAAACACTCGTTATGCTAGGAGAAATAAGCTGGGAAAAATTATGCAGAAAAGGATGGTTCGAAAGCTAGACTTAGAAAAAGCATTGTTAGAGATCACACCCCATCCGACGCCTAAGGCGTACTTGGAACAATACACGATACCTCCCGAAGTCGCTGCAGAAATTCTCTACACTGCGACGTACATCTATGACGATATTATTGACAAAACAATTATTGATCTGGGCTGCGGCACTGGGAGGCTGGCGATTGGCGCGGTTCTTCTTGGAGCAAAAGAAGCTGTCGGCGTCGACCTAGACAAAGTAGCCGTAAAAATCGCGTTGAAAAACGCAGAGAAAATGGGTGTAAAAGAAAAGACAAGCTGGGTTGTGGCGGATATCGATGCTGTGCACGGTTCTTTCGACACGGTTTTACAAAACCCCCCATTTGGCGTACAAAGACGAAGGGCTGATCGAAAATTCATCGAGAAATCTTTGGAGCTAGGTCAAAGGATTTACTCGTTTCATAAAAGTGGAAAACGCAACCGAGAGTTTATCAAAAGGTTTATTGAGAAGTGTGGAGGAAAGGTTACAAGCATATTTCCTATGCAGATGATAATTCCAAAACTCTTCGAGTTTCACACAAAAAGAAAGTACACCGTTGAAGTTGATCTATACCAAGTAGAAGGGAAGACTTGTGGGACAATCTGAAAGAAAAAGTGGGCTGTTTGTCGTGCCAGGAGACCGTTTAGGCGTCATTGAAGAATTCATACCAGACTCTGGAACATACGTAGAACACGGAACAATATACTCAAACATCACCGGACGCACGCTCCTAGATACACTGAGTAAAAAAATGTCTGTGTATCCTATAGTTCGCGAGGCAACTGTTCCTCTGGCAGGAAGCACCATCATTGGCCGAGTTCGAAGCGTACAAAACAAAATGGCGGCATTACGCATATTTAAAATAGGAAAGACACTACTGTCAGGTTTCTTCACTGGTACTTTACATATCTCTGATACAAGCTTCGGTTACGTTGAAACAATGTTCGAAGTGTGCAAACCAGGCGACATTATGAGAGCCAAAGTAATAGTAAACAAAAATAGAACATATCACCTGTCAACTGTGGAAAAAAATCTTGGAGTCATCTACGCCTTCTGCTCGCGGTGTGGGTACATGTTACTCTTAGAAAGACAAAGAATGCGATGTACAAAGTGCGGAAAAATTGAAAAACGGAAAGCTGCTTCAGATTATGGGCAAAACGCTGGTTAGAGGGATAAAAATGAAGATCAAGGTATTAAAGAGAACATCCGACGAACTAAAAATAGAAATTGAAGGCGAAGGTCACACGTTCTGCAATGTACTGCAAAAAGCTCTCGTCGAGGACGATGCGATCGAAATGGCGGGTTACAATTTGCCACATCCACTAATATCAAACCCAATAATTTATGTTAAAACCAAGAAAGGGCTGAAACCAGAAACCGCAATTCGAAATGCGGTGAAAAAAATGCGGAAGCAAAACAAAGAATTCGGGAAGACCTTTGAGAAGGCGTTGAAAGCATGGCAACGAAAATTGTCCTCGACTGTCTCTGTTAAATTGGCGGAATCTAGTAAAATCTCATAGCTTCAGCCTTTTTCTTGCAGTGCGGAGTAGCGAGCAGAAAGCTTCGATCACGTTTTCATGTCGCCCTAAAAGGTCAACCCCTTCTTCAATACTCATTAAATTCTGCGTCCAAGCGTATACGATTAGAGCTTCTGCGGCGTCTGCTTGGCTATGGCGGTCGGTTCTTCGAGGCAAGAACTCCCTCAGCTCCGCTTTTTTGAGTGCTTCAGCAAGTA
>JAUWDY010000033.1 GCA_030608565.1 Candidatus Bathyarchaeota archaeon | reverse complement strand
AAAAGATTCAGTTAGTTTCTGCTTTCTGTTTTTCTTTTTTGTTTGTTTTTTTCTATCTCTCTTTTATAGACCCCCATTTAGCACCACCCCCTAATTTTTTGTTACATTGTGTTTGTCTCTCTCTAGGCCCCCTACCTAATTTTTTTTGATAAGCTTGAGGTGAGTTTCTTTTTGTGGACAGCGTTTGAATATTGCTCAAGTCACGATGGGATTAGATGGGGAAAGATGGGAAAAGATGGGGAAAGATACAAAAAGATGCAAAAAGATAGGGAAAGATAGGAAAAGATACGAAAAGATATGGAAAGGTGAGCCTGTTTGCCTCTAACTCAGCTTCGGTCACATCACCTCACCAAATCCGTGACAATTTTTGAAACAAACGCTCTACTAAGATGGATTTTCATATTCCACCTCTTTCCCAAACTCGTATAGTACTCTTTCTCTTCTTCTCTGAAAGGGGTGACTTCCATGCTTTTTGGAAACATCATCAAATAAGAAAGATCTGCCTTTTTCCTTATTTCCTCCGCCTTCTCTTCGGGAAAAACCTCTCGCTTGGCCTCATGATTGATTATTTCTAATATGCATCCCAATTTTCTCACAACAGCTTCTCTTTCAGCTAAATGAACAAGCTTCCGCCACTCCAGCTCCTTCCTTTTTGAGATTAGAATCGCCAAAGCATCCATCAAACCAAACCTGTCCTCAATTTTTAATCCTTCAACAACCAAAACCTCGGGCCTAAGATATCGAACCCCATCAACTACAACCGATTCCCTAAGTATATCCTCCGTCAAGTCCGAATGAATGTGAACACTCTCCTTCCTAGCCTTCTCAGCCGGAATACCATCAATAGAAACTGCAACTTCACGGTCGGCAAGAAATGCAACCCACTTATCCACATCCTCCCTTTTTACGTGAAGATCAACCTTACCAGGCACAGTGTAACCATGATACTTGAAAGAAGCATAAGCTCCCCCAACAATATATTCAAGATGCCTCAATGCTTCCCGAAGCTTACCTAAAACAGACTTTTCCTCAGCAGAACTCTGGATTCCAAACGCAAACACAACGTCCTCTGGAGAAAGCAACCTGAAAAACTTCCTCCTCGGATCCACAGAATCCCTCCAAGAAATCAAAAACCCCCTATTCCTCAACTGGGCTAAAACAACCGAAACCCTACGCTTATCCTCAATCCCAAGAAGCTTCTTGGCTTCCTCAAAATCAAAAACATGTACTCCCTTAACTATGTAAATCAACGAATACTTCTCTGCCAACCAGCTTGGAATCCACTTCACAGCGATCACCGCTGAAATAGTCAAACTAATAGCGTGACTAAACGATATAGTCAAACAAATAATATGACTAAAATCTCCCGTATAAAAGCTTTTCACCATCAACAAACATACGTGGCATAAGCATTCAACTAACGTGCTCAATTGATTTTATATATGCTCAATAATATTGAGCAGAATAAAGAAACGATAATCAAGCGCTTTGCCAATTATGTCGCTTTCAAACAATCATTCATAGCTGAGTTAACAATCTAGTGCATACATGCAACATCGATTTTGACCCGGTTCTCATGGCGTCATGCTTAAATATGTGTACGAGGATTAGTCATTGTGTACAGGTGAATGTTAATGTCTTCCCGCGCGGTTACAGCTCGTTTAAGAATGGAACTGCTGAAGGAGATAGAGGAAATGGCCCGAGAAGAATCTGTTGACAGGTCATCTGCTATACAGAAATTGCTCAAGATCGGTTTGCGGGAGTACAAGATGGAGAGGGTGCTTACCCTATATCGCGACCGGAAAGTAACGCTGTGGAGAGCTGCTGAATTGGCAGGTGTTTCACTTAGAGAAATGATGGAAGCGATTAGGACTAGAGACATACCGTATCAATATGATGTTGAGGCTCTTGAAGAGTACGTGGAGGAGTTGTTGTCTAAGAGGAAGGAGCGTTGACACGTAAAGTTGTCAGCAACGCCTCGCCTATAATCTACGCAGCTAAAATTGGCTTTCTCAAATCCTTGGAGAAACTGTACGGCAGAATTCTCATATCCCCCGCTGTTTATAATGAAGTTGTAGAAAAGGGTGTTGAGAAGAAAGCTGCTGATGCTTTTGTGATAGAAAAAGCTGTGAAGGAAGGCCAGCTTCAAGTGGTGGAGCTGAATGAGAGGTCTAAGGCTGAAATCAAAGTCTTGACTAAAATGCCGGACATCAGCGCCGGGGAAGCTGAGGCAATAGTGCTTGCTAGGCAGGAAGAAGCAGATATACTACTTATTGATGAAAGGAGTGGCACCTTAACGGCTAGAGTCTGGGGATTAAAAACCGTTGGACTGCTAGGTGTTATCATCGAAGCTATGTATGAAGGTATCATAACTTTTGAGGAACTGAAGACCTATTATAACAGGTTAATTAAAGCGGAATTCAGGCTAAAATACAGAGATTACGCGAAAGCCATGGAGCTAGCCGAAAAGGTTTGGAGAAAACTGAGAGAAAAGAGAACATAAAAACATGACACCGCTAATTCAATAAAATGATTAAGGTTTGCTGCGTATGTTTGTTTGAGTCTGGTGATTTAGAGATGGAGCCTGTTGTTGCTATGCTTTTAAGGTTTGAGGAAAATGCGAGATGGCTTAGTAGTCACTATGAGGAGTTGAAGAAGAGGTTTAAGGACGAGTGGATTGGGGTTCTGAATGAAACTGTTGTTGATCATGACCGCGAGTTGGGTAGGCTTGTTAAAAGGTTGCGTAAGAAGTATTCAGAGGCTTACAATGAGATTGCAGTGGAGTACGTTACTGCTAAAGAGATAGAGCTGATACTCTGAAAAAGGGGATTTTTTGGGGATTTCCTGCTTTTTTGAGCCTGGAATTTTTGAAGCGGCTTATGTTGTGAAGGCTGGATGTGATTTTGTTTTAATAAGCGAGTTTTTTGATTTTGGAAGAGGCATTGACATAGAATAACAACAAGGAGATATAGAAGCGGGATCGGGGAAGACGCGCTGTTATATTTTTTTCCGATTATCTTAGTAAATTGACATGAGACACTAAGGAAAATAGAAACAAATATAATAGGCTTTCGTTCCTCCTTTAAGCAGGTGATGAAAATGGAGCGTGCTCTGGAGGCATTCGTTTCGCGAGAGATTCCGACCATATTCAGAAAATACTCCATCGTGGCTGTGAACGAGATCTTGCCAGGTCGAATCAGAGTTGACTTCCACCTCAGGCATCAGGACGGAACTGATGTGTTCGTGGAAGTTTCCGCTCGAAAAATAGGGCGGACCAAACTCAGTCAGATACTCAACATGTATGCGGCAATCTCCAACATTGAGCCTCCGTTGAGGAAGTTCGAGTTAATAGTAGTAGGTCCTGATGTAACTCCTTCTGTGAAGACGGAGCTAGAGAAACTTCAGGTGAAGCTACTTACCTACGAACAGATCGGTATAACGGGTCAGAAGCTTCGTGAAGTACAGGAACAGGAGCGGCGACGGCGGCTGGAGGTCCAACAGCTGTCACCGGATGAAGCCAGATTGGTTGCAAGGTGGGAGTCTGAAAAGAAAGCCATGGTTCGCGCTTCTGATGTGCAAGAAGCCTTAGACTGCACGGTCGATTACGCCTATTTCTTGCTCCACAATCTTGAACGTAAACGCTGGTTAGAGCGGGTGACTCGAGGTCTTTACCAGTTCATACCCTTGAGCTATGGTTACCCGGAGAGGATTCCTCCCTCGAATTCTTTTGTCATAGGGGCCGTGCTCATAGAGCCGTACTATTTTAGTTACTATACGTCCAACAGTCATTACGGGTTCACGACACAGATGCCTTTCACGTTATTTATGGCAACTACTAAGAAGAAGCCGGGCATCGAATGGGCTGGGGGAGCCTTCAAATTTGTTACGCTGTCTAAGCGAAAGTTCTTTGGATATAGGCGAGAGAAGGTTTTCGATGCTGAGGTTAACATGGCCGAGCCTGAGAAATCCCTTGTAGATTCGTTCGATAAGCCGAGGTATGCTGGCGGAATGGAGCAGCTAGTAAGAATAACTTGGCGAGGCCTTCCGAGAGTCAAGAAGGAGAAGCTTGTCGAGTATGCGGTAAGAATGAGTTCTCATGCATTAATCCAGAGATTGGGCTTCATTATCGACTTTTTGGTAAAAGAAGAACTTGTGAAACCGCTTCCCCGTAATCTCAGGGACAAGATGCTTGGGCATGTGGGAAAAGCAGCGATATACTTGGACTCTAGAAAACCAAGGACTGGTGAATTCTCTAAAGAATGGAGGATAATAAATAACGTCCCAAGGGAACAGTTACTGAGCGAAATTGAGATAAGGTGAATTTGGGATGCTAGAAAGAAAGCATGTGGCCTTCTATGCTCGTTCGAGCAGAGTAAGGGAGGAGGTGGCCGAACGGGAGATCATTCTCACCTACGTGCTTCGCATCCTGTCTGATAGCATCCTGCCACAGCTAGCCTTCAAAGGTGGAACCTGTCTAAAGAAAATGTATTTTGGAAAGACTGGGAGATTCTCGATGGACCTTGATTTTACCAGCGTCAGCATAAAACCCGAAGAGCTTAGGAGTAAACTCAAACGATCACTGCACAACAAGACTGTGTACGGTATAGATTTCAAAATTGTTGAGGAGAACGTGGGTTCTGAATCCTATCTGGCAGTTGTGAAATATGCACATGCTTGGAATCCTGGTTCTGAGTTTGAGCTCCAAGTTAGCTACCGAGAACAGCCAGTCTTGCCTACAGTGGAACTGCCACTCTTTAAAGAGATGTACTTCAAATTCTGCGAGTTTCAGAGTTTTTCGGTTGGGTGTATGCAGAAAGAGGAGTTGCTGGCGGAGAAAATCAGAGCAGCGTTTCAGAGAGTTCGTAGCAGGGACCTTTATGACCTGTACCTATTTGCCAAACGGCATTTTGACAAGGACGTTGTCAAGACATTGGCTGTCATCAAGTGTTGGAGTGCGAGAGACCCTTTCAATCCAGAAGTATTGCTGAACAGAGTGGTAAAAACTAACTACGATTGGGAAGATCTTCAAAGGTTGGTCCGAAGAGGGAGTTTACCCTCACAGGAGGATGTACTGAAAACAGTGCTCAAGAATTATGCGTTCTTAAAGGATTTGAATGAACTCCTCCTTAAAATCGTGGGGGACTCCAAGGCACACGGTGAGAACGAACTTGTAGCTAGACTTCTTTCAGATTTGCGTGCGCGCAAAAATGCGCTTGTTTGAATGCCCTTACTTTTTTGAAAGGTTTGAAATGGGGGTTTTTTTGGAACAGTGTTTAAATATTGTTTAGGTTACGGTGTTGTTTGATGAAGAAAGGTTTGGGAAGATGTGGAAGGGTGAGCCTGTTTGCCCTTAACTCAAGCTGTGAGCTTTAAAGCCGTCATTCAGAAGAGTCGGAGGATACATATTCCAGTCGTGGTTAGATGGTGGTTCAAGTTGGAGCTTGGGGAAGTTTTCAAGGTGCATTTGAAGCTTGGTCACCGTTTTGAAGATTTTTTTGGTCGCATTGGCACGGACGGCCGCTTGACGGTTCCGAAGGTTACTGCTAAGGAGTTTTTGAAGTTCTGAAGAAGAGAGTTTAGAGGGTTACACAGTGGAGGTTACGTTGTATTCCACTCAGAGAGCAGAATAAGGGTTCTAAACGGCGATGTACATGCATCCTCGTAGTAACCGAGACAATATTTGAAGCTTATACTCTCGAGGATTATTCACCCAGACTTTTCATAACATCCTGAATCAACGGTTTGAGTGAAGGAATATCCTCTTTTATTGTCTTCCACAAGATTTCGATATCTACACCAAAATATTCATGTATCATCTTATCCCTTATTCCAGCCATTTTCTTCCAAGGAATGGAAGGATGTTTATTTCTAATGGATCTGGGGATTTTCTTTGCTGCCTCTCCGATGACCTCAACGCTTCTTATGACTGCATTTATTGTCTTTCTGTCTTTACCAAAATCTTCAAAACTCATATTTTCAGTGAAGGATTCTATATCATCTATGGAATCAATTATGTCTTGAATATAATCTCTGTAATCTCTTTTTTTCATGGATAAACAACTTCTTTAAGGATGTATTCTCCAATTCTTGGCTTTAATGCTCTTTTGGAAACCAAATCAACTTTTGCCTCAAGCAATTTTCCAAGATATTCTTCTAAATCCATAAAATCAAAAAGTCCGATTGCCTCTTCAAACTCAACCAAGATATCAATATCGCTTCTTCTCCCTTGTTTACCCTTAACAAAAGAGCCAAAAATCCCTATCTCTTTCACCTTATATTTTTCCTTTAACTCTTCCTTATGCTCTGCTAGAATGATTTTTACCTCTTCAAGTGTTTTCATATTCTTCACACATTAGATTAAAGAGTTAAATGAATTAAGCCTTATCTTCTTAAACTAAGCCTTTTTCTCATAAAATTTTCTGAGACTTGGAATTCTTCAGCAAGTTCTGGAATTTGGTCTGGTGACTTAGCGCAAAAACCTCATCTTCTATAGTTCGCATTCTCAAGGGAACAGTGAACAAAAACTGGGTCACCAGAGTAGGAGTGGGGAAACGAGCTTACTACTCTCTCACAGCTAGGGGAGACGTCGCAATAAAGAGATATGAAAAAACAGGTGGCACAACAAATCATTAACGCGAATTCATGTTAACAATATATATGGAAACAGTAATAGTTAACAAGTCTAGCGCGATCAAATGGGATTTATTGTTATATTGTTATCTGTCTCTAAATGCTTAATTTTTTAGTTTATTTGCAGAGATGTAGGCGTGGATCGAAGGCTATGCTATATAGTATTGGTAATAGACGTTGCAGCGTGAGTTTACGTTTTCTTAATGAATTCGATTAGTGCAATTATGATGCCAGCTAACGCTACTAGTCCGCCTAGAATCTCCATGGCTGTCCAGAAGTTCATGTAGCCTCTTGTGATGAAGGCTATTAGGCAGTTCCTTTGAGAAGCGTAAAAACCCAAAAATGTGCCGACAATGAAAAGAACTAAACCAAAGAGAATCAAGCTTCTCCTCATACAAGTCATCCCAACAAACCCTACATCTAAGTCAATGCATGCATGCAGAATCGTGGTTGTTGTATGGTTTGTTATTCATATGCATAGGAAACAGTACCTTGTGAACGTGAGATAACTCTTTATTTATGCTATGAGGACTCTTCTATTTGGGGGCGTAAGGTGCAGAAAAAGAATAGAAGAAGATATTCCAATAAGCTGAATGACCTATCTGGGAAAGAGTGGATTAAGTTTACTAAATCATGGTTTGTTCACAAACCCCCTCCGAGAGGAAAGACCAAAATACTGCATCCAGCAAGTTTTCCCGAAACCCTTGTTCAGGAGTTCATTGAATTTTTCACGAAAAGAAATCAATGGGTTCTTGATCCCTTTCTTGGAACAGGAAGCACTTTAGTTGCTGCTCAGAAATGTATGAGAAATGGAATTGGCATCGAAATATATTCAGAATATGCTGAAATTGCCAAGAAAAGATTAACTCAAAAAAAGCTTCTGGGAGATGAACATGTTCGTGAAATAGTAATTATTGGAGACTCTCGAAATATTGTTAGGATATTTGAAGAGAATGATTTGCCAAAAGTTGATTTTTGTATAACTTCTCCTCCTTACTGGAATCAGCTTAAACGTAGTCACATCAGACAGAGGGAAAGAGGGAAAAAAGGATTAGACACGTATTATGGTGATAAAGAAAAAGACATTGGAAACACCGATGATTATAAGCAGTTTGTCCAAAAACAAAAAAGAATTTTTGATGTAGCATATGAAGTTTTGAAAGATCTCGGGTATCTGGTGGTAATCACAAACAATGTTTTCTTTAATGGCAGACTATATCCATTAGCCTATGACACACTGATAAGTTTGGGTGACAAATGGGTTCCCAAAGACGAGAAAATCTGGTTACAAAATGACAAGCGCCTTTTGCCTTTAGGCATTTACAATGCCTGGGTGGGAAATCGATGTCACCAATATTGCCTAATCCTTAGGAAGGAGCTTCGAAAAGCAACTAATAATATATTATGATAACTTCTCAAAGGGAGGGATGCTGCATGAAAGAAACTACAGTTAAGAAATATGTGAAGAAATGGCTGCAGCAACAAGCACAAGTTGATGATGTCCTGGCTGAACAGCAATTAATCAGTGGAGGTTTGGTAACAGACTTTCTAACAAAAAGTAGAAGAGGCAAAATTTTGCATATCATCGAGTGCAAAGGAAGTGTAGATATAGGTGAGCTAGCAAAAGGATTAGGTCAGGTATATCAATATGATTATCAGGCTCAGAAGAATAGATT
Organism: Candidatus Bathyarchaeota archaeon; assembly: GCA_030608565.1. Taxonomy (GTDB): domain Archaea; phylum Thermoproteota; class Bathyarchaeia; order Bathyarchaeales; family Bathyarchaeaceae; genus SOJZ01. The sequence goes on along the minus strand of JAUWDY010000033.1, from coordinate 13,960 downwards.
AGCTCAAAATGCAAAGGTGCTTTTTGTCTGTCCCGAAGACATGACAAAAGAACTGGACACCCTGAGAGTGCCTCGAGGTGTTCATGTTTACTTGGTTTCTAAAGGAGGAACTCTTTTTGCAAGGAAAAAACACCATGCAAGCAAATCCTCACAAAAAGAACTACAACTTCCAAAGACATTCTATCTTCGAGATGTGGAATTAAATCACTTGGAAAGCATTATTCGTCTTATTCATAAGATGGGAAGGAAAAAACCAGATGGGCTTTCCCGTGATGAGATACAAGATAAGATCAAGATAGAGTTCCCACAAATTGCTGCAAGAGGTTACAACCATTTAATAACCCTAAAAGCACTTGGACTGCTCAATGCTAGGAATTTGCTTACTCCACATGGATACGAAATCTATGATTTGATTACGACATCAAAGGAAGCCTTTCTAAGAGAAATGTGCGAATCCTTCTACCCCTTTATAATTAATGTGCTGAATGCAATAGTAGTCATTGCATATGAGAAGAAAAATATTTTGAGTGAAATAGAATGCACTGCAGAAGACATTGCTGGAAAAATATGTTCAATTTGGGGCACGAAAGTTAGATTCCTATATGATCATAGAACTATTGGGACAACCCTTAGAATTTTAAGAGAGCTTGGGGCAGTAGAGATAATGGGGAAAAGAAAGACAAAGATCAAACTCAAAAGGTTGGTGCACGCTGATTTTCTATCTTGGGGAGCAAGACAAACCAAACTCCCCTAGTCACTTGTGCTTGAAATTGCTTCTCAGCATGCATGCGTGCATAAGTGGTTTAACATAGATCGTGTACATTTCTTATACACTCAACATCATTTAACGTCCAAATCTCGAATGCATGCATAAGGATGCGTGTCTAGATGGATAAGAAACAATGTATATTGAACTATGCCCAAAAGCAGACTCCCAAAGACCTTTCTACACTGGGCTTCACCATTATTAAGACTGACAGCCAGTTTCAAGAAGCCTATGCAATGCACGATGTGGCGACTACTTATGTTGTCCAACAATATTTGCGAAGGAAATACCACATTCATCCCTTAGGTGTGGACTTGAGGAAACATGAAGTGATAATCAAAGAGGAGCTTCCAGACTATATAGCAGAGAAGGAAGCCGACCTGTTCTGTTATGATACAAAAGCCAAGTCATCCCTGAAGTATTTTGGATGGGTGAATGAAAGAGCTATAGTAAGCTACCGAAAACTTGCGGAAGCATGCGAGGTTCCTGTCTATCTAATTTTCGTCCAAGTCGTAAGTGGAAATGTTATAGGTGAAGCACACTGCAATGCACAAGATGAGCCTATTGAAAAAAGGCGAGCGTGGAATGGAAATGTGGTTTGGATATTTCATTGGAAAAAAGGCTTACCTCGTATATGATGCGCACATGCATGCATGCGTCGTCGCCAACGAAAACTGGCACAAGGGACAACGACAACTCTCAACTTGCGAAGCTTCTTATCTTGGTTCACAAGTAGCCCTCTACAGCGTCCTATAGAACTATCACTTCTGAAATTCACCTGCAAAGGCTTGCATGCGTGTTGTTGTTGGTCAAAACCGTAGGGAAGAAACAACCCTATCGCTCAACCGTCTAACCTCATCCTCAGAATAGTTCTTCCGCCTCTCCTTCTCAACCATCCGAGTGCCCTTACACAGGCGCACGATCCTTCAAACGATCACTCTGACTTAACATAGACCACCTTTCCACCGACAATGGTCATCTCCACTTTAACGTCTCTAATTTCATTAGGCGAGATTTCATGTGGTTCACGAGACAAAACTACGAGGTCCGCTAGTTTACCAACATCAATCGACCCCTTAATATCCTCTTCAAAAGATGCATACGCCGCGTTAACCGTGTAGAGACGTAGAGCATCATCCACACTGATTCGTTCCTCAGGAAAGGCTTCTCTCGCCACAGCCGCCCAAATGCCTAACAAAGGATCAATAGGCTCCACTGGACAATCTGACCCGCCAGTCGTCAATACACCCTCTTGAATCAGCGTTTTGAAAGGATAAACCCATCTGGCTCTGGTAGAACCTACACGATTTGCCACCCAGAAATCAGAAACAACAAAATGCGGCTGTACGGAAGCGATCACCTTCAATTTTCTCATACGCTGGATCAGCCTCTTGTTGAGAACAGAAGCGTGCTCTATACGGTGACGATGATCCTTCTTCGGCGCTTCCTTTAACACTTTTTCCAGAGCGGTCAACACCATATCTATAGCCCGATCGCCGATAGCATGTATAGCCAACTGAAAGCCAGCTTTATGTGCCTCCATAACAAGCGTATTCAGCTTCCTTTGAGTGTACAGCACTATTCCTTTCCTCGTAGGCTCATCATGATATGGCTGAAATAAAGCTGCAGTACGCGCACCTAGAGAACCGTCCGAAAAGATTTTTACACTTCCAACTCGTATCCTATTGTCTCCGAAGCCTGTGTGCAAGCCTAAATCGATCAGATGGTCCAAAAGCTTCACTGAAACTACAATATACACTCTTAAAGGCAGCTTATTCTGTTCACGAAGCTTCTGAATAACGCGTATCTCAGTTGGTGAGCTGATCAGCCAGTGGACACTGGTCAGTCCCGCTTCTACGGCTTTCTGACACGCTAGACTGCACGCTTCCATGAGTTCTTCCTCGCTGGACTCCGGTATCATCTTCCAAACTAGGTTCATTGCGTTTTCACGTAAGATGCCTGTTGGTTCGCCGGTTTTCAGATCTTTATCGATCTGTCCAGCGGGTGGAGATGTTGTTTCCTTTGTTATGCCTGCTGATTCTAATGTTTGGCTGTTCGCAACGCAGAGGTGTCCACATACACGTGTAAAAATTACCGGGTTGTTTGGCGAAAACTTGTCCAAGTCCCATCGGGTGGGATATCGTCTCTCTGCGAGGCGGTCTTGGTCCCATCCGCGACCTAAGATCCATTGTCCCTTAGGCGTCTTTTGTGCACGGCTTTTTAGTTTTTTCTGTATTTCTTTGATGGAGTTGACTCCTCTAAGGTTGATTTGTTTCAGTGATTTTCCGAATCCTGTGATGTGCACATGGGTGTCTATGAAGCCGGGAACAACGGTTTTTCCTTTAAGATTTATTATCTCCGTGTTTTTTCCAATCCATGTTTTGATTTCCTTGTTTGTGCCCACTTTGATGATTTTGTGGTCTTTGACGGCTATGGCTTGAGCGTGTGGTTTGGATGGGTTCATGGTTAGAACGTTTGCGTTTGTTAGAACTAGGTCTGCCCACATTATGGGTCTTCCCTTTTTAGGTCTGGTGTGTTCTTAGATTATTGGGCTGATTTGTCACTTAATAATGCTCTTTTTTCAGAAATCGTAATGACTAAATGTTATGCATTGAAGTAATCGTTTTCAGAATGTTTAAAGATGATTTTGAGGTTGACAGCGTTAGTGTCTTCGTCGTCTTCGTCTTCGTCGTTTGAGTGGGTTTTGGCCTGGGGTGCGTTGTAGGATTACTCGTTTTTCATAGTTGCGTCGGCATCGTATTCTTGGCATTCGTTTTTTTCTTGGCGTGGTTTCGATTTTTGGGGTTTGTGACCGGACTTTTCCGGCTTTTGATAGTGATCCGTGTGTTGGCATTTTTTGTTCCTCTGTTTTGTGTATTTTTGTGTGGTTGGGGTTCTTTTAAGTGTTTTTCTTTTTTGTTCTTGATGCTTGTCCTGTTGTTTGCGTGTATCTCTCTTTGGACCCCACTATAATTTTTTATGCATGCATAGATAAAAACCAACACTAATCTGAAGCTTTTTGTGATGAAGTAATGTTGGTGTTAATGGAAAAACCTTCAAAATGGATGCATGCATGTGCTGGTTTTTCTAAATGAAGTTTATTTTTCTGTTGCTACTATTTTTGGGCGTATGAATTTAGCGCACTTGGAGCATTTGTGTCGAGAAAGTGTTCGAACCTTGGGATAGCCTATGGATTTCAAATGCGTTTTGGACATCTCCTCTCGCCACTGATTTTTACAGTAGCGACATTCAAGCAGTACGGTTACTTCCTCAGTCACAGCGACTCTTTCTCTTCTGGCTACCAAGATAGCAGAGCCAGCGACGAGTAACACAGCACCCAAAATTGTATAGTGTATAAGTTTCAATCCGATTCCTAAAGCTATGTCAGGATACTCCGCCCAAAAGCTCGCGCTTAGAGCTGAGAGGAGATATGGATCTGTAAATACTTCAGTGTCCCACCATTTCCAAACTAGGATAAGCAGCATTATTCCTCCTATAATACAGAGTAAGAGACCTAAGGCGTAACCAGTCTTTTTCTTTAGAATAGTCAATCCCATATGGCATTCATCATACTTCTGTTGGAGTAATTCGCTTATTTAATTTATTGCGGAATAGTAATCCGTGGACCCCATGTTCCCCTTTCATCCCTCAGATATTTCGCGAATAGCAGTGCTTCTTCGTTGATTAAAGTTTCAATGGTCTGTCTTCTACCGATTCTAATTCTAGGAACCTCAACCATCCTTCCAAAATACAAGTTCAGCTTTTTCATAAAATCTAGTCTTCAAATCGTTCAAATACCGTCTCTTACTGATTTTTCCAGTCTGGATTTTTTCTCGTTTGAACATGAAGCCTTTCTTGTTGTATTTTCTGCATTGTTGGATTCTGAAGTCGTCAATAAGATAACGGTACAGCTCCACGAAGGCGCATGTCGACCTTGGTTTCCCCGGTTGCAGTGAATGTAGAAATCATAAGCATGGTTCCAATTCAGCTTTTATTAGTCCTCGATAGACTTTGCATGCATCATTTTTGTTGGTTTTTCCATAAATCCTAAAAGCACAGTAGGCTAATGACGCATTGGGATGATTGAAATGAAGAAGACTGTTTCATCTTTCTTCACAATTTTGTGTTTGTTATCCACAGTGTTTCTAATTGGATTGGCTTCTAACATTCAACCAGTTAGAGCAATTGGAACCATTTACATTAGGGCTGATGGAAGTGTTGACCCTCCAGATGCACCAATACATCGAGATGGAGACCTCTACACACTAACTGACAACATCACTTGTGATGCTGATGGAATTGTGATTGACCGGAACGATACGACATTGAATGGGGCAGGCTATACTCTTAGAGGATCATATGCTACAGGTTCCAGAGGAATAGACCTCTCAGAAAGAAGCAACGTCACAATCAAAAACGCAAACATCAAAAGCTTTTTCTATGGCGTCTACCTCGTCTCGTCGTCTTCTTGCACGGTTTCCGGAAACAACATAACAGCAAGCAGGCAGCATGGCATAGGGCTCAGGTATGGTAGGTATGGTTCTTCAAACAACAATACCATTTCCGGAAACAACATAGAAAATAACAGTAATGGCATCTATGTCGACGGATCTTACAACAACGTTTCTGGAAACAACATAACAGCAAGCCGCGTGGATGGCATCGTGCTTGGTTGGTCTTACAACGACATCTCTGGAAACAACATAGAAAATAACCGTAATGGCATCTATGTCGACGGATCTTACCACAACGTTTCCGGAAATAACATAACAGCAAACAACAGGCATGGCATCCGTCTCCAAGGAGCTTCAAACAACAACGTTTCTGGAAATAACATAACAGATAACTCTGACATCGGCATCTATCTCGACGATTCTCGAAGCAACAGTATTTTTGGAAATTACATCGCAGACAACGGTTGGGGCATCTCTCTCTCTTTTTCTTCAAAAGACAACCTCGTCTACCATAATAGTTTCATTAACAGCACAAAACAAGTGGTGAGTTACGATCCGGAAAATACTTGGGATGATGGTTATCCTTCTGGAGGAAACTACTGGAGCGACTACGAAGAAAGATATCCTGATGCGGAGCAAATAGATGAAGCGGGCATATGGAACGCCCCATACGTCATTGACGAAAATAGTCAGGACAACTATCCACTCATTAACCCATGGAGTCCTCCTCAAGTAGAAGATGAGGTTCCTTTCTGGATGCAGTGGTGGTTCTATGCAATAGTAGCCATAATAATCGTAGTGTCAGCCGGGGCAATCTACCTAAAGAAAAGAAAACCAACTACTCCTCTACCTCCTTCAGAAAGTGTAAAGCAGTCAGAGTGAGTTAGAGGAGCGCCATTAGCCACATGCACGATTTTCCGAATTTGTTGCTTTACTTGTTGGTTTTTTAATGTTAAAAGCAACAAATCCAACATTAAAATAATCCATGCATGTCGAAGGCAGTGGTTGGGCTATAACAAAGATAGGCAGTGAATCAAGTTAGGCCAAAAATGAAAGCAAAAGCCATGATGAGAAGGATAATTCCACTAACTTTGGGAATGTATTTCTCGTAGTGTTTGACTTTTGATTCGACTTTTTGATATGCTTTGATGCTGAAAAGTGTGACTCCAATCAAAGCTATGGTAACCGATAGAGCATAACATATCATTAGAGTGAATGGGTTAACGCCTCCAATAGTCAGTGCTAAGAGTGCAAACTCTTCTTCATGGGCGAAGCCGAGCACAAAAGCGAAGCCCGCTATGCCTAGAAGAGTCAACTTCACTCTCTTTTTGTGTTTGTGCCAATGACTGTGTTTCCCTGTGTCAGGGTGTTCATGTTCGTGTTCATGTTCAAACTCCCCAAGGTTCTCATGGAGATGCCCATGTTGACTTTCACCTTCATCTTCAACCTTTTCAAAGAAAAATCTGAGGGCAAGCAATATCAAAACTGCGCCCGCAAGGTACTTCATGATCTGAGATGGAAAAGCAACGAAAGAACTGATCAAGATGTAAACTATGACAACCGCAATTGATGAGATGAAATGGAAAAGTGAAATAATAGTTGAGCTAACAAAACCGTAGAATATGGGTCTTCGTGTCCTTGAGGAATATAGAAAGGCGACTGGCCAGCCATGTGCGGGTTCCAGCCCATGTAATAACCCTATTGCAATCACAGCGAGAAAAACTGAATCAAACACTTGCCCTTCACTTGCTCTTCTTAACGAACCGCTTTCAGAAAAATCTTCCCGTTCGTTTTCTTGAAAAATTCCGAAGAGTTAACAGAACCTGCCCAATGCATGCAAATCTTATCTTAAACCCGTATCGCTACGGAAAACAAGACTAAGAAATGGACGGTTTTTGGCTTATCGAAAGCCAGTTACAAACGTAATTAGAGCACTGCAAACATGTGTTCTGAAATGTCAATGAGGCTTATTCAAGTAGTTTTTCTTTTCTTAGAGGTATTTCGTTTTCCAGATATTTTTGGTTCAGCATTTTTTCTATTCTTAAGAATTTCTTAGGGCCCTTCTTGTGGATGTTTATCTCTCCTTCGAAAAGATCAAGAATTGCATGGACTTCTTGTGGGGAATGCATATCACGGTCCATTACTGCTAGAGTGGTGAACCCCTTTGATTTCAGCTCGGGGATGAGTGCATTTAACCATCTTCTAGTTTGGACGGTGTGGTGTTGCAGTAGAATGTCTGAGATTATTTCTATGCAGGCTCTTCGTGGACCTTTGAGTTTTTTGTCCAGTCTGCGGAAAGCGGAGGATAAAGCAATGTTAATGTCGTTTAGGTTTTCTACACCCTTTAGTTTGGATACGTTGGGCAAGGTTTTGATGATTTTGTCTGCTTGAGGATTGCAGATGAAGAGGTAGAAGTTTGATTGAAATTTTTCTGCGAGGTTCTTTGTCTCACTCGCCTTTGCAATGACGTGAAACGTGATTTGACCCTTCTTTGCCCCTGTTTCAAGAAATCTGTTGACCAGAGTGTCTCTTTCGTTGCATGAAGGTGATGTTAATATGACTGCGTAATTTCTGGGCATACCACCAAACAACAAATCGTCAAGATCCGCAAATCCAGTGGCAATGCGTTCTGGAAGAACAACCTCGGTCACAGGTTCAGGCTTAAGCACTCGACGTCCAGTTTCTATGTACGTTAGTCTTGACTTTATCTTTTCTATGTCTTTCTTGGCTCCAAGTTTTTGGAATATTTCCAACGCTTGGTTGAGTAGATCATATGCCTTTTCTCTGTCGCCTTCCTGATTTCTTTCTAAGTACACTCGAGCATATTCATAGAGGAAATTTTTTGCGAAGAAGTAAGTGTCCCATCGTCTACTCTCTAGAGCCTCGAACTGCTGAAGGGCCTTTTCGAAATACTCAATGGATTCTTTCCATTTCTTCTGAACACGAAACTGCTTTCCTTTTATTGCATCCGTGGTAGCGATGAGCTGTTTATCCTTTGCTTCGAGAGCAAACTTGTGCAGGTTATCAAACAGGTTCTTGACTTTCTCAATCTCCCCGAGCTCTATATACGTCCACATAAGCAATAGAGAATTCTGTATTTGTAGCGATTTTGCTCCAGCTTCTTCACAGACCTCATACGCCTTTTCAAGGTACTCTCTTGCTTTGACGTATTGCTCTTTGTCATAATAAAGCCATCCGAGACCTCCGTAACTACCAGCGATTAATTGAAAACTATTTGTTTTTTGGGAAATGCTCAAAGCTTCCTTGTGGCATTGCTCGCTCTTGTCCCATTCTCCCAGTACTTGATAGCAAAGCCCAAGAGCAAGCAGGGAAAAAGAAAGGTTAGACATGTTGCCGGCTTTCCTATCCAATGCAACCGATTCTTTCACCAAGGAAACTGCTTTATTCATGTTTCCCATGCCAAGGTGCATCGATGCCAGACCGTTGCCAATCCAAGATTGCATTGAGACGTGCCCTACCTTCTTCGCCAGTTCATATCCTTTCTCGATGTATTCCAAGTTTCTTTCATTCTCCTCTTGTGGAAGCGTCGTAGCAAGGTTGTTATATGCACGCAGTGCAGTCTCCATGTAACCGTTATCGAGTGCTATTTTCAATCCTTTGTCCAAGCATTTGATGGCTTTCTCCCGGTCTCCACGGTAGAAAAATATTGTTCCTAAGCTAGTGCATGAACTTGCGATAGCTTCAAAGTCGTTCAGCTTTTCAGCAAGTTCAAGCGCTTTTTCAGCCCAAGAAAGAGCTTTAGTTATGTCTCCAGTACGGTAATACATGTGAGCCATATCCTCGTAGAGGCTCGCCAATTCGGTGCTTTCAGGTTCGGTTTCTAAAATCTTTAAAGCCTTGTCGTGGTGTTCTTTAGCCTTTTCCGTGTCGCCTATATCTTCCCAAAGAACGTTCGCCATTTTCCGATGCAGCCTCGAAGCCTTTTCTTTCTCACCCATTTGCTTCCACAACAGCAACGCTTTGTTCCAATATTTCATGCACACGCTGTGTTCTCCGACAAGAACTTTGATGTCTCCAAGCCTCTCAAGAACACGCCCTCTTTCCTGAAGTTCACCCTCTTTTTCTTCGAGAAGCTTAAGGGCAGACTGGAAGTAGGAAGCAGCCTCGCTGTTAGCATAAATCCCTGCAGCTTTTTCTCCGGCCTTCAAGAAGTAGCCAAGCGCTTTCGCTTCATCTCCACTCTCAAGAAAGTGTAAGGCCAATTCTCCCAGATGTTCATCGATCTCTTTCGCGTAGGCTTTCTCTAACGCGTTTCCTACAACACCATGAAGCTTCTTACGCCTTAATGGGCTGACTTCTTCGTGTACAACATCTCTCACTATGATGTCGGCAAAGGAGCACAGGTCTTCTCCATGGATAACCTTCTGCTTGATCAATTCTGTTTTGAACATTTTCTCCATTATTTCAAGAAGTTTATCCTCTTCAACGCCTGTAACTGCTTGTAAAGCCTCAAAAGTGAAATCTTTTCCAATGAAGGAAGCCATGGTCAGCACGTTTTGAGACTCATCGTCTAACCGACTTATTCTTCTCTTTATAACGCTCCTAACGGTTTTCGGAAACTCAATCCTTGAAACTTCCTTAATCTTCCACTTATTATCCTCACGGTAGATTACTTCTTCTTCTTTCAGAGACTTTACGACTTCCTCAACAAAGAATGGATTGCCTCTAGTCTTCTGATAAACTAGTTCACAGAACTCTCTCGGAACGTCATCTTGCTCCAGCATCCGTTTAATCATCTCTGAAATATCATCAAAGGACATGCGTTTCAAACGGACAGATTGAAGCAAGCGTTCTCTGTTCAATTCAGTTAACACTGGAGACAATGGATGTTTCTCGTCAACGTAAGCGTCACGATAAGCCCCCAAGAGAAGCAGAGATTCTCTGTAGATGCCGCGAGCTAAGTAGTGTAGCAGCAGAAGTGAAGATTGATCAGTCCACTGCAAATCATCGAGAACAACAAGCAATGGGCCTTCTCTGGAAATGTTAGTGATAAACTGTGAAACTGCCTCAAACAGCCTGTCACGACTGTGCTCCGGGCTTAGGGGAAAGGACTGCGGAAATGTCCTGAGCTTCTGCTTCAGTTGAGGAACCAGCTTAGAAACTTCGATTGGATAAGAGCCAATGACTCTGAATAATTGTTCAGGGGTGCAGACTTCCAAGTAATCTTTGATTACTTCTTCCCATAGGATGTAGGGAGGTACGCCGTCCATTCTGAACAGTGCTGGGCATCTACCGTATAAAACTCGCATGCCTTGCGAACGTGCATAAGCCCTTAACTCTCTAGCTAATCTTGTCTTGCCGATTCCAGCTTCGCCATGCAGAACAACAACGCCTCCTTCTCCACGAGCTGCCCTATCAGCAGCCTCTCTGAGAACTTGCATCTCTTCTTCTCTATCAATTAGTTGAATCTCTCTCATGGCAACTGGACGTGGGCTCGGCACAATAACCCTTCGTTTACGAGACACAAGAATTACTCCGCAGTAATTTCTAGTATATTCTGTATTTCATTGTGCAATCTTAAAAGAATATCTCAATCAATAACTTCAGTTTGACTTCAAAATGGCTATGGTCCCTTGACCTGTTTTGGTTTAGATAGAAACTCTGTGACTTCGTGAATGTGTCTGTTCGCTTTTGAGGAAAGATTAGGGGTTCCAGTGTCATGTTGAAACTAAACCTTATATCGACGGGTATTATTTGTTCAGGAGTGGAATTTATGGGGCTAGTAGACGTTCTTAGACGAGAGTTCTCTTTCATTGAAGGGAATTATCGAATTCTTGTAATAAGCTGGATAATAATGGACTTGGCATTTGAAATGCCTGCCCCAAACTTTCAGTACTACGTTGAAGCTCTAGACGGAACCGACATGGCTCTAGGACTTATAGGTCTTGCCAACTTCCTCGCAATGGCAGCAGTAGCTTTTCCTGGCGGCTACCTTACAGACAAATATGGAAGACGTTGGCTGATAACGACCATGACGTTTGGAATGGCTTTGTCATGGCTGTTCTTTGCGCTTGCACCAACATGGCATTTCATTCTGTTAGGGTCAATCGTGAGCAGTCTTTGCCTGATTTATCAACCTGCACTGTTCGCTATGGTCCAGGATTCACTTCCACCGGAGCGCAGAGGCATGGGGTCTTCAATCATAATGCTTATCCATGGTACCTTCAATACTCCTGGCCCCATAATCGCTGGTTTTTTGCTGCTGCAGTTCGGACTGATTACAAGCATGAGAATCATCTACTTAATCATGACAGCTCTGTTTCTCACCGCAGCGGTATGGCGGCTCAGATTAAAGGAAACCATTACGAACGGAGAGCCCATTCGCTTCAGATACTTCATCTCTTCGTACCCCAAGGCCATCAAAGAAAGCTTCAAGGTCTGGAAAGTCGTGCCACGATCAATGTTCTGGCTGTTTGTTATTCAGAGCCTCATAATGCTCGGCATGTCACTTACTAACGTGATCAATGCACTGTACGCTAGAGATGTGCTTCTAATACCCACGGAACAATGGTGGCTTGTCTTCATCCCGCTCTTGTTGACCATCGTTGTAGCTTCTATCCCAATTGGCAAGATGGTTGACAGAATTGGAAGAAAAATTCCATTAGCTACTGGCCTCATCATCTTTGGTGTAGCCACATGGATTTTTATGACTGGCAACTTCTTCAGAATCATGATTTCGATGTGTCTATTTGCAATCGGTCAATTGTTAGTGATGTCTTCGGTGATGGCACTTGCAACAGACCTTGTACCTCCAAAGAATAGGGGCAAGGTAGTTGGATTCAGAAATTTCGTCGGTTACATTGTGATGGGTTTCGGTATGCTGCTGGGTAACTATCTCTATGTTAGCTCAATTCCTCAACTGCCCTTTTATGTAACACTTGGATTGATCGCAATAGCATTCCCCATAGTTCTATTTCTTATACATGAACCTGAGAAACGAGTGGATGAGCACAAATAGGGCGCAGGTTAACCCCGGTGGGGCAGAATGTGGCGTTCTGCAAAAGCCTTAACGCACGCGCATAGTTTCATGTAGCCTGATATTGCGATTTTGTCTTAATGCATGCCAGATTCAAGGCATAAAGATGCTCTTTTGCTTCTTTCTCTGTGTAACGATTCCACTTAAGATGGTGGGTCAAAGTCGCTGCATGCATTACTGCTACATGAGACGCGATTTTCCAATTATGATGAAGATTGTTTTACCCTTGCTTCGGGAAAGACGCCTTGCCCTTGCTAGCACTCTATTTGTGATATCTAGAAGATCCTCCAAGCTGTTTGTGGAAGTTTTTCTTTCTATCCTTGATGCCAATTCGTTTTTGAGTAGGTGCTCGGTCAGGATGGATGTTCCACAAATTTCTCCATTTCTAATCAGCGTTTGCACTATTATGTCTTCAATTTCACTGCGGTTTCTAAGCTGTCTCCATGTGGGTTCAACTTGGCTTAGTCGTTTACGATTTTTCTTTAGGCGTTGAGATTCCTCGGTTTCTGCTACAAGCCTAACTCTTTCATTCCATTTTTTTATCCAAATTCCTGACCAGATGTTCAGGAATTCTTTGAGTTCTTCCGGCTTTTCGTGAAGGTATCTGCGTATTCTTTCTGTAAATTGAGGCTGAGTTATTTCTTGGCTCGTGAGCTTCCAGTGAAAAATCAGATAATTCATAAAGTCTTGGCAGGCTATGCTTAGAACTCTCTTATCTGACCCTTGTAGGTCGAGGTGCAGATTTCTGTTTCTTAAACTCTCTAGTAGGAGCAGTTGGATAAGGTTCATTTCAGTTCTCTATGAGACCTAATGTTGTTAGTATATTATTTCGTTATTTCAGTTTGTGGCATATATCAGCTTAGAAAGTAGGATTTGTGGTTTTTGCTAACAAGGGTTTGAGGCGGTTAGAATAAAAACAGAAGAGGTTTTTGTGCATGCATCCAATCTACGAACAAGAATGTACCGAAGAACACTGAGCTCAGAAAAAGAGAGACAAGAAAAATTCATTTCCGATCTAATCCATGCATGTCTCTCTATTCCAAGAATTTTGAAATCTACTTTCTCTTTACTCTTACCACTTCAAGACTCATGTCAAGTGCCTTCACGCTGTCGGTAAGCTCTCCGAGACTGAGGACATCCACTCCCGTGGCAGCATATTCAAGAATATTTCGCTCGGTTATCCGCCCACTCACCTCGATCAAAACCTTACTTCGGAATCCTTCCCTTTCCAATAGCGCTACAGCTTCCTTCACTTGTTGAGGAGAAAAATTGTCAAACATAACGATATCTGCTCCCGCTTTCGCCGCTACCAAAGCCTCTTTGATATCAGTAACCTCAACCTCAATTTTCTTAGAAAACGAAACAGCATTTCTAACTTTTTTCACAGCTTCTGCAACGTTTCCGATGATTGCAAGATGATTGTCTTTTATGAGGACAAGGTCATCCATGTGGAGACGATGTGTATCACCACCTCCAAGCATCACCGCCCTTTTATCAAAATACAGAAGCCCAGGAGCCACCTTTCGGGTGCAAGCTACCCGAGTTTTATGGCCCGCATCTTGAACCTTGTTAATCAGACGGTTAGTTGTGGTAGCTATGCCGCTCATTCTCGTTAGAAGATTGAGAAGGGTTCTTTCGGACGAAAGCAACGTTCTAGCATCCCCAACAATCTTCATTATGATTGTTTTCTCCTCAATTCTAGACCCATCCGCCACAAGAGCTTCAGCCTGCAGATTCAGACTC
>JAUWDY010000025.1 GCA_030608565.1 Candidatus Bathyarchaeota archaeon | reverse complement strand
TCAAAAACTGTTCCTACGGGCTTAAGTTTTTCATCGACAACTCTGTCTCTGATTCGTGGGAGACTTTCCGCCTTAAGAATCATGTTCCGATTGGAGCTTATGTGAAGGACTCGACCAATTCTCTGCAAACTTGTGTATTCCCCTCACAAAAAACAATGTTGTCAACGAACCGCGTTATTTAAACATTTCTTTTGGGTGCGTTTAATTCTGAGCTTTTCTAGGCTTTTTCTCCTTTTTAAGCCCATTTTCAGCCATTAATAGCCCCCTTCACGTCTCAGAGAAGTGCCATATAGCACCGTAATGATTAAAACACTTGAGATTCATAACAAGTTGGGTATCAACATGCGAAAACGAGACAAAATCGTTCTGTGGCCCGTTTACTTTGATTCCACAAAAACTAGGTTAGAAGGGCGAAAGGTTCCCAAACGCCTCGCCACACCCGCACCCAAACTAGATGTAATTCAAAAAGCAATTGAGCAAACAGGTCTTCAACCCGAAGTCGTTCCCAGCGCTGCACATCCGAACGCTCCATGGCAAAAAACGGGCTTCATTATCACAACTAAAAAAGGGTCCAAAACTCAGACCATATATAGAGTTGCTAAAGAACTCCAACGCCTTCGTGCGCAAACCTGAATCTTACTAGATTCCCTTGTATAAGGACGGCCATTATAGTATTAGGCTGCCTTTTTTGGAATAAGAATAGCATTTACTACGCCGTTCTGTCCGGGGCGAGATGTCACGCACGCTGTCCCTAACGATGTCTCGATGATTGTTCCCTTTGTGATTACGCCTCTACGGTCATAATCTACGTTCGCCGGGTTTTTTATCACTCTAGCAATCTTAATTTTTTTGGTCTTCCCAGTGGATGGATCAGAAATGTTTGCATGCGTGGTGTTCAACAATCGAATTTTCACTACACCTCCTCGTTTTTGAGTGAACCTTTTTTTATCTGTGCCTAATGATGTTTCTGCGGGAAAGGAGCCTCTTTCAAATCTTCTCTTCTTTCGATAGGAGCTTTTTCTGCCACCGGACGCTTTTTTCTTACGTGTGTCTCCATGCCATACCGACAAGTCTACATCTCCTTAACAGGTTTCGATGAATGTGAAGACCAGCTATCGCTATTAAGCTTTATCTCTCAATATTATTGGCGATAATGAAGACAATTACATCCCAGAAGAACAGGGGCGATAAAATGTCCTCAAGTCCATTTTCTGAATAGTAAATTAAAAAGCAACAGTTTACTTCTTATCCTTAGAGTGGATACAGTTGCCAAGGAAAGTTTCTAAAATTCGTAAAAGAGACAACAGAATTGTCGATTTTGATCAGGGAAAGATTGCAACTGCAATTTCTAAGGCTATAGCCGCTGTCAACTATGAGGATGGAAAGCTAGCTCAGAAACTTTCAAACGAAGTTGTAAAACTTATAAACAAACGGTTTGAAGGCAGAATTCCAAGCGTTGAAAATGTTCAAGACATTGTTGAGGAAGTTCTTATCAGAGACGAGTACGCTGAGGTAGCCAAAGCCTATATTCTATACCGGCAAAGACGCACGGAGATTCGAGAGTTTAAGAAGTTCTTTGATGTTGTTGATGATTTGAAGTTAGGAGTCAACGCAATAAAGGTGCTGAAGACTAGGTATCTACTTAGGGATGAGGAAGGTAATGTTACTGAGACCCCAAGTCAAATGTTTCGTCGAGTTGCTAAAGCCGTAGCTAAGGCAGATCTTCTGTATGATAAGGAGTCAGATGTGAAGAAGACAGAGGAAGAGTTTTATCAAGTCATTGCGAATCGTGAGTTTTTGCCGAATTCTCCCACTATGATGAATGCTGACACTCGGCTTGGACAGCTTTCTGCGTGTTTTGTTTTGCCTGTTGAGGATTCGATTGAAGGAATTTTTGATGCGGTGACGCGTATGGCAATGATTCACAAGTCTGGTGGAGGAACTGGATTTTCGTTTTCGAGGCTTCGGTCTAAGGGAGATATTGTGGGGTCTACGAAGGGCATTGCTTCTGGCCCCGTGTCTTTTATGCGTGTTTTTGATGTAGCGACTGATGTGATTAAGCAGGGGGGACGGAGAAGAGGAGCCAACATGGGGATTCTGCATGTTACGCATCCTGATATTTTGGAATTTATTACGGCAAAGTCGACGGAAGGTATGTTGATGAACTTTAACATTTCTGTGGCTGTTACTGATGAGTTTATGGAGGCTGTTGAGAAGGATGCTGAATATAACTTGGTGAATCCTCGGACAGGAAGGGTTGAGAAGAAGTTGCGTGCCAAAGATGTTTTTGATCTGATAGTTATGACCGCGTGGAAGAGTGGTGATCCTGGACTTGTGTTTATTGATGAAATAAATCGTCGTAATCCGACGCCGAGCCTTGGAGTGATTGAAAGCACTAATCCTTGTGGAGAGCAACCTCTATTGCCTTATGAATCCTGTAACTTGGGTTCTATTAATCTCACTACAATGATTAAAAATGGTGATGTGAACTGGGAGAAGTTGAGAAAAGTTATCATAACCGCTGTTCATTTTCTGGATAACGTAATTGATGTAAATAAGTATCCTATGTCGGAAATTGAAAAGATGACTAAGGAAAATCGGAAGATCGGGCTTGGTATCATGGGGTTTGCTGACATGCTTATTCAATTAGGGGTTCCATATGATTCAGAGAAAGCTTTGGCTATAGGTGAGAGGGTTATGAGGGTTATCGATGAAGAGGCCAAGAAGGTGTCAATGGAACTCGGTGAGAAACGTGGTTCCTTCCAGAATTTTAAGGACAGCGCTTGGAAGAAAAAAGGCTTTAAGACGTTGCGTAATGCGGCTATAACTACTATTGCTCCCACGGGGTCGATTAGCATTATTGGTGGTTGTTCAAGTGGAATTGAACCCCTGTTTGCTGTAGCCTTCGTCCGTAACGTGATGAGTGGGACACGGTTGTTGGAGGTCCAGCCTCTGTTTGAACGTTTGTTAAAGGAAAGAGGCTTGTATAGTGTGGAGTTGATGTTACGAATTGCAAAGACCGGGTCAATTCAAGGCTTAAAGGAGTTGCCTGAGGATTTAAGGAGGATCTTTGTTACGGCTTTGGATATCGCTCCCGAATGGCATGTGAAGATGCAGGCGGCTTTTCAGAAGCATGTGGATAATGCTGTTTCGAAGACTGTGAATTTGCCTGCTGATGCTACACCTGAGGATGTTAGAAAAGTGTTTTGGTTGGCTTACAGGTTGAAGTGTAAGGGTGTGACTGTGTACAGGTATGGATGTAGAAGGGAGCAGGTTTTGTACGTAGGCCCGATGTTAGCTAAAGAGATGATGGGAGAAGGTCATGTCAGCGCTGATTCTGAATATGCGGGTGGTTGCCCAGTTGGCACATGCCATTTCTGATGCACTGAAACTTTACACGTATGTTTGTGCGAAGTGGTCTATAGAGAAAAAAGAGAGAGCTAGAGACGGGTATACCTAGGTCTAGAGTAGGGGCTGGGTGTGTGCGACAGTTTCTATCTAGTCTGCTGTACGAGTCAAATAGGATTCTAATGGATTTTTTATCATCTGATTAGCTGGGATGTTGCCATGGAACAATGCTTATGTAAAGCTTGTTGTAGAACATGTTTGTTGAGAGAGGGGCTGTCGGCTAGCTTGGTCTAGGCTCTGAGACTCGGGCTCTCGGGACCCCGGTTCAAATCCGGGCAGCCCCACCAGCTTCGTTGTTCTCTTTCCACACGTATACTCAGCGAGGTTTAGTTTATCGCAACTAATGGTCAACGTAATCTTGATAAGTTTATACTGAAATATTGTCTTGTGATCTGAAATGACCGCGTTGGAGAAGAAGCCTTTAACTTGGTTTGTCATCGTGAATCTTGCTTTACTGTTTATTAGTGGCTGCTGGATGGTTGGAAGTTTAATGGTAACTTCTTGGAAGTCCTCGCTTGGATTTGCTAGGCCCTTGTTATTGACAAGCACTGCCTTGGCAAACATTTCATTCCTCACTTCAATGCTGGCTTCAATTCTGGGAACCGCAAACATTGCGAAGGAGGACCCAGCACGGCGAGTAACGGTATACGCCTTCACCGTTGGTATACTCTTCTTGATGGTTTCCATGATCATATTCTGCTGGATAGTCGTCTCCACATCGCTCTACTACTCGTTTGACTAGAGGAAAAATTCGGACAGCTCATTCCGCCTAGACCTAGGCATATCCATGGCTCTGTCTGTACCTGTCTCTGTCCGCTCGTAGCTCGTCGCCCGCTAGTTCGTTGTTTTCTCTCTTTTGATGATTTCTCTTGCAGCAATGACACCTGAAGCAGAGGATTGAACAAGTCCTCTCGTTACTCCAGCTCCATCGCCTATGGTAAACAGATTACGAATCTTCGTCTCCAAACAGTCGCTCAATTGAAGCTTTGTAGAATAAAATTTCACTTCCACGCCGTACAGCAACGTGTGTTTCGAGTTCACTCCCGGCGCAATTTGATCCAAGGCTTGAAGCATTTCACGAATGTCCGCTAGGTGACGGTAGGGTATGACGAAGCTGAGGTCTCCTGGCGTGGCGTTCTTTAATGTCGGAACAACTACGCTTCTTTTCATCCTCTCCTCGGTTGATCGCCGCCCAGCTTGGAGATCGCCCAGTCTCTGAACGATCACGCCTCCGCTGAGAAGGTTCGTGAGCCTCGCAAGATACTTCCCATAAGCAATAGGTTCTCTGAAGGGCTCAGTGAAAGATGTGCTAACGAGGATGGCGAAGTTGGTATTTCCTGTCTTTCTCTCCGCATAGCTCTGACCATTTACCGTCAAAATGCCATCATACGATTCCGTGATTACTTCGCCTTCAGGTGCAACACAGAAAGTCCTCACCTGATCATCGAAACACTTTGAGTAATAGATAAACTTGGGCTCATACAACACGTTTGTCAGCTCCGCCATGACTGGCGCCAAAACTTCAACCCTAATGCCCACATCAACAGGGTTGTTCAACGTTTTTAGGCCCAACGACTGAGCCTCGCACTTCAACCATTCAGCCCCACTTCTGCCAGGTGCCACAATAACGTATCTTCCAAGGATTTTTTCGCCATTAACCGTCTCCACACCCTCAACTTTGCCTCCTTTCACCAACAGTCCTTTCACTTCGGTCCTAGTTCGAACCTCGACTCTGTCGTTCAAATACCTACGCAACTTGTGAAGGGTGTCGGCGCAATTCTCGGTGCCCATGTGACGTATTTTTTGCTGAACAAGTTTTAAGCCAACAAGGGATGCTTTTCGCTCGATCTCGTCGATTTTGTCAGGATCAACTCCATAAAGATGCTTGGGTGCCCCAAATTTCAAGTAAATGTTATCCACGTAGTCTATAAGCCCTTCCAGCTCTTTCTCAGCACGATAATCGGTGAGCCATCCACCAACCCTAGTGGACAAGGTTAGTTTTCCATCGCTGAACGCTCCCGCGCCACCCCAACCAGACAAGAGCACGGAAGGGTCAGGGTGCACTCGCCCCAAGCCTTTATCTGTAGGACGCTTGCGTTGGTCAATGTCGGGTCCCTTGTCCAAAATAAGGACGCTCAATTTTGTGTTCTCAGTCAGCTCGAACGCGGAGAATATTCCCGCTGGGCCAGCGCCCACAATTATTACGTCGAATTTCAACTGGAAATCCCTCGAAGACCCACAACTACATGTTATAGGTATAATATATGTTTTAGCAAAGTCAGTGTGATTTATTGACTTCTTATATTGAGAGGCTTGTCACTATCAAAACGTTGACAGGAACTTAGGAGATATGCGTTGACATGCGGCAATGATCCTCTACGAAGGTTTAATCCTTGATTGCTTCCAGTATGCTCATCACGTTCCAAAGTTTCACCCTAGTATAGGGTGGCATATTAGGGTCCTGCAAGATGTCGTCAAGGATGGATATCGCGTTGGACGCCCTTACCGCTGGTGTATACTCCGTCAAATCAAGAGCGGCGATAGACTGTCTTGCAGCCCTCCTTATGTTGCGGGGAGTTGTGGTATCTTCAGAAACTTGCCCGAGAACAACAGTTGCTTGTTTTATTCTTTCTGCATACTCTTGTAACTTCTTTTTTCTCACCATATAGAAGCCTCCTAACAGTGGTGTCGCAGATACTTAAATTACTTCTAATTATTGCCCAGGCACTGATTTATACCATTTGTGTTCTTCTTAAGTATCTTCCACATAGCCTTCTTCTCATTTTCTAGGGCTCATATAAATTAGACCAAGGCATATATTATCTACCCCTAACTAAAATTGTCTTCAAGAGGCTTCAAAAATTGTCCGGAAGGTTAAAGGACATCCAATCCATGGCCGACATGCTTAAGCAGGGCGGTACACTCACAGAATTTTCGTGCCCCGCATGCGCTTCACCGTTGTTCAGATTGAAAAGTGGGCAACTCTGGTGTGTAAAGTGTAAAAAACGTGTAGTAGTGGTGAAAGAGGGAGAACAAACGATAGAGAAATCCGACTCCGTGCTTCTCACCAGTTTAGAATCAACTCTTCTCAAAAAGATAGAGGAAATAAACACGAAAATAAAAGAAGAAAAAGATCCGGAACAGCTACAAAAATTGGGAGCGACTCTGTCTGCGTTGCTTGAAAACCTTGAGAAAACGAGAAAGATGAAAGGAACATGATCGGGTCACAGGAAGGTATTGCCCTTTGCTGGGACGTTATGAAAGTTTTCCAGAAACCGTTCACGGAATTGCACGATTCACGTCCCCATCTTCAATAGCGAAGATGCAGGAGGCGATTCTTCATGCTCTCTATCAACTAAACCATGAAATCCGCGATTTAAAACGCATCGTGCCTGTTTCCTTATTGAAATGCGAGGTTAGCTTCGAGTTTGGAGTGGCTGAAGCCGAAGAGTTCAATTATTTGGATGAGGAGGAGTTGAATAAGTTTCGTAAAAGCGTTGTTGATAAGACTTTCTCGGTATTAGATTTTTTCTGCGTTGTCCGTTATCATGTAAACAAAAAGGGTAAACGTGTTCCATTAAAGTTTGATTATCATCTGCTCCGTTTCATGTTCTATGATGGCAACATGGATTTACGAGTAACCCATGAACGTGGTGCACAACACATTTCTTTGGAAGAACTCATTGTCTTCATAGCAAAGCGTGTAAATGAAGACCTTACTAAAAAACGACTAGAACCATTAACTTTAGAATATTCAAGAACTCTTTGATACAATGCGGGTCAATGTTTCCCCCAACTTTTCAAAAAATCCAGAACAATTGTTAAAACATCCTTTGACACTTCATCCCTCGGTCGGTTTCCATCAACAGGGATCAAGCTTCCATTCTTTACCAGTCTCATGTAAGCCTCTCGAACTTTACGCTGAATCTCCAGTCTCTCCATCACTGATCTCCTTCTCCGCAACCGCCTCACCACAACCTCAGCTGGAACATCGATGTAGATCGCCAGACCCGGAGGAAGAGCCAACTCGTTGATCTCCTCAATCCACTTCGTCTCCAAACCCGCCGCTCCTTGGTAAGCCAGAGACGAATACACATACCTGTCAGAAACCACGATTTTGCCTTCTTGCAACGCAGGCTTGATCTTCTTTTCCACATGGTCGACGCGGTCAACCGCGAAAAGAAGAGCCTCTACCACGCTTGGTACACGTTTCCTCCTCTGAAGAACATACTTTCTTATAAATTTCCCAATCTCTCCTGCACTCGGTTCAGTGGTGTATATGGCTTCGAAACCTCTCTTTTGCAGGTTCCGCACAAGCCGATGCGCATGCGTGGTCTTTCCGCTGGCATCCAGCCCCTCGATACAGATGAACATTCCTCTTTTCTTCACAGGGCAGCCCGCCTTTTCACAGAAAATGTTTCCTACAGCGTTTCCATTACTCATTATATGCATCAATCACTTTATTAATATGCCAAGGTTAGCAGAGTTTGAGGAGAATTTACAATGCGGCGATACTGGGGCGAAATCAAAGACCCTGTTTATGGATACGTTTACATCACCGAAGCAGAGAAAGAAATTATTGACTCTTTTCCAGTGCAGAGGCTTCGTCGAATACGGCAACTTGCGGGAACGGAGTTTGTCTATCCTGGCGCCAACCACACCCGATTCGAACACTCCGTCGGCGTCATGCACCTAGCCGGTCTTTTGTCAGAAAATCCGAATCTCTCGCAAGTCCTATCTGAAGACGAAGTTCAAATCATCCGAATAGCTGCTTTACTACACGACGTTGGACATGGCCCGTTCTCACACGTATTTGAGCATATACTAACAAAGTTTCTCAACAAAACGCATGAAAATATGACCACGTGGATCATCCAGAAGTCAGAGCTAAGAGACGTAATTAACAAACTTGGATATAGCCCCAACATGATTGGAAAACTCGCAGTGGGGTTGCTACATAAGCCTAGCAGAGCATATATGGATCAGATCATTCGAAGTGCTGTTGATGTGGACAAACTCGACTTCGTCGTTCGAGATACCTATCACACAGGTGCTCAATACGGATACGTGGATATCTTCCGACTCATCCATATGCTTGATATACTCAATGAAAACCTTGCAATCGATCTAGGAGCCCTTTCAGCCCTTGAATCCTTCATTCTAGCCCGAATTGAATCCTTCAGAAGCATATACTTTCACAGAGTCGGGCGAGCAGTACAGATAATGCTTGCCATGGCCATGGAGGAGGCAAAAGACGAGTTAGGCTTGACAGACTTTAAATCACCTGAGCAATACCTAGCCCTCAACGACTACACTATGTGGACCATGCTGAAAGAATGTAAGAAATCCAAGGCAATTATAGAGAACTTGGAAAGGCGTAGGTTGCTGAAGTGTGTTTATGACCAAACTTTCTATATGAAAGACAAAACGGTATCCAACATCTTCAGCGTTGAGGAAATTCGAAATCAAATAAGAGACCAAATTGCTTCAGAGGCAGAAGTGGAACCGCGATCAGTTGTCATCGACGTGCCCACGCTTCCATCTGTTCCGTATCGACACTCAGTCTTGCTGGAGCCTATGGAAATCCCCGTGTTTCACAAAACACGCGATGGGCAGAAGATTCCTCAGCGGCTGAGCGAAATCTCTGCAATATTTGACGTGCTCAGGGGCTTCATGAATATTCTACGAGTCTACACTGACGAAAAGCACCGTGAACCAGTGGGGTCGGCAGCGACAAAACTGCTTGGCGGAACTCCTTCTTCGGCGAAGATTTCCTACTAGGATTTTATAGGAAGTTTTTACCAGTCAAATTTTTCAAGATAGCAAATGGTCATGATAACAACATTACTGGCAATTATAATCTACAGAATGAAAAACATTCTCGTCTATTCTTTGAGTTTAAGACGATAGAATATCATGTCAGCATCTTTAGTCTTTTTTCTATTTCATCGAGAAAACTTCGCAGACTCACGCCTCAACCTCACCTCTCTTAAGAGTTTTTTCAACCAGCTTCAAAAGGACGGGCCCAGCTTCCCACTCGTCAACTGTCTTAATGAATACAGATACTAACGCGATTTTGTTCATTTTCGCGGCAAGTCTCTCGGCGAGAACACGAGCAATTGTCACGTTCCGATCCCCAAGCAGAATGGACGACAAGGGAGGTCCCACCATTTTCGGCGCCTGGGGTATGGCCATCGCCAGTGTGCCTAGTCGGTTTTCTCCCTCGCTTAAGAGAATTAAACTCGCGTTCTTTGTCCCTAGATAAAGGGCAAAGAATAGCATATTTTTTTCCTCGATTTTTTCCTCAACGATTTTTGCACGTGGCATAGCAACCCTACCATGTTATTTATAGCGCTCCTCACTGATTATTTATGTTTTCAAACGAACTGGAAGAAGTCAACGCAATGGCGAAAAACAGAGCAAAAGAGATATTGCGAATACTTCGAAACAATTTCACTCTTCCATCATGGGCCAGATCAAGCAGAAAACTCTTTCAAACGTTAATTAGAACGGTGCTTTCTCAAACCACCATTGACAAAAACACCCACAGAGCATTCAGAAATCTCTCAACAAGGTTTCCCATCACTCCGAAAGCTTTGGCGAAGGCAGACGTCAGAGAGATTCAGAAAGCCATAAGGGTCGCAGGGTTGTATAAGAACAAATCCAAAGTCATAAAAAATCTTTCCCGCATAATTCTTGAAGACTTTGATGGCTCCTTGGATTTTATCTATTCTATGTCATTTGAAGAGGCGAGAGAAATCCTTTTACACATTCCTGGAGTGGGACCGAAAACCGCTGATGTCGTCCTCCTCTTTTGCACTGATAAGCCAACCATCCCTATAGACACACATGTGAACCGAATTTCAAAAAGACTAGGGTTAGTTCCGCCAAACGTCAGCTACGAGACGACACGACAAACTCTTCAATCTCTTTACACGCCTAAAGACTATCTTCCAGTTCATATATTGCTCATTTCGCTCGGACGAAAATATTGCAGAGCGAGAAACCCATTGTGCAAACCTTGCCCTCTCAACGAACTCTGCCCAGCCAAACAGATGAAAAATTAAGACAGTCGTCAATTTGCAAAAATCGAGCTCAACCCGATTTCTCTTCCGTTTTTGCTCAGTTTTATTTGACCAACACAAATGGTTGACACGTTCTCGCTTACTGGAGTGTAAACTTTCATTACCCGCCTTCTATAGTGCACCTCAAGCAAGACGCCGATTCCCAGAAAACTGCCTAACTCATCTTGTAATCCAACAAGCAAACCTTCTTCATTGCCGTCTGTGATCACTACTGCCTTCCGCCCTAAACTTTCCTCAATCTTCCTTATCTGTTCTTCATCAACCCATTGAGTTTTCCTCAAAACGATGAAAATGCTAGTGGGTGTTTCTTCACAGTAAATAGGACTTATCCCCAAGCATTCCTCTATTTGTTTCATATGCTCCGCAGTTGGAGGAGCACCGACTCCTAATGGAACCCTTTCAACTTTAATCCAGTTCATGAAAAACGACTGCACCTTAGCCTTTTTCAAATATTTCTTGTAACTTAGCTCACGGAGGATTTTTCTTTTCTCTCTACTTCTTTTCTGTATCACGGGCGGAGAGTCTATCGCCAGAACCTTCATCTTCTTCAACGCGGTTAATATAGGCACCAACTCGTCGCCTCCCTGTATTCCTACAACTATGTTAGGAGCAACTTTTTCCGTCAACAGAACTTTGTATCTGGCGGCGTCTTCATCGGCAACCCATCCATCTGTATTTATAACGAGAAAATCTGCACCCGCGTCTAAAGCTCTATCTTTTAACGTAATTAACCCTTCCACAACTCTCTCTACTGCTTTACTTGGACTCGTCAATCCCACAAAATACGCGTTTTCCGCGTTTATTTCAAAAAGGTCCTTTATCGGTGCCTTAACGTGACTAAATCCAATGGTGGAAGGAGGCCCTACATCAGACTGTCCCAAATCAGCGTCGATAACGGCTGCTTTCCATTTCTTTTCCAAAGCCTGATTTATAAGGTAGGTACAGAAACTCGTTTTGCCTGAGTCAACTCCACCCATCACCATGACCGCTAGCGGCTTTCCGCACAATGTTATCTCGTTCAACGCCTTTTTCCAAGAGGAAGGAATAGTGCTTTCGTCGATTTCTTCAAAAGAAGCGCCCTCACCCAACATTAAATCAAAAACAGCCTTTTTCATAGCCTCAAAGGGCACACGTTTTCCCTCTCGCACCACGACTTTTTCTCCCGTTCTAACAGTTGCACCTAAAACCTCAACCTTTCCAGCGAGAAGACTCACAGATGCCGGACCGTCGACAACTAAGGTTTTCCCCTTTTTAACCGTACATTTCACTGCGTTCTCTTCCTTCTAGGTAAAACTTGACCGTATCTCTCCGCGATTTTTATAGCAGACATCATGTCTCTAGAACCCCTTCGATGAATGGTTTCTCTCATAAAATGGCTTGTTCCCGCTTCACTCACTATTTCTATGACAACTCTCTTCGGTAAAGACATGTCTAATAAATGTACCAGTTTTTCAGCGTAGATGGGGACGCCGTTTCCTATCTTCACCATGTTAACCGCAGCCGGCGTTCGACTCAAAGACTCTAAAACCGTGTTTACTGTTTCTTCCAAACTTAAACATGTGACGGTTTCAAGGACCTTCCCATCAGCTGTAATTGCTACGCCAAAGGTTTTGCCTGGGTCTATCCCGATAATTACTCTGTCATAGTCTCGCTTTCCCTGAGCAACTCGAATTGCTTCATCAACGACAGTTGTGGAGGCCATTTCATCTTCGAAAATAAGAATGTTTGGATGCTTGA
The DNA here is from genome assembly GCA_030608565.1 of Candidatus Bathyarchaeota archaeon. Classification (GTDB taxonomy): domain Archaea; phylum Thermoproteota; class Bathyarchaeia; order Bathyarchaeales; family Bathyarchaeaceae; genus SOJZ01. The sequence goes on along the minus strand of JAUWDY010000025.1, from coordinate 15,091 downwards.
CTAAGTGTTGTTCCCCCTTGGTTGTGATCACAACTTTGATGTTTAAGGGAACATGGTCTCTGGGGATTAGACTTAGGAAGGGTATCTTTCTTTGATTAAGTTCTTTTACTAACTTGTAGTAGGCTTTACCAGATACTGTTGCAAGCGCTATCTTCACTTTATTCACTTTCATTAGGACCCCTTTACGTTAATCAAAGACAAAATTATTAACTTTAAGGTTTATTATTCGCTTTGACGTGGAGCTCTTGCAAGGCGTGATTCCGACTGGTTGTAGTTCACTTGATAAACTGTTAGAGGGAGGGCTTCCCCTTAAGAAAATCTCTCTTGTTTACGGAGAGGCTGAAACGGGTAAAAGCTCTTTCGCCATTCAATGCGCCGTTAACTGCACCAGAATAGGGTACAAAACGGTCGTTATAGACTCAGACGGCACGTTTTCTACAAGACGACTGTCCCAAATAGCCTACTATGATTCTGAAAAGGTCTCCCCCTTGATAATCTTAGTGAGGCCAACTACCTTTCAAGAACAAGCCCTTGCAATAGATCACCTTGACGAGTACATAACCAGAAAAGTCGGATTAGTAGTTGTTGACACCATCACATCGTTATACCGCGTCGAGATAGGAGGCAAAAAAGAAACGTTTGCATTAAATCGAGAATTGAACAGACAAATTGCGTGCCTAGCTCAAGCTGCCATAACCCATGAAATAGCAGTTCTTATCACCAGCCAGGTTCGAAGCATCTTTGTTAAAGACTCGATTAGCGTGGAACCTGTGGCCACCCGGGTTCTAAAGTTCTGGTCGGAGGTAGTGCTTGATTTTAGACACACCAGTCAAACGCGCATGATAAAAGTCCGCATAGAAAAAAATCCAAAATCCAAACGGGTCGCCACATGTCATTTGGCTATAAAAGGAACTGGCATTAGCGATTATGACCGTTAACCTTTTTTCCTTCCTGAATCAAATGAACTGGAGATGGGGCATGCCAATAACTATAATCATTGACATCATTAATGCCTTGTACTTCATATTTCCAGCTTACTGCGCCAACGCGGCACCCGTGATTTTTGGAGGGGGTGCGCCCATCGATGCTGGCAGAAAATTCTTAGACGGAAAACCGATACTGGGCTCGCATAAAACCTTTCGAGGATTTTTTGTTGGATTGGCTGTTGGAATTTTTGTGGGTTTCGTTCAATTTGTCTTGTTTCAATCAAGCAGTTTTCTTCAACAGCTTCTTCTGTTTCAATCTACCATATTGCTTGGGTTCATGCTCTCGCTTGGAGCTTTGATTGGCGATTTGATCGAATCTTTCTTCAAACGACGACTGGGGCTTCATCCTGGTTCCTCACTCCCCATAGCAGACCAGCTTGACTTTGTAGTAGTGGCTCTCCTTTTTTCTCTGCCAGTTTCTCCGCCTCCATTGCTTATAGTTCTGATAATTATCGTGATAACGCCTCCTATTCACCTTTTAACCAATTTCTTAGGAAATCTTCTACGAAAAAAGAAAGCCCTTCCAGCCAGTTAGTGCGCATGAGTAGGTTCCGAAAGACCAGATTCTTTATCCCCTGCGAAATCTACCCATGAAAACGTATTCAACGCATATGTATGCAGCAAAAATGAGAAGGGCCCCCGTTAACAGTAGAATGTATGCTTGGCGGGGCCTGTAGGCGTATTTTGTGCTTTGATACGTCAAGAGGAGGCCTATGGCTCCGAGAGCATAAAATATCATAATAAATACGCTTTCAAGAACAAATTGCTCATTCAGAGAATAGGGATAGTAAAAGAGAAATTTTTCACCGGTCCACCACAACATCATGGGTTGTTCTAAGAGGTTGTAGACTCCGCCTGCGAGCAGAAAAATGGAAGCGGCGATCACTATAGCTGTGATAACGAGCATTGATGGTCTAGCAGTTACTATTTTCCAATAGGTTTTTTGCATAAAATAACCGAGAGAAGAAAAACTCCTTTTGATTCGGCTTGTCAGTGTTCTCATCCTCCTTTTTTCAAGTGCTCGGCTAATTCTTTCGCTGAAGAGCCTGTATACGGATTCTTAGCTATCTCATTTAAATATTCCTTCCATGAGACGTTCAGCGCTTTTTTCCAAGTGTTGTACTTATCCATGATACTTTTGTTTGCTTTCTCATGTAATTCGCAGTATTCATTTATCGCTTCTCTGTTGCAGATTTTGCATTTCAACGCGTTTCCTCCTTTCTTCCTTTGATGGACATTCGGGGTTGAAGCACAGTCTCCACGGTCTTCTACCGCGCATTCGTACCTGCACTAGTGGCCATCCGCAGGATTTGCAATTTTTCTCTAATGGTTTTGCTGTTCCTCGTTGGGGAAGGGGGAACGAGGTTTTGCACAGGCCTTTGAAGTAGTTGGTGCAACCGATGAAGCGTTTCCTCGTTTTCCGTGAGTACAGAATCGTCAATTGACCTGTGCCGCAGTTTGGGCAATTGCCTATGATCCGTTCTTGCATTCGCGCTCTTTTAATGGCATTGCTTAACGTTTGGCCTATTGTCTCCTCTTTTTGCTTAAACTCTTCCAGTAATGGTTTTAACTGATTAACAGCGTCTATGAGTATGTTTTCCCTTTTCTCGTTACCACTTTGAACTTGTTCCATCTTTTCCTCAAGTCCTCGAGTGAACTCTACCGAAATTACTTCTGGGCAATGTTTTTGAAGAGTATTGAAAACATCAATTCCCAAGTCGGTAACCACAATCCGCTCGTCTGTAACGTATCTCCTGCTGTAAAGAGTCTCGATGATGTCCGCTCTTGTGGCTTTAGTCCCGATTCCTTCTTCTTCCATTTTCTTAAGTAGACTACTTGGATTGTACCGCGGTGGAGGTTTCGTAAATTTATCCTCTCGTGTCACCTGCTTTAATCGTATCTTTTCTCCTTCCTTTAGAGGAGGCAACAGCACTTCTTCGGCGCGTATATATGGTTTGTAGAAATGCATCCAACCTTCTTTCAGGATTTGTCTTCCATGTAAATAAAAGCGATGATCATTTACTTTTATACAAACTCTCATACTTTGCTTGATTCCTGGTTCGCCGAAAACAGCCATGAAGCGTCTAACAATCAGGTCCCAAACCTTCTTTTCAGGTTCGCTCAATGCTCTTGTAGGCAAGTTACCAGTTGGATACACTGCTGGGTGTGCAGGGTCTTCTTTTGTTCCTTCTCTCGGTTTCAGCGCCTCTTTTTCAAGAAGTTCTGATGCTAGTTTTCTGTAGGCTGGCTTTTTACTTAATGCCTTGAGTATCGCTCTGTAATTGATTATTGGTGGCAGTTTCTGACTGCTTGTTCTTGGGTAAGAAATTAAGGCGTTGAGGTATAGGCGTTCAGCGATGCCTGCGGTTCGTCTCGGTGTGTATCTGAACAGGCTGTATGCCTCGGTCTGTAGCTTGCCTAAATCGAAGGGGATTGGAGGCATTTGGCGAAAGTTTTTCACATTAATCTTCTCTATTTCACCGATTTTTCTTCTGCACTTCTCTACAACAGTGTCTGCCTCTACCTTCTTCTCAATCTCCTTTCTCTTATACTCCGCTTCGTACCTAGAACCTTCTATTTCAACCATTGCCTTTATGTCCCAGTAAGGGGTGGGCACGAAACAACGAATTGCTTTTTCTCTTCCAACTAAAAATCTGAGAGTAGGGCCTTGAACCCTTCCTGTACTCAGTGTGGCATATCTTCCGCTCCAACGTTTGGCTGCCAAGGTTAGTGCACGCGAGAGATTTATGCCATATAGCCAGTCTACTTCGTGCCTAGTCTTTCCAGTCTCTATGAGAGCGAAGTCAAGCTGGGGCAACGGCTCTTCATAGGATTTTTCTAACTCGCTTTTCATTAGTGTAGAAAACTTCATCCTTTTCGCTGCTGCTTCTTTGTTTCCACATGCATATTTTAGTATGCAGTAGCCAATGAGGCTTCCTTCAAGGTCGTAGTCGCAAGCTCCTATAAACTGATCAGCGTCTCGGGCAAGTTTTGAAAAAACTTCAATCCATGCGCGAATTTGTTTTGCTCCCCTCTCTGCAACGTATCGTGGTGCCCATTTGAAGTTGAAGATTGGATAATAGTTTCTTTTTCCTTGCGTTTGGACAATCGTGTATAGGTGCCCGAGGGCTGGAGCTACAACAAGTTTCTTTTCTCCTCGATGAGCTACAAAATAGGGTACGCCTTTTTCTTCAATTTTTTTAGGTTTCTCTTTATGGTCTAGTGCTTTTGCTACTCGTTGAGCAGCACTTGGCTTTTCGGTGATGATTAGAGTGTATTTCTCCATTAAGTAGTCCTTTCCTTTTCTTTCAAGCACATACAGAAGTTATAAATAGTTTGCAACGTTTGTCTCTCTGCGTTTGACAACGGTTGTGATGTCATGCCTCAATATGCGATTTGTCAGAATTGTGGCACCGTTCTTTATGAAGGCACAGACCTGAAGCCTCCCGACGAAATTATTCAACAGTACGATGGCAAATGCCCGAAGTGTGGCAAAAAGTTATCTTCTGTCCCGAAAGATGTGGAAGTTAAGCCCGTTAAGTGACCGCGTGTGTAAACTATCATTTCGCCTTGCAATCATGTTTGGAGGTTTGCTTGGTTGAGTCAACCTGCACGGAGAATCCATCTCTATAGGTTTCACAGTCAAAAGGGCAAAATGTCTCTGTTCGCCGGATTTGAAATGCCAATGTGGTACAGAGGAATCGTCCCGGAGCACATGGCGGTACGAAAAGCCGTAGGAATTTTTGATGTTTCGCATATGGGCCGCGTGCTTGTCACTGGTCCAGAAGCCGAAGCTTTTCTGAACTACGTAACAACCAATGACGTTGTAGCACTGTCACCTCTTTGCGCACATTACTCATTGATGTGTAATGAGCAAGGTGGTATAATAGATGATTTTGTTCTATCTAGATTGGAAGAAGAAAAGTTTTTTATGGTTTACAATGCAAGCAATCGAGATAAAGATTTTAGGTGGCTGACTGTACATTCTCGCGGTTTCGACGTTAACGTCAAGGAAAGTTCAGACAGCATATCTATGTTTGCAGTGCAAGGTCCGAAGGCAGAAGAGACGCTACAGAAGATATCCATTGGAAATCTAAGCAGAATCGAACGATTCAAGTGCGGCTGGACAAAATTAGCTGGAGTCGACGCTTCTATTTCAAGAACAGGATACACAGGTGAAGATGGGTTCGAAGTCTTTGTATGGAACACTTCTCTTTCGAATCCTCACAAGGCTGAAAAGGTGTGGAACGCTGTTTTGGAGGCTGGTCAAGAAGCTGGGATAGAACCATGTGGACTAGGTGCCAGAGATACGCTTAGACTGGAAGCTGGCATGTGTTTATATGGCAATGACATCGACGAAAATACTAACCCTTTTGAAGCACGACTGGGCTTTGTTATCAAGCTTAAGAAAGGAAACTTCATCGGTAGAGATGCTTTGGTAAGACGGAAAGCTGAAGGTTTGAAAAGGAAGCGTGTTGGTATACGAATGTTGGAAAGGGGGGTTCCTCGTCGGCATTGTGAAGTGTGGAGAAATGAAGAAAAAGTGGGAGTAGTGACAAGTGGAACATTCTCCCCGGTGCTTAAATGCGGCATAGCTATGGCATATGTTTTCAAAGAACATGCAATCGATGGCGAAAGAGTTATGGTGAAGATACGGAATAAGCATGTAAAAGCAGAAATCGTTAGGTTTCCTTTCTATGACACCACACAGTATGGTTTTAGAAGAAAAGTATGACTGAGCTTTGCTCTTATGAAATATAGGTAATCCGTTCTTCTTCCATTCTACGCATTTTCGATGAATAAGTTTCTCTTCGCTTCTCGATTTCTCGCATTCTTTCCACGATTTTCTTAGATTTCTCTATTTCTTCATCCAGCCTGGTTAAATCAACTTTTATCTTTAACATTTTTTGTAAAATGCTGAGAATGCTTTTGGCTGCTTTTGGATCTGGTAGATAGCCACGGGTTTCTCCTAAGAGGCAAAGTGCATTTATGTTCCTAAATCTTGCCAGACCTAAGAGTAGCCCAGCTGTTCCTACAATTGGATTTCCCGCAGGACTGGCTAATGCCTCTGTTTCTAATGCTTTTTTCAAAAGTTCAGAATTGGTTGACACTGCTATTACCTTTGGCGTTTCTTCTGGCTCTTTCCGATATCCTCCAATTGTGACTATTGTTTTTACATCGTGTTTTTCAGCAAAGTCCAGTATGCAGCCAGCTACGTCATATTGTCCCTCGATTGTTTGTGCTTGGCTGTCTCCGGTTAAGAAAATGAAGTCATTTTCTCCTGCTTCATTTTTCCAGAAGTAGAATGTTCCATGAAGTAGTCTTACGCTTCCTTTCTTGTTTACAAGAACGTAGTAGGGAAAGTGGGGGGAATATAGCTCTCCGAGTTTTTTGGCGTTTAATTGCTTAGCGAGATACCGTGTGGTTATTCTTCCAACCATTCCTAACCCAGGGAGGCCTTCTATTAGAATGGGATTTTTTAGTTTGATCTTTGTTTTTTCCTTTACATGCGTTGTTTTCATTTCAGCTTCAAACCTCGCATTGCCTGCCTATATTTTGCATATCTATCGTCAGGCGAAAATTTTGCCGGATGAGGTATTCGCACGTTTCCTCCGCAGTATGGACATTTCTCTTGCTTTAACGTATATTTTTTGCATTTTTCACATTTTCTAAGTAGCCAGACCATTATTTTTCCCTTTTAAAGGTGCCTTGCCCGCCGGTTTTTGCTATTTCTTTCAGAGCTATTTTTGTGGCTTTTTCGAGGATTTTTTCAGCCTCTTTGTAATCTTCAGCTAAAACATCAATGCGATATTTCGGTGGAGAAATTACGTGAATATGAACCTCCGCTTCTTCAGAACCTCCAACCTTTTGAGCGCTTGATAATGCGTCTCGGATTACGGTTACTCCGTTGGGCTTTGCGCATTCAAGCTCTAGTATTCCTTTTATTTCCACCATGGGTATTCTAATTCTTTCTTTTGCAATTTCCTCAAGAGTTGTCGCTATGTCTTTAGACACGCCTATCTTCAATAGAATGTCTGCTCCGTCTTTTGCAGTTTTTTCTAGTCCTTCATATATTCCTCCAAACTCTTTTTCCAGCAGAACCCCAGCTTTTTCATAAATCTCTTCTGCAGACATGTTTAGTTTTTCAGAGGCGCTCTCCAGCAAAGTGTCAGCTTTCCTTTCTTTTTTCCAAAAGAGAATTTTTTCTTTTTTCTCACGTCTCGTAACTCTTCTAAGCGAGAGGTCTACTTGCCCCTTTTCTACGTTGACCCGTAGAACCTTCAATACAACTTTTTGTCTTTCCCGCGCGAAATCACGGATGTTTCTAACCCATGTTGTGGAAAGCTCAGATATGTGGAGTAAGCCTCTTTTGTCATACTCATCTAATACAACATAGGCGCCATAGCTTGTTACTCTTTCAACCGTAGCGATTACGAGGTCTCCTACCTCCGGCCATTCCATTTTTCTAAACGCCATTTTCTCTCCTCATTTACTCAAACACCGCGACAACTTCTCCCTCAATCACAACCTTTCCACTAGAGGGCTTGGCAAGTATAGCTCCACAAACATTGCAGTGAACGACGCTCGTAGAATGGCTGAAGACGGTCTGCTCGTTTCCACAGTCGGGACATTTTACTCGAAGGAACCTACTTCTGGGTTTTGGTATTAGTTCTTCCCAATCACTCATATCTTCATCCCTCCTATTCAAAGATTAATTTTGAGAGACGTATTCCTTTCTTATGTCGTGTGTAACTACAAGTTTTACACGTAAGTTTTAATGTTTGTTTTTTCGTTGTTTTGGCAAATTTTCTTTGAAGCGCATATTTCTGTCCGCCGTACCCTTTTTTTTCACGTTCATGTCGTCGTTCACCCTTGGCCAAAGCCCGCCTCTTCCCAGCTTTATAGAGAGAGACCGAGTGAAGCTGATGAGTTTTACATCTCGGACAGTAGGTGGTGACTTCCTTAGGCATTTTCATATGATCCGCCAACCAAATCGGTATAGAACAGCCCAACTAATTACTATTTAAATGCTTCTGGACGCAGATTTAAACACTCCCCCATTTTTGGGTTTTCACTTTTGTATGGCTGTGGTTCTTACCCATGCTAAGGCTAGAAAGCCCGTAGAACAAAATTATAGAAAAACGCGTAAACTCCATAAATCTAGATATACCGGTCTCCACCCCTTCTATACCTACACCGCGTAGACGCCAATTTGGCTAAAAGCGCAACGTGTGAATTGCCGTCTTATCTCCCGCGATAGCCCATGAGTTCAGTCTTATGCTTCTACTTCTACAGCTACACCTTGCTTAATCAGGATTCGAGCGTTTTCAGAAGGTAGAGTTGCTATGTTCTCTGGTTTGAACGGCCCATACGTCTTCATATCAGCCCCAATTATAGCTGGAATTTCTTGAAGAAAGCGCACCAACTTCTTTTTTGGCTTCTCCTTTTTTTTCACATGTGACAGGCGCCCTCTGAGAATTTCTTTCACCACCGCTTGATAAGACTCGGCTAGGGGCGAAATTTCTTCTATGAATTTTTCCTCTTCATTGGTTAAACTTTCTCTGGGCACGATTTTTCCATTTATGGTTTTTCGGAAAGTCTTTTGGTAGCGAAGTTGAATTAATTCATCAACCATTTTTTGGACATTCGTAAACTCGCGTTGCATGAGTCTGGCTTTTGTTGTTTTTTCATCCATCATTCGGCTTTCTTCTTTTATTTTTTTCATGTAGTCAGCTAGCTTCGCGTAAAAATCTCGAGGAAGCACCTGAATTTCAATGTTTTCTCTTTCTTTTTTCCATGCTTCATAGAGCTTGTCGTACATGGTTATTCCACCATTTTCGCCCTTCCTTTACACAAGAGCAACAACGCGGCAGCTGTTGGTAGTTCAATCGTTTCTTCTTGATAGGGGCCATAAGTTTCGTCTCCTAATCTAAATTGCGGAGCATCTGCTGCCGTGACTGATACTGTACCTTCTTTGAACGCAACGGCGCTTTTAAAGGGGTCGAAGTGTTCGATGCCGGTGATTGGGACCATGACTTTTCTCAAACCTGTTTTTCCATGTAACGTGTTACTGAGCCTTAGTAGTCGATGAATATCGGTTGTAACCACGGTGTCGATTTTTGCTGATTGTTTCTCTACTCCATGTTGAGCTATCTTTTTCCAGCTTTCAACGCCTACGTCTTTTATGATTCCCCAAGGTCCTTTTCCTTTCCAGCTTTCCAACAGCGTCTCTCTATGTTTAATCAGGGTATCGGCGGTCTTTTTTCTCAATCCTATTTGTTGTAGTTCTTCTGGAGTAGCTGATAGAAGGAACTCGTAGGTTCCCTTGGCGATTCTTCCGCTCCATCCAGAATCGTTTAAATCTGGACCAGTCAGTATGCGCGATTTCTTTTCGCTTCTTTCACCTAAACCGTGGAACCGAGGTTCTAACCCTATCCCTATGACATAATCTACTATTTCTTTGCGAGCCATTTGATCGAGTGCTTGAACCTCCCCGCTTTCCACACAAACATGATAACCACGATGCCCCGAAAAACTCACCTCCATTTCTTCTGAGGAAAAACCGAAGTCCCTCATCAAAAAGTCTACAAGTTTCATCGTTTCCGTCTTCGCAGACCCCAAACAAACTTCACATGGCCAAGTTTTTTCATCAAACTTCTGTTCTCCACAGCCAGGACACTTTCTAGGCGTCACACCTCGGCCAACAGCACCACATTTCTTGCAGACCCATTTGTCGTGGTCTTTTTCGCAAGGAGTTGGAATGTGATCCGCGTCGATGTCAAAAATTAAATCTGCTCCCATCCAGCCTTTTTCTTCCATTTTCTCTTCCGGCCTTTCATAATAGGCACTTGAATAGTAAACATCCGAGGGAACTATCATTTTCAGAAAAGACCCGAGGTCTTTCACGTTTTTAAAGCCTTTATGCCTGACCATGACTCTTTCCTTAAGCAAGATAAAACCGAACTCACGCTTTTCGATAGTAGAGGGCGGTTGAATATCAGATGAATGCTTATGATAATATTCAGCGAATTTCTCTCGAACAAAATGTGGTAAAGAGAAAGGTATGCGTATTCCTCCCAGAACTACATTACAGTTTGTTATCAACCCATCTCTGGTACAACGATGGATAATTACGTTTCGACGAGTCCTTCTGTTCTAAACCCAAACTAAACTCGCGAAATGGGTTTAATCACGGTTACATTTGTGGCACGTTTATGCCCAGCCTTTTAGTAGCGGTTGCCCTTGTAAAAGCGTTTAGGCACGCAGTTTTTCTATCTTTTCCACGGGAGTCTTTCTTCGTATAGCCCTTAATTTCCTTCGATAATAGGCTAGAGGATGCCGTACTCTTCTGCATGTATCATCCATACTGTGACAGACTCCGTGGGTGCGTAGCGTGTCGCAGCGAGGGGGAATGTATTTTGTTCGGGATCCTCTTTCGCCAGCTATGTGTTCAACTTGATATCGGGTTAGTCTTTCGTTGAAGTCGGAGACTGAGCTGAAGAGGTTGACAACGTTTTTTGTGGTCATGCCTATGTTTATTAGGAATGATGTTAAGGCGAAGCGACCGATGTGGGAGACGTTGCGGCCGGATGCTATTGTGTCGTATAGTTCTTTTATGCATGGTGGATATGCGTTGACAATTACTTCTTTGGGAAGTTCCTCTAGTTGGATTTCTCCTCGTTTTTCTATGAACAGTTGTTTTAGTCGGTTTATGCGGTTCATCACCGCTTCAGGTAGCGATTCTACTTTTATGTCGAGTTTTCCTTCTATGTGCTTTCGTACTTCTTCTTCTAAAAGGCGTGCTGCTTCGCTTTTTGTTAGGTAAACTTCTCCTTTTAGCATGCGCCTGTTGATGAGTTTCCATTTTTTGTCGTGAAAAACTGTTGCGTTTTTTAAAAAGTCTGTGTAATGGAGTGTAAAATCGTAGGCTAATGAAACAGCAGGGTCTTTAACGGGTTTTATCTTCCAGTTGAAGTTGTTTGCGATATATGTGATGTTGCTTTTGTTTTCGTTTCCAAGTAGGTTAGAAATTCGTTTTGCTTCTGCTAGTGCGTATCTTCTTTTGATAAATGAATCGGCCGTTGCGGCTGCCATCATTACGGCTATTGGAAAGGAGGGGATTTCGATGTCGTTGTTGGGTGATTGTTCGGTTACTGCGCCCAAGAGAATGGCTTCTTCTATCCGTTTTTCAGCGCGGTCTAGTATGGATTTGTATTCTGGGTTTGTTAGGTCGCTGATCTTGATGTCCAGTGTTTTCACGTATTTAGCTGCTTCTGGAATAAAAGGGTATTTGGCCCAGTCACTTTTTGTTAGTGGCAGTTTCCTTTCCCTGCCGTAGTTGTTACTCTACTTCTATGCGGGGAGCCAAAAAGAATGATAGTTTTCCTTCTTTTTGCTGTTTAAAGTCCAGTTTGATGGGCATGTCTGAGGAGAATTCTAGCGTGACGATATCTGACGTTGCCGCTGCGGCTTTAACGATTTCGGAAAGGTAGCTTAGACTGAAGGTAGCTTTCGAGTTCTCCTTTGTTTCTAGGTCGAGGAGTGCGTCACTTCCTTTCTTCATCTCTATTGTGGCGCCCATGAGGTCTCCTGTTGCATTCATTACCAGTTTTTCGTTGTCCGCCTCGATTCGAACGTGGTCGCTTACTAGAACGGCGTCTTCGATTGCTTCACGCAGCCCTTCAGTGGTGGCCTTAGCTTTTACGTTGAAGGCGACTTTGGGGGTGGGAACCTCTTCTTCTACCGCTTCCAACGTGGGCATGTTGAACGCGCGCATGTATTTTCCTCTGATAGTTATTTGCAGTCGCCCCGTCTTTTCATCCAATGAAAGCTCGACGGATTCGTCTTTTCCCGCCCGTCTGAGCAGTTTTAGCAGCTCGCTGACGTTTATGCACAATTTCATAGTCTCGCTGGCTGTGTATTCGTCGAAGACTGTTTTTGGCCATTCGAAGTCTATCATGGCTACGCGTGAGGGGTCCATTGCGCGGAGTTTGATTGCGTCTGGGGTTATGTCAAATGTTGCCTCGTCGATGAGTGTTGAAATTGTGGCGATCATGTCTTTCAAGAATTTTGCGTCGGCCATTTTAACCTTGAACAATGATAATCCTCCTTTAACGCTTACTCTTAATCTTTCAGCCATTTTAATCTTTACTTGTTTCTACCTTGCTCATTTAACTTCTACTCAAGTAGCCTAATCCAGCTAGGATTAGACTCAAAATCAGTAATACAACATAACATCTCGGTATTATTGCACGAAGAAAGTGGATGTTGCAGGAATGTCAAACCCAGAAAAGTCACCAAAGCTAACACAAAACAGATGGTAGCAAGTAGATAAAAGGAATAATTTGCTTTCACATGTAAACTTAGTTTTGCTGTGAAAGTGTGGAGAAGAGCGTTGTATACATCGCAAGTTCAATGAAACGATTTGATTTACAATAGTGTTATTCTCTTAGGTGGAAATACGCGAACACGTAGAAAATGACGAAGATCAGAGCCGACAATAAGAAGGGAGCAGCAAATCCCCATGAGGCTATTAAGAATCCAGACGTAGCGAGGCTTATCGTTGTTCCTCCATGCAACCCCATCATTAGCAATCCGATATCTGTACTATACGATTCCTTTCTTACAATTTTCAACAGTATTCCCTCTTGGCCACCGCCTAGTAGACCTTCAACAACACCGAACATGACTAGAAGAAAGGCAGCCAATAGACCGCTTGAGAATCCGAGCAAGGGCAGCATGACCGAGTAAAGAAAACCACCCAGAAGTATGAGCTTTTCTATTTTCATTTTCTTAGTGAATAAATACAAAGATAAACCAGCCAATAATATCTGGGCCCCAAGAAAGATTCCAATCGTTTCAGTGCCAAATTTATTTTCGCTCAAAAAGAGAGGAAAAACATACCCACTTTTGAATCCAAAAGACAATCCCATAACAAAATACAACAACACAAATATTGTGAACGTTTTTTCCTTGTTTCGCAAGTCCAAATGACCCAAGGCTTGTCTTATGTTAAACTTCTCCTTTTTTCTATCAACTAACAGCAAAGACGCTGGAACTATAACAGCCCCGATGAGAATGCAAAGCATCACCGTGTTTGTATAAAAAATCCACACAATGAGAAACCCCGCCAACAAGCTACCAACCGCCATGGAAACGAAGGCGGTAGTTCTCAGGTGAACCAAGGTTTTCCTTTTCTTTCCACTCTTCTCCAGAAGGAAAGCTCGGTTCACAGCCCATAGAGAAGCACTCTTGGTTCCTTCCGTAACCTTGCCCAATAGAAACGCAAAAGGAGTGTAAGACAAATAGTAAATCGAACTGGAAAGCACAGTGAGTAGTCCATTCAAGATGAAAAACAACTTTCTGCCTAAGAAGTCAGAAACAACAGCAAAAGACATTCTCGTCAGCTGAAAAATCATAGGCAAGGATGCAAAAATTAATCCAATAGTAACTATGTCGAGATTTCTCTCTTTCATTAACAAGGGCAATACGATGGTTAGGATTCCGCTTATGAAAGAGTTTAAGACTTGTATGAAAAAAATGATTTTGGTCTGATTCAGAACTGTTCCCTTCACTTTCTTTTCCTTCATTGCTTCATTATGCGTTTATTACCAGAGGCTTGGATATACGATTATCTTATCGAAATTGCTCATTTCATCATATAACCTCCACAACCCTTCTCCCAGACCCCCCGCTACTAGAGGTCACACAAAAATTTATTTCAACACTACTACAAACAAAAACAAAAAATTGGGGAAATTCGTTTTCAACTGTATTCTCGGAAAGTATGGTTACATTTGGTACAACGGAAAAACTGTGTAGAAGACTCATCACTCCCCCTAGTCTGCACCTGCCACACATAAGCCAACATATTCCCACACTTAGGACACCCAACCCTAATAGTAGGCAAAGTCCGCAACTTCTGCGCCTCCTTCCCAATCACAACCACACGCTCTTGAGGCCCATGCTCTATAACCTTTGGAGTAGCCACAATGCGCACTGCTCGTTTTTTATAGCCACACTTCGGACATGAAAGCGCAACAGTGACCTTATTTCCCTTTTTCTTCTGGGCTGGAGTCAGCCTCATCCCACACTTGGGACAGAACTCCATGGCATATCACCATTCCGTTCACTTTCCTTACTTTCGCGTCTTTTAAACTTTTTCTTTCAATCGAGTTAACCCAGAGGCTATAATATGTGCTACTCGCAACGCTTCGGGAATATTGCTTCGCGTAGATGTACTCTTTAGAATCTTCTCTGCATCCTTCTTCGAAATCCCCACAATCTGCACATATACGGCTTGTTCAGCGTCTCGCGTGTGCACCTCTATTATCTTTCCAGCATTCTCCATTGCTTCCAACCGATTTTCATATTCAGGTAGATTCCGAAGCGCTCTCCTTATATCATCGAGATCTGGCTTCTCTCGTGTAACCGTTATGACAGGCAAACGTACTCTTTCGAAAAGCTTCTTTATATCCACCATGTTGAAGCCGGCGAAGGTAACCCCGTTTAACATCACTACTCGAAGTTGACCATAATGAGGGGACGCGGTTATCATGGACGCTATCTTTTCTGTTGCATCCATTCCATCAATCTCCACCTCTGTTCGCATAACTCCGTCAAGCCAGTACCCTCCCCGATAAACAACACCTACAACAGTTGCTACGCCCTTTGAGTGCGGAACAAAAACTCCATCATCAACGCCTAGCACCCTGATCTCAGGCTTTACGCGTCGAATCTTCACAATATTTTCATGCATACGTTGCACCAAACATATTATAACCGAACAACTGTTTAAAAGTGACAAGCAATGTTCGCTTTCATATCACAACATAAAAGTTTGCGTGAAATCTTAACGGATCACAAACTCGCTGCCCTAGGAGACGCCTACGTGAACTTCATTTATTCTCTAGCTTTGTCAAAGAAAAAGGAACACCCTGTAGGTGTTAAAGTAAAAAGTCACATACTTGCTGAAGCACTCAAAAAAGCGGAGCTGAGGGAGTTCTTGCCTCGAAGAACCGACCGCCATAGCCAAGCAGACGCCGCAGAAGCTCTAATCGTATACGCTTGGACGCAGAATTTAATGAGTATTGAAGAAGGGGTTG
>JAUWDY010000003.1 GCA_030608565.1 Candidatus Bathyarchaeota archaeon | reverse complement strand
TTTCAATTTTGTTCTATAAATTAATTAACCAATATATTTTGTGTGTGTGGGGGGTTAAATGTTTAATCCCTAAACCCACACACACTAATAGGATATGTGTTGGGTCAAAATTTAATGCATGCATGATGCAGAAAAAAAGAGAGGGTTGTTGTTGGTTTTATTTGCGTTTGCGGTATAGTTTGTATCCGTCTATTTCGTCGTGGTATTCGAATCCGTTTTCTATGAGTTGCATGATTTCTTTTTTGTCGTTGGTTGCTTTGCATGTCCATTCATCGTCATTTAGGTTTAGTAGTTGTGTGTAGATGAGGGTTGTTTCGATTTTTCTGTGTCCTAATTGTTGTTTTACTAGGAGTATATCTCTTGTTTTTGAGTATAGTCTTGTTGCGAAGTAGTGTCTGAAGTCGTAGAGTCGGATTGTTTTTAGTTCTGGTTTGTGTAGTCTTTCGGCTAGTTTGTTTCTGTGTTTTCGGTAATATTTTCCGTAATTTTCAGCGTCTCCTTTGAATAGTTTGTCTGTTGGGTTTAGTTTGTGTTCGTCAACGTGGGCTATTAGCATTTCTTGTAAGTTAGTGCTTATTTTTAGTGCTCTTGGTGCTCCATGTTTGGCGGTTGTTGGATAAACTATTCTTTGTGTAAGGTCAATGTCCTTAACTTTTAGTCTGCACAATTCGATTGGTCTTAGTCCTGTTTCTTTGCTGAGTGTTAGTTTTACTGACATTATTTTTCTTGAGTTGGCTATTAGCATATCGATTTGTGTAGTTGTTGGAATTCGTATTGTTTTGGGTTCTTGTCTGTAGAATGGTTGTTGCCATTCGATTTTGTAGTATTTGCAGTATTGGTTGTATGCGAAACATAGGTTCTTTTTATGGCTGTTTGAAGTTGGTTTGTTTGCTATGAACTGCTTGACTTGTTCGGGGCTGTTTAAGTCTGCGTGTTTGCTTAGGTGTGTTAGTGACTTATCTACGAATTTTATTGTGTAGTCGCTTTTGGCGTTGTTCTTTAGTTTTATTAGTACATTCAAAACGGCATGGGTTACAGTTGAATTGGGCTGGTGTGCTGGACGTAACCCGCCTATAGGGCATTATAGATTTATGTGGTATGTAGTTGTCTTTCATTTTATCATCTCTTTCTAAAGGTCATAGGTGGTGTATTTCTTAGAGGGTTTCGACTAGTAAGTCTATTTGTACTATGGCGTTTCCTGCGTATGCTTGCATGCATGCCTGTCATTGTGGGTGGGGGAAGGGGTTACAAGGGGAAACTGCGCTTCGGGGGGTTTCCCCAGCACCGTGACATCCTTAATATCCTTCTTAGTTCTCCTATTTTCTAGAGGATTTTCGTAGTGAAGTATGCAGTCATTCCGCAAATCTATACGATAATAGCATTCGGGGCTTCGCTAGCTTCACTGCTTTTCATGCGCGCGCTCGGGTTATTGATAAGAGTTGACTCTTTAATGGATGGGATGCCAACTTATCTAGCATACCCGTATTTCACATTGAATTTTTCCCTGTGGTTGACTACCGCGATTGTTTGGTTCATTGCCTTCATGTTTTCTTTGAGGTATATCCGTAAGAGGGGGCTGAAGTTGACGGAGGTCATAGCCCAGAACTTGCATGTAACCGTCTTCGCAGTCTTTACAGTGATTGTTGCGCTGTGTGGATGTGTGGGCTTCTCTAACACCTACCATTCAGTCCCTCTAGGCACGATCTTGCCTCTACTGAGTCCTCTCACTCTCGGCACTCGCACGGTCGCTTACTTTGGCACCCTGTGGTGCGTACCTGCATGGATAGGCGTAGTTCTCTGGGAACAACTGCGCCCTCGCTGGACGCGCGCGCGTAGGAGAGCTGTAATCGGCCTCATATTATTGGCATTCAGTGTTTTCGCCTATTACCTTGGTATCACGGTGGTTGTAATTACACCTCCCAGCAGGTGGCCCTTTCCGAGGTTCAGATATGTTGATAGATCTTCTATGATAGAGTGTATTCCCGCCAGCGTATTGACAATTGCAGGTTTAGCATTCTGCGTTGCATGGAGAAGAGAGCTCAAGAAACGCTCAATCAAACATCCAAATCGGATAACCTCAGGCGCATGCATAATTCTTGGTGTAGTTCTTCTAGCTCATGGCGCCCTCGCCTTTCTGGGGGGACTTTTTAGGGCAGCATACATGAGTGGTGCCAGTTTGATTTACATGCTCAACATTGCTTCTCCATTTCTTCTTTTGTCTGTGCTTTGGATTGTATCCGGTACCATATTGGTGAATGACAGTTGGAGAAATCTGAAAGCCAGCGCACACGCGCGCCTCCTAACTGCCATATTGCTTTTCTTGATTGTGGTAGTGTCGCTGTGGGTGCTACCGTGGGGAATTTGGTTCTACATTCATCTCTTCGTCCTGTATCTTGCAGGGCGACTTGCGGTTTCTAGAAAAGTCATGTCAGTAAAACTCTGGATTCTAACTGCCATATTGTTTTTCCTACTCGTTCTAGTGATTCCGCGCGTAGTCACGTGGACAATGTGGGGCTGGTGGATAATGTGGTTCATATTACTCCCCTTGTTCCTGTTTCTTGCAGGGCTGCTTGCGTTCTCGTTTTCAGATGTTGTGCGTAAGATTCTATTCTACCTAGAGAATTGTAAGCACAAGACGAAAAAAACGTAATACGATTGCATGCATGCTGGTCTCAGAAGGGGGTATCTTGGAGAGATGCAAGTAGGGGGAAACAGAATGTTTCCCCTTAAGTTTGTTGCGCTGGAGTTTTGGATTAATTTTTGTGGTAGCTGTTGGGGTGGGTGGAGGGGTTGAGTAGCAAAGCGACCAGCTTTGCAGATAGCATTGACAAGATGTTTGACGTTTCTTCGCCAAGTCTCACACTTCACTTGATAGTTATGTGTCAAAATGCATGCATGCCTCTGGTGAAGTCTCCAGAATATCCCCGCACAAC
Source organism: Candidatus Bathyarchaeota archaeon (assembly GCA_030608565.1). Taxonomy (GTDB): domain Archaea; phylum Thermoproteota; class Bathyarchaeia; order Bathyarchaeales; family Bathyarchaeaceae; genus SOJZ01. Next base: position 103,001 of record JAUWDY010000003.1, on the reverse strand, counting down.
CCCCCTTTTTTGTGAGTAGTCCCCAAACTTGTCCACGTGTGTCTAGTCGAGAAGTTTCTTTATTGACCTTCTTAGATATTCCTCTATTTGCGCTACAAACTCGTGGATGTCAGGTTCTTTTTTGTATTCTGCCCCGTGAACAATAGAGTTCCTTATCAAGTAGGCTTTTGCCAAAGAGTTTCTGATTTCTTCTCTTTCGCCCTCATTCTTTCCCAACAGAACAGAGCAAGCAACCGCAATTGTCCCTCCACGCTGTGACGCACGCTTTTCTCCTTCTAGGAATAGAGCTTCAAAAGCGATCATCAAATCAATCAACTGGTCTTCCACGTCGACTTCTTCATATGTCCGCTGAAATCTTTTGCAGGCTAACCGTAGACCTTTCCGCTTGGAAAAATCTATTTCTTGAATCTTCTTCACCAATTTCTTCAGGTCGGGAATTTCTTCAAAGTCCAAAGAATACGTCCCCCAACCACTCGATACTTGAGGGTGAAGGTACTGGTGGTGAGACAACGAAACCAATCCTCGTTTTTCAGATAGTCGAATGTAGAACACAACATTCCCAAAAACGTGACCTCCCTTCAACAGTCTCAACGCTAGAATGATATTTTGCATGACACCATCAGCTTCAAACGTATGCCTCTCTTTTGCGGTGATGGTTCTTTCCAACACAAATGTTCTTGGAGAGATCAAACCGCGCATTACAGGTGGAAACATTAAGGAGAAATAGGGTTCACGTTTCAGATCTTCAAGGTCTTCTTTCGAAATGTACTTCACCTTCACACCATCAATGATCTCAATCCCTCTAACTGCTTTTTCTCTTCGCTCTTTGAAAATCTGTGTTCTTTCTTCGCGGGTTCTCTCTATGGGGCTGATTAGCATCCCCCATGGAATTTGGAAGTTGATTAGAGGGCATAAAGCCTTGAATTTTTTCAACTTTGTCTCAGATATCTAGTTTCGCATTGTAGTATTAGTTTCTTTTCAGTTTGCCATTATGCATGCATGAGCACGAGCATAGCGAGTGCGAATGATGGCTTGAAGCTATTTAATAGAAAAAGAGGGGGAGTTTGTATTTTTTGCGTTTTCGGAATAGTTTGAATCCGTCTAGTTCTGTGATGTATTCGAATCCGTTTTCTATTAGTTCGGTTGCTTGGTCTGCTGGGGTTGCTCCAGATACGGTGTATTCTTCTTCGGCATAGTTTAGTAGGTGCATGTATCTCTGTGTCGTTTGTAGTTTCTTATGACCCATTAGCACCATTACGGTGTAAGGGTTGTTTATGTCATATAGTTTCTTCGTACAGAAATAATGCCTTAAATCATATAGCCTTATGGTCTTTGGGTTTTGGGGACGCACGCATCTGTGCAAGCTATAAATCTCGACGCTATAATATATAGAGATTGAAAATGACACTGATAGATTGTAAATTTTGCAATGGATCAGGTAGAGACCCCAACTATAACTTCACAAAATATCCTTGTCCTGTTTGTAATGGAGAAGGCAGGATCACTGTTGACGTTTCGCAGGATCAACTAATAGATTGTAAATTTTGCAATGGATCAGGTAGAGACCCCAACTATAACTTCACAAAATATCCTTGTCCTGTTTGCGAAGGTCGGAGTTTTCTAATAAAACACAAAGTGAAGAAAAAAGAGCTAAATCTTGATTCAAGCAGGAAAAAGTCTGAATTCTCAAATAAGATATTTATTGTTCATGGGCATGATGAATTGTCCAAAGAACAACTTGCTCGATTTCTAACAAAGATAGGTCTTAATCCCATAATTCTTCATGAACAACCAAATCGAGGTCGAACATTAATTGAAAAATTCGAAGAAGAATGTAAGGATGTAGGATATGCTTTTGTGATTATGACGGCTGATGATGTTGGTATGGACATGAAATCCTATGAGAAAATGAAGGCAGGCGATTCTAAGTATGGTCTCTGCCTTCGTTCACGTCAAAATGTTGTATTTGAACTTGGTTTCTTCTTCGCTCAACTAGGCAGAAATAGAGTCAGTTGCTTGCTCAAAAATGGCATAGAAAAACCAACAGATATTGATGGAATAGTATACATCCCTTTTGAAGAAAAAATCGATGAAAAATTTATGGATATAATAAGGGAATTGCAGACATCTAACTATAGACTGGATTTATCAAAAATCTAGTTAGTTAATTATGTCTTGCGCGAGTGATTCCCTCCCCCAAGAAGAGAATCAGAAACAGGGAATTTTGGAAGAGAAGTTAAAATTTAATTATTATAAAAAAAGGGGGGTTGGTTATTTGCGTTTGCGGAATAGTTTGATTCCGTCTATTTCTGTTACGTATTCAAATCCGTTTTCTATGAGTTCGGTGGCTTGCTCTACGTTCTGAGCTACTTTACAAGTATAGTTGTCGTCTTGCTCAAATTGTAGTAGTTGTGTGTAGATTAGCGTTGTCTCTATCTTCTTGTGACCCATTTGCTGTTTTACGAATAGAATGTCTTTGGTTCTGTGATAGGTCATTGTTGCAAAGAAATGGCGTAAGTCGTAAAGTCTTATTCCTTTGATTGACGGGTCGACTAGTTTCTCGGCTGTCTTGTTTCTTGCTTGTCGAAATAGTTTGCTGTACGTTTCGCTTGTCCATGTACCGAATAGATTGTCGTTAAGTTCGATGTACGTATTTGCTAGATATTTGTTCAGCATATTCAATGTGCTGTTCTTGAGTTTTAGTACTCTTGGACTTCCGTGTTTTGCTGTCTCTGGATAGATAGCTCCTTTGCTTAGGTCTACATCTCTTAGCTTTATGTTCATAAGTTCGATTGGTCTTAGTCCTGTGTCTCTTGAGATTGATATTGCTGTTGCTAGTTTCTTTGATGCGTTTGCTATAATACAGTCGATTTGTGTTTCTTGTGGGATTTTCGGCATTTTTGACGATACGTGGTATATTGGCTTGTTCCACGTTAAACCGTGTACCTTAACGTATTTATTGTACGAATAGCATAGCTGTCTTTTGTATCCGTTCTTGCGGTCTAGTGTCGCTATAAACTCTTTTACTTCTTCGGGTTCATCTAGGTTGCATTTGTCGGCTAGTACGAATAATGCTTTACTTATGTTCTTGATTGTTGTGTCTGCGTTTCCGTTCTTCTTTAGTTCCCAGAGTACTTTGAAAATATTAGTCGGCATTGCGTTGTAGAGGGCTGGCGTGCTGGACGTAACCCGCCTTCTGTTCAAAGACGGCATTCAGCTAAACGGGCTACCCGCGCCTCCCGCAGAAATTCACAGGCGCCTATTTGCCCTTTCACCCTGCAGGTCGGCCGTTTCACCGCTTCCACCCAGCATCCTCAACGACTTAACACGCTTCATAGTCCTCTCACCGAATGGACGTTCCGTTTCTGCTCCGGAGCCAAGGCTCTCGCCTCACGTCTTTGCAGGCGTTGCAGTTCTACATGGTGGGCGGAGTTTCCTCAAACGCATAGGCGTTCGAAAGCCGTCCGCCAGCTCACCAGCCTATATAAATGCAGAGTAATCGTGACGAATAAGAATTATGGAACGAAAAGGGTCGGTTATGCATGCGTCCACTCGGAAGCGGATTCAAATATAGGAAGACCGTAGCCAAACCACCTGTATAAGTCAAGGAGATTCATTGAGAATACCCCAATAAAGTATATGAAAATTAACGGTAGCGCCGCTGAAAAAAAGAACACCAGAATCCCAATTGAACCTAGGATTTGCCATATCTTCAAAGCATTCCCTTCAATTAACGTGGCAACACTGTGGTAATGTGAATTTACATTTAAACTCTTCTTAAAACCTGCGTTCTCTGACACCGCCGCCATCTTTTGCTATCTTTTCGTGTCTTTTCCCATCTAATCCTATCGTGACTTGAGCAATATTCAAACGCTGTCCACAAAAAGAAACTCACTTCAAGCTTATCAAAAAAAAATTAGGTAAGGGGTCTAGAGAGAGACAAACACAATGTAGCAAAAAATTAGGGGGGGCTATAGGGGGGTCTATAAAAGAGAGAGAATAACATCATATAACATAACAAAGAGCAAACACAAAAACGTCGAAACATTCATAAACCCAATCACCGATAAAACCAGCACACAAAAAACTTAAAAAGGGGTGAAGGATCACGTCCAGACCATTTTACGTAAAATTTGAAATACCAAAAGAAATAGCAGACGCCGCATATGAAGCCCTACAAATAGCTGCACAAACAGGCACCACATGCAAAGGCACAAACGAAACAACCAAAGCCATAGAAAGAGGACAAGCAAAACTAGTAGTCATAGCCGAAGACGTAGACCCACCAGAAGTCGTCGCTCATCTACCCATACTCTGTGACGAACGCAAAATCCCATACATCTTCGTACCAAACAAAGAAAAACTCGGAACCTCCGCAGGAATAGACGTATCAGCAGCCTCAGTATGCATAACCGAAGTCGGCGACGCAACAGAATTAATCAAAGAAATCTCAAGCAAAATTGAAGAATTGAAAAAGAAGGGCCACAGCGAATGACCGAGGAAGCAGCAGGACTAACACCAGCCGAAGTCATCCAAATAATCGGCCGAACAGGAACAACAGGCCAAATCACACAAGTCAGAGTCCGCGTACTCGAAGGCAGAGACCGAGGCCGCATCATAACCAGAAACGTAAAAGGCCCAGTACGCACCAACGACATCCTCATGCTAAGAGAAACAGACCGCGAAGCAAGGAAAATGAGACGACGATAACAGAGGTTTCACTGATGCCAAAGCCTCGACAATGCTCATTCTGCGGAAACGAATTCCCACCAGGCACAGGCATCATGTACGTAAAAAACGACGGAACAACCCTCTGGTTTTGCTCAAGCAAATGCAGAAAAAGCTCAACAAAACTGAAACGAGATTCACGCAAGGTCCGATGGACAAAATATTTCGGAAAAGAAGAGAGAGGAAAGGCATAGTCGAGCATACACCTGTCTTTTCAAAGGAAAAACCAACCAAAATCCAATCATGAGTATGGCGTAAACAGCAAAGCATTTTCAACAAACTCTAACTGCATAAATCTCCATCCATACAATACTTGAAGTAAATACTTTTCCTCAAACGTCTGCTTGAGTGAAATGTGCTACTAGAATCCCTCATGGGTTCACGGCATTAACTTGTTGGCGAAACAATTTATAACATTGATGCACTACTCATGATGAGACTGGATGGCCACGGTTTCCAATGAAAAAAGAGGGTAAACCAGATGCCTGTAAGGCAACCCATCGTTTGCGTGCTCGGTCACATCGACACAGGCAAGACCTTGCTACTGGACAGAATCAGAAAAAGCAGTGTTCAAGCCCGTGAAGCCGGAGGCATAACCCAGCATATCGGAGCAAGCTTCTTCCCATTTAAAACACTCGAGGAAATATGTGGGCCTCTCCTAAAAAAATTGAGACATAGAATACGGATTCCTGGATTGCTTGTAATTGACACACCGGGACATGAAGCTTTTGCCAACCTGAGAAAGAGAGGCGGCGGGGTAGCAGATATCGCAATCCTTGTTATCGACGTCTTAAGGGGCTTTGAAGCTCAAACCAATGAATGTATCGACATCCTTAAGGCAAGAAAAACCCCATTTCTCGTCGCAGCAAACAAAATCGACCGCATACCCGGCTGGAAGTCCAAACCAAACGAGCCATTTCTAACATCATATCAAACCCAAGACCCTTACGTTCGCCAAGACCTTGACAATCGCCTCTACACAATTCTAGGAACATTTTCTAGAATCGGTTTCCGAGCAGACCGCTTTGACAAAATATCCGATTTCACTCAAACGGCGGCTGTTGTTCCAGTAAGCGCTAAAACAGGCGAGGGCATACCCGAGCTTCTAGCAGTTCTAGTCGGCTTAACTCAACAATTCTTGCGAACTCGACTGAAAGTGACGAAAGGCCCAGCAAAAGGCACAGTTCTAGAAGTCAATGAGGAGCCTGGACTTGGGATCACCATTAATGCTGTCATCTACGACGGCGTACTCAAAAAAGGAGACATCATTGTTGTTGGAGGGAAAGAAAAGCCCCTCGTAACCAAGGTTCGCGCAGTCCTTCTGCCCAAACCGCTTGACGAAATCCGAGACCCTCGAGACAAATTCTCCTCAGTAAACACGGTTTCAGCTGCGACTGGAATAAAAATAGCGGCGCCGGATCTTGAAGACGCCTTAGCAGGTGCACCGTTATATGTAGTTCCATCAGAAAACCAACTTGAAAAATATGTTAAAGCCGTCTCTGAAGAGATAGAAAGAATCAGAATTGCTACCGAGATAGAAGGCATTGTGCTAAAAACTGATACATTAGGTTCCCTTGAGGCTATCGCTGAGAGTCTGAGGCGAGACAATGTTCCAATACGATTGGCAAATGTTGGCGATGTTTCTAAACGAGATGTTATGGAGGCGGTCGTGGTTAAGGAACATGAACCACTTCACGGAGTTATCATAGCCTTTAACGTAAAAATACTACCAGACGCGGAAGAAGAAGCGAAAAATCGGAAAGTCCCGATATTCCAGCACAACATCATTTATCATTTGATCGACGATTACACTAAATGGGTGAGAAGCAAGAGAGAAGCCCGTCTTCAAGAAGAATTCGCCAGATTGATCAAGCCTGGTAAAATAAAACTTCTTCCTGGTCATGTGTTTAGGAGAGCCAAGCCCGCTATAGTAGGAATCGAGGTTTTAGCTGGCCAAATCAAACCGAAATATACGCTTGCCAGAGAAGACGGAAGCAATATCGGCGAAATAATTCAAATTCAAGATCGTGGACAAGCCGTCTCAGAAGCGAAAACTGGAATGCAAGTAGCTATCTCATTAGACAAACCCATTGTGGGGCGACACATCTACGAGAAGGATATACTTTACGTTAAAGTTCCTGAAGAACACGCAAAAAAGTTGCTAACAAAATTCCAAGATCGCTTATCCCCAGAAGGACTCGATGTTCTGAACGAGCTTGTCGACGTGACGAGACGCAAATCTCCTTTTTGGGCAGCCTAAACGTCTAATGAGATGAACAAACTCTGCTTAGGCAGTTTCTCGAGCAACCGTTAATATTTTGACGTAGTCAGCAGTGTCAGCGCAGCTGTCTGCTACTTCCTCCATAGACTCCAATAGATCTTTAAGTATCATTAATGTAGCAGGATTGACATCTTCACCGTGTTTAAGGAGTAACCTTTTAGTTTCTAAATATTTGTCGTCAACTTTTTTCTCTACTTGGTCAACCTTTTGCGAAAGAGCTCTAGCTTCATGCGGAGCGCTCCCCAATTTCTCAAGACTTTTTCGTAAGATAGAGGCACAATCCACTAGGTTGCCAGCTATGTCAACATACATACCCCAAATCTCTTCAGGCACCTCAACCTCGGTCAGGACCAAAACGCTTCTTGAAGAATCCTTCACATGATCTGCCATCACATCAAGTCTCTTAACCAAATGCATGATATCTTCACGATCATTAGAGGGCAGACTTCCCCTCGTCAACTCCTCAAACACTGATCTTCTAAGGTTATCAATTTCCTCCTCTATAGGAAAGAGCCGTTCTATACACTTCTTCGCCTTTTCTTTGTTTCTCTTCGAAGCTGCAATGATAGATTTCTCAAGTTCAGTGACAGTGTCGATAGCAAGCGTCATCTGCCGATACGCAAGATCCAAAACCTTAGACTTACGGCGATTCACAAACCATTGCTCCATCTAACCTGCCTCCTCAAGGAAACATCTATATGTAAAGCGGGAACGCCTTAAAAAAATATCTTATTGTTACCATTAAAAAGGGAATAAAAAACATTTGCAGACGCTATTTTCCAGAATCTTGAATGTCCACAAAATGTTGGTGTGAGTGGAAACTTAAGTGATTTAACGTTCATAGAGTTTATTAAGTCTTATGACACACTATTCTCGTGAATGTACATTCGCCCATAGCAAAACGCATCCCTAAAAAGAATGAGATCGGCGAGAGTGAACGCTAAATGGTACATGAAGCAAAGGCAGTGAAAGAAAAAAGGCCTTCTATATTTCGAGAAGTTTATCCCATAAATGAGCCCTACGTCTACGCTGCAGTTGTTAGGCAGCCCAATACGCAGAAGATATTGTATGAAGTAATTGAGCCTACGCTTCTCAAAGAAGAAGGGGCCCAGCTCAAAGAGATTAAAGCTCTTCTGATGGAGGAGATAGATGTCAATTTTAAAGACCTTGAAACGAGAGAAAGGGCTGAGGAGTATCTGAAAAACAAAGTTCGAGAAGTCATAAGGGGCTATCACTTAAAGATTGCTGAGGAAGCTATCGACAAGTTCATGTACTACATCGTACGTGACTTCATTGGCTACGGAAAAATCGACCCTTTCATGAAAGACCATCTGATTGAAGATATTTCTGGTGATGGCGTCAACATTCCCATATACATTTGGCACAGAGAATACGAGTCTCTGCCTACAAACATCATATACAAGGACGTTAACGAACTGAATTCGTTTATAATCCGGCTAGCTTACCTCGCCAAAAAGAATGTTTCTATCGCAAGTCCAATGCTTGATGCCTCCTTGCCAGATGGGAGTCGTATCCAACTCACTTATGGAACTGAAGTCACTAGAAGAGGCTCAACATTTACGATTCGTCGGTTTCGCGCGGATCCACTCACCATTTCAGATTTGATCTCCTTCAACACTCTTTCATCGGATCTGGCCGCGTATTTCTGGTATGCCATTGAAAATCGAGCATCTGTCCTCGTAGCAGGGGGCGTGGCGTCAGGGAAGACGACTACGCTCAACTGTCTATCGATGTTCATAAAACCTGAATTAAAAATTGTGAGCGTAGAGGACACCGCTGAGCTCAATTTACCTCATGAAAATTGGATTCCATCCATTGTGCGACCTGGGTTTTTATATGAACAAAAAGCGACGGGAGCCATTACACTGTTTGATCTTTTGAAGGCGGCGGTGAGGCAGAGACCTGACTATATCATTGTAGGTGAGGTCCGTGGTGAAGAGGCTTACACTCTTTTTCAGGCGATGGCCACTGGGCATTTAGGCATGAGCACCGTTCACGCCGAATCTGTGGACGCCGTTATTCACCGTTTGGAGTCTGAGCCAATGAGTATCCCTAGATCTCTCCTCTCTATGATTGACGTGGTGATGATTCAGTTGCGGACTGAGATCGAAGGGAAGCCCGCTAGAAGAGCTCTCACCGTGACCGAGATGGTGGCTCTGGATCCGAAGACAAAGGAGCTTCTAACAAATGATGTATATCGATGGGATGCGAAGCACGATGTTTTCTTGTATTCTGGGCGAAGCTACATTTTGGAGAGAAACATGAAAAAACTGGGGCTTGATTCCAAGGAAATTCAAGAGGAGCTCCATCGAAGAAAAACGGTGTTAGAATGGATTGTGGGAAATAAGATTCGGAGATACACTGATGTTGCTGCCGTAATTCGAGAATATTACGCTAATCCTATCCGCATTTATCGAAAAGCAAGGATGGGAGCGCATTGAGTTTAGGCGACACCAGAAAGAGTCTTAAGAAGGCATGCATGCTTGCTTATCGAATTGTTGGGGAAAAAACCGCTCGATTCTTACATCTGTTTAGAGACATGGACAAAAACTTACGAAAATCAGGAATGAGAATCAGCTTCAGGGCATACGTTAGCTTAGCTATTCTTATGACTTTGCTGGTTTCCATTTCCTTTCTTACAACATTTTCCTTCATCTTAATTTCATTTCTTCATTTTCCCTTAATTTCTTCACTTCTCTTTGGAATAGGAGCAAGCTTGTTCGCGGGAGCCTCAACGATCATCGGTTTCTACGTCTATCCCATTTATCGCGCAGATAGTTTGAAAAGAAACTTAGAGGATGGACTCCCTTTCACCACAGGTTACATGGCAATATTAGCCGGTGCAGGAGTGCCTCCTGATCATATATTTCGTTCCTTGGCCCAAGTTGACGCCCCACTGGCGGTTTCAAATGAAGCTAAAACCGTAATACGAGATGTAGAACTCTTCGGCTTTGACATTTTTTCGGCCTTGGAGTCTGCCTCTAATCAAACACCTTCTGTAAAGTTTAAAGAGCTGCTTGAAGGCTTCATCGCTACTATTCGCTCTGGAGGAAGCTTAACGAAGTATCTCGTGGCTCGATCGCGTCAATACATGAAATTAAAACGAATTGCTATGCGTCGATTCTCTGATAACCTTGGAATTTTGGCGGAGTTTTACGTTACTCTGTGTGTTGCAGGACCCCTCATCTTCGTCGTGATGCTTGCAGTAATGGCGATGTTAGGTGGAGGAGGACAAGGATTACTCAATCCTCGTTTGTTGCTATATCTTCTGACATACCTCGGCATACCGGTGGGATCAGCCGTATTTTTGATAATTTTAGATGCTGTCTCACCAAGGCGGTGAATATGCCTAGAATTGAAGAGTGGGAGAAGAAAATCGCTTGGATTGTGTCCAGTATCTTAGGTGGTGCCATAATCATAACCGCATACGTAACACTTTGGGACAGACCACTCTTTGACGAATACGCATTACTGGCAGTGGTAGTCACCATTTTCCCTCCAGCGGTGCTAGATTATATTGATTATCGTTGGAGGAGATCCATAGATGAACACCTGCCTGACCTTTTCCGAAGCGTTGTTCAAGCTCAACAGACTGGAATGACCTTGCCACAAGCATTGGAAGAAGCTTCCAAACGGAGCTATGGACCCTTAACTAAGGAGTTGAAGAAGATGGTGGCTCAGATGTCTTGGGGAATGTCTTTTGAACAAGCGTTTGAATCCTTCGGCAAGCGTGTTAACACCGTGTTGATGCGACGAACAGTCCCGCTCGTTGTGGAGGCTAGTCGGTCAGGGGGGCGAATTGAAAAAGTCTTCGATCCAATGGGTAAATTTATCCAGTCAACTTTAATGTTAGATAAAGAATGCAGAGCTCAAACGAGGCCCTATGTCGCGATAGTTTATGTTGCTTTCTACGTCTTCCTCTTCACCGTGGTCTTGCTCTTTAAAAGCTTATTTTTCCAGATGGGAGAACTCCCAATTTCAGGGTCAGCCCTCTTGACGCCTGAGGCCACTTTAAGAATGTTCTTTCATATGAGCGTGATTCAAGCTTTCTTCAGTGGTCTCACAGCTGGAAAGATGGGTGAAGGAACCGTTAATGCTGGTCTAAAACACTGCGTCATCCTCCTAACGTCGGGGTACCTGGTCTTTAAACTCATCTTGTAGTGGTGAAAAGAAGTGAAAAAGACATTATTGAATAAAGGGGGGATCAGCTCCGTTTTAAGCAATCTATTGCTGATGGTTATCGCAGTTGCTGCTATGTCAATTGCAACAACCGCCACGTATTTCATCACCGAAAATCTTCGCGAAAATATGAGTGAACGGTTCATCATAGAGGATGTGTGGTTTAAGACAGGAGAGATTGCGGTTTATCTTCGAAATGTGGGTAAGATATCAATCAAAGTATCCGCCGTCTATGTGAATCACACATCACAGTTGTTTACACCACTTGAGTTTAAGTTGGAAGTAAGCGAGCACGGATGGCTGAATGTCACCTACAACTGGGATTCAGACAGTACGTACCACATTAACATTGTAACAAGCAGGGGGACAAAGTTTGCTGACTATTATAGACCTCCTCAGGCTTAGACGCAATCCTTGAGACCTAGCAACATAATAATTGTTGTCCTAAGCCTTGTATCATTGTCATTATGTGTCAAACATTTTTCTATGGAGTTATGAAATGAATCGATTAGACTGGCAGAGAATAGAGAGAACACTTCCGTTTACTTGGGAAGTTAAAACCCTGCTTCAACTAAGACCATTCTAACCGATCAATGCCTTTAAAGCCTTTAACGCGCCCTTCTGATCTTTCGCTTCAATCAACTTAATCTTATAAAGCGCAGCTAACTTCTTCCCACTTTCACACATTTTCGGAACTGCAATCAAACATGCTCTATAGGGATTGACATCAAAAACTTTAGCGAACATTGCAATGACGGGCTGCTCAGAAACCACACCATCAGTTGTTGCTGCGAGGTCGATCACGGTTATGTTTCGAGACCCGTCTCTACGGGAAACCCTGATGTCAAACATGTGACTCGCACCAGATTTCCCCTTTATGAAGCCGGGGCTTTCCACTTCGAATCCGCGACCCTGTAAAAACTCCCGTATTGGGGCAATCAGAAACAAGCCAAGTCCCGTTTCCTGCATTACGTTCTGATTTAAGCTGTAAGAATATGCGTCTTTGTAAATGGATTCTTCAAACCTGAAGATTTGATGGCATTCACGACAGAAATGAGATGAAACCGGAATATCAAAGCTCTTGTCACACTCGTTACAGGTGCACCACACACCTGCTTTTCTATAGTTCACATCAGGCTTGGTCAATTCTTTGTGGCACCTTGGACACGTGAGCTTTCCTTTTATTTGAAAGTGCTCTTCAGTATCGATGTATCCGCATGGAACATGTTCGATTAACGAACTTTTCCTAATGTCAAACGACTTGCAGTGAGGGCAGCAGTAATGAACTGAGACATTGGCCGAATTACAATGCGGACAATAAACAATCTTGTCGTAGAGTTTTCTTTTCAGAACGCCGACTTCAAAGAGGCGCCTCAAAAATTCCTCCGTGATACTGACCTCACCTACAATCGCTTCAACAACTGGATACTTGTACCCATACTTGGGATCATAAACCGGGGTCAATTCACTAAGCTCCCCACTTACGAACTTGCTGAGAAACAATTGGACGCGGTGGTCTTTGTATACCTTAGCCCGCTCAACCTTTGAAGTTTTAGACATTCTCTCTCTCCAACCGAACAATGAATAAACCTGTGTTGTCAGTTTCACATTCAAACGCAGATAGTTTATCACATAATGTTCGTTTAAAACTTTCTTTTTCTAGCTCATAATTTGACTTGATGGGGCGTCCAATCTTCAATTAACCTTTCAAGAAAGATTTTGAAACATAATAATTGCATCGTAATATTTAAGATACTCTCTTCCTTATAATTTTCTGTGGGTATACACACTGGAAAACTTTCAAGTGGAGCGACAAGAATTGAAGCAAAATCAAGTACGCACAACAGACCTGGCAAAAATCGAGGGAACCAGAGATTTCTCTTGCCCTAATCGGCGGGTCACTATTTCTCCCGAAGATGAAACCGAAAGTGTTCACAGCGTCCTAGAAACTAAGGTTCGAAATGTGTCTTTAAAAGAGTTGACAATCGTATCTACTGAATGCGGAAGCAACATCTCTCTTGTCGGTTTTATTTCCATTGGAAGGCGATGATCTCATGGTGAAGGCTACTTTAACGACTCCTCTTTACATATCTAGCATATGGGTATTGCTGATTACTTATCAGATGTTTACCCGTGTAGCTGTTATCAGCGTTGCCCAATCTATGGGTCCATTTTTTCCATCAATTCAAGAATTTATGATGCCTCGTATAGATCGCATTGAATTTATGTACTCTTTTGCTTGGATTTGGGTGATGACTTCTCTCATTCCGTCACTTATCTTGAAAAGAAAGAGTGCGCTTTTACAATTTGTTGTGGTCTTGGTACTGACTTTTTTAGCCGTTGAATTTGAGAGTGTCTTATCTTTTGTGGCTGGAGGAGAGTTTGTAGAGCAGATTTTTGGAGTGGCTGTTTGGCTTGGAAATCCATGGTTGGCTACGTTGTACCTATTGTCACCTTTTCTCGTTATACTTTCTGTGGACTTCTATGAGCGAAGAAAGAAGAAGTTAGAGGAAAAGTCTCAACTGTCAAGTCAAACATCTGAGTCTGAGTAAAATTGTTTTGTGCGTGTTTGTTACATTACCTTTATTTATGAATAAATTTTTGTGAAGACCTCAGATAGTGGTGGTCTAGTCGGAGCATTCTATCTGCTTGTGTTTTGGGTTCTGTTTCTTGAACTGGAGTTGGAGTGGGCTTCATTGGCAAGCGCAGAAACATGCAACATAACGTGACAAAAAACTGAGTCGTTGTTATCTGGAGAATTTTCAAATCTTCGACTATCGATGGCCAAAACATACGGTTAACTCCTCATTCACATTGTCAACTCGAACAAAACCGAAACGTTCAAACTGAATAATGGCGTCAGGACGCAAACTCTTACAGGGATCTTCAGCAAGGCCTTTGACTACAGAAGCATCTGGCATCACAACTTCGCATGGAATACCTGTATCACATGGAAGCCAATGAATCAAGGTAGCACCAATTTTTTTTGCTTCGCCATGAGACTCGCTATGGAAAACCGCCTTAACACCATGCTTTGTAACTTTTTCAACCTGAAAATTAAACAATCCCATAAAACGTATTTTTCCATTCTTCTCCAGAAGTCTCAGATCGTTGCTGGAAACCCAGAAGGATACTCTACCCTCTTTTGGCTTTATCTCAAAGCAACGAAAGCCTCTTTCCACCTTATCTGGGTGCAGAGAAATCCTAGCGGTGAATGCATGTGGAACTTTTTTTACTATCAGTTTTTTCGGGTCACACACAAAGAAGTACCGATTTGCGACAGGGTCAATTATTTTCCGATTGTAGGCATAGAGGTTCTCCCAGCTCAGCGTCACATCTGCAGTCTTAGGACCAACATCAATTATTAGACGCCTTATAGCCTCAGCTGTTATCCCTCTCCTCCTCAAAGCGGCAAACGTGGCAAGCCTCGGGTCATCCCAACTCTTGAACAGACCACTCCTAAGTCCTTGTACAATCACGGATTTGCTAAGAGAAGCCCCTGTTATCTTAAGTCTGCCATAATGAATGGTCTCAGGATACTCCCACCCAAAATGGCGATACATGTACTCCTGTCGTGTCTGATTGGTTAAATGCTCCTTTCCCCGTATGATGTGAGTTACGCCCATTAGATGATCGTCGACACCGCAGGCAAAGTTGTAGAGAGGCCAGACACGGTATTTGCTGCCCACCCTTGGATGGCTATACTTCTTTGTGTCAATGATCCTCAACGCTGGCCAGTCTCGAACTGCAGGATTCGGGTGGTCCAAGTCAGTCTTGATTCTTACAACGGCTTTCCCTTCGCCATAAGTTCCATCTAGCATATGTTTCCAGCGTGCAAGGTTTTCTTCTGGTGTTAGGTTTCTACATGGACATGGTTGCTTTATCATTACTTTTTTTCGAAACTCTTCGCGCTTGCAAGTGCAGATGTAGGCATTGTCGTCCCTGAGGATTTTTTCTGCGTGTTCATAATATATGGGGAGTCTGTTGCTTTGGATGAATTCGGCATTCCATTTACATCCGAGCCACATTATATCCTCTCTTATGAGATCGTAGAATTGCAGGGCGGATTTTTTCAGTCTTGGGTCTGTATCTTCGAAACGGAGGTAGAACAAACCGTTATACATTTTTGCATATTCGTAGCAGAGAATTATGGCTCTAGCCGACCCCAAATGTAAGAGACAGTCTGGATTTGGTGCAAAACGAGTGACAACCCGCTTGTAATTTTCAACGTTTGGCAACGGCGGGAGCATCTTCTCTACCACAGCTTTTTCCTTAACCAAAGCCTCCGGCCACTTCTCCTCAACGATCCCTCTCTGCCTATCTGGAGAAAGCTTGTTAACCTCTTGGGCAACCTCAGCAATGATGGAGGCAACCTCCTTTACCCTCGTTTTAAGATGCGGACATTCTGCGAGTAATTTGCCGAGAACTGGCCCTGCTCGAGCTTTTCCTCCGTAGTTAAGCGCATTCAAAAGCGCAATCTTCCGAATGATTTCCCTAAGTTCCGCATTTGAAGTCAAGTTTGCCACTTGATTTTCCGTGCCTGATCAGATTTTTCTTTCAACGAGATAACTAGCGAATACCTTTAACTCTTCCTTTGCGTTTGATGGTGGTAGAAACTCGTCGATTTCTTTCCAGCTTTCTTTCATCATGTTTCGTGCATACTCTTTTGCGTATTCTGCTGAACCATATTTTCTGATGATGTCGATCGCTTCGTTTCTTATTTTTTGGTCGGTTGTGTGCATGTTGAGAATTTCTATCAGCCTCTCTTTGTCTCCAGCCTCTGCTTTTTTTAGTGCGTGGATTACCATCAAGGTTCGTTTTCCCTCCGTAATGTCTCTGCCGAGTCCACCCTTTCCTTCGGCAAATTTTTCACTGACTAGGTCGAGGATGTCGTCCTGTATCTGAAAGGCTACGGCGAGTGCCTCTGCGAATTTTCCTATTTTTTTAATCAAATCGTTATCAGCATCTGCTAGTACGGCAGCCATCTTCGCTGACATTCTTGCTAATGTTCCAGTCTTGTATATGCACATCTGAAGATACTGGTTTTCTGTGATTTCGTCGGCGTTTACTAATCCTCTGTGCCATGCGATGTCTGTTGCTTGTCCAAAGCTTATGTTGATCATTTCTTGCACGTAGATTTCGTAGAGTCTAGTCAGTTTTTTGTTAGAAAGTTTGTCCTTGTTTTTGATTAAGGTTAACAATGGCAGATAGTACATTGTGTTTCCCGCGTTGACTGCGATGTCGAGGCCGAACAATTTGTACGTGCAGGGTTTGCCTCTCCGAAATTCCGATGAGTCTTCGATGTCGTCTATCATTATTGTTCCGTTGTGGATGACTTCTGGGATTATGGCGAAGTCTAAGAACTCGCTTGGGTTTTTGCCAAGAGCTTCGCAGACTAAAAGGAAAAGGATTGGTCTCCATCTTTTGCCGCCTCTGTCTAAAAATTCCCATATGGGTTCTGCTATTGCTTTGCTTATAGCTTCAGAACTGTATTCGTATGCTGGTGGACCAAGTGTAAAAACCAAGGATTCTTTGTCGTATGTCCTTGGGATGTATTTTTCTATCATTTTATCAATTATTGGGGCTTTCTCTTTCAGAAGTTTTTCAACATCTATTTTCATTTAACCACTTTCCCTTCTTCTCGCATACCGTTCAAGTTGGAAGCCTCGCATTCGCAACCATTCAGCCGTCTTTCCGGTTAACACAAGTGGAGCCTTCTTTAATTTTTGAGTGGATTCTGCTCCTACAAGGAACATGGTGTTTTTTAACTCTTCTATTACGAATTGAAGCGCTTTTTTGACCTTGTTTGAGTCTTTTGTGGCGGGGCGTAAGATTGGTGAGGCCATACCAGCTAGACTTGCGCCTAGTGCTAAACTCTTTGCGACGTTTATTCCAGAGCGCACTCCACCCGAGGCTATGACTGGGAGATTTACGGACTGGGCGACCTCGATGAGGCTTGCAGCGGTGGGTATGCCCCAGTCCCAGAAGTCTTCGCCGAGCCTTTGACGGAATTTGTCTTGCATTTTTTTCGCTCGGTGATATTCGACTGCTGCCCAGCTTGTTCCTCCGACCCCTGCTACATCTATTCCTGCTACGCCTGCGGCTTCAAGCATTTTTGCTTCTTCGGCTGCTACGCCCGTACCCGTTTCCTTAGCTATGATTGGGATGTCAAGTGCATGCGTGATTTCTCTGATTTTTTTGAGGACACCGACGTAGTTTGTTTCTCCTTCGGGTTGGATGACTTCTTGCAACGGGTTTAGGTGGATGGCTAATGCGTCGGCGTCTATCATTTCCACAGCTTTTTTGGCTTGCTTGACATCGTATCCTCTGACGAGTTGGGGTGCTCCGATGTTGGCTATGAGAAAGGCTGTAGGCGCTTTTTTCCTAGTGACTGCAAACGTGTTTTCTAGTTTTGGGTTCTCAATGGCGGCTCGCTGGCTCCCAACACCCATTCCTAAGCCTAGCTCCTCCACCGCTTCGGCTATGGCTACGTTGATTTTCGCCGTTTCTGTGGCCCCTCCAGTCATGGCTTCTACAATGAGTGGGGCGGAAAGTTTGTGGTTGAAAACTTTTGTTGAGAGGTTGATTTTGTCTCGTTCGATTTCTGGTAGGGCCCTATGGATAAGGAAGATGTCCTCGAATCCTGTCGTTGCCCGTCGGGCTTGGACGTTTTCTTCTATGCATATGCGGACGTGGTTAGTCTTTCTTTTCTCGGTTGGGTTAGGCAGTTTTTTCACCCCTTTTCGATGAAGGTGCTGACAACTTCTTCTCCTTCAAGTGCACGGTAAACGTTGTCGGGTTTTAAAGCGTTCACGATTCTCACATTAACTCCATGTTCTAGTGCGGGTATTAGTTCAAGTATTTTTCCAAGCATGCCACCTGTGACATCGGTTACATTTGTTTTTTCGATTTTGTTTTGTAGCTTTTTCAGTTGCTGTAGGGTGATGTGTTGAATGAGTTGGGCGGACGGGTTGGTTTTAGGGTCTGCAGTGTAGAGGCCGTCTACGTCTACGCCTATTACGATGCGGTCTGCGTTCAGTCGTATTGCGAGTTGGGAGACAAGTTGGTCGCCGGACAGGATGGCGAATCCGATGTTCGAGTCTGGGACCGCGTCTCCGTAAAGAACTGGTGTGAATCCTAATTCAAGCAGTTTCGTTAATGGTCTTTCTTCCATGATGTGGATTCGGCCTGACTTTGTAATTATGATGGAGGCGGGTTGGATTTCTACCGCTGGGATGTTTTGGTTTATTAGGGAATCTATGACATGTTTGTTTAGTGTTGTCATTGCTTGATGTGTTTTTGCGAATCCTATGATCTGTGACGAATCTTTGTAGCCCTTATCTATCTTGTACTGTTTTGCGACTGGGTGACCGAAAGAACCACCACCATGAACTATGACAAGAGAGTTAACATCAGCTCGTTTGATCTCTTTTGTAAGTCTCGTGATTGCTCTCTTGTTTAGAGTAAAGGACTCATTCTTCATTGTAATAACTGATCCTCCAAGCTTTAGAATAATCGGCTTTGGTACTTGCGTTATCGTCTTTTCCTCCATTTTTCATTGAACGTTATTCGGATATATCAGTTGTTCTTATTTCTCTGGAATAGAAGAACAGCAACAGGTACCTCAAAATCCTTTTTTATCCTTCTATTTAATTCCTATTTGGCGCATATCTTAGACTAGGGCTAGAAGCGTCACACACTCACAAACCACTTCTAACCATGAAAAACCAGATTCATCGATACATTTATAGTCATCATTTCATGCACAATCTTGTCAAAGGAGAAAGGCTGATGAGCGAACCCTGGTGGAAACGCCGAAGAAGGAAAAAAAGTCCACACACATGGTTCAACATCTTCGACGAGTTCGACAGACTCGAAGACATGATGGACGAAATGATGAGCAAAGCTTTTGAAACCCCAACCGAAAAAGCAAAAGCTTACAGACCCTACGTATACGGTTTCTCAATGTCTATTGGACCCAACGGAAAACCCGTGATCCGAGAATTCGGAAACGTTCAAAAAAGCCGTTTCGGTCCTCAAATTCGAGAAGAACGGGAACCCCTCGTTGACGTTATAGAGGAGGACAAAGACGTAGTCATCGTAACTGAACTCCCAGGCGTAGAAAAAAACGATATACACCTCCACACAACCAGAGATCACCTAACAATTTCAGTTGATACACCCAAACGAAAATACCACAAAGAACTAACACTCCCCGCAAAAGTAGACCCCAAATCCGCTCAAGCCTCATACAAAAACGGAGTACTCGAAGTACGCCTGAAAAAACTCGTAGAAAAAGTATTCAAAGGCGAAAAAATCTTCGTAGGATAATTAAAGAATCCCCAAACCTAAGCGCCTAAAACGAGGTTGATTACATGCCCCAAAAACTTCGGAAAACCCGAAAGATGCGCGGCTCCAGAACCCACGGTTACGGCCAGATCGGGCAGCATAGAAAAACTGGAGGAAAAGGCGGACGAAAGGCAGGTCGCCACAAAGCAGGGTGGACGTGGGTGATAAAGCATGAGCCTAACTATTTTGGAAAAAGAGGATTCACGTCTCCGCAAAGTCTACACCGCAAAACCTCTATCATCAACGTAGGACAACTCGAAGAACTAGCTGATAGATTGGCCAAGGAACAACCAGAAAAAAAGAAGAAAAGAACCGTTCTAGACCTCAACAAGCTAGGATACAACAAGCTCTTAGGAATGGGAAACATAACCAGCCCCCTCCTCGTCAAGATCACATCTCACTCAGAAAACGCGGCTAAAAAAATAGAGAATGCCGGTGGGCAGATCCTAGAAAAAACATGATTAATTCATTGAGCTAAAAATTAATTACCAAGCATTGCAACCTGTTTTATGAACAAAGAAGGAAAAGCGCATGGCCGGTAGATTCCTCAGGATGTTCCAGCCTCTTTCAAGGTTTGTACCCGAAATCAGCCCACCTCAGCGCAAGGTAGGATTTAATGAAAAGCTGTTCTGGACTGCCATGGCACTGGCATTATACCTTGTCATGTCCGAGGTGCCGCTATACCTACCTCCTGGGGCGGAAGGAGGAGACCCCCTCCAATATCTCCGAGTAATTTTCGCCTCGAATCGAGGATCCTTAATGGAACTTGGAATAGGTCCCATAGTAACTGCGGGCATCATTCTACAACTTCTTGTGGGATCCAACATGATTGAATGCGACATGTCCAACCCTGATGACCGAGCCCTTTTCACTACCGCTACCAAGGTCTTCTCTATAATCATGATTGGAGTTCAAGCCTCCGCATACCTAATTGGGGGAATGTACGGCAGTCTACTACCTGCGAGATCCATGGTCGTCTTTGTTCAACTCATGGTCGCCG
Source organism: Candidatus Bathyarchaeota archaeon (assembly GCA_030608565.1). GTDB lineage: Archaea > Thermoproteota > Bathyarchaeia > Bathyarchaeales > Bathyarchaeaceae > SOJZ01. The sequence continues at coordinate 82,443 of JAUWDY010000003.1, read as the reverse complement.
GGATTTTGCTTATGCTTTTAGATGAATTGTTACAAAAGGGCTGGGGAATTGGGAGCGGAATCAGCCTGTTCATTATGGCAGGAGTGGCTCAAACTATTGCATGGTCTTGTTTGTCTCCTTTACCTGCATTTGGAGAGGTTGGAAAACAATCTGGAGCTCTGATCGCCTTCTTTCAAACAATCCTAAGCGGTCAATCGTTAAGTACTGTCTTCTTTAGACCTGGACAAAACCCCACCATGCTGGGTTTCATCACGACAATAGTTGTTTTTCTCATAGTAATCTATGCAGAAGGAGTAAGGATCGAGCTTCCCATCTCATACGCCCGTTATAGAGGATTTCGCGGCCGATACCCAATCAAACTACTATACGTATCTAACCTACCCGTGATTTTCGCCTCCGCTCTTTTCGCAAATATATATTTCATATCTCAACTTCTTTGGAGTCAACCATGGGGCAGAAACAACTTTTGGGTTAGTCTCTTGGGCCAGTATGCAGTAGGAGAAGGAGGACAATCTCAACCCGTTGGTGGACTTGTATATTATGTAATTTCTCCTCAAAACCTGTCAGACGTTGCAAGTGATCCCATCCGAGCACTTGGATTCACGGCCATCATGGTCGCATTTTGCGTCGTTTTTTCACTCACTTGGCTTGAAGTGGGGGGTTTAGGTCCAAAAATGGTTGCGAAACAACTTATTGACTCGGGAATGCAGATTCCAGGGTTTAGAAGGTCGAGTAAACCCATTGAATCACTTCTCAATCGTTACATTCCCACAGTTGCTGTACTCGGCGGGGTTCTAGTGGGACTAATCGCTTCGGTTGCGAACTTCTTTGGAGTGTTTGGAACGGGTATGGGCATTTTGCTGGCTGTCGGAATTCTGTACCAATATTATCAGCTTCTGATGCAAGAACGCGTCGCAGAAATGTATCCTGCCTTACGTCACTTCTTAGGAGGCTGATCATTGCTTTCAAGGTTCACAGCTGTTGCCTGCATGGTATTGATTTGCGTGTCGGTGAAAACGGTTGAAACCAAGAGGAAAAGGTTAAAACTGAAGATATCGTGAAACTGTTGGGTTAGGTGATATAAGATTGCTACCTGATTGGCTGTTAACGCCTCCCGGCTCAACTATATTCATCTTTTGCTTTTCTGCAATTATTACACTTATTACATCTCTTGCCAACCGTATCCTTGTTGATAGAGAACAGATGAACGCATGGCAACGTGAAATTCGCGCTTGGACAGCTGATTCTAAAAAGGCACAACGCACTGGAGATAAGAAACTTCTTGCAAAGGTTCAAAAACAAAAGTCTCAAATTATGCAGTTGCAAGGTAAAGTCTTCAAGCAATCGCTTAAACCCATGCTTGTCTACTTTATTCCATTCATGCTCCTTTGGCAGCTTTTTCTAATACCGTTATTTGGCGTAGGTACTATGGCTTATTTTCCTGGACTAAGTGGAGGCTATATCGAATTGCCTCTTTTTATGTGGTATCTCGTCTGTTCTTTTGCCTCAGGAACCTTCATTTCGCGAGCGTTGGGCATACCAATGGGGACGTCGGGAGCACCGAGCTAAATGCCCAAACCTTCTCTACGGACAAGAAGCAGAAAACGTCGGCATCTCCGGTTGCCTGGAGGACGTATGGAAACTCATTTCAAACGTGAGAAAATTGGTGCTTCATACTGCGCTCGATGTGGTCAAATGCTTTTAGGGGTTCCGCGTCTAACCTCGTCGAAGCTTCGTAAACTTTCTGCGAGTGAAAGAAGAGTTGAACGTATGTATGGTGGTCAGTTGTGCCACAGTTGTATTCGATACTTGTTGAAACAGGCTGTGAGGAACATTTAGTATTGTTTAGAAAGGACGGATTGGCTGAACATGAGCCGCTATAATAAGGAGCGGAAATCGAAGATGGTGTTATGTGTATGTGGAATGACTGGGTGTGGAAAGAGTTCAGTAGCTAAAAGGTTGGCCGAGAAATATGGGCTTAAGTATCTTTCTGGTGGAGGTGCGTTGAAGGCTTTAGCTGTTGAAATGGGTTACAAGCCGGTTGGGAGGGGTTGGTGGGAAAGTGACGAGGGAATGAGGTTTCTTCAACGAAGAGTGAAGGAGTCCAAGTTTGATAAGAAAATTGATGAGAAACTTTTGGAGTGGGCGGGGCGTGGGAATGTTGTTTTTGACAGTTGGACGATGCCTTGGTTGTTGAAGGAAGGTTTCAAAGTCTGGTTGGACGCTTCTGTTAAGGTGAGGACAGGACGTGTTGCAAAGAGAGATGGAATAAGCTTTGAGAGGGCTTTGGCTGCTTTGAAAGAGAAAGATGAGAAGACTAGGATTATCTACAAGAAGCTTTACGGGTTTGATTTAGGTGGGGATTTTTCTCCTTTTAATCTGATTTTGGATTCGAATGATTTGAGTGCAAACGAGGTTTTCAGGACGCTTTGTTTGGTTATGGATCGCATTGTGTTGGGTATCGATTAGGTTATAAGTATGGGTGTTTATGATCTTTTTAAGTTTCAGATATAATGGAGGGCTTGATGGTGCCTGCGATTGAGGTTGGTAGGGTTTGTGTGAAGATTGTTGGTCGTGAGGCTGGTAGGCGTTGCGTTGTTGTAGATGTTGTGGACAAGAATTTTGTTGTTGTTACTGGTCCTGTTAAGGTGGCTGGTGTTAAGCGGAGACGGGTTAACGTTGGTCACATTGAGCCTACGGAGATGAAGGTTAAGATTGGTAAGGGTGACGGCGACGATGAGATTGTTGAAGCTTTGAAGGCTGCTGGCTTGTTGGATAATATGAAAGAGATTGTGAAGCCCAAGCTATAGTGTTCTATGTGTGACGCTGTCTACTCAGTCTATCAATATAATTCAAATAGGGTTCAAATAGAAAGTTATGTTCGGAATGTTCTTGCTATTGTTTTGTAAATTTTTTCTGCACACTCTTCTGGACTTTGCTTGTCTGAGTCCACCGTGACTTCTGGGTTTTGTGGTTGTTCGTATGGGACGCCTATGCCTGGCACTGTGGTGCTTTTGCCTGTAAAGGCTTTCTTGTAGATGTCTCTCGGCGCCATGAACGTTTTGCCTCGTCTGGTCTCTCTTTCTATACAGATTTTCAGTGGACAGCGGACGTAAGCTTCTATAAAGCGAGGGACTTGTTTTCTCGCGTGGTCTCGGTATCGTTGGCGGTTGGCAGTAGCGTCGATGATGACGTTGACGCCGTTCTGGGTGAGAAGCTTGGAGACAAAGATGATAGAGGCGTAAACCATGTCACGCTCCTTTTCAGAATAAGTGGGCTTGCGAGTAACAACTTTACGTAGCATGTCAATAGAAACAAGTTGTGCAGAGATACCTTGTTGTTCCAAACGCCTCAGTAATGCTTGGGCAATAACTGACTTACCGCTTCCAGGAAGCCCGGTTATCCAAGCGCACCATCCAGCTAATTGAGTCATAGGTTGAGGAGCTCCTTGATTTTAATCACTAATCTATTTTGGAGTCTCAACTTAATGAATGCAACGGAGCAACAAGCATTCTTAATCCGTGGGGATAAAGAGTAACCTAGGACGCTATATGTACCACTTTAGTATTTCTCGTATAGCCTTCTCTGAGTACCCTACTTCTCTAAGCATAGTCTTTATCGATTCTAACACTTCGTTAGCCAAAACTACTTAGCCTCTTACTTCATGGTCCATAGTAAATCACAAAAAAGCCTTCTTAAAACTCTTTCTCACTCGAACTTTCACTTAAAGCCCTCGCCAAATAATCTATTGCCGCACCCCCGTAAAACCATGGAAATCCATTAACTCTCGATGTAAGAGTTAACATCCCCCAAAGCAAACCGTTCAGTCTCAAGCACATTTCTAATAAAATTAAACAACTTGGTCCGCACTTCCAAAGATAGATTCGGATACCAAACAGGCGAAGCTATCACCAGCCCTCTCCAAGCATAGAAAGGTTGCACCACCTCTAACATTTCCTCATCACCTGTTTTATCCAGATAATTTCTCCAAAACCTGTTAAACAACGTTTCAAACGGACCCGCTAACCGTCCATATACCTGCAACGAATAAAACAGATAGTTAATCGTCATAGCAGTCACATCATCAGCTGGTTCACCCCACTCGCCCCTGCTACGATCCAAAACCGTAAAACCCACGCCTTTCCGAAACAGCACATTCCACGGGTGATAGTCCCCGTGAACTTGTGCTAAACGGTGCGTCTTATGCTTCAGCTTCCACCTCCACTCTACACAACGCTTCTCAACCTCACACAAATCCTCCTTACCAACATATTCCAACCCATCCGGATAGCTATCCGTCAAACCCATAATGCACTCCCCGTGTCCCAATAAATCCCGAACCCGTCTCACATATAATCCAACCTCGCTAGACTTCACTCCATGAATCGTAACCAAATAATCCGACAAAACCTGACAGCGATCCAAATCCAACCGTGACAACCGCCCACGCCCCCTAATCCTGTCTAAATCCCTGAAATAAGGCCAACCCCTCACCATATCCATAACAATGAAAAACTCCGTACAATCACCCAAAGACTTCAACGAACCCTCCCTAGTAAAAGCGCCAACATCCACGGAGCGAGCATGTTTAGGCAACCTGTTAAAAACGGAGTGCTGCCACAACGAAACCTGAGCTCGATCAGAAAAATGGCTATGACCGAAACCGCTAGGCCGCATAGTCTCCAGAATCACACGTTTCAGTTTTCCATTCACCATAAACTCGACTCGATATGGAACGCCGTAACCAAAACCCTTCAACTTCTTCCTAGGCTTCCTTGTTCCCACTTTTCGTTTACCCAACTCACCTACATACCGAATTTCCACATCCGCCCCATAAACGCCACGAAGATACTCGCTCAACTTATCTAACTGCAACTCAGGCATTTTCTAGCCTCTCAACCCAACTCACAAGCCAAGCAGAAATAAAACTTTGCATCTAACCTATTCATCTTTTAAATACAGGCGACTAAAAAGAATAGGAAGAGTGAACGTCAATGGCAAGCTTCAAAATTAAAAAAGCCAGCCTAGCCCCACAAGGAAGCCTACTTATCGAATGGGCCTCCATGCACATGCCAGTTTTAAACCAAGTCAAACAACGATTTCAACGAGAAAAACCGCTTGTAGACATTATGATAGGCGCATGCCTACACGTAACAAAAGAAACCGGGGTGCTCGTAGAAACACTTGTGGCCGGAGGAGCGGACGTTGCGCTGTGCGGATCCAACCCGCTCTCAACCCAAGACGAAGTAGCCGCAGCATTAGCAGAAAAGGGAATAAACGTGTACGCGTGGCGCGGCGAAACCACCAAAGAATACTACTGGTGCGTCAACCAAGTCATCGACCACACACCACAAATCACATTGGACGACGGCGCCGACCTCGTAAGCATGGTGCATATAAAAAGGAAAGAAGCCTTAAAAAACGTCAAAGGAGGCACAGAGGAAACAACCACAGGGGTCATGCGGCTGCGGGCCATGGAAAAAAAAGGCGCCCTCAGATACCCTATCATAGCCGTAAATGATGCACACACAAAATACTTGTTCGACAATCGCTACGGTACAGGACAGAGCACCATAGATGGAATACTCCGCGCCACAAACATCTTGCTGGCTGGGAAAAACTTTGTCGTATGCGGCTACGGATGGTGCGGTCGAGGGCTAGCCTTCCGGGCTAGGGGCATGGGCGCAAACGTGATCGTCACCGAGGTGAATCCGACTAGAGCTCTTGAGGCGATCATGGACGGCTTCCGCGTAACAGCTATGGATGAAGCGTCTAAGATGGGCGACATATTCGTAACCGCCACAGGAGACCTCAACGTCATCAGAAAAGAACACATGCTCAAGATGAAAAATGGCGCCATCCTCGCCAACAGCGGACACTTCAACGTAGAAATCAACATATCCGACCTGGAAAGTATTTCATCTTCAAAACGAACCATCCGCCCAAACCTCGAGGAATATGCCCTTCAAAACGGGCGGAGACTCTATCTATTAGCTGAAGGAAGACTCGTAAATCTCGCAGCAGCAGAAGGCCACCCATCCGAAGTGATGGACATGTCTTTCGCAAACCAAGCCTTATGCGTTGAACATTTAGTGAAAAAAGGGAAGACTGAACCAAGGGTTTACAGTGTGCCTAAAAAAATTGACGAACTCGTAGCCAGCCTTAAATTGAAAGCGATGAATGTGAAGATTGATGAACTTACAGAAGAGCAAAAGAAGTATATCACTGGTTGGGAAGCTGGAACCATCTGAACGAGACATAAACTTTATAATAGGTTGCATTCATAAAAAAGGCTAAATTGGTGGTCATATGGTTAGTAAGGATCAAGCCATTGGTTGGCTAATTTGCCTAATTTGCGTGGTCATTGCAGTCTTGTATACTGTAACACTGGTCTGGCAGGATTGGATCCACTGGGTTCCAGAGGCTGAGCGCACACAAATTGTTCAAATGTGGCTAATAGGTGCACCAGTGTACATAGCACTCGTTGCCGTATTAGTCATTGGCGCTTGGATCGGATGGACTATGGCTACAACACCGCCTCCTAAGCCTATTGAGGAGATCGAAGCCGAAGAAAAGCCAGCTGAAGAAAAGGAAGAGAAGAAGAAGTAGACACGGCAAAACCTTTCCTTTTTTATTCGATTTTCTAATTCTACAACTAACAGAGCAAACCACGAACACGTTTTTTCAACGTTTATCCAACAATGAATTTTCTAAACAGTCGTTCAGCTTCTTCCAACCGCATCATTTGTGGGGGATGCTTGAAGGCGTAAGCTGAAACGCTTAAGAGAGGACCGGCCAATCCGCGGTCAAGGGCAATTTTGACTCCCCGAATGACATCGTACATTACAGAACCAGCGTTAGGAGCGTCAACAGTGTTAAGCCTCATATCCAGTTGCATAGGAACTCTTCCAAAGTATAATCCTTTAATCCAGAAATAGCTGTCTCGCCGATTCTGCAAGAAATCAACGTAGTCAGTAGACCCCGCTATGATAGAAGTCTTGTATGGCAAGGCTGTTTCAACCGCTTTAGTCTTCACAATCCTTTTTACTTCTCTTGTTCTTTCAAGTGTGTTAAGAGATTCTGTACCTCCACCCACATCGAGCTGATAAGTTTCAGAGATTGAAACACCTCGGTCAGCCAACAATCTCAGAAGAGTCTTATGGAGCGCCGTGGCGCCCACCTGATCTACCAAGTCGTCGCCTACAAGGGGCAGTCCAACTTCACCGAAGCGTTTACTCCACGCGGCGTCGCTGGCAATAAAAACAGGCGTAGCATTTATGAAGGCGCATCTTGCCTCAAGTGCTTCCTCGGCATACCATCTTGAAGCTTCTATCGCCCCGCTTGGAAGGAGACTAATGACCATCTCTGCATTGTTTTCCTTAAGCTTCTGGGCTACATCAACCTCTGGGGCGTCGGCTATCTTGATGATGTCTTTTACAGAATCGCCTACACCATCCAAAACAGAACCTTTCAAAACTGGCACATCCAATTTTGGGACATCAATGAGTTTTAAGGTGTTGTTGGGTGGGGAAAAAATGGCCTCTGACAGGTCTTTTCCAACTTTTCTAGTTTCGATGTCGAATGCGGAGACGAACTCGATGTCCCGTGGATGATAGCTTCCGAGAAAGAGGTTTTTCAGTCCTACTGCTTCCTCCTCTTTTTCAGCGTCTTTGTAGTAATGGACTCCTTGAACTATGGCTGACGCGCAATTTCCAACTCCGACTAACGCAACCTTGATCTTAGACATGAACAAGCACCAACTATAGTGAGGTATACAACTGTGCTGAAAATATATGTGTTCTGTGTCTGCTTTATAACCGTGCTATCATTTAAAAAGGATAGGGTTTTTAATGGATGAGACAGCTTGGTTGGACGTTCCAGTGTTTCGTTGCCACAATGCGGGCGATACTACGCAGAAACGTCATGGTATGCTATTGAACTAAAATCTGATATTGAATGTGGAAGTTGCCATGAAACCTTTAACACTAAGAACCATTTGACTGCCCGCGTAATGTTAAGGTTCACTCTTGACGATAAAGGAAAGATGACGAAGACGGAAATGCCTGGGCACATCTCCGCAAAAGTGTTTGAGGCATTTAGACTGCGTTAAAGATTGAAAATGAAGCGTTTCAGTGCAAAGGGATGTGACAAAATCGTGAATATATCCTGAAAAGGGGGATTCTGATTGAGCTAGCTGATGTATGGTAAGTGAAGTTTCTGAAGGATTTTCGGCTTTATTGTCTTTTGCAGCTTGTCTCCCCACAACAGAAGCCAGTTGTTTTCGTTGAGGGGTGATCGAATCATCATGATGACCGTACACCCCGCCTCTCTGGCGGAGATAGAATGTTCTAGCAAGTTTTGTATGAGCTTTTTGTTCCAGTTGCATAAGATGGAGGCTTCCCTGCTTTTTTCATCCCTCACCAAAAGGCGGATGAAATAGTCTCCAACTGGGGTCTCCTTGATGGGGCAGGAGTCGTCGGTTTTCTGGATGATCTCAATCGTGTGGACGTGGAAGTAGTTTTTGTCTTTGATGACTAGGTGGAGGTCGTTTCCGACAAACGTGTTCATAAATTGCTTCATTAAGTCGAGCTTGCTCATGGTTTAGGCTATTCTAACAAAAGGATTTAACAGATATTTCGAAATATGAAATGTATCTTTTTTAATAATGATTCGTGATTCATAATACTTAATACTGCTTATACTGACGATAAAAGACAAGGGAAAAGATATGGGAAAATTAAAATTAGAATTAGACGAGGTTGAACTCAGGGAGCTGAGAAAACAAAAATTCATCACCATTGAACAGAAAAGAATCGAGCAAATAGCGAAAATCGCCAAGCCCACGGTTTTAGCGGTAGGCATCGGAGGAGCCGGAAGCAACGTCATATCGTGGGTAAAGAAGAGAAAAGTAGCTGGAGGAAAGCTCATCTCAGTAAACACTGACGCAAGCCATTTGGCTGTGAGCGTCGCCCACAAGAAGATACTGGTAGGCGAAAAGATAACAAAGGGACTGGGATGCGGGGGCTATCCCGAACTAGGGGAACAGGCAATGTACGAAACCATGGACGAAGTCATCAAGGAAGTCATTGGGGCAAACATTATATTTCTAGTAGCTGGATTGGGCGGAGGAACAGGAACCGGGGGCACCTGCGCCTTAGCAGATGAGCTACGCCGACGAATCTCCCCAGAAATCCATAACCTAATTGTAGGGGTAGTTACCCTCCCCTTCGAAATCGAAACCGCAAGGATGAAGATAGCGAGACAAGGCATAAAACGACTCCAAAAATCTTGCGACACTGTGGTAGTCATCGACAACAACAGGCTCATCAAGATCGCTGGAAACCTACCCTTCAGGAAGGCTCTAGGCGTAGCCAACACAACCATAGGAAAATTCATCAAAGGCATAACCGAAACCATCGCCACCGCAAGTCTCATCAACTTGGACTACGCAGACCTTCGCGCCATCATGAAGGGGGCCGGCCTCGCCTCGATAGGAGTCGGACAAGGGAATGGAGACGGCAGAGTAGAGCAAGCCGTGGAGAGAGCGTTAGACGGACGACTGCTCGACATAGAGGACATCACTAAGGCTCGCGGGGTACTGATCCACGTAGCAGGCGGAGAAGGCATGACTCTTCAAGATGTCCATCACGCAGGGGAGCTGGTGAAGCGGTCGATCCCGCCGAAGGCAAAGGTTATCTGGGGGGCGAGGGTGGACAAGGCGTTGAAGGGAACCGCCAGCGTCATGGTTGTCCTCACGGGAGTGGAAAGCGCCTTCCTCCGACGACATGGACAATCGCGCTTCCGCTCCCTTTTCTCCAACAAGCTAAAGTGGTAAAGACCGATTTCCAATATAATGTATTGAATCGTAAGGTTTAGTGACATCAACATTAATATTACCGACTGCGCACGCACTTGATGGCTTTAATCGCCCAGTCTGGATCTTCCAGCGGTCCTCTGCCCACAGCCGAAGTCAACCCTTTTTTCCTGTATCGGCTTGTCGGCGTATCTTGGTTTCGTGAAATCAACTAGGGAATATTACGATGAGTTCTCTAGGAATTATGCAAAGCTCTACGAGAATTAGCCACACAGAGAAGAGGTTATCGACGTTGGTTGTGAAGTTAGAGCATGGTCAGCCTTGCTGGTGGAAAAAGGCGCATGTGTAGCTAGCGTAGACAATTTATTGAGCATGCTTCAAAGATTCGCTGTGAGAACCAAAAAATTTGGGCTCGAATCCAAAATTTCCCCAGAATCATCTGATGATTTCAGTCGCCCATTCAGAAATGAGGTTTTTGACGGCGCTACTTTGAACTGGATGCTCGCCACATCCCTGTTTTCAGAGATATCCGATTAATGAAGAGGTTAGCAGGGTTGTGAAACCAGACGGTTGGCTGTTCATTTCTGATAGCTGCTGGAGGGGACAACAAGGTGGAAAAAAGTAACCCCCGATCAGAGAAACTAGAGGAAGGAGTACAAAGTATACAAGTGCTACTACGCGCCAAGCGAACTGAAGGGGCTCATCGAAAAAACGTTTGGTAAAATGAAACTTCTGCAACCTTTACAATACAAGCTAATATGCGTAGCCAAGAAGCAATAGACCAATCATTAGCAATTAAGTCGCTCAATTGAAACATATGTTTCCCGTATACCTGATCGTTGCAGAGTGTCCCTCCACAGTTCTAATCCCTTAGCAGTTCTCCATTTTTTCGGCGCAGGAATGCCCAGCACAACCAACTTATCTGCCTTTTGATTTTCTCGGCGGTGATGCATTTGTCCGTTTCAGGATGAACGGGCGTTATGATGTCTGGCGCCACGGCGACTGGCTTATTGTTCTTGTAAGCAACGAGAACTTCGTTTTTGCTTCAAACTCAAACTTTGACCCCTTGTTTTCTCGATTTCCTTTAAGCACAATGTTTGTCCATGTAAAGCCAGCCTTTGTCTCTCTCAATTTTATCCACAACGCCCTCAAAGAGTCTGAAACCGTTAGTTTCCTTGAGAACCGCCCTTATGGGGTCCACCGCCTTTCTCAGCAGCATTCCGATTCTCATCGATCTGGAGAGCGTGTGTGAGATTGGAGAGGTCTTCACACATTTTCCCACCAGTGCTCTTCGGGCGGTGTAAGCAATTTGCCCCCACTCTGTAGCGAGTGTCCGGGCGATTCTCTCCGCGGACTTGAAATCTAACGTTTCCTTCACCAAAACTAGGTTATGGGCGTGGACGTCTGCCACTGCCATGGGGGCTATAGGGATATCATCAATTGTGTAAACTTTCAGATGAACCTCGGGAATTGCTCTTCCTGCTCCGTCTGCATCTACAATGGGTATTCCCAGCCTTGCTGCCACATCCACGGCGATCAATGTGTTAGCGCCCCCAAGCTCTATCGGGATAACCGCGTAGGCTTTGCGCCCCAGATACTCTTCCAATAACTGTAACGTCTTTGCTGTAGCGTTGCTATCATATGCAACTGTGGTGGTCGCTACGACACATGCAAAGTTTATTACGATTGTGTCGTCGGGGACTTCTGAGGGGTCAATAAGATTTGCTTCATAGCCACCTTCGGCAAGCCCATCTACGATGGTATACCCCGTTTCAGGGTCTCCTCCACCGCCAGCTGAAAATGTGGCGGCGCCATCCACTAGGTTTATCAAATCTTGGTGACTTAGCTTTTTCAAGAGATCACGCTCTTGTTTAGTCGTAAGAACATGTTTTGGCAGGCAGTTTTTTCTTTTTGACATTTTTTGTCTTGTGTTAGAAAGGCTTTTATGTTTTTTGGGGCTAAAATTACCGTTCGTGGTTTTATAAAAATGAACGTGTTAAATGAGTTGAAGGTCAACCCGCTTAATTACGTTGCAAATCTAGAGTCACCTATTGGCGTTTACCTTAGAAGAGAAATATTCGAAAAGGAAACTAAAGCTGATACAACCTTAAAGAAAAAATTGTATGCGAAAACAGTTGCCGACCAGTCTGCGGATGGAAGTTGGGACCAGCTATTTGTTCGAACCGCTAACAATCTTTGGAACCTTGCTCTTCTAGGCTATGACGCGGAAGATGGAAGAGTCAAGAAGGGGTTAGAATGGCTTCTATCAATTCAGAGACACCAATATAGAGGTTATCCGGGTTTTTTCTATTCAAGCAACAGAAAAGACCCGCGTGTGATGCGCTCAACATTTTATGGAGAATTTGGGCCAGGCTGTACGATTTTTTATCAAACAACCTATGCAATTCATTTATTCCACATTTTCGGTTTTGGCGACACCAAGCGAGTTCAAACAACTGTAAAATCATATCTTCAGTTTTGGAGACCCGACTGGTGTGGTGCATGGTGCACAATCAATGTGTTACGTATGCTAATTGAGCATCCGTTAAGCACAGAATCCAAACAGGTTGAGAGCGGTTTGAAATATTTAGATAAGCGACAGACCAAAACGGGAGCGTGGAAGGGTTTTCCTTTCTACCATACTTTTCACGCTTTATCCAGAGCCAATCGTGCTTTAGCAAAGAAGCAGTTTAAAAAGGCGTTTTCATCAGTTGTTAAGAGACAGAATAAGAATGGAAGCTGGGGCAGAAAAGAGCAGGAGACTGGAACGTTTTTGGTCTTGGACGCTCTGAAGAATGCTGGCACCATGTAACAGAAACGTAACTGTGACTATAAACGCAGAAAGGCATAACGCTGTTGTCTTCTTCTCTTATGTGTGTAGATAATTGTCTCAGCGTGTAGTGAAAACGTTTGCTTTATTATTAACTAGCACACTAGTGGTTCATAAAAAGGTACATGAATAGAAGTGAACAGCGTATGCAAGCCCAAGACAAGTTTGAAAAGATCAGTGAACTGGCAAAGCGTCGAGGCTTTTTCTGGCCTTCCTGCGAAATCTACGGTGGGGTAAGCGGCTTCATGACGTTTGGTCCGCTGGGCTCCGTACTAAAAAGAAAGATCGAAGACAAGTTTCGTGGTTTCTTCATTCGTCCCTTTGGCCTTTACGAAATCGAATCGTCGGTGATTATGCCTGGTAAGGTGTTTGAAGCGTCTGGCCATGTGAATCATTTCAAGGAGCCTATGATTGAGTGTAGCAAGTGCAAACGAAGGTTTCGAGTTGATCACGTACTGCAAGAGTTTGCAGGGATGAGCGACACGGAAACGGAAAAACTTAGTCTTCAAGAGTTGGCAAATGAAATTAACAAGCGCAACATTAAGTGTCCCGAGTGTGGCGGCGACTTCGGTGAATCAAAGCAGTTCTTAACGATGTTCACCACCACCATTGGGCCTTATTCTGGGGCAGTTGGTTACGGTCGTCCTGAGGCTGCTCAGGGCATTTTCGTTGAATTTAAGCGTCTTTATGAGTGTGCTCGAGGAAAGCTTCCATTCGGGGTTGTTCAGATTGGTCACGCGCTGAGAAATGAGATTTCGCCGAGGCAGGGCCCAATAAGACTGCGGGAGTTCACCATCATAGACATCGAATTCTTTTTTGACCCCGAAGACCCACGTTGCCCGTTGTTAAAAGATGTGGAAAACGAATCTTTACGGTTGATACTGGCGGAAAATAAGCTGAAAGGCATAAAAGAGCCAGTCGAAGTCACAGTTAAGGAAGCTTTGAATAAGGGACTTATAAAGGCAGAGTGGCAGGCGTTTTTCATGGCCTTGTCTAAACACTTCTTGATGAAACTAGGCGTTCCTGAGGACAAGCAACGCTTCATCGAAAAACTGGACTGGGAGAGAGCACATTATTCTGTGCAAGGGTTCGATCAGGAAATATTTCTGGAACGATGGGGTTGGGTAGAGGTCTCAGGCCACAATTATCGAACAAACTATGACTTGAAGCAGCACATGGAATTCAGCGGCGTCGACATGAGAGCCTTTAAGGAACACGAAAAGCTGGTTGAGAGAGAAGAGGCAGTTGTAAGCCCTATCCTGTCTAAGATTGGTCCAGCCTTCAAAGACACAGCTTCAGAAGTTGTCAGATTGATTTCTAACGCAAATCCGAAGGTAGTTAAGACAAGGTTCAAGAAACAAGGTTTCTACATGGCAGGGCGTTTCAAAGTTTTGCCAGAACATGTTGAAATTATCCGTAAAGAGGTTGAGGAAAGGGGCAAGCATTTTATTCCTCACGTGATTGAGCCAAGCTTTGGATCGGATCGAATGGTCTACATCGCTTTGGAATACGCTTACAAAATGAAGGAAGATCGAGTGGTGTTAAGTTTTCCACGAGAACTCGCGCCCATAGAGATGGGTGTTTTTCCATTGGTGAGCAAGGACGGCTTGCCTGAAAAGACAAAGCAAGTGTATGAGATGCTGATCGATGAAGGTTTTAACGTGGATTATGATGAATCAGGTTCCATTGGAAGACGATATGCAAGAGCCGATGAGGTAGGTACCCCTCTGGGAATAACTATTGATTATCAGACGTTGAAGGACGATACGGTGACTATTCGTGACCGCGACACATGGAAACAGGTTAGAAGTAAGATTAAGGGGCTTCCTAGGCTGCTTCATGCTTTTTTCCGTTATAAAGTAGAATTTAGAGACTTGGGGCAACTGATCAAAAGTTAATTTCTTCATTTCTTTCGCTACATTTTTTAAGGCTTTCGCATATCATATGTCGAGTGTCGATGAAGACTTTTGAGAGGCGGAAGCAGTGGTTTTCCCGGTGGAAACAGAAGAACGAGTGAAACGAAGAGCTCTCAACGTTTGCCGAGATCATTTAAGAAAAGTGACGGAAGTCTCTCGTAAGGTTTCACAGATGGTTGATTGCTTTGTAAAGGAAGACAAAAAGTCGGCTCGAATCTTGTTCACAGAGATCAAAAAGTCGAGAGAGGAGGTAGACGGAGCAAGGCGTATGGTTTCACGAGAACTTGCCGAGATAGGGGCCATTCTGATGAGTCGAGAAGACTTTCTCCGCTTCACCAACCTTACAAGTGAGATCGCAGACTTTTCTGAGGGCATTGGGTTTCGACTGCTGGAGATCATGGAGAGAGGGTGGAAGGTGCCTCCAAAGGTTAAAAAGGGGTTGATGAAGCTTTCGGATGGAGTGTTTGAAACCGTCTCAAAGCTTCGGGAAACCGCCATGACACTGAGCTACGGTTCAACGAAGACTCTTGAGAAAGCTAGGGAAGTTGAGACTGCTGAACACGTCGTCGACGATCTCTATCGAGCGCTTGAGTTAGAAATCATCACCAGCCAAACTGAATTTCCTGTGCTAATTCTTTTAAGAGACGTAACTCAACTTCTAGAAGACGCAGCGGACAAGGCTGAAGACGCTTCTGATGTTGCTCGCATTTTGTCCTTCACCATCTAAAAGAAACTGGAACGGAATTGGAATGTCTGAGAAAATCGAAACGGAGTTTGTTGAAAACTTTCTGGTGGTGTGGACCCCGGAGAAGGGCTCTGAACTCTACCGTCGTGGCTTTTACGGCAAGCCCATAGGTATCCCCAAGCCCAAAAATATGGACTTTGATGTTCCTCTGATTCTCGACCTTATGGAAGGAGTCTATCTAATGGAAAAGGGGATGATCACCGTTTCTGAAGGACCGAAAGGAGTCAAAGTCAGCTTCAAGAAACTGCGGGCGAGGGCCAAAACACTCTATGAAGAGTTCGACCTGAAGTACGCGGTGTATCGAGACATGCGCGACCGAGGACTCTTCGTCACGCCAGGCATCAAGTACGGGTGCGACTTCGCCGTATACAAGCAAGGGCCAGGTGTCGATCATGCGCCTTACATGATTTCGGTGAAGAAAGCAAAAGATGAGGTTACGGCAACCGATATTGTGAAAGCTGGAAGACTTGCTACAACCGTGAGGAAACGTTTTATTATGGCTATACCTGATTTGGAAATAGAGCATATACGATACTTAATCTTCAAGTGGTTCAAAGCATAAGTCAATAATCATTGTGACAGTTTGTTAACTTTCATATTTGTGTGATTAAGAGAATTGTTTATCTCAAAGAGATTTTACACTATTACGCGGCTTGTAAGCCGAGGTGACAGAGTCCGGTAATGTGATGGCCTGCAGAGCCATTTAATAGGGGTTCAAATCCCCTCCTCGGCTCCACACACGTAATAAAAGTTACTTCTATGTTTATATAGAAACAACAAATAATATCTGTATTCCTCAATGTTCAACGAGGCGGATAAGATGAAATTCCAACAACAAACTTGGAATCTAAAGGACGTACTTCCATCACATTCTGGACCCGAGTTTGATACTGAATTAGAAAAACTCAAAAGCGACTTGAAACGGTTTGAACACCTAAAACAAAAGCTTTCTCCCAAAATTTCTACAAACGATCTACTCAAGGCTTTAAAATTGTACGAAAAAATCAGAAAGAACGATGCTCGTTTTGAGTGCTATGCATACATGTATTTTTCACAAGACACGGCCTCTCAGGAGGCGAGGGCCTTCAAAAGTAGAATGGATGAACTCGATGCAGATGTATCAAACAGAACCGTTTTCTTTAACCTTTGGTTGACAAAACTTGATGATAAAACAGCTAATCGTTTGACGGCAAATATCAACGAGGATTATGTTTATTACGTAAAGAAATTGAGAAAACTGAAGCCTCACGTTTTGGACGAAGCAGTAGAGCAGGCGATCAATACTAAAAACACTACTGGTCGTTTGGCAATGATCCAGCTATACGAACAGATCGCAAATGCTTTTGAGTTTACAATATGGGTTGATGGTAAAACACTTAAAGATGAAAGAGGAAAAACCCAGAAATTCGCATATGGTGAACTTGTGAGACTGGTATTTGGGCCGGATGCAAAGCGAAGAGAAGCTGCATACAAGGCGCTTTACAAGGAATTCATTCCCCGTAAAGATGTTTTAGGAGAAATTTACCAAGCACTAGTAAGAGACTGGAGAAATGAATACATTAAGACACGACATTATTCGTCTCCTATATCCGTATTCAATTTGGCAAACGATGTACCAGATGAAGCGGTTGATACACTTTTATCAGTGTGTAAAGAAAATTCCGAAATTTTTCAGAAGTTCTTTTCCTTAAAAGCAAGACTTCTAAAAATGAAACAGATGAGTAGATATCACATTTACGCCCCACTAAAAAAATCCGAAAAAAAGATTCAATATTCAGATGCTGTTAACATGGTTCTTGACGCTTACAATTCCTTTCATCCACGGCTTGGAGAATTAGCAAGAAGAGTATTTGAACAAGACCATATAGATTCCGAGATACGAAAAGGAAAAATGTCTGGAGCTTACTGCATGAGCATTACACCAAAAATTATACCATATGTCCTCATAAATTATGCTGGCAGTATAAGCCATGTTATGTCGATTGGACACGAAGTAGGACATTCTCTCCACACAATGTTGGCATCACACCACTCCCAACTAACATACCATTCGCACACACCTCTTGCAGAGATAGCATCCATTTTCGGAGAACTGATTCTTTCAGAGAAGCTGATGGAGGAAGAGAAGGACCCTCAAGTTAAACAAGATTTGCTTGTGTTGATCCTGAGTGACCTATACGCGACCATACCACGGCAGGCCTACTTTACGATGTTTGAGAAGGATGCTCACGGCGCTGTTGATAAAGGTGCCACAGTGGACAAATTAGCGGATTTATACTTTTCAGGTTTGAAAAAGCAATTTGGTAATGCTGTTCATGTGCCAAAGGAATTCAAGTGGGAATGGATAACTATTCCCCATATCTACCGGTACCCCTTCTATTGTTGGACGTACAGTTTTGGGAATTTGGTTACACTAGGGCTCTATAATAAGTTCAAGGAAGAGGGAGAATCGTTCAAACCAAAATACATAAAACTACTTTCATACGGTGGTTCTGAAAGTCCAGAAAAGGTACTCACTGAAGTAGGTGTAGACATACGTTCAGAGAAGTTTTGGCAGGGTGGATTTAACATTATTAAGGGAATGATAGACGATCTAAAAAGGGCTACGAAATTGATTTAGACATGCGCAGGTATGGGAATGTCTATACTTTGCTGTGCAAAAATGAAGAGAGTAGAGGCGGGGTTTGACCCAGAAGGATTATGCTCCCTCAATTCTCTAACAGAAGTGTGAAACATCAATGGTGCTAAAACTTACTAATACAATGAGCGGCAAGAAAGAAGTTTTCAAGCCTTTAGAAAAAGGTAGAGTGAAGATTTTTGTCTGCGGAATGACAGACTACGATTACATGCACCTAGGCCATGGAAGAACCTACGCATTCTATGACGTATTGATAAGATTCCTGAAATCCCTCGGATACAAAGTCTACTATATTCAAAACATCACAGATGTCGGTCATCTAAGAGAGGATACTGGAGAAGATAGAGTAATCAAGAAAGCCACTGAAGAAAAAAAAGACCCGATGGAAGTTGTTGACTTCTATATGAGGAAGCACTTGGAGGCAGCGGACAAACTGAAGTTAGAACGGCCAAACATACTAGCCCGAGCAACAGGCCACCTGATAGAGATAATAGAACAAGTTAAGGCTCTGTTGAAGAATGGTTACGCCTACGAAGCCAACGGCTCGGTCTACTTCGACGTTTCCAAATTCAAAGACTACGGCAAACTCTCCAAGAGAGTCCCAAAAGAGTTGAGGACAGGAGCCAGAGTTGAAATCAATCCCGACAAGAAAAACCCAAGAGACTTCGCACTCTGGATTAAAGCTCCCAAAGAACATGCGCTCAAATGGCCTTCACCTTGGGGCTTAGGCTATCCAGGCTGGCACATTGAGGATACAGCGATTGCAATCAAATACTTTGGTCCCCAATATGATATTCATGGAGCTGCTATTGAACTCGCTTTCCCGCATCATGAAGCAGAGATTGCTCAAGCTGAAGGAACTACCGGAATAAAACCGTATGTCCGATACTGGGTTCATACCGGCCTACTGACAATAAATGGAGAGCCGATGAGTAAATCTAGAGGCAACTACATCAAACTCTTAGACGCGCTAGAAGAGCATTCAGCAGAGGCCTTGAGGCTGTGGATGGCGTCCGCAAACTATCGGAAGCCTCTGGACTACAGCAAAAAGGACATAGAAGATGCTGAAAAAAATGTGGAAAAGATTTCAAACGTCCTAGAGTTGATCGAAGAAAAATCGATGAGACCACCGAAGAAAAAACCTACTTTTGTGAAAGATATTCTAGAACTGGAGAAACAATTCATAGAGCACATGGAAGACGACATTAACACTCCTCATGTTTTCGCTACTTTCTGGCAACTGATTTCTTTGGTTAATAAAAAGATAGATGAGGATATTTACTCAAAAGAAGATTTGGAAACTGCAAAAGAAACCATAGTTAAGCTTGGCAACTTCTTCCAGATTATTCCTGAAAAGAAAGAAAAAATCGATGAAAAAATAGTTGGAGATCTGATGAGCTTCATCATCGAGTTAAGACAGAAAATCAGAGACAAAGAAGATTATGAAACTTCAGATGAAATCAGAAGAAAGTTGCGCGAACTAGACGTAACATTTGAAGACACACCTGAAGGAGTTAAATGGAGAATCAAAACTCGGAAAACATAGGAACAAAAACGATACGCAGACTCACCAGATGTTAACCTTTTCATCTGTTGGTGAAACGAGATGAAACCTCTGCCTAGGAGATTCTACATACGTGAAACGCTTACAGTTGCAGAAGAGTTGCTGGGAAAAAAGCTTGTAAGACACACCGATAACACTAGACTCGTGGGAAAGATTGTTGAGGTCGAAGCCTACCGAGGCAGCGATGATCCAGGTAGTCACGCATACAGGGGGATGACACCGAGAAACCGATTGATGTTTGGAAAGGGCGGGTTTGCCTACGTTTATTTCACATACGGAATGCATTACTGCTTCAACGTGGTAACCGAGAGACAAAATGCTCCAGGCGCGGTTTTGATCAGAGCCTTAGAACCACTAAATGGAATAGAAACCATGCGGAAAAATAGAGGAAACAAAAACCTGCTCAATCTGACAAATGGTCCAGCTAAACTGACGGAAGCCATGAACATAACAAAAAAGCAGAACGGTTTAGACCTAACGAGAAGCAAAGAACTGTTCATCTGTGAACCAAAGGTGAAGGAGAAATTTGAGGTTGTGTCCACAAAAAGAATCGGGATAAAGGGTGGTGCGGACAAACCATGGAGGTTTTACATAAAGAACAATAAGTCCGTTTCAAGAAAATGAAAAATCCTTGCAGAGGCGTTTATAAATGGGGCGAAAAGAGAAAGTGGAAAAGCTGGTCAAAGACTGGTTTGCCAAAACCGCTGATTACGAGTGGAAATATTTTGAAACAAGACGCGGATCACCATATGTTTTGCGCGGATGCAAGTTTCAAGGCGGAAAATCATAAGTAAATATTTAGGTTGGGATAGTGGAAAATAAGAGTGAAAGATGGTGCGTGATGTCTTTTACGCGTATTGAAGATATCTTGGATGGCCGTTGCGAAGGCAAACACATCAGCGTTAGGGGATGGGTTTATCGAAAACGCGAAAGCAAAGACATTGTTTTCTTCATCATACGCGACGCCACAGGTATCGTTCAATGCACCGTTAGGAAAGACAGTTCAGCATGGGCTGACGCGAAAAGGGTTACGATCGAATCTTCTGTCACGTTGAGTGGAACTGTGAAAAAGGATGAGCGGGCCCCTGGAGGTTTCGAGGTTCCTGTAGATCAATTGAAGATAGTTGGGTTGGCTGAAACATTCCCGATAACGAAAGATCAAAGCGAAGAATTTCGGCGCAACGTTCGGCATTTATGGCTGCGGAGTCGAAGGATGAACACTATCATGAAGGTGAGGAGCGAGACGCTGAGGTTTGTACATGAGTTCTTCAGAAAAAAAAGTTTCATCGAAGTTTCGCCACCAATGTTCATATCAAGTGCATGCGAGGGCGGCGCCACACTTTTTGGGTTGAAGTATTTTGACAAAGACCTATACCTCACCCAGAGTGCGCAACTGCATCTTGAGGCGCTGATCCAGTCGTTGGAGAAAGTCTACTGTGTTGCACCATCGTTCAGGGCGGAGAAGAGTCGAACGATAAGGCATCTCGCAGAGTATTGGCACGTGGAAGCGGAAGAGGCTTTCTCAACGATGGACGATTTGATGTGCCTAGAGGAGGATCTCGTGAGTCATGTGTGCCAGAATGTTGCAAAACAGTGTAGAAAAGAGCTTAAGGCCCTAGAAGTGGATGCGGGAAAATTGGCGAAGGTAAAGGCGCCGTTCAACAGGATTACATATGATGAAGCTGTAGAAAAGCTTCGCAAAAAAAACTTCAAGATCAAGTGGGGAGAGGACTTCGGGTTTAACGAAGAGAAGGCTCTGGCAGAAGAGCTTGGACCTCTCTTTGTGTATGCTTATCCAAAGAAGATAAAGGCATTTTATTGTAAGACGTATAGGGAAAATCCGGAAATGGTCATGTCCGTAGATTTGATCGTCCCAAATATAGGTGAACTTTCCACTGGCGGAGCCCGAGAGGATGACAAAAAAGAATTGCTCAAACGGCTTGAGGAGTTTGGCTTGAGACAAGAAGACTACGAGTGGTATATCGACCTGAGAAAGTATGGAACGGTTCCGCATACCGGTTTTGGACTAGGCGTTGAACGACTGCTCGCGTGGATACTTGACCTAGAAAACATAATAGACACTATTCCCTTCCCACGTACCACCCGAAGATTCTATCCTTAGGCTTGAGCAAGAAGTAACATGGAGTTAATTTTCAATTATGAGCCTAGAGAATGCCTAACTAAGTGTACAATGCAGGGGCACGCCTTGACTCGAATAGAGAGATGTTATCTCATTTTTTTCACGAAGAAACTCTTTCAGCTCTAACATTTCATGTGCATGGCTGCTGTTTTGAGTGCTGCAACTCCAGGTAATTCTTCGCCCATAAGGAATTCTATTAGAGCACCTCCTGCAGTGCTCACGTAGCCCATTTTCTCTCTTAACCCGAGTTGTTCTACAGCGGCAACGGTGTGTCCTCCACCAACCAGCGAAAAGGCTTTTGAGGCGGCCACTGCTTCTAGAACTCCCTTAGTACCGGCCATAAATTCTGGGTTCTCAAAAACGCCCATGGGTCCACTGATAACTATCGATTTTGCATCGTCTACGATTCTAATGTATTTCTTTACGGTTTCTGCTCCTATGTCAAATATAGGATGGTTCGTTGGGAGTTCTTCAACTGGGATTTTCTTTCGCTTCTTGTCGAATTCTACGGCAAGGTCAACAGGAACCTTTATTCTCTCCGGGTATTTTTCCATTAAATCCTTTATGCCGGATACGAAAATCGTAAGCTCATTCTTTTCTAAGAACTCCACGTTTGGTTTACCCAAATCCACGCCTTTTGCCGCTAAGAATAAGTGACCTACAACGCCTCCTGTTAATACGTGATCTGCAATGTCGTTGTTTAAGACATACTGAGATATTTTCAAGGCATCATCAGCTTTAGCTCCTCCAAGAATGTAGATACAAGGCTTTTCAGGTTTCTCAACCGCTTTGCCCAATGCCTTAAGTTCTCTCTCCATGATGCGACCAGCGACGCTGGGAAGCACTGCCGTAAATCCTACTATGGACACGTGTGCTCTGTGGGCAGCGGCAAAGGCGTCGCTGACAAATACGTCTACAAATGGCGCAAGTTTCTTCACAAACTCTGATTTTGCATGTTCTTCAGGAGAACCTTTCTTCCGTTCGTTAGGGAATGTTCGAACATTTTCCAGAACGAGAATTCCCCCGCTTTTCAAAGCTTTAATAGCATCTTGCGCTTTTTCTCCAAACAGATCGTTTACGTATTTTACCGATTTGCCAAGGATTCTGCCAAGGGCTTTTGCATGCTGCTTGAGAGGAATAAAGTCAGGTTCGCCCGGTCTCCCTTGATGAGCAAGTATTACAACTTTAGCACCTTTTTGAGAAAGTTCTTTTATTGTAGTCTCGCCGTGAACTCGGATTCTTGTATCTTCTAGAATATTCTTTTTGTCAGTATCTATCGGAGAGTTAAAATCCACTCTAACTAAGGCTACCTTGTCTTTGAAATCTAGGTCGTCCATGGTTAAGATGCGTGTCATGCCATCACCTGACTGCTATAGAAAATACTTCTTTTGACTTTAGTCTTTTATGCTTTACCTATAGGCCTGCTTCTGATTTTCGATTAGAGAGCTATTAGAACACTCTAGGCGAAGAACAATCTCAAGTCGAACGGTTCCATATCGATTTTACGCTAGGTGGCAAAGGCTATTTCGTCTACTGCCTCTGGGTTTCTAAGCGTGGAAATATCCCCGAGAGGTGCTCCCAGCACTCTGGCTTTTACGACCCTCCTCATTATTTTTCCGCTTCTGGTCTTTGGTACATCTTTGACGAACCACACTTCGTCGGGTCTTGCCAATTTTCCCATTTCACGACCCACATGTTCTCTCAACTCTTTCCTTAACGTATCATCAGGTTTTTCTCCTTCTTTCAATACGACAAAAGCAACTATTGATTCACCCTTTATTTCATGGGGTTTTCCAATTACCACTGCTTCCGCTACTTTTTTGTGACTGACCAAAGCTGATTCGATTTCATAGTTTCCTATTCTGTGTCCAGCGACTTTGAGAATGTCGTCTGCTCTTCCTTGAATCCAGAAGTAGCCGTCTTCATCCCTTCTTGCTTTGTCACCAGTAAGGTACATGTGAGGCAGCTTGCTCCAGTACGTCTTTACGTACCTTTCTGGAGCTTTGTAGAGACCTCCTAGCATCGCTGGCCATGATGGGAGTAAGTACAAGTCGCCTCCGCCCTCTTTAATTGGCTTGCCCCCTTCATCATATACCTCAGCTGTAAAACCTGGCAAAGGCCTTGTGGGTGACCCTGGCTTGAGTGGAGTAATCGGCAACGGCGATATGACGAAGGAACCCGTTTCCGTTTGCCACCAAGTATCCATTATTTGGCAACGTTCTTTGCCTATATGCTTGTAATACCACATCCAAGCTTCAGGGTTGATCGTTTCTCCAACACTCCCTAGCAATCTCAAAGAACTCAAATCATGTTTGTTTGCCCATTTTTCTCCATATCTCATGTGCATTCGAATCGCTGTCGGAGATGTGTAAAGAATGTTTACGCCATATTTCTCGACGATCTTCCACCATCGATTAGGATTCGGATAATCTGGTGCACCTTCGTATATCACTGAAGTAGCTCCCAAAATCAACGGAGCATAGACGATGTAACTGTGACCAGTGACCCATCCTATGTCTGCGGCGCACCACCAAATATCTTCATCCTTCATGTCAAAAACCCATTTGAGTGTAAGCGCTGTGCCAACAGCGTACCCTCCGTGAGCACTTATTACTCCTTTCGGTTCTCCCGTTGTACCGGAAGTGTATAAAATATACAATGTATCGTTAGCATCCAACTTTTCAGTTGGACATTCGGTTGGCTGCCCTTCAGTCAAAGCATGCCACCAATGGTCCCTTTCTTCTTTCCACTGGATTTCCTCCATAGAACGTCTGTAGATGATCACGTGCTCAACAGAATGGCATGCACCAAGGCATTCATCTACTTGGCTCTTCAATGGAACAATCTTTCCGCGTCTGTAAAAACCATCACAAGTAATCAACGCTTTTGCTTCGGAGTCCGATATTCTCTTCTGCAGACCTCCTACACTGAAACCTGAAAAAACAACAGTGTGAATTGCTCCAATCTTTGCACATGCCAACATCGAAATTGGCAGTTCAGGAATCATAGGTAGATAGATTCCAACACGGTCACCTTTTTTGATCCCAATGCTTTTCAAACCGTTGGCAAGCTTGTTGACTTCAACGTAGAGATCGCGGTAAGTTAGTTTTCTAACGTCACCTGGTTCTCCTTCAAAAATGTAGGCGACCTTGTTTTTTCTGTAGGTTTTTACATGTTTATCCAACGCATCATGTACAATGTTATATTTTGCTCCTATGAACCATTTCGCGTATGGTTCATTCCATTCAAAGACTTTTTGATATGGTTTGTACCATTCCACTACGTCTTTTGATACTTCACCCCAAAACCACTTTAGATCCTTTGCTTTTTCCAGCAACTCATCGTAACTCTTGATTCCTCGCTTGTTCATCCATCTCTTGACATTTGTCTGTTCAACAAATTCCTCGGATGGATCAAAAACCCTTCTTTCCTTCAATAAAACGTCTATAGACGTACTTTCTGACAATCTCCACACCCATCTAATCGAGAACTTGCTACGAAGGAATTTTCAGATATAAATCTTTTTTCTTTTTGTGGAGCGCATACACACGACTTCAAGCTCCCGAAAGTGGTAACTTTGCTTCACTATTTGAGCAATTCAGTTCAGTTTTCGAGCTTCTACCCCTAGATCTAGCAGGCCGCAACAATTTGACAGCGTTGCCATAAGCTTTATATCAAATCTTCCTCCTAGCTTGAACTGATCCAACATGTGCGAGTTTACCGTTTTTCTCGGAAAAGAAATCGTTTGCAGGGACGTGATCTACGCAAAAGTTGAAGCAGACAAAGTGTTTGTAAAAGATGTCTTGGGTGCTTCCAAAACATTCGAAAACTGTAGAATCGTCGAGATTGACGTGAGTTCCGAACGGCTAACTATTGCTTCAACAAAATAACTACAATAAATAGCCTAGCAAACTGAATATTGAAGCTTGAAGGAACACCTATGAAGATCGCTGTCTCTGGGAAGGGTGGAGTAGGCAAAACCTTAGTTGCTGGAGCCCTAGCGTATTTCTTCGCCAAAAAAAAATTCAAAACAATTGCTATCGACGCAGATCCTTCTCCAAATCTAGCTTTGACGCTAGGCGTTCCCTTAGAACAAGTACGCGAAATAGTGCCAATATCCGAAAATAAACCGCTGATTGAGCTGAAGACTGGAACAAAGTTTTCTGGCGTCTATCAGCTTTCTTTCACAGTTGATGATGTTGTTCGCGATTTTTCAGTTGAAACACCATATGGAGTTAACCTTATTGTAATGGGCACCGTGAAGTCGATGGGCTCTGGATGCACTTGTCCTGCAAACGCTGTTATTCGTGCTCTACTTCGCCATCTAATCGTAGAACGTGACGAAGCTGTTGTTGTAGACATGGAGGCGGGCATTGAGCATTTAGGTAGAGGGACCGCAAAACATGTAGATACGATGTTGGTTGTAGCAGATTCTGTCGTAAAATCGCTAGAAATCGCAAAAAGAATTTATGAATTGGCTGAAGACGCTGGCATCAAACAGATTTTTCTTGTTGGAAATAAAA
This sequence comes from Candidatus Bathyarchaeota archaeon, assembly GCA_030608565.1. Lineage (GTDB taxonomy): Archaea > Thermoproteota > Bathyarchaeia > Bathyarchaeales > Bathyarchaeaceae > SOJZ01. Next base: position 56,273 of record JAUWDY010000003.1, on the reverse strand, counting down.
TAGCCAACGAAGTTGAAGGCGATTCTATCAGAAAATTTGCTGAAAATAATGACATGCTTCTGTTTCATCTTATACCCTTCGACGAGCAAGTTTTGAGGGCAGAAACTCGGGGGGAAACTCCGCTTAGAAATGAGCAGTCTAAGGCAATTCGGTCTATCGCGGAACTGGGTAAGAAACTTATGCAGCAATAGTCTCTTTTGGTCAATAGTGGATTCTTTTAAAAACATTCTAGTACAATGATCCGTCGTTTCAACTGACTCCTTTTCATGTTCCGAGTTCCTTTTTTTAGATTTTAGAAAACTTAAAATAACATTGAACCTACTCTTACAACTTCAAGATTCCCAGGTTGTGTATGCAATTGGCCAAGAAAGGTTTGGTTGTGAAAGTAAAGGAGTTGAAGACGGACGTTGCGGTTGTAAAGGATCTTGAGGTATCTATCGGTAGAATTTCTGAAGAGACATGGGCTGAGCCTATTGGTCCAACCCCGTTTCCGTCTATAACTGACTTGAGAGAGTGGGACTTCAAGCTCCTACAACGATACAAGCCTTTTTACCTTCCATTTTGTGATGTCTGCTGCCTCTGCACCTTCGGAAAATGCGACTTGACAGGAGACAAGCGGGGAGCGTGTGGGTTGAATATGGCAGCTCAGCAGTCTCGTATAGTCCTCCTTGCCTGCTGCATCGGAGCCGCCACCCACACCGGCCACGCCAGACACCTGCTTGAACACTTGATAGAAAAGTTTGGGCGAAGGTATCCCATCGACGTAGGTGGGATAAGCGTTGATGTTGAAGCCCCGGTAACTCGACTGGTTACTGGAATAAGACCTAAGACTCTTGGCGACCTAGAAGAAGTATTGGACTACTGCGAAACCGAGGTCACCCACTTGCTTGCGGCCACTCATACGGGTCAGGAGGGAAGTAACATCGATTTCGAGTCTAAAGTACTTCATGCAGGGATGATAGACCAAGTTGGAATGGAGGTTGCGGATATGGTCCAAATTTCGGCCTATGGCTTTCCAAAGGCGGATCCAGAAGCGCCTCTAACTGAAATAGGCTTCGGTGTGGCAGATGTCTCTAAACCCGTGATCTTGGTTATCGGTCATAACGTGCCGTCCTCAGTGGGGATAATCGACTACTTAACAGATAAGGGGATATACAACAAAGTTGAGGTTGTGGGCATATGTTGCACCGCCATTGATATCACTAGGTACAGTTCTTCTCTGGCTAAAATAGTGGGGCCCATATCTTGGCAATTACGTTTTATTAGAAGTGGAATACCCGATTTAGTAGTAGTGGACGAACAGTGTATCCGGGCAGACGCATTGATCGAGGCCCAAAAAATCAAGGCACCAGTAATTGCCTCTAGCCCGGAAAACTGTCTGGGACTTGAGAACAGAACCAAAAGCCCAGCGAAGGAGATAATATCTGATCTGGTGGAGAAAAAGGTTCCTGGAGTGCTCATTTTAGACCCAGAGAAAGTTGGAGAGGTTGCAGTTGAGACCGTGATGGCTGTTGCCCCAAAACGAAAGAAGTTTAATGTTATCCCAGAAGTCAAAGAAATCATTAAGGCTGCCCAAGAATGCACACAATGCAACGAATGTATACGAGCCTGCCCAAACAATCTGCCCATCCCTGATGCCATGAAAGCGGCGGCAAAGGGTGACCTTAACCCGTTTGCTGAAATTCTTGAGAATTGTGTCGGTTGCGCCCGTTGCGATAGTGCCTGTCCCAACGACTTTCCTCTGCACAGCTTTGCAATAAAAGCTGGAGAAAAGAATTTGATCGCGGAGAAGTTTAAGATACGGGTTGGACGGGGTGCGATCCAAGACGTAGAGATAAGGGAGGTTGGCGGACCTATAGTTCTCGGTGAGATTCCTGGAGTGGTGGCTCTAGTAGGATGCGCCAATTATCCCCGTGGTGGAAAGGAGGTTGCGGAGATTGCTGAGGAGTTCGCTAAGCGTAGGTTTATCGTTGTCACCTCAGGATGCGCGGCTATGTCTATAGCCATGGTGAAGGATGAGGAGGGGAAGACTCTCTACGAGAAATATCCGGGTGGCTTTGAGGCTGGTGGCATCCTAAATGTGGGTTCATGTGTTTCCAACCCTCATATAGCCGGAGCAGCCATTAAAATCGCAAGCATCTTCGCAAAGAGAAATCTGCGGGCTAACTATGAGGAGATTGCTGATTATGTTCTCAACCGGGTGGGGGCGGTGGGTGTCGCTTGGGGCGCCATGTCGCAGAAAGCTGCCTCAATAGCCTCTGGCTTCTGGAGGCTTGGAGTGCCCGTGATCGTTGGCCCCCATGGATCCAAGTATCGGCGCATGCTCCTTGGAAGAAAGGACAAGAAGGAGGATTGGTATGTATATGACGCCAGAACCGGCGACAAAGTTTATGGAGGCCCAGCTCCTGAACATCTCTTCACAGCGGTTGAGACCAAAGAGGAGGCTATGGTATTGATAGCAAAACTTTGTATGAGACCCAACGACACCACTAAGGGTCGCGCCATAAAGTTAACCCACTACGTTGACCTGCACAAGCGCCTCTACAGTGTCATGCCCGATGATGTACACCTCTTTGTCCGAAACAAGGCCGACGTACCCCTCACCATGAAAGAGGAAATCCTCAAGATTCTGGAAGAAAAAGGATGGAAGGAGAGACGAATCCCGGATCCAACGCTCCTACCTAGACTCATCAGAAAGAAGAAGGGTGATTGACATGGGTGTGAAGGCAGAACCGTGGCAAACAGCTGAGATTGCGGGTCCCAAGAAGGCCCTCCTCATCTTGAAGCCAGAGGTAGTTGTCGCAATGGTGAAGAGGGCGAAGCGTCCCATCCTCATCGTTGGGCACCTAGCCGCTGAGGATTATTCAGATGATGTTAAAATGATTGATTACGCAATCCGTATGAGTAGGACTGCGACAATCCCTGTGGTTGCTACAGCACACATGACAACCGAATTTATTAAGAGAGGTTTTCAACCCGCTGGTTGGATGCCCGCAATGGACATTGGTAACAGACTCAAGGACCCAGAATGGAAAGGGCTCGATGGAACGGGGCCGTATGACCTCGCGATGTTCATGGGACTCCCCTACTACATGGAATTCGTAATATTGGCCGGGCTGAAACATTTTTCCAAAGGTCTTAAGACCATAAGCCTCGACAGATACTATGATCCCCACGCATCTTGGTCATTTCCAAACCTTTCGGTTAAGGATTGGAATGAAGGTTTTAAAATAATACTAAGTAAGTTAGGAGAGAAGTAACAGTGTCCATGTTTGAAGACATCCCAGTAGACGTTGGAGTAATCTACGAGGGCGAAAGAATTCGAAGAAACCAAATGCACGTTGAACTTGGAGGTCCAAAAGTAGAATCGAAGTTTGAGGTTGTGAAAAACAGGTCGATGGATGAAATCGAAGATGAAAAAATTACGGTGATCGGACCAGACCTCAAGGACTTAGAGCCTGGAGGAAGGTACCCCTATGGAGTCTGGATCGATGTTGCAGGAAAGGGAGTTGAAGAGGAACTTGAAGGTGTTATAGAAAGAAGAGTCCACGAATTCTGCAATTACATTGAGGGCTTCATGCACTTGAATCAGAGATACGACATATGGCTGAGGCTGAGTAAAAAATCCTTCGAAAAGGGATTGAACAGCTTCAAATTGATAGGAAAGGTCTTGCATAAGCTGTTCAAAAGCGATCTGCCATTCATCGAGAAGATACAGACTACTTTTGTTACGGACCCCGAAAAAGTGAAGGAAATGAGGAAGGAGGCTATGGAGATCTATGATGCTAGAGATGCTAAAGCTAGAGGTTTAAAGGATGAGGACGTCGAGGAATTCTATGGGTGCACTTTATGCCAATCCTTTGCTCCAACACACTGTTGCGTGATCACACCACAAAGGTATGCCAACTGCGGAGCCATCAGCTGGTTCGACGGCAGAGCTGCAGCGCGGGTAGACCCGAAGGGCCCAATTTTTAAGGTCGAAAGAGGCGAGTGCCTTGACGCTCGGACAGGTGAATGGTCAGGGGCTAATAAAACAATAAAAGAAAATACGATGGGAGAAATTACACGAGTCCAACTTTACACAGCCTTTGGTTTTCCCCATACATCCTGTGGCTGCTTCGAAGCCATAGCCTTCTACATCCCTGAAGTGGATGGTATGGGTATCGTTCACAGAGGTTTCGGCGAAAGGACTGTGAATGGGTTGCCCTTCTCAACTATGGCGGACTCGACAGCTGGAGGGAGACAGGTAGACGGCTTCCATGGATTATCCATTGAATATATGAGATCTCCGAAGTTTCTTCAGGTTGACGGCGGTTGGAACCGAATAGTTTGGATGCCGGCCACTGTTAAGGAGCGCGTCAAGGGCTTTATACCAAAGGATGTGGTTGACAAAATAGCTACAGAAAACGAGGTCAAGACTATTGATGAGTTGAAAGCCCTTCTGGAGGAGATGGAGCATCCGGTTGTTGAAAGATGGAAGGCTATACCTGTTGAAGTTGCGCCCGAAGTGGAGGAAGCAGAAGTAGCGGCACCGCCATTAGAGGTCCCGATTTCTGGAGTACCCATCGTTGCCGGAGGGTTCAAGGTAATCCTCAAAGACGCGAAAATCTATGCTAAGAAAGTTATTATCCGAAGAGTGGAGAAGTGAAAACCTTGGGAGAAAAAGGAGAGAAGGATAAAGCGGCTGCAATCGAACTCGCCGGGCTACTGAGACTTTTAGGCATAGAAGGTAAAAGAGAAATTGAACTCGAAGACGTGGAACTGAGTATTGGGGAACTTATCTTACAGCCGTCAGCTGCAACTGTTGCTACTCCAAGAGTTATTACACCGCCTGCAGTGCTTGCGCCGCCAAAGGTAAAGCCTACAACAATTTTGGAAGCTCCGTTCACTCCTTTTGTCCAAGAATATCCTGGGCAGATTGGAGAAGTAAAGCTTGGGGCTACTAAGAGTGAGGGAGGTAGTCGCGGCAAAACGGTCGTGATCGGAGGTGCAATCACTCCGGCGTTCTACCTGTTCGAGAAAGCTCCTCCACATCCACCTGTAATTGCTATTGATACGTTTGATATGAAAGTACGGCTTCCAAAGGCTATAAGAATGTATGTCGAGGAGTTTTGGGGTGACCCTGCTGCGTGGGCTAAGATAGCAGTTGACAAGTGGGGGGCCGACTTGATCACAGTGCATTTACTGAGCACGGACCCGCTTATTGAGGATACACCACCGGCGAAGGCGGCAAAAACTGTGGAGGAGGTGCTGCAGGCAGTGGATGTTCCTCTTATCATTGGAGGTTGTGGGGATCCGAGGAAGGATGCTGAGGTTTTTATGAAAGTTGCTGAGGTGGCTGAGGGTGAGAGAGTTTTGTTTAGCTCTGTTACATTGGACATGGGTGATGCTGGCGTCCTCGAAGGCGTGGCAAAAGCAGCTGGGAAATATGGACATTTAGTGCTGGCATTCACAGCCTTGGATTTGAATCGGGCTAAGGAGCTGAACAGGAAACTCTACGATTATGTGCCCGAGGATAGGATATTAATGGACTTGACGACGGCTGCCCTAGGCTATGGACTTGAGTATTCATTTACCATTCACGAGCGAGCTAGAATGGCGGCGTTGATGGGAGACTCGGAGCTTCAGCACCCGGTACTAGCCGGGACCACGAACGCTTGGGCCGCAAGAGAAACTTGGATGAAGCTTGGTCCAGAGTGGGAGCCGAGAAGGCTTAGGGGCCCACTATGGGAGACGACAACTGCGCTGACTCTACTCTTGGCTGGAGTTGACGTGTTCATGATGATGCACCCAGACGCCATTAGGACTATGAGAAAAGTCATACAGCAGTTAACGAGTAGAGGTAAGGCTGACCCCCATAAGATAGTTAATTGGGTGAATGCAAGAATCAAAGGGGAGGATGAGCATGACTGAGAGGGAAGTCAAGAAGGGCGTAACAAAACTTAGTCCCATCGACGTATATATGCTACTTCCTAGGACGAATTGTGAGGAGTGCGGAGAACCAAATTGCATGGCCTTCGCGGCCAAGCTGGTCAATAGAGAGGTCACTTTAGAAAGGTGTCCCCCGATTCTGAAAAAAGAGCACGAAAAGGCGTACAAGAAACTCCAAGAGACGCTGGCGCCGGTGATTAGAAAGATCACCATCGGTACGGGAGACCACTCGATCAAAATAGGCGGTAAGCTGGTTATGTACCGCCACGAGTTCACCTACCACAACCCAGTGGCACTAGCCTTTGATGTAACCGATGAAATGCCGCTACACGCAAGATTCTCCGGAGAGGAAGCTCTCATCGATAGGGTAAAGCGAGTAGAGAATTTCTTGTATAACTACATTGGGAGGGACCTCACTCTCGATATGACAGCCATCAGGTCGACATCGAATGACCCAACAATCTTCAAATCTGCCGTAGAGAACGTTGCCAAGGTCACGAAATTCCCGCTCATTCTATGTACGTTAGACCCAAACGTTATGGAAGCTGGGCTAGTCGTGGTTCAGGACAGGAGGCCACTACTTTACGCGGCAACGAAGGACAACTGGAAAAGCATGGCTGAGCTAGCGCTGATGTACAACTGCCCCTTAAGCGTCCTTGCTCCAAACGACCTCGATCTTCTAAGGTCTCTAGTAAAAACCTTGATCGAGTATGGAGTTGAGGATCTAGTACTCGATCCGGGAACATTCGCTGATGAAGGACTATCGGACACCGTCAACAATTTCACTATGATTAGAAGAAATGCGTGTAAAGGCGGGGATGATCTATGCGGCTTTCCGCTTATTGGGACGCCTATCACAGCTTGGCTCGGCGGGAAAGATTCAAAGGAGACGCTGGCGTGGAAGGAAGCGTACATTGCTGGCATTCTCATGTCTAGATATGCTGACGTATTAATAATGCATAGCTTGGACGGATGGGTTCAACTGCCAACTGTTATATGGAGGTTCAACATCTACACGGACCCTAGGAAGCCGGTTGCAGTTGATTCTGGACTGTTCACATTTGGGAAGCCCGATGAGATGTCTCCATTGATGTTAACCACCAACTACGCCCTAACGTACTTTACAGTCGAGTCTGATCTGAAGAAATTTGGCGGGGACTATTACCTAGTTGTAGCTGATACTGAAGGGATCAGCGTTGAAAGTGCCGTAGCCGGAAGGTATCTGACAGCAGAATTGATCGCAGAGACTGTTAAGAAGTCAGGAGTAGCAGAGAAGATCAAGCATAAGCACCTAATAATACCGGGTAGGGCGGCTAGGTTAAGCGGGGCGATAGAGGACGAGCTTAAGAACGTTGGCATGCCTGGTTGGCGCATTGTGGTAGGTCCGATGGATTCATCAGGAATAGCAAAATTCTTGGACGAGACATGGCCCCCGAAAGAGGAAGCGAAGGAGTAATAATAAAAAGAAGTGTTTCCTCACGAATTGCACAGATCAGAGTTTGAGCGTCAAAATTTCTCGCTGCAATGAAGCCGTATTGACTAAGATCGGCCAACCACGAGTCATTTGAACGAGTTTTGAGTTTTTTCTCTACATTGCATTTTCTGGGAACCAACTCTTTATATTACGCATAGCTTGGGAAGAGTTCCTTAGGGCCCGGAATGTAGATTGCCTCAGAGTACGTTTCCGCGAACATGACATCCACAAGAAGGTCGACGTACAACATATTCCGTGCTATGGCGTTCGCTTCATCTCGCTTCGTCATCGATAGCAGCGTCACGTATGCACCTGAAAGCGAACCGTTTCCAATTGGGCGAGTCTTCGCGTTCGGAAATTCAGGGAATATTCCAAGCTTTGTCGCGTTTTTCAGATCAGTGTATGCACCGAAGGCTCCTGCAAGATAGAAGTTCTTGACATCGTAGATGGAGAGTTTGAATTTCCTCATTAAAACCATTATCCCACCGCAGGTGGCTCCCTTCGAGTCCATGATGTAATCCATGTCACGCTGCGTTATTACTATGTCTCGACTGATCGCCGTTTTCTCCGCAGGAACCATGACGTACTCCAACCCGTCTCTTCCCTTTCTAACGAGAGGCGTTCTGCCCTCAACAATTTTTCCCCCGAAATCGAGAATGCCGACAGAAAACATTTCCGCCGCAGCGTCGATAATGCCTGAGCCGCAGATGCCCTTCGGAAGTGTGTTCCCGATAACCGTGTACTCCGCCTCAAAGGATTCCGGGTTGATTTTAACATGTTCTATTCCACCTTGCATCCCGCGCATCCCAAATCTGACGCCCGCTCCTTCGAAAGCGGGACCAGATGCGACGGAACATGATACTAGCCAATTCTTGTTGCCGAGGATAATCTCCCCGTTTGTTCCCATATCAACCAGAAGAGATATTTCATCAGAATTGTACATTTCAGAGGCTATTACGTCACCGGTGGCATCTCCTCCCAAGAATCGACTTACGTTGGGAAGACAATAGACATTAGCCTCCGGGTTTGTGTGGAGTCCAATGTCCTTCGCTTTTTTAATAATAGGGCCCCTAGAGACCTTATCATTCGCATCCACAAACCAAAGATAGTCTACGTCTATCCCCGCTAAAAGATGGTTCATAACAGTATTTCCACCCGCGGAAATGCTTGTTATTTCGTCATTCTTGATTCCGGCGTTTGATGTAAGCCTGTTTAAGAGGTCATTTATGCTTTGGGCAACTGCCTGTTGAAGCTTTTGCAATCCGCCATGAGCTTTGCGTGAAAAAGCAATCCTTGCGAGAAGCGTTTCTCCGTACGTGATCTGCTTGTTCAACGTAGAGGCTTCGCCTAAAACCTGCCCGCTCGTCAGGTCAGAAAGGAGTGCAACGATTGTGGTTGTTCCAACATCGATGGCAAGACCATAGTTTGAACTGGTTCTATCGCCTGACTCGATGTTGATGACTTCTGGAGGGGTATTTGTCCTGCTCAAGGTTGCGGTTATAAGCTGTTCAGGGTCCATTGAAAGAAGGCTGTTATAGATATCGTCGCTTACCTTTGGCATTGGACCAGAGTAGCCCTTAAGCTTGATCGCGTGGGGTTCGTCATGTCGAGTGGGTGGTAGCAGAGTCACAAGATATTTTTTCGATGCGGGATCAAGTCTTTCAATACCCATTTCCGTACTAGTAAGTATCTTAGGGTTGACCACTAGGCTTTCCACAGGGATTATAAACTCGCTGTCATTCAGGACGCGAATCTGACAGGCGAGACGGTGACCCTCTGATATCTCCTGAGGAGAGAGAAAATTTTCACATTTGGTCGATAAACGGGAGACTTCACCTTTAACGAGAATTACCCTGCATTTTCCACATTCGCCTTTTCCACCACATATGCTCTCGATTCTTATACCCGCCTCTCTTATCGCATCGAGCAGCATTGTGCCTCGCTTCACTTCAACCTCCTTATTCATCGGGTCAAAAAAAATTTTTATGAGGTCTGTCATCTCCTGCAACCCCGCAACCTCGCTATTGTTTAGATCCCACTCAGATGTTAGACTCCAATCCCCTGTTATTTAACATTATGACAAGAAAACGTGCTAAATATATATAGGAAGCTGATAATTTTTGGAGGGGGCAATACATGAAAAAGATTGTCGTTATGGGTAGGGGCGGCAGCGGCAAAACAAGTTTTGTCGCGCTTATGACAAAATATTTCATTGAAATTGGCCATACCCCCTTGCTTCTCGTGGATGTAGATCCTGACCAAAATCTGGGAGAAATGGTCGGGGTAGATCTTAAAGAAGAAGGGAAGAAGACAATATCTGAATTGTTGATTACAACTTTTCTGAAGGAGGGAGGGACCACTGTTGGAATACCTCCATCAGAAAGGATAGAAAGCAAAATTTGGGACAAAGGATTATACGAAGGAGATTCCTTTGATTTGATCGCAGTTGGAACGAAGTTCATCGCAGGTTGTTATTGTCTTCCTGACGCGGCGTTAAAAAAAGCTCTGGAAGGTTTGGCCAAGACATACCGTTATATTCTCATTGATTCGCCAGCTGGACTGGAGCATCTCAACAGAAGAATCGCCGCTGAAATAAACGATATATTTGACATAATAGACCCATCCAAAAAATCCTTTGCCCATATAGAAAGAGCACACAAAATTGCAAGAGAGATAGAGATAAACTTCCAGAACTTCTATGTCGTCGGGGGCTATCGATTTCCAGAAACCCTGGACACAGAAGCTAGAAAAAGAACCTCGTTAGAATTTTTGGGCAGAATCACCTACGACAAGGAAGTTGAAAACTACTCATTGTCTGGAAAATCTCTACTTGAATTGCCCTCTACATCCCAGGCATATGGTTCGTTGAAAAAAATCATGGAGAGAGCAGGATACCGTCAATCTGTCTAACAACTCAGAAATTTCATGTCTTCGGGTCCGTTTGGCAGATAGAGCTACCAGATACTTTTCAGAAAATTTGTCAACCTTTTTCCCTGTGCCAGTTTTATTGTTCGCACGGGTCAAAAGAATGATAGCTCTAACTTAGGCAGTGGCTTCAATTCGTTTCTCTTCAATGAAGCGCAGGATGGGTTTGGTTGAAACACGATTCAGATGCAAGCCCACTTCTTTGAAACTCATGTTCATGGCTAACCCCAAGAGTTGAGGATAGTACAATACTGGAAGGTTGTATTCCTCTCCATAATGTTTTGCAGTGCTGGGTTGTAGTACATCGAAGGATATTTGGCACGAAGGGCATGTGGTCACCATGCAATCTGCTCCTGCATCCTTTGCATCTCTAAGCTTGTTTCTTGCTAGGCTTGTGCCCATCTCTCTGTTCATAGGGAGTGTTGGGAAGCCGCAGCACCAAAGTTTAAGGGGCCAGTAGATGCTTTTTGCCCTAGTAACCTCCACTAGGTCGTCGAGAATACGTGGTGCCTCCGGGTTGTCAAACTTTGTGCTCTTCGAAGGACGGAGAAGGTGACAGCCGTACTGAACAGCGACTTTCAATCCCTCAAAAGATTTAGTGACTTTCGAGCTGATTTTGTGGAGACCGTAATCATGATAGAAGACTTGAATGATGTCCTTCACTTTGGTTTTGCCTTTATATTCTAAATCTTGAGGAGCAAGCAACTCATTAATCTCCGTCCGCAACTCCGGATTTTCTCTCAGAAATTCATTAGTTTCAACAAGGGTGGAGTAGCAGCTATTGCATAACACAACCAAATCGAGACCCGTTTTGTCAGACAATGCTAGAATCCTTGAAGCTAGAGCAAGCGCAACTCTGGAATCTACGGAACGGAGGTAACAGCCACAACAACCAGCGCCTTGAAGATCAATCAACTCTATTCCTAAAGCTTCGGTAACCCTTCTTGTGGCTAGGTCGCAGTAGTTTACTCTAGCCGGAACTTGGCAGCCTAGAAAATAAGAGTACTTCACCACTGTTGGTCTCCTTTATCTTTCAGAAGTTTGTCGAACTTCAGTTTTTTAAGCAGTTTCTTTATGTCTTCGGAATCGGTCTGAGTTTTTGGTAGCTCCAAGCGCTCTCGTTCTTTCTCACGAAATGCGGTAATTTCCATTGCACGCCCAGTTTGAAATACTTGTTGCCCAACTAGCCTAAATCCTTCCGGAACACCTTTCTCTCTTGCAGCGATATTTTTTAGGGCAAACATAACTCTCCCAAGCTCCACGCCCTGAGGACACCTTTCGGCACACATGAAACAAGTAGAGCATAACCAGATCGACTTGCAGCTAATGGCTTGTTCTCTCATTCCCAACAGAACCATTTTAATCACTTGATGTGGCTTCACATCCAAGACATCAGAATAAGGACAGTTGGAGGTGCACATGCCACACTGAACACACCAAAGAACTGTTTTTCCCTCATAGGTCTTGGCGACCTCAAACTTGAAGTCAGAATCAAGCTCTGAAGCTCGGACAGTCTCCTTTGTCATTGTTTGTCCTCCAGCAATTTCCTAAGGGGACTTGGACCCAGCTTTTCCAGTTGTGCTGTAAAGTCCTCCATAACTTCTGCCATTTTCTTTCCCTCTCCAGCTGACACCCATTCTAACCTAAGTCTTTGAGGTTCCAAGCCTGCTTCTTCAAGCCATTTTTTCACATTTCTTATTCGTTCTTCAGCCTTCAAGTTTCCGGAAATGTAGTGGCATGTGCCCGGGTGACATCCACCAACAAGGACTCCATCCGCCCCTTGCAAGAAGGCTTGAAGCAGATGGGTTTCATTGACTCTGCCTGAGCACATGACTCGAATGATTTCGGCTGTTGGTGGATAATCGAACCTACTTACTCCTGCCATATCGGCACCAGCATAGGCGCACCAGTTGCAGAAAAACGCTAAGGCTCTAGGCTTGTCCGTTAGAGGCCTAGTGCTCAAGGCTGCCTCTATCATAGATGAAATCTGATCGTCACGGAAATAGTGCATTGTTATAGCAGCAGCGGGGCATTCGACAGAGCATGTTCCACAACCTTTGCATAAAAGAGGGTTAACTTTTGCATAACCTTCAACTTTTATGGCTCCGTATTCGCATACTACTTCGCAGTTTGCACAAGCTACGCAGAGGTCTGCATTTACTTCGGCAATCATGGGTTCGTTCATTACTTTGCCTTTCATAAGGGGGATAAGAGCCCTTGATGCCGCTCCAAGTGCTTGATATATGCATTCAGAAAGATTTTGAGGACTGTGACAGGTTCCGCAAAGATAGATTCCGTCAGTAGCAAAATCTAAGGGTCTCAGCTTTGGATGAGCTTCTAGGAAGAAGCCTTGCGTGTTAAGCGGAACTTTCAGTTTAGGAGCGAGATCCTGATTGGTTTCTCTGGGGATTAAAGGTGTCGCCAAAGCAACTTTGTCTGCTGTAATTTTCAGCTTGATTCCGGCCACTACATCGTCAACTTCAACAATAGACTTCTCTCCTTGAAAAGCTACCTCAGGTTGCTTTTCAGGAACATATCGTATGAAGTTTATGCCCTTTTCATGAGCCTTGCGATAATATTTCCTGCCTTCTAATGGCAACTGTATATCTCGATAGAGAACATAAACCTGCATTTCGGGATATTTTTCCTTAATTTCTAGGCTACAGTCTAGAGCTTCAGCGCAGCAAGTGGCGCTGCAGTAAGTTCGTCCTTCTTTTTCTCGGACGCCTACACAGAGAATCATGACAATTTTTTCTTTGCCAGTCAACTTTTTCTGTCTAGCCAGTTGCCTAAGCTCTGAGAGTGTCACGATGTTGTCATTTTTTCCGTAGCCGTAAAGTCCTTTGGGTCTCAGTTCTTCTGTTCCTACGGCAACGATTATCGCTCCAACCCTTAATGTTTCAGGTTTGCCGTTCTGAAGCAGTGCCACGTCAAAATTGCCTATGGATCCCTTAACCTCTTTCAGTCGGGCGGAAAGGAAGACTTCTATGTTTTCGTGGTTTTCCACCATGTTGATGATGGGGTCAAGCAGAACCTTAGCATCGAGGTCTTCGAAGGGAATGGCGTAACTTTCAATGCGTCTTCCTCCAAGCTTGCTTTCTCTCTCAACGATGTATGTCTTGAATCCCTTGTCCGCAACAGCCTTGGCTGCCACTAATCCGGAAACTCCGCCACCGATGATTAGTACGGATGGGGTTACATCAGCTTCTAGTCGTTTTAGGGGACGCAGAAGTTTTGCTTTGGCCACTGCCATTCGAACAAGGTCTTTGGCTTTTTCTGTGGCTTCTTTAGGCTGTTTGTGATGCACCCATGAGTCGTGCTCTCGAATGTTAACCATCTCAAAGAGATATGGGTTGAGGCCAGACTCTTCGCAAGTGTCACGAAAGAGGGGTTCATGAGTTCTTGGGGTGCATGAGGCGACGATAACACGGTTTAACTCATACTCTCTAATGGCATCTTTGATCTTTTCAAGAGCATCCTTAGAGCAAGCAAACAGGAGTTCCTCGGCATGAACTACGTCATCTAAGGTTTTGGCAGACTCAACAACCTTTGGCACGTCTACAACGGTGCCGATGTTGATGCCACAGTTGCAGACAAAAACCCCAATACGCGATTCTTTCCCCACAGGTTTTTCTTCAACATTGATTCGCTTGGTTTCGGCATGAACTAGTTCTGTTCGAGATGTAGCGGTTGTCGAAGCAGCACTTGCTTGGGCCACCGTGTGAGATATGTCTTTTGGGCCTTCACAAGCGCCGCACACATAGATTCCCGGGATGACTGTGTCAACTGGAGCTGACGTCCCCACAGCCTTTAGAAACCCGTATTCTGTTGTGCCTATCCCTAAAGTTTTTGCTAGTTCTTGACTGTCTCTCTTCGGGACAACAGCTGGACATAAAACAACCATGTCGACCAGGGTAGGTTCTACTTCACCTTTCAGAAGGTCAGCATATCTGATTTTGAGGCGGTTTGTTTTGAGGTCAAGTTGAACTTCGCTGGGTAGACCTTTGACATATTTTATGCCGAATTCGTCTGTTGCTCTTCTCACAAACTCTTGGTGTCCTTTCCCTGATGCCCGAAGGTCGTTGTAGAAGATTGTTATGTCTATCTTTGGATTATGTTCCTTGGTGACGATTGCCTCTTTTGTGGCATATGTGCAACAGATCTGGGAGCAGTATGGTTTTACATTCTCATTTCTAGAGCCTATACATTGAATAAAGGCAAGTTTTTCCGGCTCCTTTTTGTCTGATACCTTGAGGATTTTTCCACTAGTTGGGCCAGCTGCGTTCATTAGCCTTTCATATTCAAGAGAAGTTAATACATTCGGGAATCTACCGTATCCATACTGAGGCAAAACGGAAGGATCAAGGAGATCAAAACCCGTGGCAACAACAATAGCTGCTACTTCCAGTTTAATTTCCTCAACCTTCTGTTCAAAATCTATGGCGTCTGCTGGGCAGAATTTCTGGCAGACTTTGCATACACCCTTAGTGAAGTAGAGGCAATTTTCCTCGTCTATAACAGCTGTGGCAGGCACCGCTTGCGGAAATGGCATATAGATGGCTTTCCGCTTGCCCAGCTTTTCTTCGAATTCGTTAGGTATCTTAACTGGACATTTCTCTGTGCAGAGCCTGCATCCAGTACATTTTTCTTCGTTGACGAAACGTGGTCTCTTCTTTACTTTTACTCGAAACGTTTTTCCTTTGTCTATCGGGTCAACTTTCTCGACTTCTGAGCATGTGAAAAGATGAATATTTGGATGACGAGAAACCTCAACCATCTTTGGTGCTAGAATGCATATAGAGCAATCGAGTGTTGGAAAAGTTTTGTCAAGTTGAGCCATTCGTCCTCCGATGGAAGGTTCTTTTTCAATGAGATAGACTTGATGACCTTGTTCTGCAAGGTTTAGAGCAGCTGTTATGCCTGCTATTCCTCCGCCTATGACTAGAATGTCGTTTGTCACAGCTGCTTTTTCTCCTGTAGGTCCATGGCGTGGAATTGTAGTAATGATATCGTAGTTTATAAAAGTATAAAGACTAGGCTCCAGAATTTGGGGTGTAGATTGATAATGCAAAAGCTTAATATCGCACAACGAGTTTTTTTCACTTCCTTCACAGTATCTTCTCTCCATGAGTATGGAGGGCACCGAGAAGGTGAATTAGAGAAAAACAAAACGGCGTGGAAAGAATGATTATAACAACCCAGAAACCTTTGGAAGAAATCATGAGAACGCTTCAATCCTATAGCAACATTATGATCGTTGGTTGTGGAACATGCGCGACTGCTGTCCAAACTGGAGGCGAACCACAAGTTAGAGAAATGGCTGACAAGCTTCGGGGAAAATGGTTCGTTGACACAGTTGTGGTAGAGGCTCCTTGTGATGAACGCATTGCTCGAAAGGATTGGCGGGAAATTCAGAGGCAAGGAAGAGGGAAAAATATAGATGCTTTTTTGTGTCTCATGTGTGGTGCAGGCGTCCAAACCCTAGCTGAGATAGCCGAATTACCTTGCATCCCAGGACTTAACACTCATTTTTTGGGTAAAGTTGAACGCATAGGTCTTTACTATGAGCGATGCCGGGCATGTGGAAATTGTCACCTTGGAGAAACCGCTGGCATCTGCCCCGTGACCAGATGCGCAAAGGGTCTGATGAACGGGCCTTGCGGAGGCATGATCGATGGCAAATGCGAGGTTGGAGGCTATGTACGCGATTGCGCGTGGTTCTTAATATGGCAGCGTTTAAAGAAATTCGGAAGAATGGATCTCTTTAGAAAGGTAAGGCCTCCACGTGAATTTGGATTGGAGGCGTATCCAAGAGGGATAGATGCCATTCCTAGCCACAGAATAGGAAGAGAAACAACTGTGATGGGGCCAGAAGAAACTGAAAAATATATAGTTAAAGCGATAAAAGAAAAGGCAAAACAAGTGAAAAATGCCAAATCCCAAGATGCACCCGTGGTGAAATGAGTATTAGGTGACAAAGTTGAGGAAAGCCTTTTCGAATTTAATGAAAAAAATCCAATCAGGAAAATTCGTTCTTACTGGAGAACTCGAACCCGTAAAAACAACAGATTTATCCAGTGTAATAGCAGAAGCCAAGTCTCTGAGAGGATATGTTACGGCATGCAATGTTACTGATAACCCCTCCTCTTACGCCGCAGTAGCTAGTTTAGTCTCTGCACATGTTGTCCAGAAAGAAGCTGGAATGGAAACCATATATCAGATAAGGTGTGCAGACAGGAACCGAATAGCACTTACAAGCGATTTATTGGGAGCTGCAGTTCTAGGGATAAAGAACGTGTTGACATTGACTGGAGACCATACCCTTCTAGGTGATATGCCTAATGCTAAGCCGGTTTTTGACTTGGATGCTACCCTCTTGACCGGCATGGTTCGTAGAATGGTTGACGAGGGAAAGGACCTTAACGGTAATGATATTGAAGGCCCGCGCCCTCAATTTAACATTGGTGTAGCAGCTAATCCTAATGCTGATCCCATAGAGCCGGAGATACTTAAGGTTGTTCGAAAAGTGGAGAACGGGGCAGATTTTGTCCAAACGCAAGTTTGCTATGATATCGATAAGACAATTGAGTTCCTGAAAATGTTCAGAATGTTCAGTGTCCCCGTGTTAGTTGGCATCTTTCCAATGAGAAGTTATGGCGTCGCAGCTGAATTCGACAAGTTTGTTCCCGGCGTTAAGGTCCCGAAGGAACTTTTGGACAAATTCAAACAGGTGAAACAACAATCAATATCCAAGGCAGAAAAACGGGAAAAATACGATCGGATCAATATCAAGTTCTTTGCTCCCTTCATCAAGGAACTCAAAAAATCTGGCTTGTGCGCAGGGTGCCATATAATGTCGGTTCACTATGTAGAAATAATTCCCAAACTGCTTGCAGAAGCCAAAATCAAGAAAGCTGCTCAGAAAATCTCACCTTTAGCGGTTGCATCATCTCCTTCATCCTAGTTTAGGGGTGCCCCATCCAATCGCGCCATTCTGCCTCCGATCAAACTCTCTTTTTCAGATAAATACACACCAAATTTTTTCCGCCAAATCTAAAGTCGCAGTAATACCAGAGTACCCTCGTCTATAACGAAAATTTGTATGCAACAACAGAACTGTCCTTCCTAAATAATTGTTGCAATTGGAAATGAGAAAATGAAGCAATGAGTACATTCTAGAACACTCTTGCATAAGTCTTAAATTCTTGATGCACCCATATGCATGATGATACTATGAGAGGACCCTTTTGAATGCCTCTCTCCTTTCTCTCACTCTCGCAAAACATGAAGGGCATTCTTAGGGTTCTTCCATTAGTAGATTGTGTCAAAACCACAAGATTAATTTAAACCAAAGACAAACCCAGGATAAACTGTTTGAGTGGGTGTTGTGAATGAAGAAGATAAAGATGAAGCTTCTTTTTGAGTTGCTGAAGGATTCCAGCAGGAGTGACAGGAAATTAGGAAAGATTCTTGGAGCGTCACAACCAACTGTAAGCAGAACACGAAACAAGCTTGTGAAGGATGGGGTCATACAACAGTTTACCATAATACCCGACTTGACAAAAATGGGTTGCGAAATTATTGCGTTCACTTTGCTCAAATTTTCAGCAAGAACTCCAGAATTATTAGAAAAGGAAGAGAATGGGCTAAGAAGCAGCCAAATATAATTTTTGCGGGAGATGGTGAAGGTTCAGGAATGGATGCTATTATGATATCAGTGCACAAAAACTACGCTTGCTTCTCAAGATTAATGGACAGACTTAGATTAGATTGGCAGCCTGACCTAAAAGAGATGCCAACCTTCATAATTAGCGCGAGCAGACCTGAACTCATAGTGAAACCATTCTCTCTAAAATACATAGCAGAACTGTACGAAAAATAGTAGAGTAACTGCACGCATCATGCGGCTCCTATTTTCTCTTCGCTGGCTCCATAAGCTCTAGCCATACCGTGATAGGTTATCTGCCTTATTCCACAACCGTTTTGGCTAAAGATAAACCGTCAAAAGACAAATGCATTTCATTTCTGGTATGTTCACGCACGTAATCTTATAGGAACAGATCTTCTTCCTTTGGTCTGATCAAATCAGTTGCCTTTGCATTTTCAGATTTCAGATAATCATATCCTCTGATTATAGCTGCTGGGATTCCTTCATTTGCCTGCCCTATTGCCAGTTCAGCAGCCGAAGCAAGCTCATCGATGATTGCTGTTTGTTTCACACTTAAAACGTATCCAAATAAGTCGCTTTCTCCTCTTCTGTCTCTAAGTGCCTTTATGCCGGCAACCCCAATAGCCACATTTATTTCACCCTTTCGCAGTGGGCGCCCGTGTGTATCAGAAATAATAACTGCAACATTACAACCAGTTAACTTTCTTATTTTTTCTCGAATTTCCTCGGCAGAACGGTCAGGGTCCTCTGGCAGCAAGGCCACGTTTCTTTCTCCGGGTACATTGGATTTGTCAATGCCGGAATTTGCGCAAATAAATCCGTGTTTGGTTTCTGTTATGAGTTTTCCATCACCCATGCGTCTGATGCTTTTCGATTCTCGAAGAACAGCCTCAACCAAGGTTGGGTCCTTTCCATACTGCTCTGCTATGCTTTTTGCAAACTCAGAAGGCACAACTTCGTCAAGGTTCACAATTCTTCCTTCAGCACGAGAAACAATAACATGTGTGATTACAAGTATATCCCCGTTTTGGATGCGAGCTCCTTGGCTCTCCGCGGCATTACAGATGAGTTCAGCTAAATCGTCTCCTGTTTTCACAATCGGTAAGCGTTCAATCCCGATTATTTGAATGACGTCCATGAAAAGTCACTTCCCTTTTGCAAAGAAATAACTATGCCTATTAAGTGTCGTGTACGCGTTCGCTAAATCACTTTCGAGTAAAAAGAGTTATTTCTTGGGCGATTTTCGGTGGAACTCTTCATCTGAAGTTGGGGGAAGCATTAATTTTGTTTTGATTTTGAGGTTCCCCTTTTTCGAGTGGGGTTTCCGTACCAATGTATCATTGTACTTTTCGATTTCTCTAGCTTCTTCGGCTAGTTTGGCAGCTGTCTGAGCTATTTCGTGTGCTGAAGCGACGAGGGGAATGTATTTCTCGCTTTCTTTCTCTACGAAGCATGCTTGGAGATTAATCTCGGCGATTTTTTCAGCTAACTCGTATGCAGCTAATGCTTTGGCTTTTGCGTAGGGATTTTTAAAATCAGATCGGTCTCGAATTGCGTTGGCATCAATTATTAGTTTGGGCAAAGATAGGCTTGCTCCCTTTTTGATCGCGTGTATCAATTTATCGATTTCTTGGTGAGCTATCCTGTAGGCGCCAGTAATCGCAAGCACTTTTATAATGTTTGAGTTGAAAATTGCCATTTCTATCGGGTCTAGAAACTCTCTTCTCGCTCCGATGAGTGGATCGCCTGTGATGATTATGTAGCCTAAGCCTTGCTCTTCAAGTTTGGTCTTAATGCGCTTTCCCGGGGCATCCGAAATAACCACACTAGGTATGTCACTGCTTGATAACTTCTCTCTCACCTTTGCTGGTCCAGATATCGACGGATTGGGAGATATAGAAACTATAAGATTGGGGTTGAATTCGAAGATTTTTGGCAGAGCTTCTTCAACATCTTCAACGCTCATCTTTGATCCCGTGGTCACCGTTCGGATTCTGATATCTTGACGGTCTGCAAGTTCGTCGAGGAGAAGTTCAAATAAAGGTGATGTTGCGATATTGCCACATTTGAAAACCACAATCTTAACCTGGTCCATATCAAGACACCTAGCTTGAACATTGGTTGTCCGGGATTATAAAAAATTAGTGCCTGTGGGGGCTACCTGAAATTGGTATAGGTTGTTCTTTCAAGGTCAATTTCTCATGTACGCTAGATTATTCCAAAAGGTTTTAAACTCTAGGGTTTCAAGTTATTTTTTCTATGAGAGATTAGCTATGAGTTTTGATAAAGTAAGTTTTGAAGAAACCCTGGGAACAAGTGTTGTTGCATCTGGGAAATGCGTTGGTTGTGGTGCATGTGTGGTTGTCTGCCCTTTCAGTTGTTTAGAGTACATGAAGGAAGGACCTAACTTGGTGAAAGAATGTCAAGTCTGTGGCATCTGTGCACAAGTTTGTCCCCAATACGAGTGGTCGTGGCCCAAGATGGAAGATTTTGTGTTTGGCAGAGAAAGGAAAGCTGAGGAAGAGTCCGGAGTTTATCGTCGACTCGTTGTGGCTCGAGCAGTGGATGACAGAATCGTGAAGCTTTGTCAGGATGGAGGCGTCGTTACTGCACTTCTGTCATTCGCTCTAGAGAATGGGCTTATTGACAGCGCAGTCGTTTCGGGAATCAGCCCAGAAAAACCTCTATATCCAGCTCCAAGATTAGCCACAACCTTTGAAGAAATTTTGGAATGCGCCGGAACAAGATACTTCTATTCACCTAATATCTTAGCCTTGACAGAGGGAATCAAACAGAAAAAGACAAGCACAGCATTTGTAGGTACGCCATGCCAAATCCGCGCAATCAGAAAAATGCAGATGTGTGGCTTGAAAAAGCATACTAAACCTCTAATGTTTCTAATAGGACTTATGTGCTCAGAATGTTTCACCTACGAAGGACTTGCCGAGAAACACATCCGTGATACATTAGGTCTTAACCTGAATGACGTGATAAAAATAAACATTAAGGGAAAATTACTGGTTAAAACAAAAACTGAAATCAGAACCGTTCCTCTTGTGACAGCGAAGCAATATGGTCGAGAAAGCTGTGGATTCTGTGATGATTTCAGCTCTGAACTCGCAGATATCTCAACGGGGGGTCTAGGTTTAGATGGATGGACATTCATAATTATCCGGACAGAAAGAGGGGAAAATTTGTTCTCAAGTGCTGAAAAAGCCGGATACCTGAATGTTAAACCTGTAGATGAGGAGACATATGCCTTGAATTTGTTGGTTAAACTCTCAAAGAAGAAGAGAAAGACACGTGAAGTTTGCTGATAGATTGCAGAACAAGTATTGTTAATTCTCTATGAAAGTGGTGTGTGTTTTGGGAAAAATGGGAACTAAAGAGATTGCGGCAGCCAGCATTTTAGGGGCCCTTGCAGCATTGTCGGAAGTCATACGTGGACCTCCTTTCGACATTCCGTTTCCGCTTTACCCTAGGATCTCTTGGGACCTTACAGGGATACCTATCATGATTAGCTTAATGCTTTACGGACCCTTGTGCGCAGTGTACACTTGCCTAATTGGATGTTCGATTATTTTTCTTAGAGGAAACGTTCCGGGAGGAACTTTGAAGTTGATTGCTGAGTTGGCGACTTTATTTGGCTTTGCACTGTTGAGGAAAGATGTTGTTTCGAAATCAATTGCTGCTGTCACATCGCGAGTGGGTGTAATGACCATAGCAAACTACTATCTACTCCAGCTATTTTATCCGATTACAGCGTCTGTTGTTGTAGGTTTGCTTGCTCCAATAGCGTTGTTCAACGTGACGCAAGCTTTAATCAACATTATTCCAGCATATCTGATTTATTTGAGAATCATGAAGGTTAAAAGGTAAACCCTTGCACGCATGCGTATGGCAATTCTTATATCACTAATTCGCTTTCACATGAGTTTCTGAGGAGTGCTCATACTGTGATTATAGTTCAGCAAAAGCCTCTCCACGAGATTTTTGATATGGCAAGAAGCTTCCAACGTCTCTTAATTGTTGGTTGCGATGGATGCGCATCAATTATTCAAGTTGGTGGTGAGAAGCAGGCTAAAGTTTTGAAGGCTCTGTTGGAAATGGAAAGAAGATTGAAGGGCAAACAAGAGCTTAGTACAAAAGCCATGTCCATTCTGCGACAATGTGATCGTCAAATTGTTACAACTTCGCTTCACTCACTGGTTGACGATTATGACGCTGTTATCTCTTTGTCATGCGGAGCTGGAGTTCAAACCCTCGCGGAACTGTTTCCTGACAAGATTATCATACCCGCGAATGACACAAAATTCATAGGGATGCATGATACAAAAGTTGGCAAGTTTTATGAAATGTGTAGAGCATGTGGCGACTGTATACTCTTCGAAACAGGTGGTATATGTCCAATAACGCGTTGTGCGAAGAGTCTGCTTAATGGGCCGTGTGGAGGACAAACGAAAGGTAAATGTGAAGTCGGCGGCGGGAAAAACGACTGTGCATGGGTTCTCATCTACAATCGTCTTAAAGAAAGAAACAGACTTGACCTATTCACCAAATTTAGGCTTCCTAGAGATTACCGAGTTTCAGAGCATCCGCGAGAACTAGGTGGCGAACCAGAAGAGAAGGAGGAGAAAGCGTAATGGGCGAGGCTTACAGCGAGCTGATGAAACAAATCAAAGCGGGAAAATTCGTTTTCACGGGGGAGCTTGAACCGGTAAAGTCAACCAATCTTCAGGAGGTTATTGAAGGAGCAAAAACCCTGAAGGGGCACGTAGTGGCTGTAAACATTACAGATAATCCAACGGCTTTCGGTTATATGAATGCGCTTGTTCCGTCCTATTTGATTCAGAAAGAAGCTGGTGTTGAAGCCGTCTATCAGATGACAACCCGTGATCGCAACCGCTTGGCTTTGATCTCCGACGTGTTGGCTGCTGGCGCGCTAGGAATAAAAAATATATTAGCTTTAACTGGAGATCACACCACAGTAGGCGATACGCCTCAAGCTAAACCAGTTTTTGACCTTGACTCCGCAACCTTCGTCTATATGCTAAGGAAAATGATAGATGAAGGAGTCGACTTGAACAATAACAAGATTGATGACCCACCTAAATTCAGCATCGGTATAGCGGCCGCACCAAACGCTGATCCGCTAGAGCCAGAAATTTTGAAAATCGAAAGGAAAGTGAAGATAGGAGTCGACTTCATCCAGACCCAGTGCGTCTACAGTGTCGAACAAGCAAAGAACTTTCTCGATGCAGCGTCCTACCTTAACACTCCAATTCTCCTTGGAATAGCACCGTTCAAATCGGTAGGAATGATGAAATGGATGGTGGAATTTGTTCCAGGCATAAAAGTTCCAGAAGAAGTGCAAGATCGAATCCGCAAGGCAAAAGAAAGAGGTGGCAAAGAAGCGATTTTCGCAGAGAATATTGAGATTTTTAGCCAAATGATACGAGAAATAAGAAAAACGACTAACGCCACAGGGATTCATATGATGGCGGTAGGCTTTGAGTGGATTGTTCCGAAAATAATAGAACACACGGGACTGGAGTAGAAATCTGCACATGTAGGTCCATTCGATATCGTGATAGCTAACGAATTCAACTTTAGATGGAGAACGTCATTTCATGTGGTACTGTCCTCGACAAACGATTCCATTGCAGGTTGGATGGGCTTGCTCAATCGTTTCCTTTTTCTTACTTCTCTTAAAGCAGTTTTTCTTTTGTTTGTAGCCATTTCGATAATTTGAGGGAACACATCTGGTTTTTCATCTATGTTTTTGGTCTTTATTGCTTTATGCTTCACGGCATCGTTAAAGAAATCCTCGCCTCTTTTGGTCGAATTATGACGGTGGACCAATCTTTCAATGGGTTGGCGCCGCCGACTGATATGTCCACGAGTTCTGATGGGAAGTCAATACAGGTTCGACATCTGCGCAAAACATTTTGCTTGATCTCTTGAAGCGGTATGCTCGTGATGCCTTTTTTTGTGTGAATGAGCTATTCGTCAGTTAGGGCTATTTTCTGGGCTTCAGAGGCCTTGATGTCGTAATTTCGTGAAAGATATCGAAGAAGTTTACTTGAAGAAAAGCTCCAAAGACAGAAGAGTCCTATTACAATCTTGAGATTTTCCGCTAACTTATGTTGCCAAGCCTCCAACTTTCGAAGAGCAAGCACATGACAAGGAACACCAACAAAGGCTATGCATGCATAACTCCGTCAAAGATGCTGTGGCGGTTATGAGCTGGGCGATCTTTATGCATGCAAATTGATGTTTTTAGAACCTTATTTCAGTGAGTTTTTCTAAGAGGGTTTTTAATCTTTTGACATCGTTCTTTTGAACCTTAAATAGGTGACCGTAGGAACAGAGGGGATCGATCACCGCTTTTTCTAGGTTTTCATCATAGACTAGTGGGTATAGCCTGCATCCTTCAGGTCGATGTGGATATATTCCACAGCCTTCTTCTATGAGAAAAACACATTGTCCAGAGTTATTCTTTAAACGCCATTTTCCATCTGTTTTCACTGCAAAGCATTCAAGTTTATAGCCAAGCTTCAGAATCCTCTTTAAATCAAAATTGGAAAGAGGCATCCTCGTCTCTAAGCAACACTCTACACATTTATGTCGCACACAGAGAATACCTCTACCTAACAGTGTCTCACCTCTTCAAGTTTCGTTTCATCAGTTTCCTCTAAGCCACTCTACGGGCGTTGAGGATTTTCAGAGGGTTATCTTTGAATGGCTATTCTGAGCATGCACGCATGGTAGTGAGCGATGTGAACATCTTATGCATGCGTGCTTGGCGTATGTTCTAGTTCTCTTGTAAGGACTCCCTTATGATTCTCGATAACTCTTAATTTTCCTTGTCTCCTGATTCGCAGTTGAGTTTCACCTCTATAAACGGTGACCCATGCGTTTTCAATTTCAACTATGTCATTGATGGAAAGGGAGTTTATTCGACTGTTCCATAGAGTTAGTTTCACAGTGCCAGTTTCGTCTGTCAAAGTTGCATTGGCAAACATAACATAATCGTTGTATTTTGTCAGAGCTTGTCGTGGTCTTGAAATTGCGAGAACACGAGCTTTCAAGTTAATCCGCTTCATTCCAGCCTTCAAATCCCCAATTTTATAATACCCCACTGCCCTAGCATTTCTCTTCTTCATTAAAGCTTCTTTCTCACGTTCAATTGCGTATGCAAACCGCTTCAGCGGAGCTGTTTCCTTAAGAAGGTGCCCTGACATCGGAAATTGCGCAACTACTTCATGATTTGCAGTTATAAGAAAAATGGCATGGTCTCCTATTTTTTCGCGGCACTGAATTGTTAATTGCTTGCACTTAGATCTTCCGTTCTTCCAAGCATGCACAATCTTGTTGAAGAGCTTGTTTGGGTCAATTCGGTGTTTTAGCGAAATTGTTACGAGATACCCGAGAAGCTTCGTATCACGGTTTGAATGACTCACGCCTCGAGGTCGTCCTCGCATTGCCCATCTTCTATTTAGCATCCAATTCATTCCTAGTTTTCATTTGGTTGTTACCTCGTTTGCGCGTGCGCATCCATTTCTACAAGGAACACCATTCCTTTCTTTGTCTTACTCTGGGCACGTGAACTGAACCTTGTGGGCGGGGGACTTAATTGGCTATGATATCTGGTGCATTTTATTGCCTCAGTTTTTCCGTCTTGTGAAACCCAAACGACACGGGCTGTTCCACCGCATTGTGGACACCTAACATGGTCACCTTTTTTAGTCATCTTTACCACACCCAAAAATTGGGGCCCGCTAGAACTTGGTCGAAACTCAGCATTTTTTACTCTACCTCTGACTTCCCTCTCCTAAACAGTGGCATAACTTAAATACGTTGGCTAAATGAAGCAGCATCGTACTCTGTGTGCGACTTCTTTTTCAAATGCATGCATGAAGCAACTGGAGATTTTGATCAAGTGGTTCTCAAAACCCTAGTAGGCAGAAAAGGATTCTCGCACTACCAATAGGGGATCTCATGCCCAGGATGTGCTAAAAGTGAAGAGACGTACTGTATCTTCTGGTAAAGAGGCGACTTTGAGTTTCACAAATCCTAAATTTATCGGTTTTCTTCTAAAAAGAACATTTAAAAGCAATCCTTCATACTACAAGTCTAGTGTTTTGAAATGGATGGAGTGAATAGCGAAGCTATTAAAGCCCTTGTCTTGGCAGCTGGAGAAGGAAGCCGACTGAGAAAATACGCAAAGCAAAAAACCCTTCAGCATATTGCGGGTGTGCCATTACTGGGAAGAATTCTTCGACGTCTTAAGGAAGCTGGAATAAACCGCGTCTGCATAGTCATTGGGTATGAAGGAGACGAGATACAGCGAGAGATTGGCGAGAATTACGCAGGGCTTAACATCACATATATAACGGCCCAAAATTGGGAAAAAGGAAACCTGCACTCTTTTCTGGCGGCAAAGGATGTTTTTAAAACGAATTTTATTCTTTGTATGGGCGATCACATTTTTGACAGCCAAATCGTGAAAAACCTCATCAACGTGAATCTCAATGGTGCTATTGCTTTGGCTGTTGATAGAGCTAGTTACGCATTGGATGACACTAAAGTGCGAGAGCAGGATGGCATGATCCTCGAGATTGGCAAGCACATAAATCCTTCAAACTGCGTGGATACTGGATTTTTCTTCTGTTCGCCTAAAATATTCTCATATGCAGAAATGGTTGTAAAACAAGGAGCATCAGAACTTGCCGACTGTATTCGACTCGCTGCCCAAAACGGAGATGCACAAGTGCTTGACGTAAGTGGGCACTACTGGGTAGACATAGACACCAAAAAAGACCTCAAACGTGCAAAAAGATTACTGGCTGAACACTCGCAGAAGAAGCGTGGAGCATCCGATTTTGTGGCCCACTACGTTAACAGACCGATAGAAAACGCAATCGTCTGTCGCATATCGGATTCTAGGATAACCCCAAACCAGATTACAATATTAACAAATGTGTTAGCGTATCTCGTAACGGCTCTGTTCCTTTTTGGTCATCTGTTAATCGGGGCAATCTTAATGTTTATTGTAGGCGTCATAGACGGGTTGGATGGCAAATTGGCGAGGATACGTGGACGCACAACAAAACTTGGGCGCATGGAACATTTATTTGATTTGTTGTTCGAGTTTTCATGGCTGATAGCCCTTGCCGTATTCTTAAGCCAAAGCGGAGGCTCGTTACCACTCGTAGTCGTTACATCCTCCATCACATTTATTGCGTTCTATAGGTTCTGCTACGATCAATTCAGCAGAACGACGGGCGTTAGTTTAGACGTGTACGGGCGGTTTGAACGCGTTTTCAGGAGAGTCGCTGGCAGGAGAAACATATACAACATTTACATTCTGATAGGCGTTCTCTTGGGAACGCCACTTTACTCATTAATCGGAATCCTATTTCACTCCGCCCTAACCGCTGTAGCATATGTCTCTAGAGCAGCCATACACATGCACGCCATTGACAAAAAAGACCAGTCAAGCATGTTAGAAACAAAGACGCTAGGGCATAGTCTGTCTTAGCCATTCAGCACCGTTTCTTTTGTGTCTTGAAGTCTAAAAATTTCTTTTTCACTTTCATTTAGCTGATTGGGCTAGCCTCATCAGGGTGTTCGCTACGTTCCTAGCTGAGTTCTTTATTACGTATTTTCTCGCGTTGCTTACGATGGATTGGGTGTTTCTCCCCTCGAAAACATCGACAAGATTCTCTCTCAAGTCGTCTAAGTTTGAGTACTTCATTATCTCGCCGTTGAATACTTCAACGAAGTTGTTATCTGGGCAGAGGACTGGGCGCATTGAACCCAAGCATAGGTGGACGGTGCTTGATGTTGGTAGGTAATCCGCATGGCCTTTATGTATGAGGATGGCGTTTGACGCGTGGAAGTATGTGTAAAGCCTACTTATCGGTGGAGCTTCTTTCCTGAATATTGTAAATTTGTATTCGCGAGCTATATCCTTAGCAGCTCCAACACTTTCTTCATAGCTGGCTAACATCAATAAAAGGACATCATACGTCTTGCGTAGCTCCTTGAAGATTGGAAGAACTTCGCGTAGGTTTTTGAGGCGTATTCCGTAGGCTAAAATGATTTTTGTGTTCTCATTCTGTGGGAGGTCTAACTTTGATCTGGCTTCCAACATGTTTCCTTCAACAATTGGGTGGCATGGGTAGGGTACAATATATGTCTTATCTGTGGGCAGCGCGTCGGCTAGAAGCTTCTTGTAACGTTCATCGAACAACGTGATTATGTCCCAATCGAATTTGTAGAAGTTTATGTTCTTCGGAACTCTTCCCTCATGCATAATCGCTATCGTGGTCGCCTTTCTCTTTATCACATCGAAGATTTTGAGTAACTTCCCAAGAGGAGTTAAGCAGGGCTTCTCGATGACGAATAAGTCATAATCTTCGTTGATTATTGGGTTTGGATCAAAGTGCAAGTCTAAAATGCTTTCGTCCTCAACCTTGGCTCCATATCTGTACATCTCCCAGTTTCTGTAAACGAATTGTTCATCCTCGGTTTCAACGGGTATCCTGCCTCCAACCCTCTCGTCAGTTGGGGCGAAGATCACAATTTCATGGTCTTGATTCATCCACTCCTTGCCGATGAGCTCTGCATGAGCCGACACGCCGCAACAATCGTTCCAAGGAGACATAATTGCTATTTTCATATACATCTTCTCAATGCTTGATGTTTATCACAAATACGCTCATAAAGAGCTGTGCATTATAAACCTACTGAGGTTACGCAAGGTGAAATTGAAACGTTATGAGAATAACCCCGTTTTAGAACCGGGCAAGAACAAGTGGGAATCTATAGCGGTTTTCAACCCCGCCGCCTTCTATTGGAATAACGTAGTCTATCTGCTCTATCGAGCCGTTGGAGAATATGAGAGATATATTTCCAGAATTGGCTGTGCGGTCAGTCGAGACGGCGTCAATTTCGAACGATTAGTTAGTCCCATATTTGAGCCTGCAGAAGAATTTGAAAAGTGGGGTGTTGAGGATCCTAGAACAGTAATACTTGAGAACAAGCTCTACATGACGTATGTTGCTCACTCTGGGCGAAGTGGTCCTCCGAGAGCTCTTTTCCCTAGGCTAGGCATATCAGGCGAAAAAGCCCGTGTTATTCTCTCTGAAAGAGGTACACCTCGCATAGCTCTGACTTCGTTGGATGACTTGTCCTCTTTGGACAATCTACAGAGTCTTCCTCGTCATTTTAGAAGACATGGCTGCATCACTCCTTCTGGAGTTTATGAAAGAGATACGGTGCTTTTTCCTGAGAGAATTAATGGTAAGTATGTGATGCTCCATAGGCCTCGCGATTGGGTAGGCCCCAAGTACGGTACAGACCTTCCAAGCATTTGGATTGCCTATTCTGAAAATCTCAAAGATTGGTATGACCACAAAATTGTGATGAGGCCGGAAAGAGAATGGGAAGCAGAGAAGATAGGCACCGGGCCGCCGCCGATAAAGACTGAGAAAGGGTGGCTCTTGATCTACCACGGGGTTAGTGCTGACCACAAGTACAGAGCGGGCGCTGCATTGTTGAACCTGCAAGATCCTTCGAAGGTTATTGGTCGTTTGCCACAGCCAATTCTGGAACCAGAGGAAGATTATGAAAAAATTGGCGACGTTCCAAACGTCGTATTTCCTGAAGGGGCAGTAGAGCTTAACAACAGACTCTTCGTCTATTACGGCGCGGCTGACAAAGTGTGTTGCGTTGCCACCGGAGATTTAGACATGTTCTAGCGTTTCTTCTGACAAATAGTGTGGGCATTTTCACTGACGGAGGAACTTCCTGCTGTCCATATTGGTGACTTGCTACTATCTTAGCCCAGCGCGTCACGTTGATAGAATACGCTTTCAAATGCTAACGTAGTTTCTCATGGAGGTGCCCATAAATTGATCGAAGTAGATATAGGTGTTGATAAAGTCATTTTCTACCCTGCGGTTAGGGTTCTTATGTTTCTCAATTTATGAAACTCAACTTCTAACAGTTTCCGGTTTTTGCTTCTTTGTCGATATGCATGCATCAAATGAAATGTGTGCAATCGTAGCTTGATTTTCCTCTCATTCTTGAAATAGGCTGCGCCATTCCCTTTGTTTGGTGAGGTTGGCGAGGGCTTCAGCATAGATTTTTACCCTTAAGGATTCAGCATCTCCGCGTGTCATGTCTTTCATGTGCTTTTGCCCGACGATTTGGAGTTGTTTTAGCATCGCTATTGCTAATTTTTCGAAGGTTCTTGATGAAAACTCGGAAACGTGATGGTATAGTTGGAAGACGCTGAACATCCCCCGTAGATGTTCTATTTGTATCCGTATGAAGTATCTTTTAACGTCCTCTGGTATATGGGCGGGATCAATGATGAGTAAATCTGCTATAGGAGTGTAAAATTTTTGCAGGATGCCGTGTTTCTCAGCCTCAACCTTGTCTATGCTTATGAGACCTGCATCTAGGAGTAGGTGTAGGTGATAGCCGACGGCGGCCTTTGTCAAACCTAGCTGTTCAGAGAGATGAGTTTCCGTCATCGGATATTTGCTTAACAAGCGCAGGATTTCTGATCGCGTAAAGTCGGCGAGCAAGCGGATGCTGCCAAGGTCATCTACGATATAGACGGCTTTTCTGAGCTCAGACGTACCTTGTACTCCTCCTCTGTGCACTGCAGGACTTAGTTAACATTATGATATTTAGTTGTCATAAGCTACTTATAAGATTAAATCGGTATAAGTAATTAAAACGTTAATAACGTTTAAATCATTAAGATCAGATAACCAGTTGCATTTGTAGGGTGTGTTCTCGTTGGCCATTGAGATAATAATTGCAATCGTAGCTCTCATTCTAGGAATTGTGCTTATGACTTATTCCAGCGACAAGGCAGTTGAACACTCGGTAAAAATTGCTTCAGCATTGAGGATTTCTCCGCTTCTAATCGGTCTTGTACTAGTGTCCATAGGCACGGATTTGCCAGAGATCGTTAACTCAATCATCTCGTGCGCGATAGGTCACGCAGACATAGAGTTAGGGGACTCCCTCGGATCTGTCTTGACCCAAATGACTTTGGTGATAGGGCTTCTTCCCTTCCTAGTCGGAAAGTTCAAAGTGAAGAGGAAAGAGGTGCTGATCATCGGGGCATTCGAGGTCTTAGCACTCATACTTGCAGTGTCAATAGCTGAAAAGGGGTATTTCACGAGGATTAACGCACTCTTTTTGGTGGCTAGCTGGCCAGTCTTCATACTGTTAGCTAGAAGTGCCACGGCAAATAATGCTAAGGAAAAAAAGCATCTGGTAGCACGTAACAATGAAAGCAATTTTCATCACCTTCGTCACTGGGTGATAGCCATTCTCGGCTTCGTGGGCATTGCGATCGGAGCATATGCTGTGATCCAGTCAGTAATCACACTATCGGCGGTTTTTCATGTTTCCGAGTATTTCATTAGCTTCTTCGTGATGGCGATCGGGACGTCTCTCCCAGAATTAGTGGTTGAGGTAATGGCCCTCCGCAAGAAACAATACGGGCTTGCCATAGGTGACGCTATTGGAAGCTGTATGGTTGATGCTTCGGTTTCCGTTGGAATTGGGCAGTTATTTTTCCCACAAGCAGTATCTGGCGAACTCGCCTTGATCACGGGCTTGTATGCGATATTTGGTTCCATCGTGGTCGTATTAACGCTTGCACTAAGAGAGAAAGTCGATAAGAAGGCAGGAGCGTTATTCATCTTGGTGTACCTACTTTCCTATGCATTGCTCCGCGTAACATGAAGTCAATAGTTCGATAATATGAGCATTTCTTGCTTTTCCGAGTTCAATTTTTGTGTTTGTCAATAGTCCATTTAAATAAAGGCATAAATTTTACGCGTCAAAGAAAAAATCAAGACTTACGGAGGCTTCCTTTTAGATAAGCCCCAAGAGTAAAAGCCTATTATTACTGGCTTCATGAGCATGGCGGTTGCAATGAGCGTTGAATATAGGACTAGGGAAATAAGTCCTGAATTTAACAACATTAACTGAACAATCAGGCTTGTGCTGAATCTTACACTAAGCCCTAAACCTAACAACAAAGAGTATTTATTTCCAAGCAATTTGCGGAAAAGCAGAAGAGAAAAGTTTTGAGCCTTTCGCAACAGCCCAAATGAGTACAATCATTGATGGATAAATGAGAAGAGAGGTTACGGAAACCGAGGCTCCTACGCTTAGAAAGAAGAGGGGAGAGAGAAAAATGTAACCCAAAAATTCTACATTCTTCTCGTTTTCACGTAGCCTTTCCTTAGGTAATAATCCTCTAAGGACTATCCCGCCAAAAATTGCGCCAACCGTTGCCAAACTTTCGAAGACATATCCTCCAAGAGCAGCAAAAGAAAAGAATATTAGCAAAGTAAGGAGGGAAGGAACATAAGGTGGAGGATGGTTCTCCTCCAAAATCCTTTTGATTTTACCCCCAAGCTTTATCATTGCAAAAGTGAGGAGAAGCAGACAACCTAAACCTAAAAGGATTGAGAATGGGTCTGGAAAACTTTGTGTTTGCGTCACTGGTAAAAATGCAGGTAACATAGCAACAACTGCAAGCATTAAAACTTCTATGATGTCGTCTAAAGTTCCTATTCCCAGCGTGAGTTGGCCAAAAGTTGTTTTGATAACTCCAAATTCATTAAGAATAGGCAGTAGAACTGCTTCTCCAACCGTTGCAAAGGAAAGGGCTGTAACTAAAGCAACCAAGTAAGAGTGGCTTACTTCAGCTGGAAAAACAAAATAGAGAAGCAAGCTTCCGAAAAAGCCTTCAAAACCAATTATAGTAATGGTGCCTAAAAAAACATAATTTTTTAACCTAGCCATTTTTTTAAAGTCGAGGCTAAACCCTATTATAAATAGAAGAAAATACATTCCAAAGGTTTGTAACAGGTTAAAAAGGTCGCTTTCAATGGTAGACGTGAATAAGTTGAGTGTGGATAGAATGAGACCGAAGAATAGAGAAGCGAACATCCAAGGAATTCTGAGATATTTCTGTAGCAAAAAGCCAAAACCTAACGAAACACCATAAGTGATAACGATTAGGAGCAATATATCTTCCATAACTATCTCCCCAGTGTAGTGCAAATTATGTTCCTATGCACGCATGTAACCAGCTATTTCTTTCATGCGGGGTGTTCCGGCACTTTCCTTGTTGATTGACCAGAATAAGTAGGCGATGAGGAATAATACTGAAAATCCAACGATGAGCGGAATTAGTGCCAGATCCATTTACTTATCACCGCACTTTTGATATACTGCTATTTCCTTTATTTTGGGTGTTCTGACATCTTCTTCTTTAATCAACCAGTAGAAAATTTCGACCGTTATCGTCGCGATGGTTCTGATAGCGGGAGTCAATAATTCTAAGTTTGTCTTCGTAGTAGGTCCCTTTCTATAATTATACAAAACACAAGCTCGTAAAAAGTTTCTTATAAATTTTCTCTTCTTAGCACTCCAATAGAAAACAGGAATGATTGCCGCGGTGATATTGGATTACTTGTGGCAGCATGGTTTCACAATAGGTGTTATTCCACAAAACGTCTACGTTACTCTCGTAGTCGCGTGCTTAGCCACAACAATTGTGAGTTTCCTTCTGATAAAGACCGTAAGAAAACGTGTAAATAAACAGCAAGAAAGGGTTTATTGAAGTGAGAATGATTATTTTACGTAGTGCGGTCGTCGACAAACGATTCTATCGCGGGTGGAATCGGCTTACTCAATCGTTTCCTTTTTTTTGCTTCTCTTAAAGCGGTTCTTTTTTTATTTGTAGCCATTTTGGTGATTTGGAGGAAAACGTCTGGCTCTTCGTCTATGTTTTTGGTCCTTATTGCCTTATGCTTCACAGCGTCGTTAAAGAAATCCTCGCCTGTTTTAGATCGAATTATGACTGTGGACCAATTCTTCAATGGGTTGGCGCCACCAACGGATA
Organism: Candidatus Bathyarchaeota archaeon; assembly: GCA_030608565.1. GTDB lineage: Archaea > Thermoproteota > Bathyarchaeia > Bathyarchaeales > Bathyarchaeaceae > SOJZ01. Next base: position 22,319 of record JAUWDY010000003.1, on the reverse strand, counting down.
TGTCCGCAAGTTCTGATGAGAAGTCCATGCAGGTTCGACATCTGTTCAAAACGTTTGACTTGATCTCTTGAAGCGGTATGCTCGTGATGCCTTTTTTTGTGTGAATGAGATATTCTGTAGTTAGGGCTATTCTCTGAACTTCAGAAGGCTTAATGCCGTAATTTCGTGAGAGATATCGAAGAAGTTTACTTGAAGAAAAGCTCCAAAGACAGAAGAGTCCTATTACAATCTTGAGATTTTCCGCTAACTTATGTTGCCAAACCTCCAACTTTCGAAGAGCAAGCACATGACAAGGAATACCCACGAAGGCTATTCTTTGCTTCCTATGCTCAAGTACTGCACTGCGGAAGGCTTTGGCAACAGCGGAAGGAAAAAAATGAATTTCAACCGCTGAAAGCAGATCGTCTTGAACGGAACTGACGAGTGGCTTTAGTTCCATCGGAACCCCAGCTTTTGCCTCTGAGAACACAGCGCTGTCGATAATATCTTTCTCTAGGGCGTGAGTTAATAGGGCCGTAACGACACCACCCCCAGGACCAACCTTCATACCACGTTCTACAGCTTGGGCGAGTAGGATTTTCCTATAGCATCCCAAATTTGGGGTCTCAATTAAAAGAGCTTCTGTATGAGGGCAGACATCGTAACAGATTGAACAGTGATCCAAATATTTTGCGCAATCATAGATACACTGAGGCTTCTCTTCGACTATCTTAATTGCACGGACTGGACAAGCAGCTTCACATGCACCACACAGGGTACAAAAGCCTTGATCGATAATCATTTTCTTTAACCGATCAAATGCTAACGGCAGCCTATTTTTTGATCTCATTAATCAGTCCTCAACATCAAATTTCCATTGTCGTAAATCGGCAAGCACCCGTATTTCTTGGATTTATGTAGGACATAAAAAGTATTCTATGTCTCCTCCGTTAAAGTTCTGTATAAATAGAGAGAGCTTTAGTTCATATATTTCTTTTTTCGTAACCTTTTATGAATTCAAAATTTAAAGTGATGATTCCTACAGAAAATAAAAATGTTCAACCAAAACAGACAAGCACGAATAAAACGATTATTTTACAGAGTCGTACGAATTTTCGACGCAGTTCTTTTATTCTAATAATCTCCTTAATTATTCCCTCTAAAGGAGAACACTTCATTGCTTCCATATGCGCCATGGCTTTGCTGGCTCATCCCAATCTTCGGAGCCATAGCTACACCATTAGTTGGCGCAATTCGTCGAAAATTCAGCAGTTATCTAGCCGTTTTGTCCATCGGAATGAGTGCTCTCTTCTCTTTTTCGATGATTCCAGACATCTATTTTGGAACGGTTGGAACAGCTCAGCCCGATTTGACGATTCCATGGATTTCTAACAGCCTTATTCAAGTTGGCGTGTACATTGATCCCTTAAGCGTGCTTATGGCAAGTGTGATTACTTGTATAGGATTTCTAGTTACAGTTTTCTCCGTCGCCTACATGCAAGAAGAGCCAAGTCTGGCTAGGTTCTGGTTTCTCATACAACTTTTCATCGGTGGATACATAGTGATAGTGATGGCAAATAACCTCCTCTTCATGTTCATAGGTTGGGAAATCGTTGGGATATGCTGCACAGGTCTTGCAGCTTTTTGGTACAAAGACCCTAGCAAGGCGCATATGGGCCTTAAAACTTTCATTCTTCTTCGTGTTGCAGACGTATTGCTGCTTGCATCCATTTTACTAATATACACTTATGCTGGCACCTTAAACATCAGGGAGCTCGCAGGAAGTAGCAACTGGATGGGAGAATTATCAAGGTCTGGTTTGCTTTTTATCACAGTTCTCATGTTCTTTGGTGGAGCTGTAGGAAAGGCGGCTCAGTTTCCTTTACAAGAATGGCTTCCAGATGCACTGGCTGCCTCGCCTTCTTGTTTCAACGCCTTAACTGAATGTTTGGCTGGTCCTTTTATTATGGCTAGAGTTCTCCCAATCTTTCATGGAGGTATAGAATATAGTGGTATGGTTAACTTCTTTTTAGTCATGGCATTTGTAGGTGCACTTACAGCAGTGATTAGTGCTCTTATAGCAACTGTTCAAACTAACGTATTCAAAGTTCTGTCATACTCTATCTCAAGTGTGATCGGGTACATGATAGCGGCTTTAGGTTTAGCGGGATTAATGACCGATATAAGCGGGGGATATTTAGCTGGCACCTTCCTTTTAACCATAGACGCCTTCATCTCAGCGCTGCTTTTCCTCACTGCGGCGTACATTTTCTATACAGTTGGCTCAGACAATCTACACTATATGAGTGGATTCAAGAGTCGGATCGCGCATAGAAGCATGGAAGTAGGAGCCCTCGCCATAGCAGGTATACCACTACTAAGTGGCTTTTGGTGCACGAACTGGATTCAAACGGTCGCCTTGGATTTTGCAAGAGAGGCTGGCGTAAAAGGGCAATCCACGCTGATGATATCGGGTTACGTAATTTTTGCTCTTTTAATAATAGGCGGGGGAATAACTGCCTTTTACGGTCTTAGAATGATGGGGCTTATCTTCCGAAAGGGGAATCACGGTTCAGAAGAGAGGGTTCTTAAAAAGGTTCCATTTTTGATGCGCATTTCCCTTGCTGCTACTCTTGGAGTAACTGCATTTCTGGATTTTTTAGCACTTCTTTTAATCCCGAGCTTTAACAAGTTTCTTCAACCTCTTTTGCATACACTGACTTTCCCTACTATTGTCGATGTTCTGGTATACATTGTTCCCTCAATAAGTACAGTTTTAACGTGTGTGGCAGTAGCAGTCGGAGGATATCCTGCATACCAGTTGTACATAGCGCGCCGAGTTGATCCAGCCAAATTAATTAAAGAACACCCGTTTCTGAAGAAGATTCATACGTTTTTCTGGAATCGATTTTACATCAATGCGCTTTACTACAAAATCTTCGCTTATCCAGCGATCACACTTTCAAAAGGATTGTATAAAAGATTAGAGTTTGGAGGCATTGACACATTCAACTACGCCGTTGCAGGTTTCTTCAAGCGAATATCTAAGGCCGCGTATAAGAAACTTGAGCTTGGAGGCATCGATGCACTTAACTACTTAATAGCAAATGTTACGACATCCTTTTGTCGACGTTTCAGAAAGACTCATTCAGGAATTTTGTCCTACAATATGCTAGCGGTTTCCGTTGGAATTGTGTTGCTGATAGTTTTAATATTTATATTTGGAGGGTTCATTCCCTAGGTGAAAGCTAATGTTCTACCATATACCCTTGTTGGCAACGCTTCTTCCCGCAGTTCTAGGAATCATTCTCTATCTTGTCGGAAGAGGTGTTGGAAAGAAAGTCCGGTGGCCAGCGACTATAATCGCTTTTCTCTCTGTTTTTTTGATTCTTTCTATGCTACCAGACCTTATTGGATACTACCAAAACGGAGGACAGCCGATTTACGTTACGTATGAGTGGATAAAATCTCCAATTGAGGTTACATTCGGCTTTTATATCGACAACATTAGCTTTTCCATAGGCTTAATTATCGCTGTCCTCAGCGCTTTCTCATGTCTCTACTCCACCAAATACATGGAAAATGAACCTGGGCAAGCAGGCTACTATGCAAATCTACTACTCTTCATGTCTGGCATGCTCGGAGTAATATTCTCCTCAAACCTTCTCCAGTTCTACCTCTTCTGGGAGTTAATGCTGATTCCTTCTTATTTCCTAATAGCTTTCTGGGGAACCGCTAAAAGAGCATTGACCATCGGATTCAAGTACTTCATATTTACGCACGTTGGCGCAGTGTGTATGCTTCTAGGAATCTTATCGATCTACACGTACACCGGCACCTTTGACCTCGTTACACTCTCCCTTCCTGGAGTATATGGCAAGATACCGCCAAACATGATAATGCTCATCTTCGCTTTACTGCTGATTGGATTCTGTGTTAAGATGGCGACATTTCCTCTGCATACGTGGCTCCCTGACGCACATACTGAGGCCCCTGCACCGATAAGTGCCATGCTGTCTGGAGCCATGATCAAATGTGGTGCCTACGCCATGATAAGGATTTTTCTCTCCATGTTTAGCTCAACAATGCTCCAAACCTCAGATTATTTAGCCATTATCGGAATCGTCACGATAATTTATGGAGGATTGATGGCCCTCGCCCAAACTGACATCAAACGATTGTTGGCTTATTCTAGCATAAGTCAGATGGGATACATTTTCTTCGGCATTGGGGTTAGCTCCGAACTCGGGGTCACGGGTGGACTATTTCACATAGTGAACCACGCCATTGGTAAGGGTCTTCTCTTCATGTGCGCCGGCGTCATCCTCCACCAAACTGGAACAAGAGACATCAGAAAACTAGGAGGCTTAGCTGGAAAAATGCCCATAACCGCCATCTCATGCTTGATAGGCGCCTTGTCTCTGGCTGGAACTCCTCCTCTGAGCGGATTTTGGAGTGAATGGATGATATTTGGAGGCGGACTCGCCGCTGGAAAAGTTTTGTTCACTCTCATAGCAGTCATTAGCTCCGTAATCACGGCAGGGTACTACTTATGGTTCGTATGGAGAGTCTTCTTCGGAGCAACTCCTGAAAACTTGGAAAACGTGAAAGAGGGTTCGTGGCTGTTGCTCATTCCAATAGTCGCGTTGACGGCAGCTACTATCGTATTGGGGATCTGGCCAGATTTACTCCTAGGGTTAATAACATGAGTCTAGTAATGTATGTCAACACTTCTTTGGGTAGAGGTACTTCTGTTATACTTGCTTTGCTCTTCAGGCTCAGCTTTTCTACATGAATAGGCTCTGTGCCGCAGACTCTACGGTATTACTCACCTGTAGTCAATGTAGTTACTGACTTGAAGATCATCCAAAAAATCCACAAGATTACTGGTATGAACACTAAGCCGCTTAACGACGGGTATATCGCTGCGAGCAACGGTGAGTATAGTCCATATACTATCAGAGCCGCCACAACGTAAACTATGCATCTAGTCACGGTCTTTAACTGATCTATAGAAAACTTCACCTTTTTTCTCCTACGCCTGTACTCGTATGCTAGAACATCCGATCCAGCGTCCAGCAAGCACCTAAATCCGTCAAACCCTCTGAAGACGAAGACAGAGAAGCCTATAAGAACCGTTAGACCGCAGATGAGCGGGACCTCGATAGACTCTATCCTGTGGGCGAGTGGTAGGTAGACCAAGACCCCGAAGAGCCATATGAGCACCGCAGTGGAGAAATTGGTGAATGTGTTCGGTAGGTGCTCCTTCACAACATCAGCCAGCCGTGCACGGGCTTCAGATTCCCCCCTCTCCATCATCTCCTTACCCCCTTATTGTAACGGTTTTTCGGAAGCGTTGCACCAAGATATATACTATCACACTTGATGAGAGAACAGCAATTGCGAGACCAGAAAATATCGCAAACGTTTTTTCAGCATCATCTGGCCACGGCGTCATCTGAAACATAGTGTCAAAAATTTCAGGGAAATATGTCGGGAGAACGAAAAAAAAGAGGAGGTCAGCGGCTAGTATTACACATAGCAGCGCAATTTTGGTTAGAAGCCTCACCGGCGCCCCACCGTCTTTAGGCTCCAGCTGCATCAACGTACTTTCTTAGCCCATTCAGATGCGTAGCGATTGATCTCTTTTGAGACCGCTCGAACGGCACTCCAGATTTGGTATATCGCCCACACGACGATCCCTATCAACGCTACCGCTGATAGTCCTGGTGATATGTTTGTTAGGTGGTCTGCGAACAGCAGGAAGGCCAGCGACACGACTATCACATAGACTATACCCCTAAATGCGGTTTTGTAGTGCCCAACCTCTTCTGGTGAGACATCGTAGGGTGCTCCTATTTCGCAGGCGGCGATGCCCGCTATGGCGTCAACTGCCCGACGGACATCCACGAGTATCCTTGCCACCAGCGCTAATAGCGTAACCAGTATGATGAAATTTAGAATCTCTGGAAGGGGATATCCGTACCAGTTGATGCCCCCGGCTATTGGCAAGAACACGAGGCGACCGAAGAGCGTCACAAGCACAGCTGTTATAACATACAATAGTATCGATGGAATGGTCTTCAGAAGTGCTTCTCTAGATTTTATGCGTACCTTCTCGTAGTATTCCTTTGACGGAACTGCTTTTTCTTCTGGGGGTTTCTTTTCTGTCATATAACCAACTCAAATGTGTTTAGTAGCCTTCTTGATGTATTGATATAAGCCTTTCTATCATCTTCATTTTTAAATGTGTACACAAAAAATTGCCTCCAAAGGCATATGGTTGCGGGCGTCTATCTGTTATGAAGTACCACACTATGAGATCGACATGCACGTGTGCCAATCAACAATTAAGGAGCATCTGAAGGTTTATATTTCCTAATCGCATACTAGATTAATGATGTGAATGAGTGGCGATGGTGAGAAGCCTAGTCTTCTCAGCGTGGTTAACGTTTGACAGAGCAAGTTAGAAGTTTCTTCCGAAGAATCAGATCATATCTGCGGATTACGCATGTAGGTAGTATCGCCAGAAGATACTTCGTCATGAATGGTTTTGACGGCTCAATGACTATGTTAGGCATTGTTATAGGCTCATGGATTGTGGGGAACATGGATCCAAAGATAATTGTTACCGCGGGATTTGGGGCATGCTTGGCCATGGGCGTGTCCGGCATTTTCGGAGCTTACATGGCTGAGAAAGCTGAGAGAAAGAGACATCTTAAGACGCTTGAGGATTCAATGCTCACTGATCTCAGCGATTCTATACACAGTGATGCTTCTAACTTTGTTTCCATCTATGCCGCACTAATAGATGGTGTATCACCCATGTTGACAGCAGTTGTTTCTCTTATTCCCTTCATTTTAACGTTAACGGGAGCACTTGTCATCGGGGACGCTTACATTATCTCCCTCATTCTCACCTTAGCCACATTGTTTTCTTTAGGCCTCTATCTTGGCAGAATTGCAAGGGAAAACATTTTGTTATACGGCGCTCAGACGGTGGCCGCAGGACTACTAACTATAGCGATAGTCGCCCTTCTAGGTGGCATTTAACCTCTTTACTAAGCAAATCGCCTTTGAGGTACTAAAATCTAGACCTGTAAATGTTGAGACAAATATAGATTTTGCGTATCGTAAACGAATATGCCTAATCGTCTTAAGTTGATGTTTTTTTGATAAGCTTTTTTCCGACTGAAACTTCGTCGATGCTGTGAATCACGGCTCCGCAATCTTTCATGGCGTCTTTAAGATGGTTAAGGTTGATACTGTTGCCTTCTATTGTGATTCTCACGCTTTCTGTGCTTTGGTCAATCTCGACAAGGAATATGTTGACTCCGTCTACGCCGTCTATGGAGCTTAAACGTGTAGCAAGTTCAGGTAAGTCGGGTTCATGGGGCTTTAAGACGTCTAGGACCAGTCGCTTTACGCCCTGTTGCACTTACAAAGGTCCTCCAACTTTGAAGTTCTGTATTCTAGTTATTTAACTTTTGTGAAGTTTTCATGTGGATTCTCTTTTGAACTCCAAAATGAGGTTTTTTCGGTCGGATTCAGCCAGCTCATATAGTTGAGTGAGTCTTATAGCGTCTCTTGGACAACCTTCCTCGCATTGCCCACAAAATAAGCATCTGCCAAGGTAGATTTTGAGTTCTGCTGTGAGGCCTTTACCTATCATTTCGATGGCGGAAGATGGGCAATCTCTGGCGCATAACCCGCATCCGACGCATCTCTCAGAGTCCCAAACGTGTTTTCCGCGTAATCCCTTAACTGGAGGAAGCTTTTCAAATGGGTAACGCAGGGTTACCGGCTTTTTTAGTAGATGTCTAATAAGTTCCTTCTCCATGCTCATAAGATCACCACGGAATTAGCTCAACCAAGATTATTTGAAGGAGAGCAAGTGGGGTTAGATATTTCCACACCCCTCTCATTAACTGGTCAATTCTAAATCTGGCAAATAAAGCTCTCAGATTAGAGAGTATCAATATACAGACTGTCAGTTTTATGATGAACCACACAAACGGTGGCATAAACGAGAATCCAGCTGGTCCTCCAAGATATAATGATGCCATTATCGAACCTGCTAAGACAAGTTCAAGGTCTTCTGCAAGCCTTAATAACGCCAGTTTCTTGCCGCTAAACTCGGTAAGCCAGCCAGCCACCACCTCGGTTTCAGCTTTTGGAATGTCAAATGGAATTTTTTGCAGCTCCGCCAAAAAACATATGGTCACAATGATGAAACCCAGCGGTTGAGTGAGGATGAACCATAATCCCGTAGTTTGCCATTGAACGATTTTGCTTATGCTTAGAGTTTTGGCGACTATGGCTGGTCCAGCCATGGCAATGGTCATTGGAATCTCGTATCCAAGCATTTGAAGGCATGCTCTCATACCGCCGACTGTGCTAAACCTGTTTGTTGAGGACCAGGCTCCTATGAACACTGAGATGACGATAATGGTTGTTATGAATATGACGAGAATGAGGTCTCCTTCGAAGGAGATAAGAGCCGTAGAATTGATTATTGGAATGCAGAAAAGGGCTGTTAACGGAAGAGACAGCAGAAATATCGGCACAGCGGAAAAGAGAAGTTTATCGGCAGCATATGGAATAATGTCTTCCTTAGAGAGAAGCTTAAGAAAGTCCGCGAAGGGTTGAAGTAAACCCCTGGGTCCCGTGTGCAGTGGACCATACCTGTTTTGAAGACGCGCTACAAACTTTCTGTCAACCCATTCATAGAAAAACGCGGCTAATATTAAGAAGAGGAATCCTGGGAAGATAACTATTTGGAGTAGAGAAATTATTGCTTCTTGTACCATTTAATTCCATATCTCCTAAGCTTTTCGCCTTCCCAACCCCAGGTCTCATCGTTGTTTATATCAACGAAGGTGAGTCTGTCCATGCAACAGAAACATGGATCGATTCCCGCTATTACAATCGGGATGTCAGCGATGTATCCGCCGATCAGCATCTTGCATAATGCAGTAAGGTTGGCCAGTGTTGGGGATCTAACTTTGTATCTTGATGGTTTGTCTGTTCCATTTGACCTTAAATAGTGAAGGTTTTCCCCTCTGGGAGCTTCTACTCTACTGATGATCTCAGCCGGTGGGACTACTCTTGAAACTATCACTTCTATAGACCCAGTTGGCAGATGTTCTAAGGCATATCGAATTATTTCTACGCTCTCTATAACCTCGTCGCATCTAGTCGCAATTCTACTTGCTACATCGCACCCATCGTAAGTCACTACATGAAAAGGAATTTCATCATATGCCGCGTAAGGATCGTCAGCTCTAACGTCACGTTTAACATTGCTTGCACGTAAAGTGGGACCGACAGCGCAGAGTGATATGGCGTCTTTAGTTTTCAAGATTCCAACGTTCACGGATCTGGCAAGTATTGTCTTGTCATCTGAGCATATTTTTTTATAGTATTTCATTCTTTCTCCTAAAACTTTCACTCCTTTCATAATCTTAGAAGAAATTTCAGGCGTGATGTCGCGTCTCACCCCTCCAATCATGTTCATGGCATATTGTACTCGGTTTCCTGAGAGGAGTTCAAGTAAGTCCATGACAATTTCACGGTCTCTCCAAGTGTACATGAAGAGGGTTTCAAATCCGATTTCATGGGCGACTATTCCAAGCCAGAAGTAGTGGTTATGTATTCTCTCAAGTTCAGTTACAATAGTTCTGATGTATTTTGCTCTGGGTGGAACATCGACTTTCAAAGCTTCTTCAACAGCTTGTGTGTAGCATGTAGTATGTGCGTGAGAGCATATTCCACAGATTCGCTCGATCAAGTATAGGTCCTGAATATATGTTCTGTCTTCAAGGGCTTTTTCGATTCCTCTGTGAGCGTATCCGATTCTAGGAGTAACATCAACCACGTATTCGCCGTCGACTTTGAACATAAAATTTTCAGGCTCTTTCAACGCGGGGTGTTGAGGACCAAACGGTATTTTGATAATTGACGACATTTCACGTTCTCCTTGATAATTTCTTTTTAATCTCTTTATGTGTCCACTTTTTTCTCAACGGGTAGACTCCCTTTGGCCAATCTTCAGGTAGGATCAATAGAGATAGATTGGGGTGTCCAGAAAAGACTACACCTAGCAGCTCATGGACTTCGCGTTCATACAGAATTGCACCGGGAATAATCGGGGTTATGGTCGGAAGAACCGGTTGCTTGACAGGAACTTCAACCTTTAATGAAGCCTCTAAGCCTTTTCTATTCAGATGATAGATAACCTCAAGTCCGTTTTCGTCTTCTAAACCTGTTATGGTTGAAAGGTGGACAAATCCCTTTCCAACCAGATGGGTGATTGCATCAACGAGTTTCTCTTTGCGAACCGAGAACCATATCCTCCGCGGTCTAGGTATCTCGTATCCAATTAAATTTTCTGAGCCGATTTCTTTCTTGAGCCTCTCAATAATATCTTGATAATCTTTAGATAAAGAATTCATGGCGTTGCCTTCTCATAATTCTTTAGGACCTTTATGATTCCATCGATTATGGCTTCAGGCTTCGGTGGACAGCCAGGAACATAGACGTCGACGGGAACGACTTTATCGGCTCCCTCATGAACGTTGTAACATCCTCTGTATACGCCTCCGCTTATGGCGCATGATCCAATTGCTATGACGAATTTTGGTTCAGGCATCTGGTTGTATATCCTTTTCAGTCTATTCTTAATCTGAAATGTAATCGGCCCAGTTAAAACCAGAATGTCAGAATGTCTCGGGCTTCCCTTGAGGAGCATGCCAAATCTTTCAATGTCAAATTTTGGGTTTAAAGCAGCAACAACCTCAATGTCACAGCCGGCGCATCCTCCACTGTTGAAATGGAGAAGCCATGGAGACTTTGTTCTAGCCCACTTTATCAAACCCATCTTTCTCTACCCGCCGAACCCGAACCGGAAACAATACGAGTGAGGAAACCAAAATTATGGCAATGAACAGTATGGGAAAGAAGCCTGGTTTACCTAAAGATGTTGCCAGCATAAAGGCTACAACATCGAAGATCAAGAAATAAGTAGCATAGATAAAGAATTCTTCAGCGTTCACTTGAAGCTTTTCTGCTGGAAGATCTTCACCACAAGCGTATGGAGCAAGCTTCCCAGCTGTTTTCTTAACTCTAGGAGCGATTATGCTTCCAATAATGTACAATATAACACCTAATAATATGGAGAGGACGAATATTGAGGGAATTGAAAAGCCGAGTTCACCTGCCATAAGATTCCTTCCGTCTCGTAGTGTTAGACTCTGCATCAAATAAAACTTTACATAAAACTTCAATCAATTGGAATGCAGCGAATATCTCAAAGGCAATTCTTAAAATTGATAAGATAGAAGTAGTTAAGATCACGAAATATAGTAGAATGGAGGTCATAAACTGTTCATCGACATCATACAGATACTTCTCATCATAGTTACCATTGTTCTGGCGATTCTCACAATCGAAATCAAAGACATGCTCCGCGCAATCGTATGTTTATGCGGAATGGGTACCACAATTGGGCTATTGTTTGCGATTCTGAATGCTCCCTACGTCGCTGTCTTCCAGTTACTAATCTACGCAGGCGCAGTTATCGCCCTATTTATCTCAGTGGTCATGGTGACAAAGAGGGGGTCTGAGGAATGAAGGTCGGATGGTTAAGCGTTTTTGGATTAGCCACCACGGTTGCATTGATATTCATCTTCTTAATAGTGATTCAGCAACAGTTTCCACAACAAGGTTTCTTGCAGTATCCAATAAACATGACATTGGTTTCTGTTGAGGAAGACGTGGGCCAAGAAGTTAGTGCAACCCTATGGGGACAGCGTCAACTTGACCTAATCGTTTTAGCATTTGTCTTGTTTGCAACGGCAACTTGTTGCAGAGCTATGTTCAGAGTTGAGGAAAGGGAGGACACTTGATCCCATTAACCTACTACCTCGCATGCTCAGCGGCCTTGTTCATCATCGGATTATACTGCCTCATAGCCAAGCGCAACATGGTAAGACTTCTGATAAGCCTCGAAATAATGATAAGCGCAGCAAACATAAATTTCATAGCCTTCTCAACCTATGCAGTCTCTGGATTTATGCATCCTCTGGCTCACGCGCTCGTTATTCTATCTATAGCAATAGGAGGATGCATACTCGCCATAGGGTTAGCTATTACACTTCATGCATACAAACATTTCAAAACTCTGGATGTAAAGAAACTGAAAAGGATAAGATGGTAAATGTTCACATTCGCACTGGACGCACTGTTCTTCTTCATTGTCATAACTCCATTAGTGGGCTTGTTAGGCCGTAAGATTGGGTTTCGTAGATTTCCACCGATATTTGCCACAGTCGGGTTCATGGTTTCTCTGGCTTTCCTTCCATTATTGTACAATCAAGTTTTAGACAACGGCGGCATTATCATGATTACGTCTGAGTTACTATTCATGCGTCCGATAGCGGTTTGCTTGGAAATAGATATGTTAAGCATATTCATGACAGCGATTTTCCTCTTCATAGGACTGATGACCTGCATTTATTCCATCCGTTTTATGGAACATGACACAGGACTCGTTGAATATTATACTCTACTACTGATCACGGTTGCTGGAATGGTAGGAGTTTCATTTGCAGGCGACTTCTTTACGTTATTCATCTTCTGGGAGATCATGTGTATAAGCTCTTACGCACTAGTTGCCTTCAGAAAGGGGAAATGGGAGCCCATTGAAGCAGGATTCAAATATCTTATAATGGGTTCAGCTGGAAGCATAACTGTGCTCTATGCGATGTCGCTCCTTTACGGAATGACTGGAACATTAAACTTTGCATACCTTTCAACAACACTGAGCTCAACGTCTAACAATATTTGGCTTTACTTGGCTCTCACCCTGATCATCGTTGGATTCGGAGTTGTAGCCTCCATCGCTCCGTTTCACACATGGCTTCCAGATGCTCATGCGGCGGCTCCAAGTCCTATAAGCGCGTTGCTCTCTGGAATAGTCATCAAGACAGGTGCATACGCCCTCATAAGATGCCTACTTCTACTTTTCATACCAGAGCAGTTTGCATGGCAAAGCGTTTTGGCGATATTTGCTATTTTCACCATGTTCGTCGGGAACTTCATGGCTTTGCTTCAGAAAGACATAAAGAGACTTCTAGCGTTCAGCAGCGTTGTCAACATGGGCTACATCATCTTCGCATTATCCATCCGAACTGAACAGGGATTAACCGGAGGCTTATTTCACATCATGAATCATGCCGTCATAAAAGCCCTCTTATTCTTATGCGTTGGTTCATTCATTTATCGAACAGAGACAAGGAACCTAGAAAAACTGACTGGAATCGGCAGGAAAATGCCTGTAACTACGGCTCTCTTCGCAATTGGAGCATTGGCAGCAGCTGGCTTTCCTGGATTGAACGGTTTCATGAGTGAAATAATGATAGTCATAGCTGGAATAGATGTCGGGTGGTACATACCCACCGCTTTAATGTTGCTGAACATATTATTCTCCGTAGCGTATTACCTTCTGCTCATCCACACTTTCATCATAAAAAAGCCTACAATGAACTATGAAGGAGTCAAGGAGTCTCCAAAATCTATGCTAGTCATCATGGTCATTTTGGCAACGCTATGTGTCGTCATAGGAGTCTATCCCGCTCCATTCATAAATTTTGCAAATGCTGCTGCAAAAGCGGCCTTGAACATTCAAGCGTACATAGAAGCGGTAATCGGGGCAAGTATGTAGGCAGAGAGAACTATCGCATAGAAAGCGGCAACTTCTGTTTCATCAGGTCATTTTTAAGCCATGCAATTAATTTATCAGATGAACATTCGGCGGAGCAAATATGAAAAAGCTGACAGGACGGATAAGAAAGTTCAAAACTGATGTGGGCACAAGAAAGCCGAGTAAAACTAGTAAGGACAACCTTTGGATACTGCAACTAGTTGATGACCCAAACATTACTGCAGACCTGAATTACAATGCGAACTATTCGGCTGCGAAAGCTTCAGGGGTGGCTTGGGGAAAGGGCCTATGCGTTGCTTGCAAGGGAGCCAAGTTTCTCTGTGGGAAAACTCGCTGTCCCCTGGTCGTTCGATTAAAGCACTACTTCCGAACAATGCCTCTCATCCAAGGCACAGACGTAGATGGAGCTTCTCCGCCGAGCGTATTTGTAGGTCGATTTGGCTATCCGTACGTGTATGCAGGGCCGCTTGTGCCACCTGTTCATGAGGACACGAGCCTATACGACTTGCCGGAGTTGTGGTTTGGAAAGTCCATCGACGAGATTGTGGGTTTCCGGTCTATGCTTGTTCGAGGGAAGCATCGTGTTCACGTGAGACGGTTTGAGGATGCGGGGAAGATTATGGACCGAACCCGTGAGCTGGCTTTGTCTGAGGGTTCAGTGGATGTGGAGCTGGCATTGAAAAAGAGGCCTCAGAGACGTCTTATTTTAGATGACGCGGTTCAACCGTTTGGACCATCTGCGCTCGTTAGAGACCTGAGCGTTGGAACATCTCGTTGGGATCATCACATTGAGAAGGCGTATGGAGACACTGATTTGAAGGCGGCGGAGGCGGTTACCACACTCCACGCGAGAGGCGTACTGGTCACTAAAATTCAGCGAGCTTTCAGCGTAGGCTCCTTTGGGCTAAAGGACAACAGGCGTTTGGTGCCTACACGTTGGAGCATCACAGCAGTGGACAGCATTGTTTCGAAAGATATGATGAAGCAGATTAAGACGTTTCCAGAGATCAACGAGTACCGTGTGTATGAGTCTCGGTACTTGGACAATCGGTTTGAGGTTCTGATGATGCCTAGGGCTTGGAGTTACGAGGCTATGGAGGCTTGGTATCCGGGAACTGTTTGGAACCCAAGTGGACATAGCATAGTCATGTTTTCGGATTGGGAGGGTTTCGAGGGTAGAACCACCTATGCGAAGATTGGAGGTTGCTATTACGCGGCTCGTTTAGCTGTGGGCGAGTTGCTAGCGAAAGAGAGGCGTCAAGCGGCAGTAGTTGTACTTAGAGAGGCACATCCAGGCTACATCATGCCCGTAGGCGTCTGGCAAGTGCGAGAAAATGTTAGAAATGCTATGAGACAGAAGCCTTTCAAGTACAATACGTTGGATGAAGCACTCGCCAGGGTTGCCAGCCAGTTTCAAATTCCCATAGAGCTGTGGATAGGAAGGAGCAAACTTCTGCAACACGCGCTTTTTCAGAAAAAGATCACGGAGTATCTCAAGAAGGGATAACTGGCCGTTTACGACCCTATGTGCCCTATAGTAGTTTGAGCTAACACTGTTTTCAATCTAGCTTCCAGCAATGTTTCTCGAACCTTTTGCATCTCATTAACAGTTGGTCGTTGCATGCTGAGTCGGCGGAAGGCGGGAAAATAGTCTAAGATGCATACCTGCGCATCTGGGTTCAGTCGCCGCAGATCCTGAAATAATCTTATCAACCATGCTCGATTCAGCGTGGGCTCTCCGCCAGATATGGCCATGCGATCTACGCTACACTGGTTCCTTTGCGCCGTCAAAATCCCATCTGCCTCTAACGGCGTCATCGCATCTGCCACGTTATCATAAGTAACCGTGTTAAAGTAAAACAGTTGTCTAATGTGATGTTGAAAATCTTACAGTTTTCTTCGAACTTCTATCAACTGCTTCTCATACTCTTCTCTTGAAATGAGACCGCTACCGTATTCCAGTCTCAAAATTTCTAAGACTTCCCTTTCGCCAGCTGGCTTTCTTTTCTTCCAGTTTATCTCTATGAGTTGAGTGTTATGTTTTGCTTGGATAAACCCAGACTTCTCAAGTCCTATCCTCGCTTCAGAATGAATATAACCTCTCCAACCTCCTTCAAAACGGAACCATTCAAGTTTACCCTTCAATTCATCCACAAGTTCCTTTGTACATTCTCTGCAGAAACTGCCAAATTTACGCCTTTTATCTTGCTTGTTGATTTCGTAAAAAGTGTAGAGGTCCCTGACTTCTTTGCGACATCGTTCACACGTTTTCCAGTTCTGCAACCTCTAAACCTCTAAACGCTACTGTCGCTCTCTGTTCCTTCTTAGAAGTTGCATGCATGCTCCGGCATTCTGTGTTTATGGTTTTTCGATTTGGTGTTCCTTTAGCCATTGGGCAACCTTTTGAAACAGAGGACTTGTGGACATGTCGATGACTGGAACAATAAGTTTTTCTTTTGTCTCGATTCTTGGCTGGTATTTTGGCATTAGCGAGTAACTTACGAAGGCCCAGTAGACTCTCTTCTCTTCGATGAGGTGTTTTGCAACAGTTCTACTCGTTATTGGTATGGGATAGTAGATGAATGTTACTCCTTCTGCCCAGTAGATGCCGGAGGGTCTTCCTCCAACACTGATATTCGCAAACCGCGCTAGGTCATCTGGCGTTGGGAATTGGTTGCACTCCATGATCACAACTTCTTTGAATGGCTCGTGTCGAATGACTGTACCTTTCATTCGTAAACCTCCGATCAACTGTTGTTGATGAACGAAACTTGCATTTACGTTTTGTGCGCATACATTCCTCTTATAATTCTCCGTTAAACGCTTTTCTTAACTTACATGCATGAAGAGTGTTCTATGTACTCTGCTGCAGGGACCCTCTTCCACGACTATCAACAAGCACTTCACCCTTTTCCGTGTCAAAAGCAGACAAGTCTACACTTTCAAACCGTGACTGCAGAAACGTGATAACTGCTTTCTGGCTTGTTTTACAAACCAGCTCTGCTTGTTCACGGTCGTGGTAGGCATGGTTTAAAACGTATCTTCTGGCTGCACGGCGTTGACGTGCTTTTATGCTGCGTCGGTGAGGCAAAACAAAACCCTATGTGGAAGGGGATTGGGTGTTTAAAAAGGGTCTTGCAGCGTACATATCCTCATATAGGTGTACGTCGCGACGCATACATGCATATTTTGGGTTCATAAACGACAAATACTCTGAAAACACCAAGAATCCTTAGTGAATCCTGTGAAAAAGAAAAAAAGAATCGCTAAAGAAGCAGTTGACAAACCAGAACAAAAGATCATGTATTTGCGCAGATACGAATAACGCATTAGATGCATGTGTGCAGAAAGGAAAAGAAAATGATGCAGGAGAAAAATCTGGTAAAAAACGCTGGTACAATCCTTCGTTAATTCATGTACTGAGCATTTGTGTGGGTGCAGTAGGCATCCTATTTACTTTAGCGAGCCTTGTTTTTACTTGCTATAACTTTTGATTCAACCAGTGTAGCCAGCGTAGCAGTTGCAGTTTATCTGCGGAAAGCGTAGTAGTCAGTAGTCGCGGTAGTTCTTGGTTGTTTGAACTCTTAGCTTCCAGCACTCCGAGCACCAAACGCGGCGTGAATGCATGCATACAACTTTCCTTGAAAACTGATTTTCATTGGCATTTTTCAAATCCTCCCAACTTTTGGACATCGGAAGCATAGAACCTGTCCATTAGTTTCTCTGAAACATTCTTTGTCTTTATTTCTTTCATAGCAGTCTTGAATGTATTCTTCGAATGTACATTTGCCTTGTAGCACATCACCGTAAGTTAATTGTTTTTTAATGAGTTTTTTCATTCAGATTTCTTCCTTTCCCTTCTATTTTGTTTGTTGATTTATTTTTGTTTCACCTTTTTGCGTAACCATAATGTTCCAATAATAGCAACGCATGCATGCATAAGTATTCCACGTTTATGAACCGATACAATGTGAGAAATGTGGAAGGGTTATTGCTGAAACTATACAAGCTCAAAAGCCTATTAGGTCTTTGAACCATTCCCATGCGGTTTGAACCAAGACTTTGGTTATTAACATAGTTATGAAAACAGCTAATAATCTGAGCACCCACATCCACGGATTCGGTGAACTGAAAACTGAGGCTATCTGTTCGATTGTTCCTAATGGTGTAACAACATTTTCAATGAACCATACTAAAACAGCAACTGGAACAATCCCAAAACCTACACCTAACACTAAGGCAATTAGAAGTGATTCTATAATTTCTTGTTTATCCATTTCCTAAAAATACTAGAAAAGCAACGCTATATTTTAGGATGCTTAACCTTTCAAGCATGCATGCTGATTTAGCACACTTGGATCAATTTAAATAGCTCCACCGAATTCATGATGTTTTATAAGGAGGATTCGGATGCCTAGGGTTAAAGCTTCTATCAGAATCGAAAACGTCGTGGCATGTGGCACGTTAAATCAGAGGATTGACCTGAACGCGTTGGCGAAGGGTTATCCCGGAGTTGAGTACCGTCCAAAACAGTTTCCGGGGCTGGTCTTCAGACTAAAGAAACCCAAAACGACTACCCTAATCTTCAATTCAGGGAAGATGGTTTGCACTGGAGGCAAGTCTGAGAAAGAATCGAGGAGCGCCGTGATGAAGGTTGTAAAGGAACTGAAGAAAACCGGCATAATCATCATCAGCAAACCAGACGTGAAAATAGTGAACATAGTTGCAACAGCGAGTTTAGGAGGAATGATAGACCTTGAAAAATCAGCCTACTCGCTTAAGAGAACCATGTATGAACCAGAACAATTTCCCGGTCTCATCTATCGAATGGACGAACCAAAAGTTGTAGTCCTTATCTTCGCCAGCGGAAAACTGGTTTGCACAGGCGCTAAAAAGGAAGAAGACATACATGAAGCGCTTAGCAAACTTCATAAGAAACTTGAGGAAGAAGAATTGATATACTACGAGTAAACGTGATCAAAAGAACCGCGAGCGCAGAATAAGGCTATTTGAATCATTTGTTCACCGACAGCTAAGCATACGTTGGAATCATGAATAGCTTATTCTGGTGGAGGTAGGCATGGCGTGCGCGTAAGATTATCCACATGTATGCATTTGAAATATCTCAATCCGTATGCATGCGTGCGCAAAGCAGGCAACCTCAACGTAGGCTCGACTGCTCTTCTTCACCCACCAAGGTGTGCCGACGCCGCCCACAGTGTGAGGCATGAAACCAGAAACTCTCCATTCTTCAGAATTTCTGCGATACACATAAAAAGACGCCAACTAAATGTTCTCCCATTCTTCTACAAGATTATTCTATGTTTTTTCTCTACAAAAATTCCGCAAGCTTTTTGGTCTTTGACCGAGTTAAAATCTCTGCACACTTTTTCGGGTCTAAGGGTTTAAAATCCAGCCCCAACGTTTCCAACAACCTTTGAACACCCTTTCCCAAGTGAGGAGCCACCAAAACACCTCTCACCTCACGATTCACCATGCTCTTAATCGCCTTTACATACTTGGACAACTGCAAAACCGCCTCACGCCCAGCCGTCTTACGCTTAATCTCCACCACAACAAACCTTCCAGCCTCATCAACCCCATAAACATCGATAAACCCAGGCTCCACCTTCTTCTCGTACGCAATAGGCTTAAACCCCGCTTCTAGGAGGCTCGGCTCCAATAGTATCGCCTTCTGCATATCCTCCTCACTCGCATAAAGAGAAAACTCTCCAGCGTCCACTAAGCTTAGTGCAGAAACCAAATACACACGATCCAAAAACAGCTTCACCGACTCCGCTGGCTTCTTCCGAATAGCTCGAATCTGCAACACGTCATCTACTACATGAGTTTGAAATAAACAGCCAGGCGGCTGCCAATTCACCGGCTCATACCCTGACGGACGATGAACCAACACCGATCCATCTCCTTTTATTAAGATAATTCTTTCACCCGGCTCCAACTTAGAACTCGCCCTCCCACGATAGTCAACCCAACAATTTCCAACAATAACAAGCACTCTACGCTTTGAAAGAGCCTTTCTAACCAATTCCACTGCTTCTTCCACACTCGGATTCTCTAAAATAACGACAGGTTTTTGACTTCTCAACATCTCCGCCAACAACCTTTACAAATAAACAACCACACATAAAACTTCTGAACAGCCATGGCCAACTGGAACAAAAAACGCAAAGTCATGCAACACTACGACAACATAGCAACCGTCTACGACACACAATACGCTGAAGAACAAGAAGCCAAAATCAAAGCTGTGCTAGATGAAATAGACTTTCAACCCGACAACATCGTATTAGACATAGGATGCGGAACAGGTATACTCTTCAAACACATCAAAAACTCAACAAAACTCCTCATAGGACTAGACACTTCACTCGGCTTACTCAAAAGAGCAAAAACACAAGCAAAACAATGCCGTAATGTGACCGTCATCCGCGCCGAAGCCGACCACACACCCTTCAAAAACAGAACATTCCACACCCTCTTCGCCATAACCCTCCTACAAAACATGCCAAACCCAGCAGCAACACTCCGTGAAATCAAGAGAATAAGCAGAGACAACGCCACCATAGCGGTTACAGCGCTGAAAAAAAGGTTCACCAAAAAAACGTTTACGCAACTACTCGAAAACGCGGAACTAACAATATGCACACTAAAAACAGACAACGAGCTCAAAGACTACACAGCTACATGCAAAACCACGACACCCAAACTCCCACATAATCCACGTTAAAAAATCACGCGATCACCGCATAAGCAGAGAAACAAATCCAAAAAACAACTCTGTCATAAGCCACGACCCTCCCCCCTAGGTAGGGGGCCTATTAAGAGAGAGACATACGAAACCATAAAAAATTAGGGGGGGCTATAGGGGGTCTATAAAAAAGAGAGAATAGAAACCCAGAAAAAATTTTAGGGGGGGTCTAGAGAGAGACACAAACAATGTAGCAAAAACCAGCTCCTCAAAAACACGCAAACAATAAACATAGAAAAGTCAAATCTTAGGAATAAACTCCAAAACCCTAAAACCACGAGCACAAGGATTAAGCATCTCCAAAAACTCAACCCTTTCCAAAAAACCTTCTTCATCCTTAACATAACCTACAATATCATGCTCAGCCGGCAACAAAGAATGCACCGTAACACCACCATCAAAAACCCTAGCATAACACTTCGTCGGCAAACCCAACCTCACACGGCTCTCTTCTTTAACCGCTCTCTCCGCAGAATACAAAACAGCATATGCACCACACGTCAACTCAGCAACCCTAACCGGAATACTCTCTTTCCCTATAGCTAACACATCAAGACCATAAATCCGCCTAATATCAGAAGCAATCTTCCTCAATTTCGGCAAAATCTTCAAAACCCGTCTTCGACCCTTACTTGAAACTCTCATTCTAGAAAGCTGAACCACAGAAAGCTCCTCCAAACTCAAACCACCCAAAGACATATCCAAATGAACCACATCCGCTTCCACCTCCTTCAAAAGCCTCTGGCAAAGCTCAAGCTCATGAACTATCAAAAACGAACCATCTTCCACCTTCCTGAAAATAGGCTCAGACAAACAAAGACTAGCTTTTCTATAAGGAGGCTTCACCAACACCACAGTCGCAGCAACTATCAACAACGGCTTAAAATGTTCATCCAAGACAGCAGCACCCGAATCCGCCGTAACCACTCTCAAAACATCTTCACCCATTTTACGTAGTCTTGAAAGAATTTATGTTTCACTGTTAAAACTCGCACCGCAATTTGCACCAATGTTCTCACATAATATGTTAAGAACCAGACAATCACAGCATAAACAAAGCCTAAATCAACGCCTAAACAGCAGACAGGCTCAAAAGACCAAAAAAACAGAAAACACCACGCAAACACATAATCAAACAAACCCACAAATCACCCAAACACCAGAACTTTTTCAGCCCGACACCTCGGGCGATTAGTAGCTGCAGGCTAAACACCTCGGCCGAAGCCTTGATGCGTACACCCCAGCTCTATCAACCTCATCTTCTATGAGAATCCTCGTCCTTGACCAAGGCCTGTCACCAAGTCTCATGTCAAAGAATGGCCGCCTATTTTCGGGAGCGGCTTCGGGCTTAGATGCTTTCAGCCCTTATCCGCGACAGCGTGGCTGCCCGGCAATGCCCTGTCGGACAACCGGTAGACTAGAGGCTACAACGTCCCGTTCCTCTCGTACTTAGGACCCTTTCCCCTCAGGCGACCAACACTTCCAGCAGATAGAGTCCGACCTGTCTCACGACGGTCTAAACCCAGCTCACGTTCCCTTTTAATAGGCGAGCAGCCTCACCCTTGGCCCCTTATGCAGGACCAGGATAGGAAGAGCCGACATCGAGGTACCAAGCCGCGGGGTCGATGTGAACTCTCGCCCGCGACAAGCCTGTTATCCCCGGGGTAATTTTTCTGTCATATCCAACCCTCACCAAGAGGGATTTGGATGTTCGCTAAGCCCGGCTTTCGCCTCTGAATCCCTTGCCTTGGAGGATTCAGTCAGACCAGCTTTTGCCTTTGCACTCTGCGGCGGGTTTCTGTCCCGCCTGAGCCGATCTTTGGGCCCCCTCGATATTTTTTCAAG
>JAUWDY010000023.1 GCA_030608565.1 Candidatus Bathyarchaeota archaeon | reverse complement strand
GAGAAACGCTGACCGTTTCTTCTATCTCTTCCACGACAAGTGCGGAATACCCTAATAAATCCAGTGATGCCGAAGCCTTCAAAAACCTTGTTTCGAATTTGGCAATATTACACACGGAAGCAAGTCGTAATTGTTTGTAGGTGTAACATTTTCGCCCAGATTATACATTTATCCATGTATCTGGTTATGAGTTGGTATAATTGCGTATGATATCGGTTTCTATTGCCCCACATGCACGTATATGCGTGCGATTCAGAGACGCTAATGCCGGCGAGGCCGACGATGCTTTCTGACCTTGCGCTTGGTCCTCTGTCTTCTATACAAAATTAATACGCCAAGAACTGCAATCAGAGCCACGCCTAGTAACCAGAAAGGAAAACTTTCACCGGCATCGTCTACTGGTGGAATTGGACCGGAAGACCAGAGGCTTGTTTCAATGAGCACATCGGATCTGTACCATGAAGTCAAATAGTTTCCAGTTTGGTTAACATATGAGCCTTGACGTTCTGTTAGGATACCCGTGATCTTGTCCCAGTAGTAGTCAAGTGATATCTGGATATCTTGAGGTACGTCAGTATCTATGCGATAACTAGTTGTCAAGTTTAGGTGATTAACGTCTCTTTCCACACCTGCATAAGTGCGGGACAGTGTTTTGTTAATAAACACAGGCTCAGCGGTTCCCTCATACAAAGGGTCGCCCCAATTTAGCCCTGCTGAAACAAACATTAGTGTTCCATTACCTTGTCCTACCTCTACATCAATCCAAACATTATTAGTCGACTCTGGGGAATCTCGAAAGTGAGTTACATTCCTGAAATAGATGACTGTGCTCATAATATCAGTGACAACATGTTTGAACCACACAGTGTTGTTAGCAAGAATGAGGCTTATATCGGGTTCAAATTTCGGGTCATTAGAGCTCCAAGTGACATTGATATCGCCATAAATGCCCCAGTCACCAACCTCAACGCCTACCTTTCTCTCTTCACCAACACTTGTAGCAAAGGCCGTAAAAGACAAGGTTGTTCCAGACAATAATATCAAGGACAGCAGATGCACCGTTAGAATAGTCTTTTGGTTCATTTTCAACTCAGCAATATGCTCTACAGACCATAATATAAGTATTGCAAAATGGAACTCCTAGAGTGCACCACAATGTTGGTGTTTGTATTCTATGCTTTCTGTCTTGCCTTATGCTCCGCATGCATGGATATCAACAGTCCGACTGCGAGCATTATTGCACCAAATGACATCAACAGATGATAATCTACTGGTTTCCTCTGTAGGCAAAAATTGCCGGTGATGTTAATTTCAATTGGATCAATCCATGAAAACCCGCCCCAATGTCCCTCGTCGTCATTGGCAACTTCTACTCGATATATATCTCCAGCTGTAATTGACACCTTGTACTCAAAAGTGGTCCCTGAAACTTGAAATATCTCTCCTTGAGAGTGCCCTCGAACATACAAGGTACTATTACCAGTCGAGTGTATGTCCAAATCCAACCAGTATCCACCTTCTGCACGAAATGAGAGAGAAAAATAAGAACTTCTTGTCGTCATATCAATCTCAGTCTTACTTACTGTTTCGACCTGGGGGAACAGCAACAAAACACATATGATGACCAAGCCTGTTATCAACAAGGCTACTCCAAGAATCAATGACTTCTTAGCATGTATAAACGAAAAGCTGAACATCTTCAATGGATAATGTTTTTCTTCCTTATAAAATATAATTGCAAAAGAATAGTAGGAGCGTCATCGCTATTACCCCAGCCATATTACTTTGTTTTCTCAGTGGTGTTGAAGGAAGTTGAACTTTGGCAATTAGACAGTACACTGCGATACATGATTTGGAGCGTGGTTCCAAAGAACTTCATAATATGCATCTAGTAGCTTCTTCCGAACTGGGATGTAGTAGAGATTGCGACTGTTCTTATGATATATCTCTATAAGTTTTTGATTAACTAGAGGTTTCAAAGAACGTGACAATCGGTGTCGACCATTAGGTTTTATCGCCAACATATTTGTTAGGTCTTTTACTTTGAAATAGCTCTTGTTCAGCGAGATTACGTAACCTATTGTCTTCAAAATCTCTCTCGAATTTTCTTTTCCCACATCGCATTCATGAACATACATTGTGTAAACATATTTTGGTGATATCTTAAAAGTTCAGTGGCACGTTGCTCTATGGAACAATGCTCCATCAGTGTTTTATACCTACATGAAGACACCATTGAATTGGTGCGGCTAGAGGACTTACTATTAGCTGACGACTTCCTCTCACTCTTCACCTCTAAACCCCGCACCATTTTTAAACTAGAAATTTTCCAGACTAATGTTTCTTTAAGGATCTCTGTATTTCTTTGATGGCGTTGAACAAGTCTCCTTTTCTTAGTTTAGGAAAATATAGTAAAGATATTCACTCTAAATGCACATTCTCTGAAACCATTACAATCAACGTTAGCAACATCAAGAATGCATATATTGGGATGCACATCAAGCAGATGTCCTAACCGTGCTAGACTACTGATCCTCTTTAGGCTTTAGAGTCTTGGTTTATTTATGTTTTAGTTTTTGTGTGCGTGTGACATGGGTTACCCCGGGTTGTGTCAAGGTGCATAATGCTTAATAGTTCAGGTTTTTATCGTATGGTTTTGGGCGGGTAGATCAGCTTGGAATGATCGCGGCGTTGGCATCGCCGAGGTCACGGGTTCAAATCCCGTCCCGTCCACCATTTAATGGATGGCTTTTTGAGAAAACCTCGATCTAAAATCAATATGTCATGTGTCTATGTGGATCTGAGGGCTTGCTTCAGCGATTTCTGAACTAACCATTCTAATTACATCTTGATTTTGAATCTATATTCTCTCTTCATAACTGTTTTGTAAAGACTTTGTCATCCTTGAAAAAGGGTGATGTCTTGGGCAACCAAAACCATCGACGTTTGAGACTTCTAAGAAGATCCATGGAACGCAAGATTAGAACAAATCATTGTGACTAGTCAGAATGGTCTTTTTTCCAGCATCTCTGCTAAAACTACAAATTCTTGTAGATGCTAACGGTTGGAAGGTAAATTTTGAAAACGAACGTTAGCTTCATCTGCTATTGTCCCGAAACAGTAAAGATTTAAGCATAAAATACGCTCAGTTGCGACAGGAGGGAAACATGGTTGGTCGAGGCATCCGTCTTGGAAAGCCGCTTGAATTCTGCTCTGTCTAGCTACGTGGGTTCTGAAGGAAACGTGGATTATTCATCTTTGGAAGCCGATAAAACCGTAGAGGAGTTCGCGGATTGGCTTGAAACGTTTGATAGAAAAAGCCTAGAGGCTGTCAACGAAAAGATCGCGTTCTGGATCAATGCTTATAACATGCTGATCATTTATAGCGTGATAATTAGATTGAGAAAAGACCTAAAATATGCAGAAACCGGCAATCGAGGCAGATTTCAAAGGCTCGCATTTTTCTACAAAACTAAATACAAAATCGGAGGGAAAAAATACAACTTTTCCCAAATCGAAAAAGTGTTGAGAAGTGCTTCTGATCCTAGAGTTCATTTTGCCATGAGCTGTGCATCACAAAGTTGCCCCGCTTTAAGAAACAACCTATACACTACAAAAAACCTCGATCACGAACTAGATAACGCAGCTAAGGCGTTTATCAGAAGCCCCCAAGGATTAAGACTTTACAAAGAAAACAAGACCATACACTTGTCAGTTATATTCAAGTGGTACGAAAAAGACTTTGAGAAAACATCTGAAAGCGTCTTATCTTTTGTTGAAAAATATCTTAGAAAAGAAGACAGAGACTTTGTGAAAACAAATCGTTCGGAAATCAAAGTGGATTTTTTGCCCTATGATTGGGGGCTAAACATCAAAAAAACTGGCGATTAACCATTCAAGCCTTTTTGTTACGTGACATCCGAACTCAGGCCTCACTTATCTGGCTATCTTGGCGAGTTTTTCTGCCTTCTTCAAACGTTCCAGAACCGGTTTGCCTCATGGCCTGTCTTCACAAGTATGTGTGCACAATGTACTCTGTCTAGCATGGGAGGTAGGCAGTAGCGTTTATTTTATCAGTGTTTTTTCTTTGAGGTTTGTATAGTTTCGTGTTCTTATTGGGTGAGAAAGTAAATCGTCAACCTTTGAGTCTTGTATCTCTTCTCTTAGCTTTTCAATTTCTCCTCTCAAGCTCACAACTTCAAACAAGAGAAATACGTTCCCAAACTTTAGGAACTGACCCACTTTCTCAGCAACGGCTTGCTTGCTCATTTTGTCACCGACCTTTTCAAAGACTTCCTCTAAAAGCATCTCTTTATGATTCATTTTTCATCCCAAAGCGTATACTCAGAGAGTTGTGATAAGAATTATGAAAGGTAAATCGTTATTACAAATATGTAAAATGAACTGGTCTTAACCAATCAAAAAGTTGATGAAAATCTCAGACCTCTGAACAGTCAACATCTTCTTTAGCACAGGGGGAAACCTTGGAATAGCTTTTATATCCATAACAGTGAATACTCTCCTCTTAGAGGTGTAAAATTGCCCTATTGTAGAAAGTGTGGAGCCGAACTAAAAAAAGACGCAAAATTCTGTTCTAAATGCGGGACCCCAGTCAGCGAGCCCACCCGAAGAGAGCAAAAACACGTTGACTGGTGGGAATAAGGCTTTTGGGCTATACCGAAAGTCTTAAGAAGATTTAATGCAAATGAAAAGTAATACGATATAGGAGAGAGTTTAATGGTTGTTTGTCCTAAATGTGGGACCAAAAATGAAGAAGATGCGAAATATTGCGCGCAGTGTGGGGCAAATCTAGAGACTGGAGCCTATCCTTCTCGGAAATACAAACGCAAGCGGGAAGAAGAGTGCTTCGGAATTCCCAGAGGCGGCGCAATTGTAGGCTTGGCCATCGGCGCAATAATCATTATCTCTGGACTCATAATGCTTCTACGGGCAATGTTCCCTGACCTCCATGAAGGCCATTGGATTAGAACCTTAGATATTGCGCCATTCGCAGTAGTCATCTTTGGCATATTAATCCTTGTTGGCGCTCTCTACGGGCTAAGCCGCAGATAGTAGTTCAACCTCTTATTTTGCCGATATGCGAAATTTGCAGGAAGCTACATTACAGGTGTAGCAAATCCTCCAATTATTCCACTGTGAAAGCGATATCCGAGTGAAAAGCCAAAACACAACCAAAATTACTAGAAACAAATCAGCAAACACGCTTTGGGCCAGTTCATCAATCCCAACTAGGAGTAGAAGAGCACCTAAAACGAAAAAGCTGTTTAAAACCAGACGGACAACACTTCTTTTAACTTTGAACTGAAACAAACCAAAACTAACTCCTACAAGTCCCGCAAAAACTGCCTGAAGGCTGCTCTCTCCAACACTCCAACCGATGAAAAAATACAGAAAGGCGCCGACAAGAGAAATTAGTCCTCCTAAAAGCAACCCAGCACAGGCAGCACAAAATCTTCGGCCTTTTATCTGAAATACATGATCAGAAAACTTTTCACAATCTGGATGATGCCCACGTGCTATGGAGTAGGTTCCATGAAAAACAAATAGGTTTTCGTCTGAATGCTCATGTTTCTCTTTTTTCCTAAAATCAAAAACTGCTGAACACTGCTTCGGGAAGAAAACTGCCCGAATTCCAAAGACGCAGATCAACCAGAACAAAGAACCGACCAACGGTTTGCGCCAAAGAAAGCTCCCCCTCACTATCGGAGGATTCAAAGCGAGCGCTCCTACGAGGAACAATCCGAAAAAAGACACACCGATCATAAATATCAAAAAAGGATTGCGATATAGCGTCTGGGACAACAGAATCACAGCTCAAAACAAACTTCTTAGCTGCTTCAAAATACCTTTTGTGGCCATGTACCAGAAGACTCTTCTCTTTATTTCGTTCGTTGAGAAAAGACCCTTAAATCTTCTACCCCAAGAGCCGAAGAAGCTGCGGTAGCAATTGTAAAGTTCTTCCTGCACTTCCTCTCTTGACAATGTCTCCGTGGGCATAATGGCGTGAACCATGTCATAATGAGCCCAATTGAAATCCTCGATCCAACCGTTTCGCTTCGCTTCTTCGAAAACTTCGGTTCCAGGAAACGGGGTGAGGATCGCAAAAATCGCAAAAGCGGGGTTTATGTCGTTCATAAACTCTCTCAAATGTGCTATTGACTCCGCTGTATCCTTGCGTTCTCCTATAATTAACATCGCGTGAGCGAATATGTCGTTCTCATGTAATGATTTTACGGCTGTTTTAGCGTCTTCTGGTCTTATCCCTTTTTTAAAAGCTTCAAGCGTCGACTGACTAGCGCTTTCTACTCCTAGAAGCGTCCAGCGGAGACCTGATCTTCGCATCTTAGGCAAAAGATCACGGTGCTTAACAACATCGTCACATCTCACCTGCGTAAACCACATCACATCATCCGAAAATCCTCGTTTGATGATTTCATCAGCTAAGTCGCTTGCACGTTTGCCCAATCCGAAGTTGTCATCGGTCAACCAGATGAATTTACTTCCATATTTTTCGTAGCAAAACTCAAACTCGTCTGCGATTCGTCTCGGCGATTTGGTTCTCCACACACCTTCCCAATGCTTCCATTGAGTGCAAAACGTACAGCGGTGTGGGCAGCCTCTTGACCCCTCGATTAGGGCATACCTAGTTTTAGGACCCGCCATTGCGGTGAAATGGTATTTGTGAACCACATCCTCCACGAAGTGATATCCTGGATATGGCAGATCGTCTAAGTTCTCAATCAAGGGGCGCGACGGATTATGTTGAATTTCGCCTTCGTGCCGAAAAGAAATGCCCTTTGTCCTCGCAAAAGATTTTTTCTCAACGAATGCTTTGACTAACTCCACAAGGGTTAATTCTCCTTCTCCGCGGACAATTACGTCAATCTCAGGGTAAGTTTCTAAGCTTTCCTGGGCCATCATTGTGAAGTGTTGGCCTCCAGCAACTGTCAGGACGTTAGGATTCACTTTCTTAGCTGTTTCTAAGGTTCGAACGGCAACGTAGGTATTGCAAGTGGCAAGTGCGCTTGAGGCAACAATATCAGGGGCAGAAGCTTCCACATGTTTTTCCAGTGCTTTCCAATCTAAACCTTTAGCTTGGCAATCCAATACTTCTATTTCCACGTTTTTGTTTTTGCTTTCAAGATACGCTGCGAGTTGAAGGATTCCATATGGTGGCGGAAGATATTCTCCCATGACAAACCAGTAATCCTTCGGCGGTTCCACGAAAAGAACTTTCATACACGTTGCCCCAATTGTGCTACCTAATTTGATAGCGAGAAAATAAAAGTTCTTGTTTAGCTAGATCAGAGCTTGTATAGGCTTGATGACTCTGCAGCCAAAAATGGTGACTATTTATTGGCTGGTTCTCATTGTGACAACTGTTGTATTTGTTGTGTTGCCATCGTTCAAAGCTAGGTGGAGAGAAATCTAAACTAGAAGCAATACACCGTTCGCATCACCACAACGCTTAAGAACCAGAATGTTCAATCACCATTGAATCGAAGCGAGTGTAAAAGACATGTCAGATGAAAAACCATCCGAAAGTAAAGAACAAGTAAAGATAGAAAAACTAACCCCCAGCTCAAGAGAAGTAAACACCGTTGTGAAAGTCGTGTCTAAAAGTGAAATTAGAAACGTCACATCGGCAAGAGACTACACTACACGCAGAGTTCAGGATGCTCTTTGTGGAGACGAGACAGGATGCGTATACCTAACGCTTTGGGATGAGAACATAGACAAAGTAAACGATGAAGCCACACTGCAGATCACAAACGGCTACGTCAACCTTTTCCGTGGAAACATGCGTTTAAATATAGGAAGATACGGCAGTTTCGAAATCTTAGAAGAATCTCCCATCACAAAAGTCAACACAGAAAACAATCTATCGGACAAACGATACGAGCAAGAGAGACGCGACCGACCCAGATCTGGTGAAAGAAGAGGGTACGGTGAAAGACGGGGTTACCAGCGGAGAAGATACTAAAGAGACTCTCGTGCCTGTTTGGTCTAAGCGAGCGTAAACATTTATCTTTCTCCCCTCCAAACTATTTCATGCCGGATGAAGAAAAGGCATTAGTTTGATCTTGATGAAATATCAGAGTTACTCGGACGGCAAATTTTCGATAAAGCCAAGGAATTATTCTTAAAAAGACGGTTCTTATCCCAATACAACTTGATACGCTTCATTTTGCTACAAGATTTGAAACCTTTAACATCAGAGTTATCAATCCACGGTTTCTTGCTTCGGGTAGAATTCTGCCTGAAAGATCAAGAGGAACAAAAACAGAAATATGTGCGTGTGTTTTCATAGAAAATGGAAGTGCATGGATGGTAATTCAACAGAATGAATCCACCTTAATATCCCTAAACCCCAATCCGTTGGTTACACATCTTGGAAAGTTACCTAAAGACTTCACCAAAGAAGACATCATCAAGTTTGTAAAAGATAAAAACATAAAAATGATAAACCTCTGTCACGTCGGTGAAGATGGAAGACTGAAATCGCTCAGCTTTGTAATCAACAACGAAAAACATCTAAACGAAATCCTAGAAATGGGAGAAAGAGTAGACGGCTCAAGTCTTTTCTTATACATCAACTGGGAAGCAAGCGACCTTTATGTAGTGCCGAAATACAGAACAGCGTTCATAAACCCCTTCAATGAGACACCGACCCTAAATCTTCTGTGTGCCTATTTCGACAAAAACGGGAATCAACTTGACATTGCTCCGGAAAACATATTGAGAAAAGCGCAAGAAAAACTGTTTAGGAATACGAGAGTTACGGTTGAAGCCTTAGGCGAACTTGAATTCTACATTGCATTTAGACAAGAAAGAAAAGATTTGTATCCTTGCGAACCCGAGAAGGGTTACCATGAGTCTTCACCTTTTGTTAAATGGGAAAATCTGAGAAACGAAATCTTGAACATTATTGCTGAGACTGGTGCAAAGGTGAAATACGGTCATGCTGAGGTTGGCAACATACCGGATAACGGTATGGAACAGCATGAAATCGAGTTTTCACTGGAACCATTAGAGGATATGGCTGATCATATAATTATTGCCAAATGGATTATACGAAACATCGGTGCCAAATACGGGGTAAACATCACTTTTGCCCCTAAGTTGAAGGTCGGTCACGCTGGAAGCGGATTACACATACATATTCGCGGCTACAAAAACGGAAAAAGCATAATGACAGATTCAGATGGGAAACTAAGTGACAAAGCAAAAAAGATGATTGGGGGTCTCCTAAAATTCGCTCCAAGCCTCACAGCCTTTGGTAACACGGTACCAATATCCTACTTGAGACATGGCTCTCATCAAGAAGCTCCAACAGGGGTATACTGGGGATACGGAAACCGGTCAGCTCTAGTAAGAGTTCCATTAGGCTGGACTGCCGCTGGAAACATGGCAGAAAAAATCAATCCCGGTAAAATAGGTAATCCAGCGAACACGAATGAATACAGACAAACAATTGAATTAAGGACACCAGACGGGTCAGCAAACATTTACTTGCTTTTGGCTGGAATCGCCGTGGCAGTTGAGTACGGCCTAACAAATAAAGAGTCTATCAAACTCGCAGAAGACCTCTATGTGGATGCGCTTGGAGAAAAGAAAAGAAAAAATTCGAACAGGTTAAGAATGCTGCCACAGTCTTGTTACGAATCTGCAAAATATTTAGAGAAAGATAGAAAATACTACGAAAAAGGAAACGCGTT
This sequence comes from Candidatus Bathyarchaeota archaeon, assembly GCA_030608565.1. Taxonomy (GTDB): domain Archaea; phylum Thermoproteota; class Bathyarchaeia; order Bathyarchaeales; family Bathyarchaeaceae; genus SOJZ01. The sequence goes on along the minus strand of JAUWDY010000023.1, from coordinate 18,749 downwards.
CCCTGAACAAACGATAAACGGAATTCTAAAGAAACTATATGGATACAAGGACAAGAGATTAAAAGAAACGTTAATGAACGACATCGATAAAACAAACGAGTTAATTGAACAATACCTACACTTCGGCTAATTTAGCCCCAAAAACTTTCGTTTCTATGATAGGTGGTTAAGCGTGATTTTTCCTCGTATTTATATAGGTTTTTCCTGAAATATACAATCATGTCTAAGCAAAACGTCATTATCTTAATGGGGTCCAAAAAAGATCTTAGCTTTGCGGCTCCTATAGGCCGTATACTGGAACATTTTGGTGTTCACTACGAGTACAGAATAGCTTCAGCACACAAAACGCCAAAAGACTTACTGAACATTTTAGAAAAAAATGAGCAAACTGGAGATAGAATAGTTTACATCACGGTTGCCGGCTTGTCTAATGCACTTTCCGGACTAGTTGACACTAACACAAAGTTTCCCGTTGTAGCTTGCCCTCCATACTCAGAGAAGTTTGGAGGCGCTGACATTTACTCCTCTCTGAGGATGCCGAGCGGAGTCGCGCCTCTTGTTATTCTTGACCCGGAGAGCGCCGCCTTAGCAGCTGTAAAGATATTTGCACTGGAAAATCCTTCACTGCTCGAAAAAATTCGTGAATTTCAATTGAAGAAAAAGAAGGAAGTCAACGTTGCTGACAGTGAGGTGCGGGGAAAGAGGATTTCCGCGTTAGAAGGTGTATGAAGCGTTGAATTATTCGGGAAGGCGTTTCTTGCGAAGTGGCAAGGTTAAAGATATCTATGATGCCGGTGAAGAAAAACTTCTATTCGTTTACACGGATAGATTGTCTTCTCATGATGTCATGCTAGCTGACAAAGTTCCACATAAAGGAGAGGTTCTTTGTCGTCTGGCCGCCTACTGCTTTACAAACTGTAGCGTCTCTGGCATTGAAACGCATTTGATAGATATTCCCGCCCCGGACAAAATGCTTGTCAAAAAACTCTTTCTTATACCCATTGAAGTGATAGGGAGAAACTACTTGTATGGTTCATACTGGAAGAGACTTCAACGTGGTGAAGTTACGCTTCCAGAAGGAACAGACCCCGTATTAGCCGCAAAGCTCAGCGAGCCCGTGGTTGAGTTTACAACAAAGCTAGAGGCAAAAGACAGGCTAATCACAGAGCAGGACATTATTTCCTACGGATGGCTGAAACCAGAGGAGATTGAACAAATCAAAGAAATCACGTTGAAACTAAACGAGTTGATGTCAAAAGACTCAAAAAAAGCTGGAATCATCCTCGCAGACTTCAAAGTGGAATTCGGAAAAGATGAAACTGATAAAATAATTTTGATAGATGAGGCTGAGACGCCTGACAGTTGCAGGTTCTGGGACGCAAGCAAATACCAGCCCGGAAAAATACAGGAGAGCTTCGACAAACAAATAGTAAGAGACTACCTTGAAAGAGTAGAGGGTTGGGATAAAAAACAGCCCAAAGCGGGAACCAAACTAACGAAACCTATTTTGCCCGAGGAAATTATACAGAAGACGAGTCAACGGTATATTGAAGCGTATGAGAGATTAACCGGTAGGAAGTTTTAGCGATTTCCCGTGTTATGTTCCTTGACGCTTTTTCTTTAACGCCTTTATTTAAATTTTCGTTTACAAAAACTTTAAATTTTTAATTATTTAATGCCATACCCCATAAAGATGCTGAAAATATAGGGTGAGATAAGATGGTTATAGAAAGAGAAGAAATGCAAGAAGTCGTTCGGTCCTATCGAAAACCAGTCGGACTCAATCTAGGCTCTCACTCCGCACTTGACGCTTGGCTGGGACAACGAGACTACAACCTGAAGACGATAATTTACACGACCCCTCAAAGAGCCAGAATTTACCTTCAAAACCCAATGGTCGGAAAACCAGGCGAAGTTATAGAAGATTTACCCACAGTTGCTCGCAGAGACCTAATAGTAGTCAACGACCCAGCTGACATAAAAAAGAAATCCGCGTGGAAGAGTATAATCTTAATCCTAGACAAATATTCAGACATTGTCAAATACGTCGATGATCTGGTTGAGCTCGAATGTATCCAGATTCCGAACAGAGCATTCTCCGTCTACGTTGGCGGCGACGAACACTGCAGCGTTATCGAAAACAAATTCGCGGTGCCAATTGTAGGTTCAAGGAAACTGTTGAAAATTGAAAACAGAGGAGAAGTCGAGAGAGATTATTACTGGTTCGCTGAACAAGCAGGTATTCCATATCCAAAATCCCACGAATACGAGGTCTACGAAAATGGCATAAACTTCAAAGAATATATTGACGAGCCCCTCTTGTTGAAAGCAGAGCATGCACAGAGGAAATTTGAAAGAGAATTCATTTTCGCCGCGGATTCAAACCACCTCGAAGAGAAGGTTAAAAAAGAAATCAAAGCTGGAAACCTTAACAGAGAAAGTTTAGAACGAGCTAGGATTGAACAGATAGTTCTTGGCCCACATGCAAACTTTAACTTCTTCTTCTCTCCATTGGACGCAAAAAAAGATTGGGGAGACATTGATGATTGGTACGCTAAGCTGTACAACGTAAGCTTGGAAGCCGCAAGAATTTGCTTGGCAAATCAGTTTCTATCCATAGATGAGCGGAGGGAAACCATATTTGATGGGTTAAAGAGGCTTCCAGTTGATGTGCAACAGAAAATTAAGAAAGTTCCTTCATTTGAGGTCACTGCACATTTGTCTATGAGTCTGAGAGAATCTTTACTCAAGGAAGTCCACAAATTTGCCGATGCGTTTCTGTTAGCGACGAGAAAATACGAGTCTCCCGGAATAATTGGTGCATGGTGCCTGCAGACGCTTATTACATGGAGTAAGATCGGCCCCGGAACTGCAGTAGAATATGGTTTGTACGATGTGCCTGAAGGAAAAGCGGCTTACATGCATATTCCAGTTACGCAAGATGTTGCGTTGAGACACGGTGGTGGAACAAACACTCACATGGGAGTCGGTTCGCAGTACGCCAATGCGAAGTATCAGAAAAGAATGAGCATGGGTGACAGAATAGCCTTAGAGATAAGAAGAGCGTGGGAAAGCAAGCAACTTCAAGAAATAGTGACGTAATCAAATTTCGCCATGTTGTTGATTTCTTAGGTGAACTTGGTGCCAGAGGAATTTACATACGCAGAGGCTGGTGTAGACAGGGAACTAAGAGCAAGATCCAAAGCGGCATTAAACACTCTAAAACAAACCTACAGATTCAGCAAATACGGAAACGTCGTTCAGCTTCCTTACGGTAACATCTTTCCCATCGACAATCGATACCTCGATTTTGTCATAGAGGGAATCGGAACCAAAGTTCTTCTGGCACAACTAGCAGACAAGTATGACACCATAGGCATCGATGGAGTTGCAATGGCCGTAAACGATGTCATCCGATCTGGCGCGAAACCGTTAGCCGTTGTAGACAACATTCACGCTCAAGTATCTGATCCTCATTTGATAGGCGAATTGATGAAAAGCATAGTGAAGGGTGCGCGAGAAGCTGAGTGCATAGTGCCAAGCGGAGAAATAGGAGACGTAGCTGAAATCATTCGAGGAGTTACAGAAGGAAAGGGCTTCGACATGATCTTCGCCTGCATAGGTGAACTGTCTAAGAATGAGATAGTCTTTGGAAACAACATTAAGCCCGGGGATGTTGTGATCGGCTTAAGAAGTTCAGGCATCCACAGCAACGGAATATCTTTGGCAAGAAAGGTTCTTTTTAAGCAGTGGGGTGGCAAATATGAGCCACATGATATTCCAGACGGACTGGAAAGCGAACTCATCAACGAAGTTTTGGAACCAACAAAGATTTACGTTAAACCTGTCTTGAATGCTGCTAAGGAGCATAAACTGAAAGGTTTGGTTCACATCACAGGTGACGCCTATTTAAAGTTCGATAGGCTAATGCGTTTTTCCAAAGGAATAGGATTTGAGTTCGACAACTTTAAGCCTCAACCAATTTTCGGGCTTATTCAAGAAACTGCTCCAAAAGTGAGAGGCGCTATCACGGACGACGAGATGCTGAGAACTTTCAACATGGGATGGGGTTTTGCCGTAGTCGCGGACAAAACTGATAAAGATGTTCTCATTGACGGTTTCAGAAGAGATCAGGTTGAAGCTGAACAGATTGGAAAAGTGACTGACTCTAGAGGAATTGTTGCGTTATATCAAGGGAAAAAGATAGAGTTGAAAATAGTCATTTAAACTTTTATTTAAATTTTCATCTAAACAAAGTTTAAATTTTTAATTGTTTAATACTACATTATGATGTACCGAGCTAAAATCGAGATCTCTCTCAAACAAGGACATTCCGACCCTGAAGGAGAAACAACAGCAGAATCTCTAAAAGAATTAGGATATCCCATCGAAACGACGAAGGTAAGCAAAGTTTATGAAATTACCCTTTCTGCGCGTTCCGCGAAAGAAGCTAACAGACTCGTAGACGAAATGTGCAGAAGACTCTTAGCGAATCCAACCAAGGACAACTACAGCTTCACCATAGAGGAAATGCAATGAGCATCGGTCTTTGCATGAAACGGAACGTGCCTTTCGAACTCACCGACATAAACCTACTGGATGCAAATGACAAACAACTACTTCAAATCAGCAAAGAACTCGGAATTGGCCTAAGTCTCATAGAAATGAAGAGCATTCAAAAATACTTTTCAAAGAAGGAAAGAAATCCAACCGATGTGGAACTTCAAACAATTGGTCAGATGTGGTCTGAGCACTGCTTTCACAAAACCTTCAAAGGAGACATAGTCTCGCCTGATGAAAAATTAATCATAAGCAACATGTTTAAAGAATACATAGCCAAAGCGACAAAGGAACTTGATTTGCCTTGGTGCCTTTCCGTTTTTGAGGACAACGCGGGTATAGTTGACTTCGAAGATGACTGTGCAATTGCTGTGAAAGTTGAGACCCATAATCACCCCGCAGCTATAGAACCCTTTGGAGGTGCTGCAACAGGCACCGGCGGCGTTATCCGAGATATCCTTGGAGTGTGGGCTGCCCCCATAGCTTGCACAGATGTTCTTTGCTTTGGCCCCCTAGACTATAATCATGGCAAACTTCCCGTCGGCACAAAACATCCGAAATACATTTTCAGAGGAGTAGTTGCGGGCATAGGCCACTATGGAAACAACATGGGCATACCAACTGTCAACGGCGCTATATACTTCGACGAAAGCTACGTGGGCAACGTTGTAGTCTACTGTGGCTGTGTTGGAATTCTGCCGATGAGCAAGTTTGTCAAAGACACAAAACCTGGAGACCTCGCCGTTCTGGCTGGTGGAAGAACTGGCAGAGACGGAATCCATGGAGTGACCTTCGCTTCAGCAGAGTTGACAAAGGAATCTGAAGAAGTGTCAAGGTCCGCAGTTCAGATTGCAAATCCAATCGAAGAAGAGAAGATCAAACGTGCCATCATAGAGATAAGAAACCAAGAGCTGGGTTCAGCTATAACTGATCTGGGCGGAGGGGGTCTCTCCTGCGCTGTAGGTGAGATGGCACACAGATCTAACTGTGGAGTCTATGTTGAACTGGAAAAGGTTCTCCTAAAATATCCTGGCATGGCTCCTTGGGAGATTCACGTTTCTGAATCACAAGAAAGAATGCTTCTATCTGTTAGCGAGAAAAATCTTGAAAAAGTTTTGGCAATCTTCAAGAGCGAAGACGTTGAAGCCACCCGTGTTGGTAGATTTACTGAAGACCATACTCTCAAAGTCCATTATCGAGGACACACTGTTGCTGATTTAGACCTGTATTTTCTGTTTGCCCCTCCAAGGACTAGAAGAATCGCAAAATGGAAACCGTCTAACTACGTAGAGCCAGCTATTGCTGAACCAGCAGACTTGACACAAGACCTTCTAGAAGTACTGTCTTCAGCAAACGTTGCAAGCAAAGAATGCGTGATAAGAACGTATGACCATGAGGTTAAAGGAAACACCGTTCTGAAACCATTGCAGGGAAAGTATGGTGGACCGAACGATGCAGCGGTTATTAAACCCTTAACTGATTCTTGGAGAGGCGTCGTTATTTCTTGTGGGATGAACCCAAACTACGGGAAGATCGACCCCTACTGGATGGCTGCTTCAGCCATTGACGAAGCTATCAGAAACAATGTTTCAGTTGGCGGAAGGAGAATCTCGTTGCTTGACAATTTCACTTGGGGCAGCCCTGAAAAACCCGACAGACTTGGAGGATTAACTAGAGCATGTAAAGCCTGCTACGACTTTGCCAAAGCGTTTGGAACACCATTTATTTCAGGAAAAGATAGCCTCTATAACGAATCGCCTCTGGGTCCAGTCACGCCGACACTTCTAATCACGGCTATTGGAATAATTCCAGACGTAAGAAAGACGGTTTCAGTTGATGTAAAAAAACCAGGGAATCTGATCTACCTAGTTGGCCAAACTTATCCTGAGTTAGGAGGCTCAGAATATTACAGACTGAAAGGTTACGTGGGAAAAACTGTTCCCAAAGTCAGAATAGAACAAGCAAGAAAAACAATGAATTCGATCACAAACGCAATTGATTCTGGATATGTCAAGTCTTGCCACGATCTTTCTGAAGGAGGCCTAGCAGTTGCGGCTGCTGAAATGGCTCTTAGTGGAGACTACGGAATAGAACTAAATCTCAAGAATGTTCCAAAATCCAATGACCTAAGACGAAATGACCACGTACTTTTCTCGGAATCGAACAGCAGATTCTTGGTGGAGGTTGCAGAGAAAAACAGAGAAGATTTCGAAAAATTGATGGAAGGGAACATCTTCTCAGCTGTCGGCAGAGTAAAAAAAAGAGATATTCTTTCTGTTAATGGAATCGACGGTGAACAAATAGTTGACGTCCGTCTAACTGGATTGAGAAATGCGTGGAAGAGAGCTTTCGGAGGTAAAACATGAAAAAGGAAGAAATCAGCGTTTGCATATTGAGGGTTGGTGGAACGAACTGTGACGCAGAAACTAAAAGAGCATTTGACGATTTAGGAGTTAAAGCCAAGATAGTTCATCTGAATGTAATAATTAAAAAAGGAAATCTCCTCAACTACAGCGCCATCGTAATTCCAGGCGGCTTTTCTTACGGTGACTACGTGAGAGCAGGGGCTATTTGGGCCAAAGAAGTTTCGGTTAAACTCGGTTCTGAGTTGCAAAAATTCGCTGAAGCGGGAAGACCTATTTTAGGGATTTGCAACGGTTTTCAAGTTTTAGTCGAAGCTGGTTTGTTACCCGGGTTTGAGGGAATCAGCAAGTATCCTGAGGCTGCGTTAGCAACCAACGTTCCGATTGGATATTATTGTGGCTGGGTTTACGTCAAGCATGAGAATCGTGGTAAATGCATTTTTACTCAGAAGATTCCGAAGGGAAAAGCGCTGAGAATACCCGTGGCGCATGCCGAGGGGCGATTCATCTTTTCAAAAGAAAATGAAAATGCTTATTTGAAACGATTATGCGACAATGACCAGCTCGTTTTTAGATATTGCGACGAAAACAGTGAGCCTGCGAATGGTGAATATCCAGTCAATCCCAATGGCGCATCTTATGATATTGCAGGAATTTGCAATCCCAGTGGAACAATTTTCGGTTTGATGCCTCATCCAGAGAGAGCCCACTACGGTTGGCAACTGCCAGACTGGACAAAAAGAGAAAGAATGCCAAAATATGGTGATGGGCGTTTGATCTTCGAGTCTATGGTGGAGTGTATAAAGGAGAAATAGAGAAGTTGAAATTTGACACGATTCTCGTCCTTGACTTTGGTGGACAATACTGCCACTTGATAGCGAGAAGAGTTAGGGAACATGAAGTTTATTCTGAAATAGTTCCATACGATATAACGCCTAATCAAATCAAAGTTTTAGGAGAAAAATTCAATATTAAGGGGATGATTCTTTCTGGTGGTCCTTCAAGCATCTATGAAGAAAACGCTCCAAGATGCAGTCCAGACTTCTTCAACTTGAACATTCCAATTCTGGGTCTATGTTACGGGCATCAGCTAATTGCTTTTTTCTTTGGAGGAAAAGTGGAACCTGCTAGAACGAAAGAATACGGAATAAGTTACGCTGTAGTAGACAGCCCCCGTAGTTTGCTGAAAGATTTAAAGGAAAACCAAAAAGTTTGGATGAGCCACGGGGATACTGTTTATGAACTCCCTGAAGAATTTGAGATTCTTGCGCACACAAAAAATTGCCCGATAGCCGCTTTCAAACATAAAGAAAAGCCTATTTGTGGGTTGCAATGGCACCCTGAAGTTATTCACACAGAGAATGGTACAGCGATGTTAAGAAATTTCGTTTTCGAAGTGTGCGGATGTGAACCGAACTGGATGATGGAAGACTTTGTAACAAGGGCTATCAACGAGGTGAGACGAATTGTTAGGAATGGGCGGTGTGTGATTGGGTTAAGCGGGGGCGTAGATTCAAGTACCGCCACCATCTTAGCTTCGAGAGCCGTCGGAAAGAACCTGGCAGCTGTTTTTGTTGATCATGGATTTATGCGTGAAGGCGAACCCGATTTCATTCAAAACTTCTTCAAGAAATTCGATATCAGCTTCCTTTCAGTTGATGCGAGGAGAAGATTTCTACATAAGTTAAAGGGTGTAACAGATCCAGAACGAAAAAGAAAAATTATCGGTGAAGAATTCGTTAGAGTTTTTGAGGAAGTTGCAGAAAAGATCGAAGCAGACTATCTTATGCAAGGGACGATTTACCCAGATAGAATTGAATCTGGTTTTGGAAAGCATTCAGAGAAGATTAAAACTCATCATAATGTTGCTGGTCTGCCAACTAAAATCAAGTTCAAGGAAATTGTTGAACCGTTAAGGGATTTATACAAGGATGAAGTTAGAAAAGTCGCAGAAAAGCTAGGTCTATCGAAACAGATTGTTCAGAGGCAACCATTCCCCGGTCCCGGTCTAGCGGTGAGAATAATAGGTGAGATAACGCAAGGGAAAATAGATGTGGTTAGAAAAGCAGACAGAATTGTAACGGAAGTGATAGAGGCAGGAAAGTTGAATGAAAGTTTATGGCAATATTTTGCAGTCTTGACAGATTCGAAAACTACAGGAATCAAAGGTGATGCAAGGGCTTACGGCTACACAATCGCGGTTAGAACCCTTGAAAGTAAAGAGGCTATGACCGCTAATTTCGCTAAAATCCCATATGAAATTTTGGAAAAAATCTCAACGAGAATTACAAATGAGATACCTGAAGTCACACGAGTTGTGTATGATATTACCCATAAACCACCAGCAACAATAGAGTGGGAATAAGAGCTGTCATTTTCTAACGAGTAGAATTACTACAAGTCTTTGTATCTGTTAAGCTCCCAGTCAGTGACACTTTTCTGATACTCGTCCCACTCCATTTTTTTAATGTTAAGATATTTGCTGAAAACGTGTTCTCCCAATGTTTCTTTCATAAACTTACTTTTCTCAAACTCTTCTATCGCTTCTCCCAAGTCCACTGGTAGAGTTTTTATGTAGAACTTTGCGAGTTTTCCATTGTCGAATCCGTAAACGTCTTCTTCCACAGGGTTAGGTGGCTCAATTTTTTCGTTGATTCCCTCAAGACCTGCCGCCAACATAACAGCAAAGGCCAGGTATGGGTTACAACTTGGATCTGGACACCTCAATTCAAGTCTAGTCGACTTTTCTCTACCTTTGCTGTATCTGGGGACTCTGATTAATGCAGATCGGTTTCTTTGGGCCCAACAAATGTACACTGGTGCCTCATATCCGCGTACGAGGCGTTTATAACTGTTCACCGTGGGGCACAATATTGCGGCCATTTCTCTGATGTGTTCGAGTTGGCCTCCCATAAAATAGTAGGCAAAACGAGACAGTTTGTACTCGTCCTCTTTATCGTAAAAGAGGAGCTCACCATCTTTGCCCAACAGTGATTGATGGGTGTGCATTCCACTTCCATTAACGCCGAAAACGGGTTTTGGCATAAATGTTGCGTGCAGACCTCTGCTGCTAGCTACTGTTTTGATGGCTTGTTTGAGAACCATTATGTTATCAGCGCTCTTTAAGGCATCCGAGTATTCTATGTCTATCTCATGTTGGCTCGGAGCACATTCATGATGAGACATTTCAACATTTATTCCTAACTTTTCAAGGGTAGATGTCATAACAGCACGTATATCAGTTGCTAAATCGCGTGGAGAAAAATCAAAGTATCCCGCTGTGTCATGGTACGTTCTGTTTTCTTTAGACCTGAACAAAAAGAACTCGATCTCTGGCCCCACGTAATAGAAATATCCTTTCTCTTTCGCTTTCTCCTGAACCCGTTTAAGAATGTACCGCGGGTCGCCAACGAATGGGTTTTTGTCTGGGTCGTGAACATCGCAGATCATTCTTGCAGCGTTCTTTTCGTCTCGAGGCCATGGGAGAAGTATGTACGTCGATGGGTCGGGGATTAGCATCATGTCGCTTTCATGTATCCTAGTGAATCCTTCTATTGAAGAACCGTCGAACCATTTTCCATTGTCGAGGCATTCCACTAGTTCTCTGGGTGAGATTGTTACGCTTTTTAATCGCCCAGACAAATCAAAGAACATTAAATCGATAAACTCAACTTTTTCGCGTTTCACCTTGTCTATTATTTCTCTTTTTTCCATACAATCACAACACGGTCTTTTTGTTATGAAGCTGATTTAAATTTATGTTCTACGCAAATCTGAAAGTCTGGGCAATCCTTCTCTTGCGCCGACTTTCACTATGCAACGGGAAGCAACAAAATTTCCCAGTCTTCCACACTCATACAAATCTTTGTTTTTGATCAAGCCGTATAGAAATCCCGCACAAAATGCATCGCCAGCACCTGTGGTATCTACAACTTTCACTTTATATGGTTCAACCAAATAGCTTTCCTTCCCGTTTGTGACATAGCATCCTCTTTCACCCAATTTAACCGCAACGATGCTAACGCCCTTTTTTATCAGAATCTTCGAGCCTTCATCATATTTTTTTCCTGTAAGCAACTTCAGCTCATTTTTGCTTGGAAGCATAACAAAGCTTCTTTCTATCATTAGCTTCAAAACGGTTAATCCCTTTCTTGCATACAGTTCTCCGGGGTCAAAACTTATTCTAACGTCGCGAAGCTCCCTCACCAACTCTTTTTGCGCCTTAAACGGTTTTTCTCCAATAAAAGATGTCAAATGCAGAAACGGAGTATTGCCTGCATATTTCAGGTCAACCTCTTTGAGTTCTAGAGAATCGTTCACGCCCGGGTCTATGTAAAGCGCTCTATCACCTTTTGTATCAACGTATCCCATGGCGACGCCGCTTCTACCTTCCTTTGAAACTATTATCCCATCAACATCAACATTTTGACGTTTGAAGTCGTTCAGAAGAAGCCTGCCTTCGCGGTTGTCAGAAACTTTTCCTATAAAACCCGTTTTTAACCCGAGTCTCGCCAAACCTACGGCTGTGTTTGCTGCAGAGCCTCCAGGGGCTTCTTTGAAGTCTATGATGAAACTTTCTTCGTCTCTTCCAGCTATTCGGTTCACTCGATAGAGTCTGTCAACATTTAAGGCGCCGAAGCAGATGACGTCAAACTTCATGGAAACAACTCTCGAAGATGTATCTTATACTTTCCCAGTTTCCCTCCATAATTGCCAGCAGAAATTCTTAACACGCCATTCACGTCTCTAGCAGCACTGATGCCCACTCGCATCGCTTCTTTCACCACCTCAATTGATGTACCGTTGATTACAATTTCTGGAATGTAGTTGACGCCTTCTGGAACTTTTGACTCTTTTCCTAACTTTTTCTTAAGTGTTGGGCAATAGGGATGATTGGTGGTTGGGCCTATCCACGGAAATTTGGTTTCAGGTTTAGAACCAGCTGAACAAATGTTGAATGGGGTTATGGCTCCTTTCACTCCTCTTATGGCCTTCAGCGCCTTCCTTCCCGCCTCCATCACAGCCTCCCTATTTTTGCACATATACCCGAAATTGCCACCCATTACTCCTCGCCCATACCCCAGATAACGCTCTATGTGGAAGTCTGGCACCATAAGAGGAACAGTAACCATGTCACGTCCATAACGTTTTTCCTCCCACTCGAAACCGTCTCCACAGTGACCTATCCTTTTCATAGTGTCAATTTTTCCAAGTGGATCAGGAAATGCATCAAAGATGGCGGTAAAGGGTTTGACAAGTACGTCCTGACGTATCCTGTATGACATTTCCACCTCAAACTTTTTAGCCGAATCAGCGAGGGGTTTTCTTTCGTCGATTTTTCCCCAAAACTGTATAATCGCGCCCACACGTCCATCTGGTGTTTCTTTTCGGCTTAACCATTTCTCGATTCCTCCCTCAATTCTGTCGATGACTATTGAAGGTGTGGCTGTGACATCTTCTGCTGCTTTTTTCAGTATTTCTTCGTCGTCTGCGGTGATCATAATCCGTGAATAAAGTCCCTCAAAAGCCTCTGCGTAGGTATCTTCCACCTCAGCGTGCATAAAATCACCTTATCTATCCTAATGCTCCTACGGCCTCTCCTCTAACAGTCTTTCTGAAAGCGATGCTTTCCTTCACTAGTCTTTCTTTGTTGCTGGACGTTATTATTTCAACTTTGGGAAGGGTTATGGGGTACAAATCAAACATGCGACTTCCCAATGCAGGCGTACAATATCTCTGCAATGCGGAATAGCTCCATTCTTCAACCAGTTTGATGACGTAATCTTTGCCTAAACGGTTGAAAACGTCCGCAAGAACAGATGTCACAAGCGTGTTATCCGAAAGAACCGCAACCTCAGCTTCTCTTATGGCGTAGCTGTTACCATTAAAAGAAACAGTTAACCCACGATTTTCTCTAATTAACCGAAACGATTGAACGTCTGTTATACTATCTCCAATGTACATCGCATTGAAGAGGCTGCCATCCGTTTTTCTTTCGATATCTCGAACAGCGTCAGCTTTTTCAAATCCTCCGATCGGATTTACTTCCTTCAACATTCTGCCACACTCCATCACAGAAATTTCTTCCCAAAATATTTCGTCTAGCCTTCTGATCGTTTCTTGGTCTCTCGCAGACAAATCGTCGAGGGAACTGGCGTTTTCTGGGATGTGTATCATGGGCATCTTTGTGATTTCTTCTTTGAGTTGTTTCAATTTTTCAATTTCTTCTCTATCAATTTGGTATTTGTCGATGTTTAACTCGGTGCAGTATACGTTCTCGTATGGAAAATCCACCAAACTGCACAAGACACGCGTGTACTGTTCATAACTGGTGCTGACAATGAATGAAGACATGATGCTTTGGACGAATCGTAACGTATCTTTGGCACTTGGGACTAGTAGAATGTGTTCTGCAGAGAATTTCCTTATTTTTTTGTTCGTTGCTCCATGTGCTCTAAGAAAAGGTAGTATAAGCTTCAAGGTGTCGCCGGCTTTGTACCCCGGTCTCTTAACAACGTCGGCTTGAACATCATCGTACTTGCTAATTAAAGCGTAAAACGTGGGACCGTCTGGGATGAAATGTTCTGTGAGTTCGTAGGCGTTGTCGTTCTTTGATATTGGGCCTTCACAGTCTGTGATGAACAGTCTCTTTTGTCCTTTTCCTAGCGGGGTTGTCCACCGCTTTTGTAACGCTTTTATGTTCATTCCAGAGTCCTCAGCATTTTCATATGGCTTACGCTTTTTGCTATGTGTTCTTTTGAAGCTATGTCTGTTCTGTACCAGAGTGATCCGCCTTTTATGGCCCTGATGCCATCTAACGAAATCTGTCTCGCACTCTCGATGTCATCTGCGATGCCCACCACACACAAGGTTCTTGATTTGAGCGCATACGTCTGTCCGTCTCTCAATTCCATTGATCCTGGGTAGATTCTAATCCCGTCACCCCACTTTTCACTCAACTCATGCGTTGCAGTCAAATCTACTGGCCTATTAACATCGCTCCAATCCACACGCTGAGGAAAAACGTCCTTAAATCCGCCGTAGGCTGGTGGTGCTTTATATGTTACAACGGTCGCCTTTTCTTCGATTTCAATTCGCGTTAAATTTCCGTCAATTATTCTGAAACATACGTCAACAAAATCATCCTTAAAAATCGGCAAGATATTCTGTATTTCTGGGTCACCAGACCTGCTGTTGTTTTCCAAAATCTTTGGCCCTTTCTTCGTGTGCATAAAAGCATCATAAAAGGGCATACCACGCAAATCAGGGTTACTCGCCTTCCCTCTCAGCTTTTTGAAAATACTATTCATGATCTCAATTTCTTTCATTTTGTCACTTGAAGTCATAAATGGCGGCCAGTCGCCTACGTCTTTATACGAACCCATTCCGCCCGTGTTGGGACCTTTGTCGCCGTCGAATGCTCTCTTGTAGTCACGCGTGTCTGGGACCGGCACTAGATGTTTTCCGTCGCAGAAGGCTTGAAAGCTGGATTCTTCTCCCTCAAGTTTTTCCTCTATTATTACGGGACCATGCTTGTAGTTGGATAGAAAATGTTCAAACAATTGTTCACGGGTGCTAAAATGGTCGCCCCAGACACCAACGCCTTTTCCAGCAGCAGGATTGTCAGGTTTCACAGCAACTTGGTCATTAAGCTCATCCAGCCACGCGTAAACGTCTCTTTTAACATGATCTACGCTACTGTAATCTTTTGGGTCGAATACCTTAAAAACAGGGTTTGTTTCTGGCACCACTTCTTGAAATAAACGTCGTTGTGTAACTTTGCTTCCTTCGATCGCATATTCCTTTGTTGGGCATATTATTGGTATGTTAGTTTTTTCTTCAATGATGTCTCTAATACCGTTGATTATAGGTTTTTCAGGTCCAATGATTCCAAAATCAATTTTTCTTTCGTATTTTTCGGCAAACCTGCAAATTTTTCTTACGTCAAGATCGGAGATGACAACATGTTCTTTTGCCTTATCTACATTGAAAGGGTTTCTCTGTTTGTCTACTACATAAACTTCAGCACTGTATTTTTCGCTACGGCAAAAAGCATCCACCATTGCAACTCCCCTTGAACCGTAGCAAACAACTAAGATGCCAACTCTTTCCATCAAACCACATCCGAGAAAATCAAAAATGAAACTGCTGCCATCTTCCGTTCATTCAATACCACTTGCGATTTCATATATTCTTCCTATTTCTTTCTCTCCTTTTTCAAATTTCTCCTTCATTTCGTCCGCTATTTCTTGAGCCAGCGGAGTGGGATATTTCCCAGTGACGCATCCTAGACATAGTTCGTTTTTCTTCAAACCAGTAGCTTCGATGAAATTATTCAATGACTGATAGTTTACACTGTCTGCCCCAATTATTTTGGCTATTTCCTGAGGTTCATGTCTAGATCCGATCAATTCGCCGTATGTGGCCATCGCGATCCCGTAGAAACAAGGGCTTGTTATTCTGGGGAATGTAATGAACATGTGAACCTTTTTTGCTCCTTTTTTACGTAGTTTTTGTATTACCACTTTTGTTGTGTCACCTCTGACTATGCTGTCTTCGATTACTATAACCGTCTTTCCGCGGAGTTTGCGATCGAGGATATTGATTTTTCTGTCAATTGTTGTCTGTCGTTCGCGGGGCAGCAGAATGAATGCACGCTCTGTTACGTATCTATGTCTTCTCGTAGCCCGTTCCCATCTTATGCCGGTTTCTTCGTGAAGCCCGTATGCAGCGTCATTTGCAGTTTCGGGTATTGACAGGATCATATCGGCTTTCTTCGCTATTTCAGAGTATTCTCTTCCCAGATTTCTTCCAAATTCTTCTCTTACCTCGTAAACGTAGTTGTTTCCTAACCTCGAGTCTGGTCTTGCGAAATAGGCGAATTCAAAACTGCAAAGCGCTCTCCTTTTACATGGGACAAGTTGTTGTCGCGCGAATCCATCTTCTGACAGGATCACGAGTTCTCCCGGTTCCACTTCGAAGCCTTGTTCAAAGCCGTTGATGTCTAAACCAACGGTTTCTGAGGATGCTGCGTATATCTTGCGGTTTATGCTGTGGCCGCAACAAAGAGGTCTTATTCCATAAGGGTCTTTAAAAGCGAATAGTTCTCCGTTCTGGGTGATCCCTGTTACCGAGAAAGCGCCTTCTACTTCTTTCATACAAGCTGTGACGGATGAAGCTAGATCATGATTTTCCATGAGTTCTATGAGGAGTTTTCTGCAAATCAGTTCAGCATCGCATTCATAAGAAAAACCTGGAAATTTTTCTCTGATTTTCCTTTTTAACCGAGAATTGTTGACGATGTTGCCGTTGAAGGCTACTGCAACTTTCACTTTTTCTGTTTCCGCTAAAACTGGTTGGATGCCTTTTTTTAGTGATTCTTCGTCTGTTCCGCCTGAAGTTGTGTATCTTATGCTTCCTACACCGACGTTTCCTGGCAGTTTGTTGAGCCAATTTTGGATATCTTTTCTTTTTATTTTCGGAACTAAATCCAAACTCCGATGTGTATTAAATGAGCCGTTAAATGTAACGAAACCGTGTGACTGATGGCCCCGATGGTTTTGTGCTCTCAGCCCCCAATAGATGCAAGGGAAGATGGGACCGCCTTCAAAATCGTACGCGCTAAAAACACCGCAAGCCTCTCTAAGAGAATTTAGCATAAATCATGTTATATCTGGAAATTATTTATAGGTTTTTGACGAAAATTTGTAGACTAAAGAGTATCCAATATGAAGAGCGACTGTCCATCGCCTAAACTCTTTTATTACAAACAAACTATTCATTGGTGGTGAAATGGATGGCAGAAATTGCGAAAAGTTGGGGTGAAGACGTGGCGAAACTGATCGATAAGCTCGCGGGCAAGGGATCAGACCTTGAACTTAACTTCAAGAACTTAACACTAGAGGTCGCTGGATTCCAAGCCAAACTGAACGGGGCTATCGTGTTAAACATTCTCTACGTTTCAGAAAAGAAGTAAGTCTCACTCATCTCCGTTCCCTCGGGTGTAACCTTGGAAATACCGATGCAGCTAGTTCACGTTCTTAAATCGGGGGAAATGAGTCTTCTCATCAGCGAGAAAGAAACTCTCCAACTGAGAATCGAAGATAGAAGAATTAATGTCAATTTGCTGAACAAAAAACTACTAAAGAGTATACTGGAAACAAAGGTTGAATCGGAAGAAAAGAGTCTCTTAGGAAGACTTCCACAGCTTAGAAGCCTGGCTAAACAATTGAAGAAAAAAGGACTTACAGTAATAGTATCTTACAAAGGCACCGCTCTCCTCACATTAGGTCTAGAAGCAGATCCTAAGCTTTCACGATTAGTGATTGGAAGCGACGCAATAGAAATCAACAGCCTAAGCAAACTGATACAATTACTCGTATAGACGCTGAAATTCTCTCTTTTTTTCTATTCACTATTAGGATGAATTGTGTGTAGACACGTGAAGGGATATGAAAGGATATCCAGCACTGATGTGCTAGAAGATTTTTATAGAAGTATCTTCTACACTACGTCGGTGTGGGTAAAGAACCACTGCAACATAAACAAGTGGCAAGCTAATTTCCTCTCTCTACGCTTCCAACCCCCGCACTCAAATGAAGTTGTTAAGAATTCTGTTACTTCCAAAATTCTATCAGAGAACTATCCTGAGCGAATTACATGGAAGAAGAAAGAAGAAGGTCAATCCAAAACAACTCGGACAGAAGCCATGACCCCCCTAGGTAGGTGGTCTAGAAAGAGAGAATAACACAAGGAATGTAACAAACAGCCGCAAACGAACTAAAGCAAACGATTCAATACAAATTCCACACAAAAAATATTCAAAAACCATATTCATATATTATTCTCTGTTAATCTATAATAATGGGGGTCTGTTGCATACAGCGGAGAATAGTGTATCCTTTCTCAGCTATAGTTGCCTTAGACAAACTAAAACTAGCCATAATCATCAACGCCATCAACCCAAAAATCGGAGGAATCTTAATTCGAGGACCCAAGGGTTCAGGAAAAACAACAGTTGTACGAGGGCTAACCAACATCTTACCAAAAATAAAAACAGTCAAGAACTGCCCATTCAACTGCAATCCACACGACCCATCCAACATGTGCTACAAATGCAACGAACGCTACCACAAAAAACAGAATTTGCCAATCCAAGAAAAAGATATGACAGTTGTCAATCTTCCACTCGGAGCCACCGAAGACAGAGTTATAGGAAGTCTAGACGTAGAAAAAGCCATCAAACTGGGAGTAGAAGCCCTAGAACCCGGCATCCTCGCAGAAGCAAATCAAAACATCCTTTACGTAGACGAAATCAATCTACTACCAGACCACATAGCAGACGACCTACTAGACGCCGCAGCAACAGGCTGGAACGTCGTCGAAAGAGAAGGAATATCCGTGAGTCACCCCTCACGCTTCATATTCATCGGAACAATGAACCCAGAAGAAGGCGAGCTTCGACCCCAACTCCTCGACCGTTTTCCATTATCAGTAGGCGTCGAAAAAATCTCTTCAGTCAAGGACAGAATGGAAATAGTAAAAAGAAACATCGCGTTCGAAGAAAATTCTGAAAGATTCCATAAAAAATACATGGCGATTCAAGAAGAGTTGAAAGACAGAATAATTCGAGCAAGAAAAACTCTTCCAACGGTCGAAACGCCAGAAGGACTTCTTGAAGCTATATGCCAAACCTGCTTAGACATAAAAGTGGATGGAATGAGACCCGACATCGTGATCAGCAAGGCCGCACGCACACTTGCTGCATTTGAAAACAGGATGAAGGCCACACAAGATGATGTTCTCGTAGCTTGTGAACTCGCCTTA
>JAUWDY010000028.1 GCA_030608565.1 Candidatus Bathyarchaeota archaeon | reverse complement strand
GTTGAAGTGTTTTTCCGTTCAACAATTCAACAGAAATATTTATAGGGAATCTTGACACTTAATATACTGGGGTGAAACACCCTCAAACTGTCCTTACACAGATTGTGCATGTATGCACGATTGTGGATTAACAAAACTTTGGACAAGTGTCAAGATCTAAAAGATTGGTGATGAATTTGAAGATATCTACTCAATGGGATCTCGTAGGCATTTCTGCTGTGGTGATGGCGTTTGTTTCTTTCTTTGTCTTTATGTTTTGTGGTCCTCTTCAAGGAGCCAATTTACTGTTGTTAGGCTTTGGAAATCCTCTTTTGATGATTTTCTATCTTCTGTTCAGTTTCATGTCCTTCATCTACGGATACCTTGAAAGCGAGAACAGAGAATTAGGCTCTAATGAAGAAAGAGAGATTGTTTTCATCAATATTTCATAATGGTGAAGAGCATTCAGGCATGCATAATTTCTTCCAAATTCTTAGGTATCACCAAAGCGCGTACACATAAGTTATGACAATTTCTATGTAGCTAACTTCTTTCTTTTCCATCCGAATCCCGAGAGAAGCATCCCCACAACTATCAAAGCTGCCCCAAGAGCTCCTTCTTGACTCAGGGCTTCACCTAGAGTGACAGAGGAGAAAATCAGGGCAAAAATTGGCTCAGCCGTGAAGATTATGGCAGCCTTAGTGGCTGTGGTGTACTTTTGTGCGTAGTTTTGACCCAGGAAAGCCAGCGATGTTGCAAAAACCGCCGTAAAGAATACGGCTTCCCAAGCTATTGTTGAAGTGGGGAGAGAAAAAGGTTCAATGATAGCCCATGAGAGCGTGCAGAGAATGCACGTGGTAAAGGTTTGTGTGGTAGCTAGAACTGATGAACTATGTTTTTTGGCGTACTTGCTTATCAGAACCACGCTGAAGGCGTAGGCGATGGCGCACACCAGTGTCAGGAAATCTCCATAGTTCATGCTTAGACCTCTTGGATTAATTCCGGATAGGAGGAAGAGCCCCGTTGAGGCCAGGAATACCGCTAGAATCAGCTTTCTTTGAAGAGTGGCCTTCAAGATTGGATACGCAAGAATGGGTGTGAAAACCACATAGAGCCCTGTGATGAATCCTGATTTTGATGCCGTTGTGTACTTTAGGCCAACGGTTTGAGTAATATAGCCAATGAAAATAAATGCTCCGATTAGACAGCCAGCCTTTAAGGCGTCTCTGCTGGTTGATGCCACCTCCTTTCTGAAGACAGCGGCTAGGATGAGGGTTGCTATGAGGAACCGAAGAGAGAGGAAGGCATAGGGAGAACTGTCTTGGAGGGCAACTTTTATGAGGGGAAATGTTCCTCCCCAAATAATCGAGACTCCTAGTAGGGTGATGTCTGCTAGGCCTTCCTTAGATACCATGCTTCCATCCGCACACTTCATTTGGAGATTTACGAATTAAGGCTACCGTTTCCTTGCGTTTGGGCTCTGTTGATCTGATTATTGAGCATAAACTTGCTCTCGCATTATCTTCTTATCAAGGTTCCTTCTCTTTAGGCTTTTATCTAAAACCATTACTCTTATACAAGGTGAAGGCGGTTGATGAAATCATGAAGTTGGCTCGTTATCTGCATTCAAACATGGAATCTTATGGTGTTCTAGTTGACCATGGAATCACATGTCTCTTAGCACTGCCAAAGGCGCTGAAATGTCCGCCTCCACTCACCTTCGACGAACTCATAGTCCTTGGCGACAAGGGCATAGAAGTTGTGGAACGGTTGATGAGAATTTCGTCACAGAACGAGAAGAGGAATGCAACCATCAGTGTTGACGATGTAACACTCTTAGCACCTGTGCTCTCGCCTCCAAAAATCGTCTGCTTAGGCCTAAACTATAAAGACCATGCGAAAGAGCAAGGAAAGGATATACCTGATGAACTAATTTTGTTTATGAAGCCCCGTACAGCCATAATTGGCCCTGACCAACCAATAATTCGACCGAAATTTGTGAAACAGCTGGATTATGAGGTAGAACTGGCAATAGTGATAGGTCAGAAGGGAAAAAACATTCCTGTCTCAGAGGCCAAAAAATACATCTTTGGATATACAGCCTTCAACGACATAAGCGCTCGTGACATCCAGTTCAAAGACAAACAATGGACTAGGGGCAAGAGTTTTGACACCTTTGCACCAATGGGGCCTTGTATCACAACCACTAATCAAATTGAAGCCCCTAACAACCTAAGTGTGCGCACAAGGGTGAACGGTGAGCTTAGGCAAAACTCTTCCACGAAAAACATGGTTTTCAACATCTACGAAGTAGTTCACCGTCTTAGTCAGGTTATGACTTTAGAACCAGGAGACATAATCGCAACTGGGACTCCCGCTGGAGTAGGAGTCTTCATGAAACCGAAACCAAAGTTCTTATCTCCTGGCGACTTGGTAGAAATAGAAATCGAGAAAATTGGGACCTTAAGAAACATTGTTTCGAAAGAGGCCTGAGGGCCTTCAAAAGATTAATTTGTCGAATATGTTCTGTCCCTTCAGCGCACACAAAGATGTCAGCGGATGTCTCATCCTCAGCTATAATTCACTTCTCACGTAATAATATAAAATAAAACGAAGCTAATCAGAAAGCCAATCAACGTAGGGGGTAAAATGGCTTTTAGAAAATCTTTGATTTGTACATGGAAGAATTGGGTGGAGAGAGAAACACATGGATGCACAGGGGAGAGAACATAGCCAAGGAAGATGCTAAAGTATGTAACAGCAAAGACGGCTGGGGAGATAGGTGATGCGAGAACTGAAAAAATTATCACAGCGGGAGTTATGATTCTCCCTGTGATGAATCCCAAGAGAGGTCCTACCAAAACGCAGAGAATTACAGTGGCAATTTCAAGTTCTATTATTGACTCTTTGAAACCTGAATTTTCAAACACGTAACGAAAAGCTTGGATTCCAATAATCATAAGGGCGAAGTTCCAAGGTGCAGAATTTTTTGTAATTTTGCCTAGTTTCCTTACATTCACTCTTCCAATCGTAAGAATGAGCAGTAGGCTCGCTGACACTCCAACTACGGTGGCAACTTCTCGCGGGGAAACAACATCTTTAAGGGCAAAATCCAAAATTGGGGCGACAAATATTGCAGTCAAGGGTAAAAGGAGTTTCTTTGAAGAAAACTTCTCTTTGTACTCCATTTTTCCAGGCGTGTCTCTGAGGAAGAAAAAGTATCCTAAGCAGAGTGAGAGAAGTAGGATTGGAGCAAGATAAGGGATGACCTGATAGACTTCTAGGTGAGCTTGTTGCACAGACACAATCAGGGAGGGGGAGAGTGGATATATTAGGTATAAGATATGACGAAACCATATGTTCAAGCCAACCTTTTTCTCATTGGATACTCCCTTCCCGGCTTTCTCCACCAGTGGAGCGGAAAGGAGGGCGCCTCCAGGCATAGGAAGCATCCCCACCAATGCTGGGGAAAGAGCGAGAAATGCCTTTTTTCCTATCCTCATGTTATTAACTAAATTGTCCAGCTGCCCAGTTTCTTTAAGTGAGCCTCCTATGATTGGAATTAACCCAACCGCTAAGGCTAGCAAAACTGTAGGTAGATCAGTGAAAGCTGAAATGAATGGCCGAGCTATTTCATTGAATGGTATGGTGAAAATCGCTAAAATGAACGCTCCTAGGAACATGGCTGCGGCGAAGTTTTTTCTGGAGACGATTAGTAAAACAGTAAATGCGAGGAAGAATCCCGTCCAAACCAAAAGTGGAGACATTAAACTCACTCAACAAAACATGCATGCTTCTTAAGATACGCGCATATCCTTGACAACGACTTGTCCGTCAGGAGAGACTTCTTGTGCAATAACGCAGCTAAACTTGTAGATTTTTGTTCCTTTAAGCAGCCAGCAATCTGGCGACAAGCCCGCCTTTATGCAGCACTGGCAGAGAAACTCTTCTTCGTTCCAGCTCCGCTCTACAGGCACTTGAGGGAGAAGGAGACCCTTAGAATAGCCGCCTTCAACGATCAACCCGTCTTGCCCAACCTTAATTTTTGAGGGATAATCCATAGGCGTCTTCACTTTAACCAGTTGGGGCGGAGTAAGCACGCTTACCTCAAACACTATATAGCCGAGTTCGTTGAGAGAGACGGGGTGAAAGCGGGGATCCTGTGTTGCGGAGTTGATGGCTGACTCAACTACTGCACGTGCTAATGGTAAGGTTGGATAGGGGAAACCAATGCAACCTCTAAGTTCCTTTTTTCCGTGTCTGACGCTGTTTAACGTGACAAAAACTCCGCATTGCTCTTCAAGCTTTGGGGAGATGTCCTTAGGCGTTGACATGATTTTTCCGTTTTTGAGGTATTCCTCCACGGCTTTTCGTGTAAGCCTTACAAGGAGTTCTCCTTCTTCCATGGTTAACTGAAACGACACGCGATTCGCCTCGAACTGCGAAAGACATAGGTCAATGTTACCTAAGCTTCTAGACCGTGCTTATTATTCTTATCAAAAATAAACTTATGTACCCTACACCGATTAAGAGCTACTACACTAACCAGTTATTGTGGCTGGACGCTAGAATTTTGTGGACTCTTCTTGAATTCCTTCTTTGGTGATGGTGAAAAAATCCGCACCGTCGCCACTCATGATATCCCGGCTTACCGCTGATTTTATGGCTCTAACCACAAGCGCCTTCGCTTCTTCAACGGACATGTTCTCTTTGAATCCTTCCTCTAACACTCCAACGGCGATAGCTGCTCCAGAGCCTACAGCGGCGAATTTGTCGGGGATGAGCGATCCTAATATGTCTAGTGAGTAAAGGGTTGCTCCATCTTCGTCGATTCCACCTATGAGCGTTTGGGTGATTAGTGGCATCAGACGTCGATTGAAGAGCAAGTTAGACATTAGTTTAGCAGCAGACTTAACAGGCATCGGTCTTCCCGCGTCAAGACTGAAAAGGTTCGCGTAAGCCTCCATTTCACGAACCAAGATTTGCATGTCAGAAACCAATCCTGCACATGCTGCACCAATTCTGTCGGTTATCTTGAAAACCTTTTTTCCAACTCGGCTAACTACCATGTAGCCGTATGAAACCCTCTTTTCGGAGGCTAGGATCACCCCGTGAGAGCAGACGACACCTATAGTAGTGGCGCCGGGAACATAGAGATATCGTGACTGTGCTCGTTCATCCAATCTTGTTTCCTCCGTTTCATGCACTAACAGGTTACGAGACTATTAAATCTAACCACAAAATTTTAAACTTTCCGATAGACTAACGCCGAAAAAGTTTATCTTCAAATCCTTAACATAGACCTGAGGAGTTAACGTGATCTACATTTATTGCCAAGAAATCGGTGGAATCTGGTACGTCATTGCCGTGGGAAGCGAAAAGGTCTTTGATTTCCTTGTTGGAAAACTTTTTAGGGCTTCTTTTCAATAATCATCAATTTCGGAGGCGTTGGTGTGAAAGAAAAGTTGCTGGAAGAAGAGATTGGAGACTTATTACGGAAACATAAATTAAAGATAGGCGTTGCTGAATCAGCTACAGGGGGATTAATATCGCATAGAATAACAAATATTCCGAGCAGCTCTGAATATTTTGAAGGATCTATAATTTCTTACAGTGACAAAGTAAAAACGAATCTCTTAGCCGTTAAGGAAAGTACCCTCAGAAATTATGGGGCGGCGAGCTCTGAAACTTGTAAAGAAATGGCTCAGGGGGTCAGAAGAGAAATGGACGTTGATATAGGCTTGGCGTCTACTGGCATTGCTGGACCTAGCGGTGGTACTTCAGAAAAACCTGTTGGTCTGGTCTATATCGGATTGGCAACCAAGAATGTTCTTATATCTAAAAAGTTTGTTTTTCATGGAAATCGGGATGAAAATAAAAAGACTTTCTCAGATGCAGCTTTAAGCACACTGAAGAAATATTTATTGAAATTATGAATAGGTTATTTAAAAAGTGGCGGAGAACTGTGAAGGGTCTATTCGTGGGGAGGTTTCAACCTTTTCATCTGGGGCATCTAAAAGCCATAAAATGGATCTTAGAAAGATGTGAAAACGTAACTGTCGTAATAGGAAGTTCACTGGAATCCTTTACTGAAAGAAACCCATTTACGTTTGAAGAAAGAAAAGAGATGATCAAAAGATCTTTAGAAAAAGAAAGTGTTAAAGAAGAAAGATATGAAATAATCGGGATTCCTGACGTCTTTAATTGTGAACGTTGGGTTAAGAGCATTTTAAACAAAGTAAAATTTGACGTTGTTTTCACAAGAAGCCTCTGGGTAAAACAATGTTTTGACCTTTTTGAAATCCCTGTGAAAGAACATCCCATGTTTGGACGTTATTCTGCTAGAAAAATTAGGAGAATGATGGAAGAAGATAAAGATTGGGAAGAACTTGTTCCGCGGACAGTAAGTAAATCCGTCAAGGAAATTCGCGGCGTAGAAAGGTTGCGGGACTTGGCAAAAACAGATAAAATTTCATCGGCAAGCACTTGAGGTTTCTACAATTTTTTAACGAGTTCAAATTCCAGTGCTTTGATGAAGTTTTCCTGATCTTTGTCAATTTGACTTCACCGATTTTGAAAGAAACATTTATATTGCTCTATTTCTATTAGACGTTTATCTAATAGAAAACGACAAAATACGATTAGAAAAAGGTTGAGATAAAAATGTCGGAAGAATTGAAAGATGAAATGAAAAAGCTCAAGGAAGAACTAGCCAATATGAAGGAACAACTAAGCGAGCTAAGCGAGATGTCGGATAGACTGCGAAAGAAGCCTCGACTTTTCCACATAGACATGGGGGAAAAAATACACGACTACGTTGGGGACATTATGGAAGGAGTGGCAGAAGGAATCAGCGGCGAACTTGAAAGGTCCGTGTTCATCGGCCCACACGGCGTAAGGGTGTCTAGAGGAAGACGCGAAGAAGATGTGGTCAAAACTGACCCTGCAAAAGCGGCTTCTGCAATGAGCGCCCTCGGAAACGAGTATAGGCTGAGGATTCTAGGGGAACTTATGTACGGTGGACGGTATATCAGTGAACTGCAAGACAAACTTTCTGAAATCACCGCTAGCACGCTTTCCAGCCATCTCGACGTTCTTGAAAAGGCTGGTTTAGTAGCTCAAGAGAAGGTTAGAGGAAGATATCTAATCACCATACCAGGAAGAATGGCATACAAAATGGCGAAAAAAATCGCCAAATTCATTGAGAAGGAACTGGAACCAGAATGAAATATCTAAATTATAAACTCAGTAATGAACCTCTGAAGATTATCGAAGACGCAACGCTGTTGAAAAACGAAAGATGCATTGTGGATGCCCTAGAAGGCTCCTTAGCTCTCCCTATACTAATTGACGAAAAGGTTCAGGGATACGTTTTCCACGGGACAGGTAAACTCGTGGTAGACTCGATTATTGAGACAACGAAAGGAGCCGTCGGGAAACCCACCATCAAAGACTTGAAACACCCATTTATGATGCTTGGAGGAGCTGAGGAAATCAAAGACAATTTAGGTAATGCTGATACCTCTGATCTGCAGAATGTAGGTTACGAAAGAGCAGACGCCTTTATAGAACATGCAGAAGAACTCTGTGGACGTTTGCTGAAAGAAAAACACTGCCACGTAGACTTCAATGGAAAAGACTCTCGATTGTTCGCATTCCTGAATGAAGAAGACAAATTAGACATCTTGATCTCAAAAAACGATAAGCTAGTATACAAGTCGGAAAAGAAGGTCTATATATCAAAAGGAAACAAGAGCGTTTTGCAACGTCCTGGAGAGATCATAGTATCAAGAAAAGGAAAAACAGTGATTATCGCCAACAATGGCATCCTGATTGAGAAATAGCTCTAATATAAGAAAAATGAAAGCTCAACGAGATCTGAGGGCCTTGTCTTCTGAAACTAGCGAGCAGACGAGAAAAGAGACACACAAATGGGATCCCCTATTTTCACCTTAAACGTTTCAGAGGCGTTCCCCTGATTTATGGAGATTTCCAGAAAATTGCTGCTTCCGATGAGTGTCAACGGTGCTTTGACTGGAACCTTTCCATAGGCTGGGCAAAACTTCAACTTTGACACTTTTTTTCTAAATTTCACGTAAAGTAGACAACTCTCTTTCACACCAACCTTTTCAAGGTCCTTTGTTGAGATGTTGCTGACTACGTTGCCAAAATTATCTATGTAGAGAACCTCTCCGAGCAAACCGCCTTTTCTCATTCGGGGTTTCGCGAATCTAGGAATCAAATAGTCATGGATTTCTAGGCCAAACTCGGAAGGAACACATCCTTTAGCGAGATGCGTGGCTGCTGGAGCGAAAATGTCTCTACCATGAAAAGTTCTTGAAATTGTTGGAAGCATGTAGTGCGGGTTGCTAATGTTATAAACATGGCGTATTCCTTCCCTTTGAGCAGAAAGCATGAGGAGACCGTTATCGGGACCCACGTAGAAACAACGTTTAGTTTCAACGATAAGAGGACGCCGCTTGGTTCCAACTCCAGGATCTACAACAGCCACGTGAACAGTGCCCACTGGAAAATACGGTGCCGCAGAAACGAGCACAAAGGCGCCCATGTGTGTGTTGAACTTTTCAATCTGATGGCTTATGTCTATGATGCGTGCCGCGGGACAGATAGAAAGTATCACTGCCTTCATTTCCGCCACGTATGGGTCTTTTACACCAAAATCGGAGAGCAACGTTATAAGCGGTATAGTTGACCTCATAGTCTTCGTATTTCTTTCCCTTCTTGGGTTCATAATACTTTCGAACTATGCCTTTTACCTCTTGCATAAGTTGTGACGTACCCACACCTCACCAAGGCGATTTACGCTTTCGAATGTGACTTTAGATTTAAATCAGGTATAGAACAATCAGATATAGAAGATTCCTCCATAAACTTGAAATTCTAGTTATGAGAAAAGAAACTCTGGGAATGCGTGTTAGGCTTTAAAAATAAGCCCTGAAAGAGAAAGGAGAGATTTTCTTCCACGCATCCCCTTCATCGAAGACAAGGTGTGTGTTATCGCTTCTATATATATTATTCGCAACTAGTCTTTTCAACCATTTTTGTTTGCTATTCTGCTCGTTTAGGGCAGCAAATTTCTAGCATACTTTATCTCTCTGAAACCTTATCATTAGACTGAAGAGTGTTGTTGCATCAAAACATACAAACCCCTCTGGAAAGCCTTCATGAGGAGAAATACGCTCGGATCTTGTGTTATCCAAAATATGATTTGAAGGAATTAAGAAAGCGTCTTGAGGAGCTAAAGAGGCTTGGCATTGAGACATTAGAGTTCTCTGGAGAAAAAATGGTTTTTGACGTGTCAGTCTTAGGTAAAGGTTGCGTAGGCGTAGTAGTCATGGCTCACACGGACCGAGGAAAAGTTGCATTGAAAATTCGCAGGGTAGACGCAGATAGAGCTGGGATGCAACACGAAGCGGAAATGTTGAGAAAAGCAAACACTGTCAAGGTTGGTCCAAAACTGTTCGATGTCACCGAAAACTTCCTCCTAATGGAGTTTATTGAAGGAACGTTGCTTCCAAAGTGGGTTGAAATGTTAAGTGGGAAGGGAACGAGAGCTAGGATTCGACGGGTCTTGCGAAACGTCTTGGAACAGTGTTGGAGACTGGACGAAGAAGGCTTAGACCATGGAGAGTTGAGCACAGCTCCAAAACACATTCTAGTACGCATGAATGATGAACCTTGCATAGTAGATTTCGAAACCGCCAGCGTCAACCGAAGAGTTTCCAACGTAACCTCAATCTGTCAATACCTCTTCTTGGGAAGCCATGTCGCAAAGATGATGAAGAGGAAACTCGGTAGAATCGATAAAGCACAATTAATAGAGACCTTGAGGAACTATAAGCAAGGGCGTTCACTGGAAAACTTCGAAAACATCTTGAACACATGCAAACTCCGTAAGGTTTAGAAAGGCAACTAACAAAAAGTTGATGTGCAGAGTTTGGGGTCGTGGTCCAGTTTGGTCTAAGATTCGCGCTTGGGGTGTGCGAGATCCGGGGTTCAAATCCCCGCGACCCCACCAGAAAAACTACGAGAAACTTCTATTTTCGCTTGAGCCATCTGGGCTTTCCTTCTAAATATTCTGTTAGGAACTTTGCAAACTCGGGATTAGATGAATACAGCCTCACGACTTCTTCATTCACCAAAACTTCGAGACTGCTTGGAATAGTTTGAGAGATCAGATATGCTACGCCCACACGCCTTCCGCCGTCCTTTAATTTCTCGGTGAACAATTTCACCACATCTGTGTATTTTCGTTTTATTTCCACCATCCAGCGACCCGCTTCTACGTATGGTCCCGAGATTGTGCGCGACGCTCCAACGTGTTTCTGCAAAAACCTCTTACACTCTGCCCTTTTCCTGATGGGAGGCCCCAAATGTTTCTTCATAAGTGGGAGGAAACGCTGTTCTACCTCGAAGATAAATAAGTTAAGGTTTTCTTCATCGCTCCAAGCAACATCACGAACGACGTTGAAATCGTGCTGTTGAAGCATTTTATGCAGTGACCGTTGAGACTTGTAGAGTTGACCCCACAGAACGTCTGAGACTGCTTTCACCGCTCCGAATTTTACAAAAACGATGGTTGATCCACGAGTTTTTATAGCACTGACCAGCCCTTTAGCATTTAAGGCTTTGACATCTTTTGGATAAAAGAATCTCAGACTGAGACTTTGAAGAAACGCCCTTGCCGCAACAACAAGTTCATCCAGCCTTTCCTTTCTCACCGCTGCTGCCACGTTTCTTCCCTTGTCGACAGGATCCACAAAAACAAGCGGTCCTTCAAAAATTCTTCCTGCCTCTTTTTCTCTTCCCTTATAGTACTCCTCGTAATCAATGATTCTTTTTTCCTTCCAGTCCGCTACTGTCTTCAAAACTTCTATGAACGATCCGTAGTTGAGGGCGAGAAGTTCGCAGAGGTATCCGCTGAACCCGCCGATCTTTATTTCGGCACCGTAAACACCGATGCCCTTCATGAATTTCTTTAAGAGCCTGACCTCTCCACGTATTGTTTCATCCAAAAGAGGTTTCATATAGTCCGTGTGAAACGGAGTTCTATCGGTGGCACTGATCCACCCGCCCCGCTTGACTTGATAACACGGAACAACGTTCACTCGCACCTCGTCGACTATAGACTCAAGATAAGGGTGCTCAGCGAATCTTTCAATCTGCTTGAAACCCTCAGTGGCTTTTCTAGCGATTTCTAGGCAAGTGGTTCCAAACGATTCGCGTGGTAGGGTGGTTGGCACACGCATGAAAATGTCTATGTCAGGCTCTTCGCTCAGCCAAGTGTCTTTTGCAACTGAGCCCTCTACTCGCACCTTGGCATCTATCCCAGCTTCCTTAGCCGCAGCTGCTACTTTGTTTACCAACCTGTCGGTTAACTCAAGAATACGCTTTCTTTCTTCACTGCTTGGAGTGACCCTTTTCAGAACATCTGCACATACTTCTTTAAGAGTTAAGCCCAAATGATGTCACCTGATGAAACCGTTTTCTGTGTTTCAATGGCATACTTCTCTTAAGGTCGAGTATATGGGCCCTTTTGGCGTCAAAACGCTTTTTTTCAGCTTCAAGCAGTTAGCCCTAACAACACCAAAATCGTAGTCTGCCAGCTCCTCGATGCATCGGACGAGTTCAGCCTTATTTCGTCCTGTTTTTACGCGAGCAATTGTGAGGTGTGGACTGAATCCTTTCCGGTCTGGCCTAAAACCTAGTCCTTGGAGGCGTGGTTCCAGTTGACTGGAAATATTTGTAAGTTCATCTATGCCTTTTCGGATTCCAGCCCAAACAACCCGTGTGTATTTCAAACTGGGAAACGCTCCTAGGCCTCGAATTTCCACATCAAACGGAGCAAACGAAACTTTGTTCATTTCTTCATGAATCGAATCAATCATGCTGAGGGATATGTTTCCGAGGAATCGCATGGTTATATGTATGTTTCGTGGTTGAACAAGCTTCAAACCTGCACCCGTATTAACGAGGATCCCTTGGGCTTCTGAAAATTTTCTCAGCACTGGCTCGCTGTCAATGTCAAATGCGATGAAGCTTCGAATCATCTCTGACATGGCCACTCATTCCTGCCAATTCTATAAATCTATTAATTCTGTTGCGTTTAAAGGTTTTAAGTCGAGCATGTAGATACATTTACAACGCGCGAGTATGATGTGGCAATGAAGGAGAAAATCGTTGTAGGCGTAGCTGGCATGCCAGGCTCTGGGAAGGCGACGGTCAAGGAGATTGCTCAAGAAATGGACTATTCAATAGTTGTAATGGGAGACGAGATACGTGAAGAGGCTAAGCGAAGGAAACTGAAGCCCACTCCGAAAAACCTCGGCCAACTCATGCTTAAGTTGAGAGAAGAAGAGGGCCAAGCTGTAGTAGCCAGACGATGTGTTCCAAAAATTGAAAGCGCAGAAGAAAAGGTTGTTATAGTTGATGGAATTCGAAGCTTGCATGAGGTAAACGAGTTCAAGAAACGTTTTCCATACTTCTTTTTTGTTGCCATTTATGCGTCGCCTGAAACAAGGTTTCAACGTCTCTTTCAGAGGAAGCGAAGCGATGACCCAAAGAGCTGGGAAGCCTTCACGGAACGTGATTTGAGGGAGCTCAACGTCGGCCTAGGAGATGTCATAGCCACGGCGGATTACATGCTCATAAACGAGGCGACGCGAGTGCAACTAAAAAGAAAAGTGCGTAAAGTTTTGGAGAGTGCGACCGAGAAATGGATGAAATAAACGTTCACGTTGAGGTTAAAGTCAATCCCACTGAGGACTTGGAAAAGGTGAAGAAGGCAGTGGAAAAAATCTTTGGAAACATAGAGTTCGAGGTTACACCTGAAAAACGGGGCAGCCTGCTCGTTGCAGAAGCCAAGGGCATTGATGGGCTTACAAAGCTCCGTGATTTGCTTCGGAGAGAAAGGATTCGCGATGCTGCACGTGGTGTGTTTTTCGAAGGGTTAAGCAATAAATCCGTAGTCTTCTATTTGAACAAGCAAGTTGCGTATGTGGGGCACATTTCATTCTCTGCACCTGTGGGAGAATCCCCGTTAGGGCCAATCAAGGTTCAAATTTGCTGTGACAGTCCGCAAGAGCTCATTGAATGGTTGGCTCCAAGGACAACCAAACGCAAACAGAAATGATTTGTATGTGGTTGCATTGCCTAAAACAAGAATCGGCTTATCTATGCTCTTCTGCCTTGGGGCGCCCTTCTTCTCTCTTATGAAACGCCTTAACACTATTGACGTATCTTACGTGGAACTTCTTGACGAGGGCTTGCATACGCTTAACGGCAGACGAGTGAAAGCTCTGAAGAAGGTAGCTCGGTCCCGTGGCCTTGAGTTGTCGCTTCACTCGCCATTTGCGGATATCAACATAGCTTCTCCCAGTTCGGTTTTGCGACGGACAATTTTGAAGCGACAAGAAAAATCCATTTTTTATGCCTCTCAACTTGGTTGTCGACTATGGGTTTTTCATCCCGGCTTAAAGACTGCGGTCAGTCCCTTTTATCCCGGGTTAGAATGGCGACTGAACTTGGATTCAGTGCACACATTGTTAGGAATTGCCAAGAAGCACGGCGTTGAAATAGCGATTGAGAATGTTCCTGAGCCATATCCGTTTCTAATGAAGAGCGTGCAGGACTTTTCGCGTTTCTACGACGAGCTCGACGAAGACATAGGACTAGTGTTTGACATAGGACACGCGAACATCAACCGTCAGATCCAGGATTTCATCACACGTTTCTCTGAAAAGATCATCCACATACATGCAAGTGACAACGATGGAGCTGGCGACCAGCATCTTGGAATAGGATATGGAACCATAGACTGGAACAGTGTTGCGAAGGCGCTTGAGAAAGTCAAATACAACGGACTTATCATCTTGGAATCGGTAGAACATGTGGAAGAAAGTCTTAAAAAACTACAGAAACTTTTCACCTAAGCGTCTAGGAGAGGAAGGTCAATCTTCATAAAGTCTTCAGCCACATCTACGCGAGGGAACTTCTTCTTCGCTTGTTCAAGCAAAAGATCAGTTGTCTTGTATCGTGCACTGATGTGAGTTAATACCAGCCACTTGGATTTCGCTTTTTTCGCAACTTCTGCTGCTTGGCTGGGGGTAGAGTGCCCGTCCTCTTCAGCTTTCTCCCACAATTCATCATCAAATGTGGCGTCATGAATCAACAAGTCTGCGCCTTCAGCGAACTTTATGATGCTATTCAAAAACTTGGTGTCCCCTGTATAGACGATTTTCCTTCCGGGGCGTGGAGGCCCCAACACTTCTTCAGGCTTGACAATTCGTCCATTTGGAAGCTTGACTGTTGAACTATGCTGTAGTTTTGACCATAAGGGCCCTTCCGGAATCCCTAAAGATTTCGCTTTCTTTGGATAGAATTTTCCTGGTCGAAGTTTTTCCACAAGCGCATAGGCCAGACTTGGAATAACGTGTTCAGTCCAAATCGTATCTACTTCGTATTCTTTCTCCTCACAGACCACGCCAGCGTCTTCAATTTCAGAAATTTCTATGGGATAAGTAAGCACAAACTGAACGGTTTGCTTAATCGCTTCCACAAATGCTTTGATCCCGGGAGGCCCGTAAATCTCCAGTTTCTTTTCCCTATCCAGCAAGGACATGGTTTGAAGAAGCCCAGGCAAACCGAGCACATGGTCTCCATGCATATGTGTAATGAAAATTTTCATTTTTCTATGAAAGCTCACCTTAGCTTTGATCATCTGTCTTTGAACGCCTTCGCCGCAGTCAAATAGAAAAAGCTCACCTTTTCGTTGAACAGCAATAGCTGGCAGGCTTCTCTGAGGCGTTGGGATGCTTCCCGCGGTTCCTAGAAAGACAACACGTAAGCTCATTTCAAGTCCTCTCGAAGACGACTATCTCTCTTGTTAAGCTTCTGTGTACGTACACAAAATGAGACTCTACTTGCTTAAAACCTAGCTGTTCGCCGATTTCACCTATCTTTATTGATTTTGGAGAGGCCATACAGATTCGCCGCCCCTTCGGAAGTTTGTCTTCGATCATTGACAGCGTATCCTCAACAATCTGCCGAGTGTTCCATCCAAGCGTTGTTGCCAATTTGCCATAAGGAGGATCTGTGACGATACAGTCAGTGTTGGCTATTGGAAGGTGCCTAGCGTCTGCAACCACCATCCCCTCTGGGTGCACACCGTAGTAAAGAAGGTTTTGGAGACTCCCTTTCACCATGCGTGATTGTACATCAAAACCGATCACACGGCACCCTATCAACCCTGCTTCTACAAGCATTGTGGCAGTTCCGCAGAAAGGGTCAAGCACCAACTCTCCTGCCTTCGGCTGAGCTAAATTCACCATACACCTCGCAAGCTTTGCGGCCATGGCTGAAGGATGGAAAAAAGGTCGCTTTCGGGGCCCTCTCGCAACAAAAGGTTTCGGTAAGATATCAGCTGTTTTTAGCCCAAAAATAAATCGATTTTCTGTTAAAATTCCGAAAAAAGTCTTTTGAGGCTTCTTCAAGCTCACTTTAGTACCTTTAACCTTACTTAAAATCAGCTCACCAAGTTTTCGTTCCAGTTCCACTCTAATAGCAGGTGAAGCACTTCCTCTAACTCTTCTCACTCGAACAACAAAAGTTTCATCTCGTTCAATTACATCATCTAAAGAGGCGGAGCCCATCTTATTTTTGATGTTGGCAACATTAGCATGACAATTTAATAGCTCCAGACCGCAAACTCGGGTCATAGCCGACCTCGATTTAACTGATTTTACGCTGTCTAAACTCGCTTCTATGCGAAGAACTTGAGCCAATTTCTCCAAGATTTGGTGTTCGTGGTCTTCCGCCTTCAAAATGGATTGGAGTTCGGCTTGAGGTAGGGTTGGGTGTTCGCCTGAGAGTAGAAAGAAAAGTCTAGCCACGCTTAGACTCCTCTTTCAGCCAGCGCCTCCGCGATTAATGGAGCAACCGAGACAACACTAACAGGGCTGGGAACGCAGTCTGTGCCCACGATTTCATCAGCACCACTTTTCAGAATTCTGTCCTTCGAGTCTCCGATGAGAAGAGGATGCACGCACGCTGCGAACACTCTGTCAGCGCCTTCAGCCTTAACCAGTTTGACGGCTTTAATCATTGTCCCACCACTGCTGATGATATCGTCGAATATGATTACGTTTCGATTCTTCACCGGCAAAGATGCTCTCTCAATTGTAACTTTTCCAGTTATTCGGTTTCTGTGAGTTGAGATACATCCGTATCCACCTTCCAAGACCTTGTTTGCCTGCACCGCGGTGTCTAACGCTTTTTTGCCAAGCGACAGAGAAAACGCTCCATCAAAGCCTTTTTTCTTGAAATACTCTGCTAGAAGGCTGATGGCGGACAAATCGTCGACGTGCATTTTGAAGGTTTTTAGGATTGTAGGGTTATGAGAGTTTATGGTGATTATTCTGTTTACGCCACACTTTTCTAAAAGTTTCATTAACGTTTTTATGCTGAAGGCTTCGCCGGATCTGAAGCGTTTGTCTTGTCTCGCATACGCAAAATATGGAACAACGGCGGTAATGTTCTTTGCTTTTTGGTCTTTCGCATTATCCGCCATAATGAAGAGTTGAATTAAACGTTCATTTTGGGGTGGACTTGTCGTCTGAACAATAACAATGTCCTCATTCTCTACGTTTCCATCAAATCGAATGTAGGATTCTCCGTCGGGAAAACGCTTGAACTCTACTGGAACAACCTCTATTTTCAGCATGTTCGCGATCTTTCGACCTAGTTCTGGGGACGCTGGACCTGGGATTATTATCAATGTGTGTTCACGTGAAGAAAATAGTGTTGCACACAGAATTATAATTATCGTTCCCTTAACAGTCTGTTCCTGTTTACTTTCTAACTTTACAGATGATCGAAAAAGATAACTTCTAACTCAGTTATAATCCTCTAAAACTATCTGTCTGTGAGGCTGAACCCTTTGGGTGAAAAGCTGAGAGCTTTTTTAAAAGTCGTTGGAATTTTTCTGGTATTAACGGGGATTTGGACTCTCTATCGACTATGGTCTGTAAACTTGATCATTTGTGATGGTGAGATGAATTGGAGAATGTTCTTTGTAACGCAGATTGTTTTTCAACCGTTACTAACATTGTTACCGATACTTTTCATCGTTCGCTACGTTGAGAAAAGAAGAATAGGGTCAATAGGTTTGTCAAGGCAAAAGTTCGTTAGAAACGCATTCTTCGGGATTTTTCTCTCACTATTTAATAGTATTGCATTTGCTTGCCTTGCATACATTCTGTTCGTTCCATTAGGAGCTGGTCCAATAACATTCACCATAAACCCTGAAAACCTAGGCCTAACTTCAATTTTTCTAATGCCCCTAACTTTCTTTCTAATCGTCGGCCCCTCTGAAGAAATAGAGACTAGAGGATACTTTCAAACGCGTTTACTGGAACACTTTGGTCCGAGATTCGCGATAATTTTTTCTTCGATGCTTTTCGCGTTGGCACATGTTCCCATCGATATACTTATTTGGAGATATGATGTTTGGATGATGCTTTTCCATCTATTAGGAGTCTTCATAAGCGGCTCTATAATGGGGTATCTCTATTACCTGAGCGGCGTACTGACTGGTCCAATTTTTCTACACGCTTTCTTAGATATACAATCCCTCGCTTACGGGTTTAGTTTCGACTATGAAAGATTAAGTCCTGAAGTTCGTTTCGGGATAGAAGGCTTAATCTGGACAGTTGTTACAGTACTCACCTTTTTACTTATCCGCTTTTTAACATCCAAGTTAGGTTTAAAAATAGAGAATCTTCCATGGGAGACCACAAAAACCCAATAGAAGGGAAACCAGTGGGACGATTAATCGGAGCAGTCTCACTTCGTTTTCCCATATTCTTCGACTAGTTCTTTGGCTCTGTCTAACCTTACTTTGTGTTCTTCAACCATTTTTTCAACTATTAGGTCGATCAATTCTCCAGATGCTCCAGCCATAATCGCCACGTTTCGAGCGTGTAGCGCCATGTGCCCCCTCTGGATACCCTCATGAGCCAGTGCTCTCAATGCACCAAGGTTCTGTGCCAGCCCCACGGCGGCTAAAACTTCAGCCAGCTCATTAGCGGTTTTTACACCCAAAATCTTCAATGCTATTTTAGCCACCGGGTGCACTCTTGTGGCTCCTCCAACAATTCCCACAGCCATGGGCAGCTCAATTGAGCCTACGAGGTCTCCGTCTTTGTTCTTCTCCCAGACTGTTAGTGGACTGTACTGGCCTGATCTTGCTGCGTAAGCGTGGGCTCCCGCCTCTACGGCGCGGTGGTCGTTACACGTAGCGATTACGACGCCGATTATGCCGTTGAGTATACCTTTATTATGAGTTGCAGCTCTATACGGGTCGGCAGCAGCAAAGTTGTAAGCTTCTATGATGCCGTCTACGATTTTTTCTCCGCCTAACTCCTCCTTCGTCACGACAGTCCAAGCTCTTGCCAGCCGTTTTGTAGCTAGGTTAGAAATGATTCTCAGATACACTCGGCCGTGCGTAATTCTCTCAATCAGCGGAGCAACAGCCTCTGCCATAGTGTTGACAGCGTTTGCACCCATTGCGTCCCTACAATCTACGTGAAGCTCAGTGATTACCATGGGACCACTATTAGTCTGTATCACCCTTACTTCTATGTCTTTGGCGCCTCCTCCAACCGAAACCAGCATGGGATCCTGCTCGTTCGCCTTCTGAAGGATTCTCTCTTTTGCCGCCAGAACAGCCATCTTAGCCCCATACGGATCGTCTATATTTACCGCTTGGATTTGTCCAATCATGATTGGCTCGGTGCTGCTAGTGTGGAAGCCACCCTTTGCTCTTGTAATCTTTGCCGCGTAGCTTGCTGCAGCTACTACGGAAGGCTCATCAATCGCCATCGGAATCAAATAGTCTCGTCCATTGATTAGAAAGTTAACTGCGATTCCGAGGGGTATGGGGAATGCTCCAACTACGTTCTCGATCATTCGGTTGGCTAACTCCAGCTTTAGAGATCCTGTGGATAGGAGAGTTTCAACTTCTTCATCTGTTAAACCAGCAAAGTCTTTTACGATTTGCACTCTTTCTTTTGGGGTTAGTTTGTAGAATCCTGAAATCTGAGATGTTCTACTCAATTTGAGCCACCTTAATTTCTAATTTTACTAGATGAATATGCATAGCATAAGAATTTAACCCCCTCACACACTTGATGGCATGCATATTCGATAATGAACATACTTTTCGGAAAATTTGAATGTGAACAGTAAAATGAACAATCTTAATGTTACATGCATGCATAGATTTCGAAAACTTCAGAATTTTCCTGAGTAGCAAAGATTTATACCCTTATACTAGTATAATCGTATGAGAGTTGGAATGCATTCTGAAAAAGAGTTAAACGGCCATAAGGTATGCGAAGCTCTGAGTCTTCCAAGCCGAATGCGCATACTGCAAGAACTCATAAAAGTATACCCAAATAGGCTAACGATTTCTAAACTGCAACAGATAACGTCGGAGCCACGCATGACCGTCTGGTTCCATATGAACAAGCTTAGAGAAGCAAACCTCGTTGAGCTAAACGGGTCTAGGCGAGGTTTCAGAGCGGCAACAAGGGGGTTGACCATACGGTTCAACGGAAATGGGATTCAGTTGGAGGCGGAGAAGGAGTAAGAGAGTGCGAAAGATGGTAAAAGAAGCCATGCTTTACGAAGAGTTGTCAGGAAACAAGGTGCGATGCAACCTTTGTGGAAGGCGTTGCATAATAGCTGAGGGTGCTGTAGGGTTCTGTTTGGTTAGAAAAAATGAGAAAGGGAAGCTCTACTCGCTCGTCTATGCCAAAGCCTGTTCCGTATGTGTTGATCCGATAACAAAAAAGCCTCTCTCCCATTTTAATCCCGGTTCGCAGGTCATGTCCATAGCCACGGTGGGGTGCAACTTCCGTTGTCGTTTCTGTGACAACTGGGTGATCAGTCAGGAAAAGAAAATTCAGGGATACGATTTCCCGCCAGAAAAAGTTGTGAAGGCTGCGAAGGATGATGGATGTCAGGGTATAAGCTACACCTACACTGAACCAACCATCTTCTTCGAGTATGCTTACGACACGGCGTCGTTGGCTCATAAGGAAGGGATTTTCAACACTTTTGTGACCAATGGATACATGACTCCCGAAGCCGTCCAGCTAATAGCTCCAGTCCTAGATGCTGTAACAGTGGATTTTAAGGGTGCAGGAGACCCGGGATTCTACAAGAAGTTTGCAGCGGTTCCTTCCGTGGAGCCGATTTATGAATCTTTGAAAGAAATGAAGAAATGTGATATACATATTGAAGTCACTAACCTAGTCGTGCCGAAGATAGGAGATTCGATGGAAACAATTCGTGAACTAGCCACGTGGATAAGAGACAACCTTGGGAAAGACACCGTGTTTCATCTGCTCAGGTTTCATCCCAACTATCAGGTAACTGAGATTCCCTCAACTCCATTGGAGACGCTTGAACACGCCTGCGACGTGTCGCGTGATGTTGGCCTTAACTACGTGTATATGGGAAATGTTCCGGGACACCGCTACGAGAATACTTACTGTCCGAACTGTGGAGAGCTGGTGATTAAACGGTTCAGTTTCGACATCGTGAAGTGGCATCTAACCAAGGACATGTGTTGCCCAGCCTGTGGACAAAAAATCGCAATACGCGGTCAGTTTTATCCGGGTGGTGTCTCTTACCCATATTACGTCATTTAGCAATTTAGTTTCCATTCCGTGAAGAGAAGCATGCTTGAGGGCGACAATAACGATAGATAAGGATACGATAAACAGCGAAGAAGCGGCACTTAGCTTCATAAACAAGTACGGTTTTGTCACGCTATTTCCAATAATGAGATTTGTCTTTCCCAACTTGTATCAAGCCACTGTGGGAAATAGAGAGGAGAAATTTGATAACGCATGGAAATGGGCAGACGACCTAGCCATGAAGAAACTGATCCATTATGGAAAACTAATTCGCAAACAGGTCACATTAGTATCTCTGGAGTTCTTTCCCTATCTTTACAAATTATGTAGAGAAAAGACCTTAGGCACAAACGCCCAAAAGATTTTAGCCTTTATAGAAGCACATGGTCCTACCTCAACCACAGTTTTGAGGAAAAGCCTTGATTTCATGAGCAAGAAAAAGAAATACGTATTCACAAGGGCTATTGACGAGTTGCAAATGGTCTTCACCATAGCCATCGTTGACAGAGAGAAATCGCCAAAGATGACTCACATATATGATCTGATAGAACGTTGGATGCCGCAATCACTTTTTGAAAAGGCTGATGCAATAAATGAAAAGGATGCGAAAGATAGGGTGATAGCGAAACTGTTGGAGAACAAGCTGATTTCTACACGGGAGGAAGCGCAAATCTTTCTCGGCGACTTGTAAAATCAAAATTACTTAGAGGGTGTATAAAAATGAAGTTTGAACTAAAGTCTATAGGAATAATACACACGCCTTACAAAGACAAGAAAGAAATTCCTTGTCAAGGATATAAATCAGATAAAATTGGTGAAGTAGAGATATTTAGTGAGTTCGAAGAAGCATTGGAGGATATTGAAGGCTTTTCCCACATTTATTTGATTTATTATTTTCATGAAGCTACGGGTTATGAGCCTCTTGTAAAAACTTTTCTAGATACTCAAAAGCACGGAGTCTTTGCAGCTAGACACTATAATAGGCCAAATCCGATTGGTATTTCTGTCGTTGAACTTATCGAAAGAGAGGGCAACATCTTAAGAGTAAGACAAATTGATGTACTGGATGGAACTCCTCTGCTAGACATTAAACCTTACGTCCCACAATTTGATCAAAGGATGAATGTAAAAATTGGTTGGCTAAAAGGTAGAATAGAGAAGCCAATCGAGTAATATGCATAGAGGGGCTATACCATCTCTGTTTCTCCCCGCTTTCTAAACATCACATTTTATACACCAGTTTTCAACTATTTACTCTAGGAAACAAACATAATGTGGACTGCTTGGAGACCTGACGCCACAGCTGTTCTGAAGGACAAGAAAGCTCGAGCAAGCCTAGCCAGGTACTTCGCCGTCATGCTAGACAGCAAACTAGCCAAGTTCATAATCGCTAAAAAACTGTCCGCAGACTTCAATAAACGCGATTCGCTTGCAAAACTGTGGAAACTACACGACCAACTCACCGAAGAATTTTACAGCCTACAAGAAAATTTTGATTCACATCAAAAACAACTGAAACAACTGGAAACCCCAGAAAAGTCGTATCTTGACTTAAAGCTCGAAATTGCAAATCGCATTCTAGAAAACTGTCACTTCTGCACTCGTAGATGCGGCTTCAACCGACTTAACGGAGAACTTGGATACTGCAAGTGCGGAACCCAAATAACAGTTTCCACCATGTTCCAGCACACAGGCGAAGAACCCGAACTCGTCCCGTCTGGAACCATTTTCACGCTTGGATGCACTTTGCAGTGTCGTCATTGCCAAAACTGGTCCATATCTCAATGGTATGAAAAAGGGGAAATCTTTTCACCCGAACGGCTGGTAAAACCTGTGGAACATCTACGCAAAAGTGGATGCAGAAACGTTAATCTGGTTGGCGGTGACCCGACGCCTTGGCTTCAACAGTGGCTGGAAACGTTCCGACACGTCGACGTGAACGTTCCCGTGGTTTGGAACTCCAACTCCTATTACAGCGAAGAAACCGCTAAGCTTCTCGCCGGGTTTATAGATGTTTACCTTCTCGATTTCAAGTATGGGTCAAACGAGTGCGCCAGAAGAATCTCCGATGCGCCTGATTATTGGGAGGCGTGCACGCGGAACCATCTATATGGTAAGGAGTATGGAGAACTCCTCATCCGTGTCCTAGTCCTGCCAGAACATCTTGATTGTTGCACAAAGCCTATTTTGAACTGGATAGCCCAAAACCTTGGAACATGGGTTAGAACCAATGTGATGTTTCAATATCGTCCGGAATGGAGGGCCCACGAAATCCCAGAGCTTCGGAGAAGACTTACCGAGGCTGAGAGGGAACAAGCTATCAAACTTGCCAAAGAAGCTGGACTAACGAATTTTATAACATAAATTTTCTTACAGATACCTAGAAAACGAAACAGCGTTTTCACACGTCTTGTAAGAATTGCTTTCTTCTCTCAAGTTGAAATGAAACCAAAAGCTATTTCTCATGCTTCTTCGTTCTATGTGGTGGAGTGAAACGGGAAAAGGTAGATGCTATATGCGTTACTGTCCTGAATGTGGCGGTGAACTGAAGTATATTTCGGCTACAAAACGCTATGCATGTAAGAGCTGTGGATTATCTCTTACGCCTCAGGAACTCACGGAGTTGCGTGAAAAGTTGAGACCGAGCTTTGAGTCTGTGGAGGAGCAACGGCGGAAAAAGCGGAAAGATTACTTGAAGTGGTGGCTCGGCAAGAAAAAGTAGATGGTGCATAATGCAGAGCGTTTGAATCATTTGCGT
Organism: Candidatus Bathyarchaeota archaeon; assembly: GCA_030608565.1. Classification (GTDB taxonomy): domain Archaea; phylum Thermoproteota; class Bathyarchaeia; order Bathyarchaeales; family Bathyarchaeaceae; genus SOJZ01. The sequence goes on along the minus strand of JAUWDY010000028.1, from coordinate 2,701 downwards.
AGGTAACGGACTGTTTTTTATATGAAAATGGTGCATTATTCTGCGTCAACTAGTTGCTGCATAATCTTCATTTGTCTGTTTGATTTGATGTTTCAGCTGGTAGGAGAATAGTGGTGTGGCTTGTTCAATAGAGATCATCTGCGTTGGAACCGAGCTTCTGATTGGAAAGACCTTGAATACAAATGCTCATTGGTTGTCGAAACGAATAACGAGTTTGGGAGGCAAAGTTTCAAGAGTCACCGTGGTTAGAGACGAGGTGAACGAAATAGCATCTTCTGTAAAGGAAACTACGCGAAGGAAACCTCGTTTCTTGATCACCGTAGGTGGGCTTGGCCCAACGTTTGATGACAAGACGTTGGAAGGCGTTGCTAAGGCGTTAAGATGCAAGTTAGAAATTGACGATGAAGCTTTGAAAATGGTGGAGGGAAAATATCGCATGTATGTGGAGGAGGGCCGGATGGAGAAGGCGGAGTTGACTCCTCCTCGCGTTAAGATGGCGAAGCTTCCTGAAGGTGGTAAACCTTTACCTAATCCGGTTGGAACTGCGCCAAGTGTGATTATAGACTGTGAGGGAACAACCTTGGTAGCACTTCCTGGGGTTCCGTCTGAAATGATGGCTATATTTGAGGGATCTATTGCACCTATTCTTAGACAAGCTGCAGGTGATGTGACGTTTTTTGAAACAAGTATAAACGTGACTGGCGTTGTGGAGTCGGAAATGGCTCCGATTATCGATCGGGTGATGCATGATAACCCGTACGTTTACATAAAATCTCATCCCAAAGGTAGCGAAATGATCCCCAAAATAGAATTTCACCTCTCAACAACTGCTGAAAACTCCCTTGTAGCCAGAAAATATATCAGCAAAGCTCTTGTTCAACTGTCGGACATGGCTCTGAAGAAGGGTGGCAAAATCAAGCCTGTTAAGGCAGAAACTTGATATTATCGGAAAACTTTTTTGTCTGTTATTTTGTTTCTTAAGGTCTCATTCTATTCTTTTGCATATGATTCGACTTTCTTTTCTATGTATCATTGATAAGTATTGTCTGTTCTGAACCCTTAAGAATTGCTCATTAACATTAGAGAAAATGATGGAAGATAGGAAAGAGGGAATCATGGAAGACACCAGCCATGGCATGTCGTTGGAGATGGTAATCCTAGTAATCTGTATGATACCGACCATAGTGTTGGGAACATTCCTAGCCTTCTATATGATACTTGAAATAACCCCTGATTATCCGCCTAGACCGGATATGCAATTAGAGAGACTGTTGCAACCAACTATATGGAATCCTAACGCCACACATGAGTTGCCATATCAGGATTATGTTACTCCTTTTGATTCTGCAGTTAGGCATTTGTCAGATGGGGTAAATGGAAAGGTAGCAGCTTACAGAGCAGCGGTAGGTTGGGTGTGGGTTTCTGACGCTACGCTGAATGGTGTGGATGAAAAATGGCTGATGCCCCACATCTTTCTCGTGGGCACTCCTAGCTATGACACGAATCCGGCAAAACCAAGGGAGGCGAGTGATTGTGAAGAACAAGCGAACACGTTGGTGTCTCTTTTGAGGGCTGAGGGTGTTGAAGCGGGGGACGTGAGAGTTGTCTTGGGATTAGTGAATTTTGGGGGAGATGAAGGGGGGCACGCGTGGGTGGAAGTGTATGAGGATGACAGATGGCTGGCGTTGGAAGCTACGTCTGGCCCATATTATGACGATGATTCTCAGAGGTTGGTGGAAAGGAGAGGTATGTCTTACAACTACTACGAGACTCGTTCGTATCCCAGCGTGGATATATGGTTCTGCTACAATGACGTTTACTACATAGATTTTGTTCATAGCAAAGAGAAGGCTCCCGATCATTGGTCTACCTCACAGGTTGTAGGCAATGATGGTTCTGCGGTGAAGGGTGTAGACGCTATATGTTTCTCTCTAGCACTGTTGATTACCATTTATCTTTCGGAAGCGCAAATAAGCATAATTGGAGAATTCGCTCCTCGGAGAACGAGGGATAGACTAAAAACTCTAATTTACCAGCAAAAACCGCTTGCATACATACATTGAGCTGCAAATACTGGACAAGTGATGACAACTGACCTTTTACTCCTTTGAAGGCAATTTCATTGAAGTGTCTTCTACGAAAAAAGGGGTTTATTAAGAAAGAGAACCCATTTATCCTAGGAACTACACTTCGTTACAGAAGGCGTGAATATAAAGATGACCGAGACAGGCGATCATGTTAGGTGTCCGCAATGTGGTGGAGACGCACGTGTTGTTTGGATTTCGCAAGACGAAAAAACTGTGGCAATAAAATGCGCTAGATACCATAGTCAGATAAGTCCTCCTCCCACAAGGTTCAGTTCACGTGCCCAAAGTAAGACAAAGAAAGGAATGGTATTCCTTGTAGAAATGGATGCGGACGCGCAAACGAGGTAGCGACTGGATGAAAACTAGGAATGGATTGGATGCCAAATAGAAGATGGGCAATGCGAGGACGACCTCGAGGCGTGAGCCATTCACCACGTGATACGAGGCTTCTCGAGTATCTCATAACAATTTCGCTAAAACACAAAATTGACCCAGACAAGCTCTTCAATAAGATTGTGTATGCTTGGAAGAATGGAAAATCTAAGTGCAAACAATTAACAATTCAGTGCCGCGAAAAAATGAGAGACCATGCCATTTTTCTTGTAACTGCAAAT
>JAUWDY010000018.1 GCA_030608565.1 Candidatus Bathyarchaeota archaeon | reverse complement strand
ACCACCGCTCCCCCCCCCACCCACCCACACACACCAAGAAACACACCCCGCCGGGGGCCCCCCGACGGCGCCCTATAAAAGAGAGAGAGAAAAACCCAAACACAAAAGCAAAACAGAAAGAAGAAACTAACTGAATCTTTTTCGAAGACCCATGATTCCTTTTTGAAAGCGTGAAGCAACGGTATGACGGAATCACTTAGTTCTTTCTCAAGCATAACTAGTTATGTAACAAGTTAATCGTGAAACTCTATTTCAAATTCATAACGTTTAAACTCGTTATCCCCGAGAAGATAAGTTGACCTCAGACTCCGGATGTGTAAACATTTGAAAAACAAGTTAAAACTACTCTGTCTTTTAACAGTCATAACCGTAAGTGCATTAACATTTGCAAACACACTATTCCTTTTCACTGCAAATGCAACATACATAGAGGGGGCCATCACCCAAGACACTGTTTGGACGCTGACAGACAGCCCATTCGTGGTGTCTAAAAACATAATAGTTTATCCAACTGTCACGTTGACAATAGAGCCTGGAGTCGAAGTAAGGTTTGGAGGATATTTTTCGCTAAATGTGGAGGGAAGTCTTTCTGCAATTGGTGAAGAAAATAACACGATAACATTTACTTCAAACAAGGACCAACCCGGAACAGGAGATTGGTACACAATCAAGTTTAGCGGAACTGAGCCTTCCACATTAACATACTGTAGTATACAATACGCAAAAAACGCGACAACCATAGAAAGCAGCAATGTAAAAATCGAAAACTGCGAAATAGCCAACAACTCTCAAAATGGAATCGCCATAGAAAACAGCATAGTAGAAATAAAATACAATGAAATAGCCAACAACCTTGAGAGCGGTATCTGCATAACAGGTAACAATCAAGCTAACATACAAAATAACACAATAAGCGCAAATAAGAACGGTATACTCTTAACCGGAAGCTCAACAACAGGAGTAAGCATAACAGAAAACATCGTAATGTCTAACACACAAAGCGGAATACAACTCAACGTAAATGCTTATAGCGATCTTGTTATTGTCAACAACATTCTTTCCGCAAACAACATAGGATTCTACATCACAGGCCCAGCAAACACATACATCACAAGGAACTCCATCTCATACAACACCATCGGAATTCACTACGAAGAAAGTACAGATCACACGGCTTATTACAACGACATCTACGGCAATGAATACGGTATGAATGTAGGCATCTCATTTAACGCTATCATTAATGCAGAATACAACTACTGGGGCCACGAAAGCGGACCCCACCACACATCGTTAAACCCAGACGGAAAAGGCAACCCCGTAGGTGGCAACGGAGTTAATCTGGACTTCATATTCTTCTTAACTGCTCCAATAGGCTACATCAACACACGCCCCACAGCAAATCTTCTAACAGATAAAACATTGGTTCCACCAGATCAAATCGTCACACTTATCGCTACAAACTCAAGCGACGACAGACGCATTGACAAATACCTCTTCGATTTCGGAGACGGAAGCAACAGCGATTGGACGACACTGTCAATCTTTGTTCACAAATATTCTTCACTTGGAACCTATAACACAACCGTCACCGTAATGGATGATTTCAGTGTTATAAGTGACAATGCTGCTGTGGTAACGATACATGTTCAAAACCTTACACCTCTAGATGTCACTATCACCCCAAGCACTTACACAGTTGGCCATATTCAACAAGTCCCAATCACAATCCACATCACAAACGGAACAAACCCAGTAGAAAACGCACAAGTCACCCTATTTTCAGTACGTGCGTGCAGGTTAGACTGTGCATTGAGCATGCATGGAAATTTCGTGCCTTCATCAGGCTTCACAAACTCCACTGGATATTTCGTTACAATGCTTAGTTCACCAAATGTAACTCAAACAACTAACATCAGAATAACTGCAACCGCTTCAAAAAACGGTTACGCAGATGGTTCCGACCACGAGTATTTAGCAGTCCTACCACCTCTCCTAGTCCAAGTCACTGCAGACCCCTCTTTAATCGAGTCCGAAACAACATCACAGGTTACAACCCACGTCACGTATAATGGGCAACCTGTTGCAAATGCTCTCGTTACCATATCGTCTGATAGTAACGGAAACTTCTCTGCAGAAACCGGAATCACCGATTTGAACGGCAACGTCTCAGTCGTTTTCACAGCTCCGCAAACCTTCACACAACTCAATGCAACGATCACTGCAACAGCCACAAAGACGGGTTATGCTGATGGTGAAGACCAAACAAAAATAACCGTAAACCCCGGAACACTCGATGTCCAAATTACTGCTAATCCGGCTACAGTTGATTCAAGAGCTTCATCAACCATAACTGTTCACGTAACATATAATGCAAACCCTGTTGTAGACACAGAGGTCACAGTATGGCCTGATGGTGGTGGAGACTTCTCTGTAACCAGCCAAGTCACCGATTCAAACGGCAACGCCGCATTCACTTTCACAGCACCACAAACAACTACCCAACTTAATGTCAACATCAAAGCGACCGCAACAAAAATCGGATACAACGACGGAGAAAGCCAAAGAGAACTAACAATAACACCTGAAGCCGCTCCAGGAGATGGTAGCGTGGGCGGTTTGCCTCTAACAACCATACTCCTAATTGTAGCTTCAATAATAGTGTTCGCCGTAGTACTCATAATGATTAAACTAAAAATCATCTATCTGGCTCCAGAATGAGAACGAAAGTCACGTATCTCCAAGAAGATTTCTTTTGGCTTTATCAACCCATTTACCACTCCTTCATAAAAAAGCTAAACACGTTTACATAATCAGTTTCAAAAAACAAATCAATTAAATTGTCTGAAAGCACCACATTTCACAACACTTTGTGAAAACGAAGTCAATCTCTTCTATACCTAGACCCATCACACGCACACACAAAACCAAGCCTACTACAATTTTTTAAACTAAGACAACACTAGTAATCCCATTGGAGGACAGTGTTTTGCCCCGCAGACGATCAGGACTAAGAGTACTCAAAGCAGTCTCGTCATCAATGAGACTAAAAGTACTAAACCTTCTCTTAAACAGAGGCCCACTCTCCTACACCGAAATCATGAAAATCCTACGCCTCAACCCCACAAGAGACGCAGGCCGATTCGCATACCACCTCAAATACCTTCTGAAAGCAGACCTCATCGAACCCGACGCGGAAGCCAAGAAATACCGCCTAACCGACCTCGGACGCACAATCATTGACATGACCGAACACATCGAGAAACACTTCTTCAAAAGAAAGAAAATGCTTGTCCGCACCTCACGTTTGGCGATGGAAGAATTCGACAGAAACAAAATCATTGACTCTCTCGCCCGGGAAGCAAACGTTCCTATAGACTTGGCACAAAAGATTGCACGAGAAACCGAAGGGCGCCTATCAGAATTCAAGACAAAATACCTCACAGCCCCGCTTATCCGAGAGTTCGTCAACGCGGTCCTAGTGGAAAAAGGACTTGAAGAATATCGACACAAACTCACACGTTTAGGGCTTCCAGTCTACGATGTCACCCAACTAATACAGTCAAAAGGCACCACATCTCTGGGCGTTGAAGCTGTTCACAAGGCAGCAGGCGACGCAGTACTTGAAGAGTACACTCTGCTCAATGTGCTTCCCAGAGATATCGCCGACGCCCACCTCTCCGGAAGACTCCACCTCAACAACCTCGGCTACTGGATTCTAAAACCAAACGAGTTCATGCATGACCTCCGTTTCTTCCTTCAACACGGACTAAATCTTGGAAGAACGAGTCTCATAGGGCTGTCATCCCTTCCCCCGAAAAGCCTCGAATCCGCGCTTTCAACAGTATCCAACATCCTCAAAATCGCCTCAACAGAAACTTCAGGAGAACAAGCATTCGATTACTTCAACATTTTCTTGGCACCATTCGCCCAAGGTCTATCAGAAGAAAGAATTCGGAAATCCCTACGCACCTTTGTCTTCAACCTTAATCAATCCTTGTCAAACGAAGGTTTTCCTATCGGAGCATCGCTAGGTTTAGAACTTGTTGTTCCCGACTTCCTAGAAAAAAAGAAGGCCATCGGACCTAGCGGTAAGAAGGTTGCCCGCTACGGGGATTTCGTTGAAGAAAGTCACCTCATTGCCTCTCTTCTCCTTGAAGTGATGCTTGAAGACAACAAGCACAAACCAGTCTTCAACCCAAGTTTAATCGTAAAAATACGCCCAGAAGTGCTGAGAAACAAAGAATGCGAGGATATTCTCTTTCAATCCCATCAACTTGCAGCCAAGAGAGGTATTCCATACTTCGCAAACTTATGCTCCAAAAAACAAAAGTACACCTCTTACACCGCGACAGGATGCAGATTTGCCACCGACTGGAAAGGAGACTGGGAACTCGACACACTGCAAACAGGATGCATCGACAGCGTCACACTAAATTTGCCAAGAGCTTCATACGATGCCGAAGGAAGTCAACCCATGTTCTTTAAGCTTTTAGATGAACGACTAGAGATGGTGTGCCGTGCGTTAGAAATAAAGTATCGAACGCTCAAGCAACGCGCAAGAGAAGGACTACTTCCATTCCTTACACAGAAAGCCGACGGCAACCACTATTTCAGGCTTGAAAACGCTACTCGCCTCGTCAGTTTTGTCGGGCTGAACGAAACAGTAGAGTCATTCCTCGGGAAAGCTATAAACGAGGATAACGAAGCCATAGATTTTGCCAAAGAAACAGTAGAACACCTTTCTAAAACTGTTCAAAGTTACGCGAAGAAACCTGAAACTCGTGTGGCTCTCTCTATGGTGCCCAGCATTAACACGGCGAAGAGGCTGGCGGAACTGGATGTGGAACATTGTGGCTGGGCAAAGGTTCACGTTCAAGGCGCCAGAGAACAACCTTTTTACACAGACATGGTTGCTGTGCCTTTAACAAACAAAGTCTCTTGGAGGGGTCGATTACACATTGAAGAAGAGTTTCACGAACTAACTCCGGGAAGCCACCTCGCAATCATACAACTTGCTGATTCCAAGCAAGACCCAGATGAACTCTTGGCGACCACAAAAGAAATTGTGAAGAAATATAAAGTTGGACTTTATGCTTACAACAGAAACCTCGCTTATTGTGCTAACTGCCAAAAAACCTTTTATGGGATACCGCTGAAATGTCCGTCATGCGGATCAGTTAATATGCTTATTTGCTTCAGCCGTGTCTCAGCAAAGCATTTACCGGCACCTTTTTCGAATCAAGCCCAGATTTCAGCTCTAAGCAACCGAGTATCGTATGTGTTAATTTCAACTTGAATTTCGTACAAAATTTTATACAACTTCTCTAAAAATTTAAAATAGAATTATCTTCCATTTATGTCATCCTTGCGTTACGAGGGATTCTCATGGGTTCTTTAAAATATTCCGTTGGCTCTCTCGGGCACGTGCCACAAGATGATAGAATCGTGGTCTACACATCTAGTGGGTGCCCCAGATGTGCTATGCTTAAAGAATGGTAATGAACATGAGTTGAGAAAAGCTGGGAACGTGACCTGAAATGACATCATTTGTTAGGAAAAGAGATGGGAGATTAGCAGAATTTGACCAGGATAGAATAACTAACGCTGTTAAAAAGGCATTTCAAGCGGTCGATAGAAGAAGTGTAAATCAATCTAAAGAATTGAGTAATCAAGTCGTTGCGGTCATAGAAAAGAAATTTGGCAAAGAAGGTGTTCCAACAGTAGAAGAGATACAGGATACTGTAGAAGAGACTTTGATTAAAAACAAATTTGTAGAAGTTTCTAAGGCTTACATTCTATACAGACAACAGCATGCAGTGATGAGAGAACTAGCATTTCTTTTAAACTCTGATGATATGGTAGATAGTTATCTAAACGGTACAGATTGGCGAATCCGTGAAAACGCTAATATGAATTTTTCTCTTCAAGGATTGAATAATCATCTTTCTTCACGACTTGTATCTCACTATTGGTTAACCAGAATGTATTCACCCATCATTAGGGAAAAACATCTGTCTGGAGCTTTTCACATACACGATCTTGCTGTCTTGGGACCATATTGCGTAGGATGGGATCTAAGAGACCTACTAGTTTCTGGCTTTTGTGGTGTGTCCCAAAAGATTGAGAGCAAACCTGCGAAGCATTTTAGGACAATATTGGGGCAAATTGTCAACTTCTTCTTTACATTACAAGGTGAAGCAGCTGGTGCTCAAGCGTTCAGCAATTTTGATACTTATCTGGCGCCGTTTATCTATTATGACAAGTTGAACTATAAGGAAGTTGTACAAGCACTACAAGAATTTTTATTTAATATGAATGTACCGACCCGTGTAGGTTTTCAAACACCTTTTACAAATATCACAATGGATTTGTCAGTGCCAAAATTTATGGAAGATGACGGTGTTATTGTCGATGGGCATATGTTAGATAAGCCTTATGGTGATTTTGTTACAGAAATGGACATGTTGAATAGAGCTTATATTGAAGTAATGTTTCATGGTGACAAGAAAGGCGGAGTTTTCACTTTTCCAATAGTCACGTATAACGTAACTGAAAACTTCAATTGGGAATTTCAAGAACTGTTTGAATTAGTAGCAAAATATGGTACTCCATACTTTTCTAATTTTATAAACAGTGATATGAAGCCTGAAGATGTAAGAAGCATGTGTTGTCGATTAAGAATAGATAACAGAGAATTGCGAAAGAGAGGCGGAGGATTCTTCGGTGCCAACCCTCTGACAGGCTCAATTGGAGTTGTCACGATAAACCTTCCTAGAATAGGGCACCTTAAAAAAGATGAAGACGAATTTTTTGAAGAGTTGAGTACTTTAATGAATATTGCTAAAGAGAGTTTAGAAATCAAAAGAGAACTTGTTGAGAATTTTACAGAACATGGACTGTACCCCTATTCAAAGTTTTATTTGCGTTCTATAAAACAAAGGTTTGGTAACTATTGGAAAAACCACTTTTCCACAATCGGACTAATTGGAATAAATGAAGCACTTTTGAACCTCTTTGGTTATAACATTGTTTCAGAAGAAGGATTAAAGTTTGCAACTAAAATTTTAGAGTTTATGAAAAATGAACTTTCCGAATATCAAGAGGAGACTGGAAATATCTACAATCTCGAAGCAACTCCAGCAGAGGGTGCAACTTACAGACTTGCGAGGATAGATAAGAGAAAGTATCCAGACATAATTGTTGCTAATGAAGATTATATAAAAAATGACGGGATTGAACCTTTCTATACAAATTCATCGCAATTACCAGTCGACAATACACTTAACCTTTTTGAAGCGTTAAAGCACCAAAATAAACTTCAAACCCGTTACACAGGAGGAACCGTTTTCCATATTTATCTTGGAGAATCTAATTCATCTTGGGAAAGCATTTCCGTTTTAACAAGGAGAGTCGCTGAAAAAAGTCAACTGCCTTATTATACAATTACTCCTACATTCAGCGTTTGTCCAATTCACGGTTATATCTCTGGTGAACACTTTACTTGTCCTCGTTGCGGTGAAAAATGTGAAGTATATTCAAGGGTTGTCGGATACTTAAGACCAGTTAGCCAATGGAATGATGGAAAACAAAGCGAGTACAAGATTAGGAAAACGTTTGATGCCAAAGAACTATTGGTCAAAGGGTAATAGCCATCAAAACCGATACAAAATCGCTCTGTAAATTTCTCTAACAGTTTCTTTGGAAGGCGTTTGGAAACGATTTGCTAAATCATTCCGTTGCGCCTAGAATGAGCGCCAAGAGCGCCATTCTTACAATGATACCATTCCAAACCTGTTGGAAATATCGTGCGTGGGGTGTTGCGTCCACTTCGTCTGCTATTTCATCAATTCTTGGAAGTGGATGCATAATGACCATATCTTTCTTTACGTTTTCTAGCACGTCGCAATCGATTTTGTAGGCGCTTTTTACTTTCGCGTATTCAGCCATGTCTGCGAATCGTTCTTTCTGGATTCGTGTCATGTAGAGTACGTCTATTTCGGGTAAGGCTTCTTCCATGCCTGTTCTTTCCGCCACTTCTATTTTTTTCTTGATGGCGTCTAATACTTCTCTTCGCATTCGAAGAAGCTCAGGCGATATCAGATGTAACTTGACATCGTAGAGTGAAAGTGCGTATGCAAGGGAGTGGACGGTGCGTCCGTAGCGTAGGTCGCCTATTAATGCGATGTTAAGCCTGTCGATTTGATTCTTTTCTTTTAGGATCGTGTACAAATCTAGTAAGGCTTGCGTTGGGTGTTCTTCTGCGCCTGAGCCTGCGTTGATTATTGGGATTTGGGCGAATTCGGCTGCGAGTCGGGCTGCTCCTTCTAGTGGGTGTCGCAGTGCGATGACGTCGGCGTAGTTTTCGACAACGCGGATGGTGTCAGCAAGGTTTTCTCCTTTCTTGACTGAGGCTATTTCTGGTTTGGCGAATCCTATTGCGGAGCCTCCGAGTTTGTGCATTGCTGCTTCGAAGCTTAGTCGGGTTCGTGTGCTTGGTTCGAAGAAGAGTGTTGCTAGCATCTTTCCGTGTAGCATGTCTGAGCCGCTTTTTGCGAGGGGTTCTATTGTTTCTGCGGTTTTTAGTATGTAGTCGATTTCTTTTCGGTTGAAGTCTTTGATGGAGATTATGTCTCGACCCTTGAATTTCAAGTTTTGACACCAGACATGTTTTTAGGAAGTGATAAATAACTCTTTTACTCGGTTACGCTTAATATGGTTTCAGTGTGGTGGTTGATATGGCTAGAAAGACTTTGTGGGTATCGAAGATTAAGGATGGTACGGTGATTGATCATATTACGAGTGGTCATGCGTTGGATGTTATTAGAATTTTGGGGATTACTGGTCGTTCGAAGGGTGTTGTTACGGTGGCGATGAATGTTCCGAGTAAGAATCTTGGTGTGAAGGATATTGTTAAGGTTGAGGGTAGGGAGTTGAATTCTAAGGAGGTTGATAAGATTGCGTTGTTGGCTCCGCATGCGTCGATTAATATTATTCGGGATTATAAGGTTGTGGAGAAGCAGCTTGTTAAGTTGCCTTCTGTTATTCGTGGGATTGTGCGGTGTGCGAATCCTTCGTGTATTTCTAATAGTGATGAACCTGTGGAGGCGAAGTTTTATGTGGATTGTGAGGAGCCTTTGCGTTTGAGGTGCCATTATTGTGGTTGTGTTATGGAGAAGGCGGATGCTCTTAAACAGTTTTAGGATTGTATGTGTGCGCATGTGTTTGTTACGTTGTCTGGGTATGTCTCTCTCTTATTAGACCCCCTATAGCCCCCCCTAATTTTTTTTAATAGCTTCTTATTCTCTCTCTTTATAGACCCCCCCTACCTAGGGGGGGTCACGGTTCCTGTCAGATTTGTTCTTAGGTTTTGCCTTGATGCTGTTGGAGATTGTGTTTTCAAGTGGCGTAACACATGGTTAAGGTTTGTTTGAATGTTGATGGGTTGCGTCAAGGTGTATGTCAGAAAGAAATGTTGTTAGTTTTTGCGTAGAGTCGGGCGGTCTTGTAAGGGCTCGTACATTCAAATCCCACCCCGGCACCATTTTTGCACAAGATTTGCGCGTGCGAAATGCCTGTTCAAACAATTAGACAAATTACAAGAGAAATCCTTACTAAACAGAAATTAGATAAATATGGTTGCGTCCCCCGTATTACCATTAGAGCGGCGAAGAAATCTTGGTTAGAAAAAACTTCAGAACTTGTCCAGGCATAAGGAAGTTTGTCAGGCCTGCCCCTGAATATTTTGAATGCTCTAACTGCGGTGGAACGGTGGAGATTTGGAGTGACGAAGACGTAGGGATATGCGACACTTGCAAGAAAGAATTGGGTAGACCTGAAAAGGAGCAGTCGTGCCTAGAATGGTGTGAGTACGCGGATAAATGCAGAGAAATAATTAATCGTATGAAGCGTTAACAAGAGGTTTTCAAGATGCTTGCGTGTGCGCATAGAGTTTAGAAGCTTATAACTTTTTTAACTAATTTAGAAATAGAAACTCAGAAACAATCTATCTAGTGACGAGGAGTTTTATGCTCAAGATGTTTCTTTAGATATCGTTGAGTCTTTTCGTTAAGACCATAGTAACATACGATTCCATCTAGTGTCTCATGTTTCTTCAAATATTTCTTGTACACTAAATCTCTCAGAACTCCTTTACTTCTTTTGTCGAATTCCTCTTCCCTTATCATCGTAGCATTATCACAGCAAAGCAATTTAGTCACGAAATCGTGGGGAAGAAGAAAATACACTCGTTTGGCATCATATAGATATGTCTTGTCATGTTCTTTGTATAACGGAATCAAGTCGCCAGCGCGTTCTTTAGCATCTTTTGAACCATTTGCATGAATTGTGCCAAAAGGTTTCGGGGTTTCCCCTCTTTTTTCTAATTCTCCACTTTTAAGCACGATGTCCAATTGTCTATCTAACTGTTCAGAGTTAAGCATGAAAGTTTGTTCAACCAGTACACCAAGTCTATTGCAGATGTGATTGATAATTCGTTCTGTGGTCTTCAAGATTATGTTAAAATCCTTTTTGAGGTTGGTTGGTTCTGTAACTATCTTCGATAATTTGAAGTTTCTACGATTTGCTGTTAAACCACTACTCATCTCGTCATCGAGCTTTAAATCCTCATGAACTTCAAAGCCTATCGGCTGTTCAAACGATATTTCTGTGTTTATCTTGTAGCCGAAACTTTCAACAGCAACCATTACAGGACTGGCTGATAAAAACTCCAAATCCATACTAGGAAAAAGTTCAATTGAAACATTTGGGTTGTCTTTGAGAAATTCTACGAGTCTCTTGTAGTCTGTCTTTTTCAGTTTATTCTTTATTTTGAAACGCAATGAAAGTTACACTTCTGTTTTATAATTTTGCCAATGATTTTTCGTAGTCGGCAACAAGGTATTTTTTGCCTTTTTGAATTATTTTATGCTCTTCTTTTTCCAGAAGTTTCTTTTGGGCTTCAACTCCGCCAGGATATTTCGGGTTTATCACGCCTCCAGTTTTTAAGGTGCGCCAGTAGGGAGTAATGCCTTTTTCACCTCTTTGTCTTTCTTCTTCAGCGGCGTTGGCTGCAACCCATGCGAAAATGCCTGTGGTTAGAGGGCAACCAATAGTTGCTCCGTGTTTTTTGGCAAGAGCGGCGCGAATTTCACCGATGGTAATGACTTTTCCTTCAGGCACTTTTCTCATCAGTTCATTGACTTCCATTGGCGCTGGGATAACTACGGTGCCTGTGCCCCATCTTTTGCTCATTTTTGCGGTGATTTTTTCTACTTTTGGTAGACCCTTGTTGTCTTTCAGTTTTTCAGACCAGCTTTTTCTTTTTGGCATAATGTTTCCCTGTGAAATTAGTTTTTAATTTTCTTAATAAATCTTCAGCACGCGCTGGTTTCTGACTCTAACTTTCTGAGCTGAGAAGAATTTAGAACTTGCGTGTGCATGCCACGTAGATAAAGGAGTTTTCACTCATTCTTGGTAGTCTTTGATGCCCACGCATTCTGTAAAAAGATTAACATTCCAGATAGATTGCGAGCACGCATTAGTAGGTTAAATCTTAAGGTATCCGTTTCTTCTTAGCCATTCGGCTTGGTTTCTTTTGTATCGCCATATGATGTCGCCTCGCTTGTCGGACTGGAAGTCCCAAGGTGAGACCAGAACGATATCTCTGACCCTTATCCACGCTCTTCTCTTCATCTTTCCACGTATTCTGCAGAGACGTTCATGGCCGTCTTGACATTTCACCATAATCCTTTCATGCCCTAGCATTTTCTCTGCTATGCCTAGAACATCATTGGCTACAGGCAACATCATCTTCTTGATTTGTTCTTCCGCGCTTTTGACCTTCCTTTTTCCCAAGGTGAGACCTCTAGATTGCTTGGCTTACATGAGGGGAGCTCCACTTAAATGTGTTCGGGAAAAACTTCAACTTAGAATCCAGAAACTATAATCTGGTCCTTTGGGAATTTTAGCATTTTTCAAGGATTTCTTTTAGTTTTGGTTTTTCTTGGTGATAGAGCGGATGGGCAAGGCAGAAGTCTTCGCCTTCTAGGAGTTTTGACTTGTCCCACGTAGACGGGTTTGCGTTTTTGGTTGTCGGTAACCACATAAGGTGTATTCTGAAGCGTTCTCCCTTGTGTTTTGTTTTATGCACCACTTTCACTGAGTCAAGTGATTTGAAGCCAAGTTTTTCCATATGCCATTTTTTGAACCATGGGCTCCAATGGTTTTCTAAAGCTATTGTGGCGAAGCCAACCGCTTTCTTTTCGCTTTGCATCATATCAGTCAGTAGTTGCTTTCCAAGGTTGCGTCCTTTCGCTTTTCTCAACACCCAAATACAGTTCATCACAATGACGCCATTGCCAGTGATAGGGTAACCGCACGCTTCTGCTGGTGCATATTCGATTTGACCAACAACTTGCCCGTTGAAAATCAAAAGTTTTTTGTGAAAACCTTTAGGGATAGCAGCCTCTAAGTATTCACGTCTCTTCCTGTATTTTCTGAAAGGATTGGTGCAAAGCACTTGTAGATGTACCGCTCATACTCGCTGTTTTCAGTTATGTCTATGATTCCGATTTTGGAACCCGAATTCATTCTATGCATAACGCATTCAACTATATGAAGAGTTGTTGTTCTATCCTGTTGTTTGGAGCAGAAGAATAGCTCTTGCAAGATCGCCCGCGGTCTCTTCTAGCACTCTCCGCGCCTCCTCCATGCTTTTGCCAGTTTGATCCGCAACAAGCCTAACATCCTCCTCTGGGATAGCCACCTTCTTCTTTACCTTCTCGACCTCAATCTCTTTCTCAGTGATCTTCCCGCCAGTAACTTGGAAGATTCTCTGCCCATGCATTTCAAGCACAGCAACCTCCGGATTCACTACTACTATTTCCTTTGTACTCGTTCGTAAGATAACCTCCTGAACGTCAGGCATCTCCCCCATACTTAGTCCCATACGCTGCATCATCCGCTTCGCCTCTCTCGGATTCACTCTCTTCCTACGCAACGCAAATCCTCCAACTTAGCATTATTCTAACATATAAAGAAGATTTATCTTGTTTATATTTATTCAATGTTGTCATGTGAGATGTTTCTATGAAAAAGCCAAAGTTTCTGTGTTCTCGATGTAAGAAGATAGAAGGCAAAGAAGTGTTTATGATAGAAAAACATGATATGCTCATATGCCCCAGATGTAAGACTTCTCTAATTATGACAGAGAAATCTCCATTACCTAGGTACGAAGAGAATTGGAGAAGAAATGCCGAAGAGGTTTTTCCATTACTAAGACCGCCCCTTCATCTCCACGGTTTACCGAATCCTAGGTTGTTCTTTCTCTACGAGGATTGTTATCATACTCTATTGGTTGGTAGATATAACGCTTCAATAGTTCTCATGGGCGTACTGCTTGAGGCGCTTATGAAAGAAAGAATTTGGCTAAAACTCGGAATAAATCTTCGGCAGGCATACGGTGCTTGTTTGAAAAAAATAAAAGATGAAAAGCTGATGAGAATTGAAGACATTAAATTCCTTAGGAGATTTAAGGACGAGGTAAGGAACCCATATCAACACGCAGACGAATCTCAGATTGTCCAAGGAATAGGACTTGTTCCAGTTTGGCCAATAGAGTTTAAGGGAAAACCAACTCTGGAGAAGCTAGAAAAGGGTTTTAAGGACATTAAATCTGGGAGACTCAAACCTCAACTCATGCCCGCAGACTCCCCAATAATCCGTCCTATAGTAAAGCAAACATATGACCGTAAGCACGCAACAGATCTTTTCAATCAAGTCTATGATTTCCTGTTAATTGCTAGGGCTAGATACTTCAAACAGGAAGAATACGCTGAACATCACAAGAAGTTCGGCAATATGGCTCGTAAGAGTTAAAATCAGAGTCTATGCATACAAAAACAAACAACGATTGAAGCCAAACAAGCATGTGTATTTTCATCCTTTTTATTCTAACATAACCTTCATTAACTTTCTTCCTCAACACCCTTTCGCACCCGTACGGCCACGCCTCGCTTAAACACTTTCATCTCCTCTCCAGTGAGCAAAGCTCTCCCAACCGCTAACACTTCATCCTTACCATTTATAACAATAACTTCCTCTTGAGGACGAATCTCATCATCAGCGTCAACTACATGTTTGGCAAAGACACTCCTGCCTTTAGCAACGAACGGAACGGCTTCTTCTTGAATTTGAACCCACAACCGCGGAGAATCCATACGATCCATTATCCTTTTAGCCCCTGCAATAGCTATAGAAAAAAGGCCATTGGTGGGTCGCAAAGTGGCTAACCGCTTCTTTCTCAAATACACATAGCGTATTCTTCCTGTCCTCTTTGAGTAGATGATCTTTACATTGTCTGGAAAGAGTTTCTCTCCAACACTCTTCCCAAACTGATAATCCGCTATGCTCCTGATCTTTTGAAGAGCATCAGATTTATCTCGCATGTTTTCACCGTTACAGTTCGACAAGTATGAAGAATAGTTGTGAGAGAATCATAAGTTATAACTTATTCTGTGAAAGAACCGTTTTCCACGCTTTTCACTTTTAGCCATTTCTCCCTTCATTCTTCAGTCAAACACGATTAACATCAATATGTTGAAAATTTGAATGTTAAACTCTGTATGCATGCGCATAAACGAAATATTTTCTGGCTAGAATAGTATGGACCGTATGAATTTGGCGCGCATACGGTTTTTCTGTCGGACAAGCAGTATTTCATGGAGAGACAGTAGAAAAAGGAGGGGTGTCTGGTGTGGGTCTATGACTTGTTTGTTAGGGAGGTGTTGATTCAGGTGGTTGAGCGGGTTGTATCTTGATCGAGAAGAAGGCCACAGTAAGGAGTATCAAAGCAACCCAGAGAAGTATGAGACCGACACCGATTATTGTCAAAACAGCGCCTATCAGCATTATCAATCCTGTCGTGCCAAAAAGGCCAACGCCCGTCTTTTCAGAAAGGATGGTTAATGATCTTCTCAAGAAAATAGCTGCGACAACAACGAATACGAAAAGCACAACCAAACTTCCAAGAATAGTTGCAATATGAGGCCAGAGGATATCAAAGTTCACCACTTCTTGCCAGTTAATGCCTGAGAGAGCTGTCGGGTCACTCCAGAGCGTAGAGATTTCGATACCTATAGCAGATAAGAAACTAACGGCTGTCACCACAATCGTAGCCACGAAAACTACTCCACCTATTATCATCAGGATAACCCCGTAGAGCCCGTTGTTGAATATGCCTCCTTCATTGTAATGGTCGGACAATCCTTTCAAGGCTATCAGTACAAGTATCAGGCCAACCAACCCTAACGCGCCTGCGTAGACGCCTGTGTAGCCACCTAAGAAGGGGTTAATTACCATCAATAATGCTCCTACACCGCCCAAAATCTTGCTTGATTCTAAAGTCATCCGATACTACCTCGCAGAAAGAGTTTCTACCCTTTTCAAATAAAAGGTTTTCTCAGCGCGTGCATTTACGACAAAAAACAAGATTCCTGATTAAAAGATTTGGGCAATAGATTTCCACGTCTCAACGTTCTTTCGCACACACTTTCAATATTTTAGAGGTTTGAGAGAAATAGTGAATGTTGTTCGAATGTTACAACCTCTAAAACTAATCCGCGCACGCAAATATAACTTATGGTGTCTCCAAAAGTATAAAGAATAGAATATGGTAGAAACAGTTGGGGTAACCGCCATAGTCCGATGTGAAGTCTGCGGTCGCAGAATAAGAGGCAAAACATTCAAGGCGATGATTGAAGGAGCCAAGATGATTGTCTGCGGAGGCTGCGCCAAACTAGGATCAGTCCACTGGGAAGCACAGCCTGCACGTCGCATAAAAAGAGTTGGCAAGACACTCAAACCGGTCAAGCTTTCTAGCAAAAAACCGTCAACGCCTTCACTTGTCGAAACCCTAGAAGTCGTAGAGGATTTTGGTCCACGCATAAGAAGAGCAAGGCGAGAATTGGAACTAAGTCATGAAGATTTGGGAAGAAAAATCGGAGAAAAGGTTTCAGTTCTTCGGAAAATTGAGAGCGGAAAGATGACTCCAGATCATGTGCTTGCAGAGAAACTGGGACACGCACTCAAGATAAAACTACTTGTTCCACCTTCAGAACCCAAGGCTCCATCAACGGCTTTATCTTCACGTCGAGAGATCACTCTGGGAGAAGTAATTCACCTAAAGAAAAAGAAAACGGAGGCAACAAAAGAATGAAAGCCCTCATAATCCAGCGTAGACTCCGATCCGAACCCTCCAGCCTAGACGAGCTTCAAAGCCTCGCTGAGTCTGCAGGCTACACGGTTGTCGACTCACTTGAACAAGTCACCAAACCGAATCCTCGCTATCAGATTGGTAGGGGCAAAGTAGAAGAACTTGCTGAGTTGATTGCTCAAAACAATATCGAAAAAACGATATTTGATAATGAACTGAAGCCAGTTCAAGCCTATAACCTAGCTAAGGAAACCGGCGTGGAAGCCATTGATCGTTTTCAGCTCATCCTTGAAATTTTTGCCCAAAGAGCTTCAACTTCAGAGGCTAAGCTTCAAATCCAACTAGCAAAGTTGCGATATGAGTTGCCTCGTGCAAAAGAAAAGGTAAGATTAGGTAGGATGAGTGAGCAGCCGGGTTTTATGGGGCTGGGGAAGTATGAGGTAGACCTTTACTATGAAACCACAAGGCGGGGAATCCATTACGTAGAAGAAAAACTGAAGAAGATGCGAAGGAAGCGTCGTTTGCACCGTGCGCGCAGGCTCGAACTAGGGTTCTCCTCAGTTTCCTTAGCGGGATACACTAACGCGGGCAAGAGTTTACTCTTTAATGCTCTCGCAGAGGAGACGGTTTCCGTTGACACAGGCTTATTCACCACCGTTTCTACTACAACCCGGGTGGTAAACATTTCAAAAAAGAAGATTTTGTTAACAGACACCGTCGGATTCATCGATCGTTTACCTCTAACGCTCATAGAAGCGTTCCAGTCGACTCTTGAAGAAACCATGTTCTCGGATTTGATTCTTTTAGTTGTTGACGTAGGTGAATCTCTTGAAATGATTGAAAGAAAACTTTCTTGCTGTCTTGACACAATTCAAAAGATAGGTGCAACAGGAGTCCCTGTCATAACAGCGCTTAATAAAATTGATTTGCTGTCAGCAGACGAAATACAATGTCGAACTGAAGCTGTAAAGGATGTTGCACCTAATCCCATACCTATCTCAGCACTTTATAAGACCAACACTCAACTGCTCAAACAAGAAATGTTGCCCTACCTTAAGAATTATGTTCAAGCATCCTTTTCGCTTCCCGTAACCGATGAATCAATGTCATTTCTTTCATGGCTTTTTAACCACAGCGACGTACATCACGTCAAATATGAGGGTGACAGCATGAACGTTGTTTTTGAGTCTAGTCCATGGTTTGCAGAAAAAGTTAAAGGAAAGGTGGAGCAACTTGGCGGAGCGTTTTCGACAGATATTTCAAGTTAACTATATGGGACGAGGAGCAACTGAAGAGAGGAAGAGAGGGAGAAACAGAATTGCCGGAAGTTATTGTTTTGAGGTGGGGGCATCGCCTCAGAGACAAAAGACTCACCACCCATGTTGCTTTAACAGCCCGCGCTCTAGGTGCTTCAAAGCTGATTCTTGCAGACGTTCGCGATGAAAAAATTAAAGAGAAAATTGAGAGCGTGACAAAAAATTGGGGTGGACGTTTTCTCTTTGAAATGGGAGTGCCATGGAAACAGGCTGTAAGGGAGTGGAAAAAGAAAAAGGGTCTCGTGGTTCATCTCACCGCTTATGGAGAAAATATTCAGACGAGTGATGCCTTGCAGCGTATTAAGGCTACAGGAAAAGACGTGTTAGTTATAGTTGGCAGTCAAAAGGTTCCTTCAGAATTTTTTTCCAAAAAAGTTTCCGACTTTAATGTAGCTGTTGGAAATCAGCCTCATTCTGAGTGTTCAAGCTTAGCCGTTTTTCTTGACCGTTTTTTCGAAGGTGAAGAGTTGTCAAAAGAATTTGAGAGCTCGAAAATGAGAATATTTCCTCAGAGACATGGAAAGAAAATGGTTAAATTTGACGATTCTGAGCCCTTTTGGTAAAGAAATTTAAAGCTTTATACGTATATGTTATATGTTACAACGTCTATGCCTTGTGAGCAGAGGATTCCAATGCTGTCATTTCTGGACGAAAAAACACTGACAAAAGTTGCGGAAGTATTTGGTAACGAAGAGGCTATTAGGATCATCGATGTCCTTAAAGGGGTTAATGAAATTACAGATGATGAAATCGCGAACAAAACAGAAATACGGCTCAATATCGTCCGTAAAATTCTCTACAGATTCTATGACCGTTCTCTCGTAGCTTTAAGAAGGTCCCGAGACCAAAATACAGGCTGGTTCATTTTTCACTGGAGACTTCAACCAGATCAGCTTGAAGGCTTCATTTTGAATCAGAAACGGCATGTTCTCGAAAAACTACAAACTAGACTCGGCTATGAAAAAGATCATGACTTCTACTACTGTTCCACGCCTGGATGTAAGAAAATCCCCTTCGAAGACGCAATGGAACTTGTTTTCCGATGTCCCACATGCAACAAACCGTTGATGCATTATGAAAATGGCAAAATTATCGAGGTTTTAGCTGAGAAGGTTGAGCAGTTGAGGAAGGAATTAAGTGAATGATCGACTGCCAACAAGACAAATGGCGCTGAAACTTCTTTTTAAAAGTAGGTGTTCTCGCAGGGTTATAGAACACTGTAAAACTGTTGCATCTCTTGCCGTCCAAATCGCGAAAGTCTGTAAAGAGAAAGGACTGAATGTTGATGTCCAGCTTGTTGAAATTGGTGCTCTTCTGCACGATATTGGGCGTTCAAGAACACATACCATTGATCACGCGATTGTAGGAGCAGAGATTGCTAAATCGCTGGGCTTGCCAAGCTCCATAGTATCCATCATCGAACGTCATACTGGTGGCGGCATAGACATCGATGAAGCCAAACAACTAGGTTGGCCAATTAAGAGCTATCTCCCGCAGACAATGGAGGAAAAGATTGTGTGTTACGCTGATAAGTTGATTGAGGGAAAACGGAGGGTGAAAATTGAACGTACTATTGGAAAGTTGTCAAAAGAACTGGGCAAGACGCATCCCTCGCTTGGAAGGATTGCGAAGCTACATGAAGAGTTTTCATCTTTGGTTGGGGATCTTTGATGCTTATGGCCACGTTGCTTCAAAAGGTGTACGGTTCTTTCGCCCCTAAAGTGTTTGAACCCTTGTTTCGGTCTCTGTGCAGAGGACTTAGAGTTAGGTTAGAGGTCGTTGGTAAGACAGATCGCGGGTGGATTAAGATAGAGGTCTCTGGTGAAGATGAAAGTGCGGCATTAAATTTGCTCGAGAGGGATATGGGGTTGGCGCCGACCTTCATTGATAAATTGAAAAAAATTTCTTTTGTAAGAGGGAGGATTTTTTCTTCTGGCGAGAGCGAAGACGAACTTCATGTGGATATAGGTGTTTTTTCTCCTCAAACTTGTGATGCTGTAATTCCACTGGAAAGCTTGCAGGCTCAGCTTGCTGATGGGAAAAAGCTTTCGCTTCCGCAACTAACTGAACTTTTTTGTTTCCGTGACAACATGCCCGTGAGCGTTAAAGTTGTTGGGGATATAGACATTGAAGGTAAACGTGTCAAAGCTGAGTTGTCAGAGGCACACCGCTCCCAGATTACACGTTGGGCACGTTCTAATCTTGATAGGTTGATTGTTTTAGGCGCGCCCTTGGCAAAGGTTGAACATGCAATAACGGCGTCGAAACATGCTCGTGACATCATTAGAATCGAACCATTAGGACTGCTTGAACATGCTGTTTTGTGCAAGTTGGGGACAGATGCTATGGGGCTTGTGCCAAGGTTGGGGTCTTTTCTTCCTGACGCTACTCTTAAGTCGTTTAGTTCAAGGAAAATACGGGGATTAGTTGGCTCGTTTATGTAATGTCGAGTTTAGGCGTAGAATGTTCTCTACTTTTTTCCAGTTTACTGCCGTCTCAACGCATCCGTCTCGGAGCAGAGCGATGCCTTGTGCCACGACTCCGAGTTTTTCGCAGACGAAGCTTCCGAGCACAAGTTCTTTTAGACAAGATACGCCTAGGCAAGCTTTCGGTTTTTCTTTGTTGAGAATTTTTGTGACCACACTTCCTCCCGGTATGATGAATACGTCCTTGTAGCCTAGCTTCTTGGCTTGATGAGTTATCTCCGGTATGCCACATTTTCCGCATTCCATGCATTCATAGCCAAGTTCTTTCAGTTCTGCAGGGCAGCTTCGTGAACGTAGACACTGAGGGAGTATTAAGATTCTTTCAGAGTATGGCGCGGTTGCGAATTTCCCTTTTGAAGCATTGTTTTTTGTATCTACGTAGAGTTGAAGCAACTGTTTCTCGTCTACTCCCATCTTTGCTGCAAGTTGTTCTAGTTTTCCAATAGTAATTCCACTAAGTTTTGATTTAGCAAGCTTTTTCATGAGCCGCATGACGGAGCCGTTTTTGTTGAGGTTCATGTGTCTCGTATCTCCAGTTAGCATTTGTGAAATATAAAAGTTCAACCTAAATCGCGTCAAAACCAACCTTATTTAAATCGTGCACATGGTGGGCCGGGCAGGATTTGAACCTGCGACCTTCGCCTATCTTCATGCTCGGCGTTCGTAAGGGCGATGTCCAAACCATGCTAGACGACCGGCCCTCCAGTTCAGTATGTAATGGCGGTTGATAAAAAAGTTAATGCACCACCGAACCGTTTCCAGATGTATAGGAACTTTTTTAGGACAACAAACTCAAAATAGCTGAAGAGCGGGGTTGCCCTAGCCTGGTAGGGGGCAGAATAGAGCCTAAGCCTGCTAAGCCTGTGGTCCTTACGGGCCGCGCGGGTTCAAATCCCGCACCCCGCGCCATCCCAAAAGGTAGTGAAGAGTTAGTTTTTAAAGAGCTTTCTTGGAAAGCTTGAGTGTTTGCTGAGATTTTGGTTCTTGTGACTTTGTGTAGTCTCATTCATTCACATCCTTGATTTAGACCAGACCTTTTCAGAAAATATTATCATTTTAGTCGTATTTCAAGTTTGCCGGGACGCTGTAAGCTGATCTTTGAATCCATTTTCAAAGTTCATAATCCATATAATAAATTAGTTGACTAAAGGTTTAAGTAGGAAGTTGAGGATATAATCTTGATCAGAAATGAGTGAGTTAAAGTATCTGGAAACGTATGGCAGTGAGAATACAGTAAGGACATACAAACAGGCTCTCAAAGTTTTTCTGAGCAACATATACGGTGACGGTGAACTGACAGACTTAGCTAAACGATACTTCCAAGAAACAAGAGATCACAAAACTGACATACAAAACTTTTTAGCAAAGATCAATGGAAGACCGCCAAAAACGATACGACTTTACATTTCAGCAGTCAGAACGTTCCTAATGGAGAACGATATTGAACTACCCGAGAAGTTTTGGCGGAGTTTAACGCGCAAGATCAAAGGAAGCATGGCACGAACAATGGATAAGATACCCTCCAATGTTCAATTGCGAAGGATAATTATGCACATGCCCGTTCACGGCAAAGCTCTGTATCTAACCTTAGCCAGCAGTGGCATGAGGATTGGCGAAGCCTTACAGCTTGAGCTTGACGACATTGATCTTGACAATGACCCACCTAAAATTAGTATAAGAGGAGAGTACACCAAGTCGGGTGATCCTCGTTACACTTTCATCTCGGGTGAAACTAAGGAGCATATCCTAGAGTGGTTGAAGTATCGGACAGAGTATTTGAAGTCAGCTTCTAAACGGAGTAGGCATGGCAAGTCAACAGAGGATACAAGACTTTTCCCTTTCGGCATGAGTAACGCCCATTTCATCTGGAAGAATGCTTTGGACAAAACGAAACTTAACAGTGTTGACAAGTCCACGAAACGACACCAATTTCACCCGCACGTTTTGAGGAAGTTTTTCCGAACAAGGATGGGGCCTGTTATCTCTGTGGACATAACGGAGGCACTGATGGGGCATAAGGGCTATCTCACGGACATCTATCGTCGCTACGATGAAGACAAGTTGGCAGAGTTTTACAAAAAAGGCGAAACAGCAGTCGCGGTTTTCGGTAAGGTTGAGGACGCTTTAATGAAAGCTGACGTGACGAAACTGGAGAACAGAATCCTTGAGTTGAACAGAGAAGTTGCTGATCTAAAGGACAACTGGAGGAAATTGAAAGATTTCACTGTTGACTTGACTTCGATGACACCAGAAGAGCTTCAGATTTTAGCTAAGTTAGCACAGGAGATGTTGCGGAAGCAGATCAAAGAAGCGGATAGAGATGAGCAGGAACGACAACGAAAGCACGCGTACGCTGAGGAAGAACGTGAAGCATGGCGAGAGCAGAAAATGAAGGAGAAATGAAGCTTCTGACTGTTGTGCGTGTGCATGCATGCAATTAATCAGCACATCTCTATCATGTTTAACTCTTGATATACTTTTTTATATATACCAGCATATTTACATTGCAAGTACAAAGTCAAACAGTCAAACTCTTGGCGCCGGGGGTGGGATTTGAGCCCACGAACTCGGAGTGAGTACCCGTTTTTAAGACGGGCCCGTTATCCATACTCCGGCACCCCGGCCTTCAAAACGTTTGAATTAAACTTGTTTAAATGGAAGGTAATTCTATTTTAAATTTTTAGAGAAGTTGTATAAAATTTTATACGAAACTTAGGTTGAAATTAACACGTATGATACTCGGTTGCTTAGAGCTGAAATCTGGGTTGGATTCGAAAAAGGTGCTGGTAAATGCTTTGCTGAGACACGGCTGAAGCAAATCAGCATATTAACTGATCCGCATAACGGACATTTCAGCGGTACCCCATAAAAGGTTTTTTGGCAGTTAGCGCAATAAGCGAGGTTTCTGTTGTAAACATAAAGTCCCACTTTGCATTTCTTCACAATCTCTTTTGTGGTTAATAGGTACGCACATTTTTTGTGTGGTCTTGAAAACCATTCAAAGGAAGAGCAAAACACCGTTCCTTTGTTAGCTTACACCATTATTTTCTGGTAAGACGGAAGATTACAGCAAATAATAGAGATTAGAGAGGAAGAAAGACCTAGACTATGTTATGTTCACAACGTTTCTGCTGTTCGCATCCAATAGGAAGAGCTGAAGAGGTATACTTTCTTTCAAGCTATTTGAGTTACATCAGTAACTCTTTCTGCAGATCTCTGGCATCTTTCAGGAAAGTTGAAAAGTAGCTGAACACAAGTTCTCCCAATATGGTCAAGGCGTATTTACCGTTCTCGTCCTTGAAGGTTATCATTCCCTTGATTAAGGTTTTCAAGTGGAAATCGGTTGTAGCGGATGTCTTGCTTAAAAGACTCTTGATTTCGGTGAATGATTTGGGGGATTCGGCCAGTGATTTTGTTATGCGAAATCTGTCGCTATGGCTAAAGGCTGAATCAGCAGTTCTTAGGAGAGACTTGACGCTACGCCACTCCATGTCTTTGGTGTCAACCTGATCGCCCCGATTTCGATCACTAGTGGGGTATACTCTTACGCCATCTATTTTGAGCTCAATATCTTGGGCTTTCGACGTGATCTTCTTGCCGTCGATTATGAAATCTACTGTACGGGAGGTTGTCAATTCATCTCCCCGCAATGAAGGTCTTCACTTCTTTCTAAGATGTTTGACAAGGGTGAGGATGAGGTATGCCAAGTCAATTGCCGCGGTATAGTCTCCTGCGAGAATGCTTCTGTAGAGCTTGAAGAGTGCTGACATGGTTTTTGGCACATATTCCGGATGTTCCCGGAGGAACTCGAAAAGCTTGTGAAGCAGTCTAGCGAGCCTACTGGCTTCTGCGGTGTGGGCTCTTCGTGACGCCCCAATGCACTTGTCAATGATCCTTTTGGCTTTTTCCATGCTATGTGACCTCCAGATAGATTTGGTTCGTGAATATATGGAGAGCTGCAGGCGAAGCACCCTTTCGCCAACAGATTGATGTTTCTCTCGTGGGTGCGGCTTATTGGGCTGACTAGTACTAGTGGCGGTAGAGGGCAGTTTTGAAAGTGTGATAATGCATCCTTGCTGAAGTGGATGAAGGAACCCTGTACCTTTGTGGAACTCGATTCAGTCCTTTCACTTTCTATCTGGTTTGAGCGCGTTATGCGAACGTGGACGGCACGCCAGTAGGTATGTCCTTCCACATAGTGAGCGAAGAAGATGTCACTGAGAAGGCTGTCCACAGTCTGGTCAGAGGCTGAATTGCTATCATCTGGCTCACCTTCTTGATCACGAAAATGAGGGCGACGCGATCGACTATTGTTTGTCCGTTTCAGTGAAGTGGCTAGGACGTATAAGCTCTTTCGCTCCAGCTTATTTTCCAATTCCCTTATTCGAGCTTCCACTGAGAGGCGTGCGAAGGACGTGGTAGAGGACTGAGCGAGTATCCTTTTCAGCTGGTCTATCTCTTCTTGGATTTTTGTGACTTCGCGACGCATTTTCTCCTCTGCTTTGCAAACTGCAGACCAAGATAGCTGTCTGGCGAGTGCTTCCCTAGCCTCGGGGCCTGAGATCTCGAATTGAACGGCAAGATGATCCCTATCGCGTTCCTGCGAGAATGGGGTCGCGTCCTTCAAACGAACGAACCCCCAGGACTTTTCTTCGTCGAATACTGAATCTGTCATCTCGGCTCACGCTCTAGTCTAGATCTCTCTACTAAGAGTAGAGTGTTGTAAACTCATTTATATACTTTCTTGTAGCTCATGCAGCGCACATTGAGACAATACGTATAATTATCACATGATAAAAGGAACTTTATGCTCTCAACAGCAAGATTTAGATATGCAATTAGAAGAAGCACAACGGTAAACGGTGGCGGTGTCGGATATGCGGTTACGAGGAGAAAGAGCTTAAACAGATGAAGTTCGGTTAGTTTGCATGCATGCATCATTTTAGGAAGTTCGACAATTTGGTGTTGCATGCATCTGATCCCCATCGCTCTTCAATCATATTTTTCTCCATCAAATCAGCCAGAATGATCATATCCCACTCTCTCAATCTTTTGACTACAGCTTGTGCAGAGGGATTTATGAAAACAACTTTGGGATAATTTCTCTGTATTTTTAGTCTTACCACATCATTCATTGTGGAACAAATTGAAATATCTCGAAAGGAGGAACCGATCAGAATCCAAATCCTGTCTTTTTCTATTCTTTGGCGGAACAGTCGAAACAGATCCAAATAGGGACTTTCCATAATCCTTCTATACCCCCCAAACTCTATTGGCCATCGCATTACTTCGTCTCCAAATTCCTCTCCAAAAGAAGTTCTTCCCTCAGGAAAAGCTGAAAGCTTTCTGATCTTATCGGCTTTGCTAAAAAGGTCTACTGAACCATGTAGCTTGAAAATACCGACTAGTGCTTCATTGTCCTGAAATGAATTAATGTCGAAGACATTTTCCCCACGCCTTAAAACAATTCCGTTCGAGAATTCTATTTGGCGCCTGTTGAAATACGTCTCCACACAGTTATCCCAGTTTGTGGTGATTATCTTCAAGTCAGAGGGATATTTTACCGCGCCATCTCCTGAGACCATTTCCATTACTATTCGTGGGTCTGAGAGAATCTTGAACAATTGATCATACTTAGAGAGAATGTTGTCAACTTGTTTGCTCCTTTCCACAGCATTACGGCATTCCTTGCGAATGATCTGTTTGAGTTTTGTCAGCAGTTCTTCCGCGAGCACTTTAATCCCTTTGTTGTTTATATAGCGAAGTGCTTCCTTGCGTGACGTTCTAAAGAGGAAATCAGTCGTCTGTGGTGAAACTGTCTTGAAAAGGTCTTTTCCCTTCTTAG
Source organism: Candidatus Bathyarchaeota archaeon (assembly GCA_030608565.1). GTDB lineage: Archaea > Thermoproteota > Bathyarchaeia > Bathyarchaeales > Bathyarchaeaceae > SOJZ01. The sequence goes on along the minus strand of JAUWDY010000018.1, from coordinate 12,735 downwards.
CTAGGTCTTCTAATATTGTCATCAGAACTTCAAGGTCAAATTCATCTTCGCTGAACCTACTCTTTATTCCATTGTAAAATCCGCGTATATGTGTGTGTTGAAATCCTTGGCCCCAACTTTTTTCCCTGTCAAACGTATTGATGAACCCTGGCATTGTTGGAATCCCGAAAACATTCGAGGCACCTGCTCCAAGGAATACAATCAATCTCAAACCCTGCAAAATATGTACTCTTAGTTGTATGTTTAATTTTCGCTATTTTAAAACAGAGGAATTTGCTTTAGCGCGCCTGCATTTGAAGTTCGGTTAGTTGCATGCAATACTTGTCCCGTAAAAGATATTTCTCACTAAAACCATTTAACTTATGGCAGAAGAGAAAATGTTCAAAAGTGCGAAAATAGCACGTAACGAAGAAGAACTATTATGCTTTAGAAGAAGCATCCTCTCAAAATATCCTATCTCCAATCAGAGGACTTTCTACGATGTGCAATTGTGGGAAGACATCTTGGATAACCTAGAGTTGCTCTCTCGGTCAAAGGCTGAGAAGAACTATGATTACAAACAATTAGTAGTATATATACTCATCAAAGCGGAGCAGTTATATCTGATCTACAAAAGAACCGAGAAAAGCCGAGAAGAGAGATTACATAACAAATACTCGTTGGGAGTAGGAGGTCATGTAAATGTCGGGGATAAGAATCAACGCCAACTACACACACACTCGCAGTACAATAAAAGCAGAGGCTTGGATTTTATTATTCGCGGAGTTTGGCGTGAGATCAAGGAGGAAGTGAATATCCAGTCTAAAATAGTAAGGGGACCTGAACTCCTTTGCTTCGTTAATGACGACTCCAATGTGGTGGGTCTTGTACATTTTGGCTTAGTGTGGATGCTGGAAGTCGAAGAGCCGAAAGTTTTCCGAAAGGGAAAAGGATTGAGCAAAATGGAATTTATGGATCTCGAGCATCTGAAAAGAAAACGATCAAGTTTTGAAGCGTGGTCACAATTGTTAATAGATTTTCTTCACAAGCGTACAAGGGGGCTTGTGAAATGACACTACTTACGGACACATCAATAGATGAGATTCTAATAAACGCCAAAAGAGATTGGATGCAGGATCCTGATACCCAACAAGAGAAATTGTTGATAGCTCCCTTTCATAGGCCATGCCTCACACCAGTCGGATATGATTTGAGGGTTGGTGAGCGCTATCTGAAGATGTCTACTAGACTTACGCGACCACAAGCGAAGTCTAATCGTCTAAAGAGGAACAGTAGGATTACGATAAAACATAATGAAATTGTAGCAATCGAAACAGAGGAATTTATTGGGATGCCCCAAAATCGGGAATATTCTGGCATATTGGTGTCAAAAGTTTCGATTGCAGAAAAAGGGCTATCTCATATTTCTACATCTCTGGACCCTGACTATAAAGGAAAGATGGTAGTTACATTAACTAATCATTCAAAGAGAAGTGTCACGCTTAAAAGGGAACAGCCGTTTTGCACGGTGATTTTTTTCAAGAACGAAAAGCCTGCTACACAGATTTGTGAAAAAGACCCAAATAAACATATCACATTCCTTTTGGAAGAATGGAGTTTACCACCAAAACGCATTGGCAAAAAACTTCTTTTCAACATTTTAAAGATATCAGGCTTATTAATTCCATTACTCTATCTTCTGCATCTTTACCTGTCTGTAGGCGTGAATGAGGGTGAAGTCGCTCTGTTTGTAGCATTCTCTTCATCATTGTTTTGGATCCTTAATGCCCTTTTGAAAAGCGATTAGCTTATGCATGTGTATGTCCCTACGATAGATCATTCTTCTAGCCATGCATGCATCCGGAGATAATACGTATATTTAGTACATGATAAAAGGAACTTTAAATCATTCCCCGTAAAATTTAGATATGCAATTAGAAGAAGCACAACGGTTAGCTGAGCAGTTCATAAACGAAATAGCCGAGTACTGTGAGAAAGTCAAGATCGTTGGTTCTATTCGGAGACGCAAACCAGAAGTGAAGGATATTGATCTTGTCCTCTTGATCAAACCTGAACGCTGGTGGGACTTCACGCTTAAGCTCAGAAAAATCTCCAAAATCAGCATTGACGGAAAACAAGTGAAACGAGTGGCTTACAAAGGTGAACAGATCGACCTCTATCTCGCCACACCTGAAACATGGGGAACGCTCGTTTTGATTAGGACAGGCTCGGCAGAACATAACATTAAGCTTTCAATGATCGCGCAGAAGAAAGGTTTGAAATTAAGCCATAGCGGATTGACAAAGAACGGTGAAGTGATTGCGTCAACAGAGAAGGAGATTTTTGAGGCTCTAGACTTACCCTATGTTGCGCCAGAGGAAAGGGATTAGCTTCGATGATTTCTGAGTCCTATTATGCCTTCGTGAAGAAAGACTCAATCGTACATAATCTTTTTGCTCTAGGATAGTAGAGTTTAAACCAGTTGCCCTTGAGCTCGCACTTGATTTTGACATCTCCTTTCTTCAATCGGAAATGGCGGGCTTCACCTGTAGGTAAGTAGAGGTATAGGTTTTTCCGTAGATAACTCACCTTTACCTGATAAAGAGCCATTTCTTTTAGTTTTCGCCCTATTTCCACTGGCTTTTTCACATTGAACATGATACCTACCACTTCCTTTTCCTTAACGATTTTCTTTTTGCGATACAGGGCTTGCATTTCAGGATGCAGGTGCTCAGTGAATATGGGATATAACAGACTTGGGAGACGACAGGACACGAAGTGCAGAGTAAGCGTAAATTCTTTTGCTGTCAACCTTTCTCACCTCTATTCAAATTGTGTGTTTTAGCATGCATGCTCTTTGAGGTTTAAGGCTTGTTTCGTTTTTAGAGGAAAACATAAATCAAAGTTATTAATGAGCATCATTAAATTATGACTAGGGTTAATTATGAGCAAGAGAAATATGGCTATGTGCTTTAGCTGTGGACACAAGTGGCTCACAAAATTCAGCTCTGCCAACATACCTCGTCAGACACAATGCCCAAACTGCTGGGGTTATGCGATAGTCCTTGTAGAGCAATACCAAGATCACCTAACGCAATCAAGAAAAATCCTATCTCCAAAGGAAGCGAGGAAACTTCTGGAATTTTATGACTTCGCTGTGAAAAACGGCTATATGAACAATCCAAAGAGCAGGGAAGTAAAATTTCTGCGATTGTTACAAGACCTAGCTAAATCCTAATCGCCACTAGGTGCTGAAACATGATTTGACAAAAAAAGGGAGGCGGGTAACCTCAATAGATCATTCCTCAACGCGGAAGAAAACTTTTAGGGAACTGTTAGAGGACTTGAACTGGACATATCTTTATGCGGATTTAATGGAAGAGCGTGAGCTTTCGGTCGGAGATAGAGAAGGAGTTGCACCGTTGGCACAGGTGAAGGAGAAATGACCAATGAAATCAAGATTATCACTGGAATTCCTGGCGTCGGGAAAACAAAGACAATTGATGAGCTGCTCAGAAGCAATCCTGACAAGAAGAAGATCTACCTCATCACTTCTCACAAACAGCTTGACGAGCGTGAGAATTTCCTTGGAGGATTGGAAGTCACTCACTGGTATGGTATGAAGCTCATTTGCCCGTTGAAACATGAAGAGCCAATAAGAACAATGCTTGAAGTCAACGCTCCCACTCGTTGGATATGTCAATTATGTCAATCATTGAAACTCATATCCCCTAAGGAATGCAAGCACAAAGAACAATTTCAAAACCCAGCAAATATCGTGATTGCTCCTGCCACTTACCTATTCACTGCGCACGTCAAGAAATATGACCCTGACCTAGTAGTAGTTGACGACGTCGTATTGATGAAAAGCGACTTGCCTCACCTTACAACCATGAGGAACTATGTACATCAACTCTGCAACTTGAACGCATCCGACTACAACACTTTAGAAGAGCTTTTTGAAGCACAAAGCGAGAGTCTCAAACGCTACGTACTTTACACGATAGAACCTAGACTAAAAAAAGGCTTGCAGAGACTACTCAAGGAAGGAAGCGAACTCTCAAAAGAAGCTGCGCGTAACGTACTACTTCAAATTGACCCCGTACAACTTCTCGACTGGTACAGATTGTCTAGAATTTATGGATGGCAAGAGGAGTTTTCCGTTCCTATTCTAATGCCAATTTTCGAGTTGTCGATGGAAAAGAATAGAGAAGTCATTATTGTTGGAGCGCAGATTAACAACGCCTTTCTAGAGATGCTAACCAAGAGCTTCCAGAAAGAACATGGCGAACCGATCAAACTTCACTACGAAAGAATGACTCTCGACCAGCCTATCGCAAAATCCATTGTATTTCGCGTTAGAAGCCCAAAATATTCAGATGCTTGGTTTCCAACGACCACGTCAATAACCAAGAACAGACGTGAAAGACAAATAATCAGACAACGGATTGAAACAATTCTCTTATCTCAGGAGAAGCCACTTTCCGAACTGAAAGTTGGAATAATCAAGCCCAAAAATGCTGGCTTAGCCGATTTCCTCCCAACCCCAGCGGGACATTATGCCCACATAATATCTCTGGATTTTGGCAATCTACGTGGGAGCAATAAACTTGAACACTGTGACGTACTCATTGTTATCGGCACCTACAAAGTGAACATTGAAGGCTTGGTCAAGAACTTTGAGAAATTCTACCATCGAAAATCTTGGGCAACAGAAGCTGTAAAACAATTTGACGGCGGATACAGATATGCTGATCCTGACCTAGAAAATTTTCGACGGATGGTTGAGGAGTATGAAATGTATCAGGCTATACACCGCGTGAGGCCTGCGCTACGTCAAAGGAGGATTTACGTTTTCGGTTTGATCCCCCGTGAGATTCAGGTAGAATTTGAAGTTAGAGATGTGACGTTTGAAAAAGATGACGAGGAGGTGATGTGTTTGATTCCATGGGAAAGTTTCGACAAATTTGTGCGGGAGAAAATCGGTGAAACAGGGATTTATCACGGCGATCTGGTGAAGGCTATTAACGAAGGATTTGGTTTGAGTAAAGAAGCTGCACGGCAGAGAATAAAGAAGTTTGTTAGCAATCATAGCGATGAATACGAAATCACGGAAAAGACGATTGGGGACAGGAAGTTCAAGTACATTCAGAGGCGTAGATAATATCTTGGCTTAAGACAAGTTATTTTATTAATATATTAAAGTAACATGGGTCAAGACAAGTTATTATCTGCAGCATTCAGAGATCAGGGTTCGAAGACGTCTGGGAAGCGGTAGCTGATGGTGAACGATGAGGGATATGAGGGTTTTTTATGTTATGTAGATGTAGAGATTTGAGTTTTAGATATTAAAGAGTAAGATAAGGGAAAAAAATATCGTATCCCTCATCGGAGCAGCGCGTGCGTAATACAAATAGGATTGATCTGCATTGAGTAATATGGTTGAGTATTTTGGATAGGGAATATCTGGAGGATTATGAGCAGAAAGAGCGAAGTGAAGTCGAAAAGCTCGAAATGAGGATACGAGAAGGAAAATTCGATTTTGAGAAGGATAGGTTTCCTACTGATGACCGTTTTGTGAAACTTCAGAAGCCCGTCGCAGTTGCATCACGTGACTCCACTAAATGGGAGAGAATTTGGGCTCAAGTTCCCTTTTGTGGTTCCTTAATTCTCTCACTTCCTCCAATTTCTTATTCAGAATTTGAGGCGTGGTTTTTCAAAAAATCAGAAATACCCTCAGTAATCGATTTCATCAAAGATACGGGAAGATTGCAGGTAGTTCTCGGGGCGACTGCGCTTCAATATGAGGGACTGGATTATCTTGACCCGTTTTTCGAAGAATTGAAACCTCCAGTCCACCATACAATTCCACACACCATTTTCTTTAATGAAAAAGAGATTGAGGAAGCCAAAGCCACCTTCTTCACTCTGGGAAGTCTTGGATTTTTTGATTCTCTGAAGGAGACTGTTAGTCGACAGTTTGGGTCTGGGCTCTTCAGATATTATTTGAGTTTCTGTCTAAGCGCGTACGTAACTCTCAAGCTTAGACATTACACAATTGTTGAGGAGGTCGAAGCTCTCATGGTAGATGACTTTCATGAAGCAGTGAGGGTACTTTCAGTTTGCAACGACTTCATTGTCGGTCCTTTACGTGACCAACGTAGCAAATTAGTAAACTTCACGTTTGCGGAGACAAAGTCTGCTAGTGTTCTCCCAGCTTTTTACCGACCAGAAGAAGTTCGATTTCCGTATGAGATTGGCAAATTTCTTTTGAAAAAGCTGACTTATGCCCCACTAGGGATGAGAGCATGTTATGATGTAATTGACCATTATGATGACTACGATTTGCAAAAGATCCAAGAATCCATGAATGACGCAATAGTTACAAATCATCCTGACATAGTGAAAAAAAATGCAGAAGATCTGTCTGGAATTCTCGATAACGTCTGGAACGACAAGACAATCCCAAAACAGATAAAAGATATCAGAACAGGTGTACCTATTTCAATAGCTGCTATAGGAAGTGCAGCATCAGCATTTACTGGAGGTTTAGAGGGATTCCTTGCAGGGCTAGGTTTCAGCGTGGGAGCAAAATTCCTCGATGTTGAGATTGAAGGATTAGCGGAAACAGTTGTTAAATTCTTTGCCAGAAGCTATCAAGCAAACGTTTATGATTTCAAGAAGAAGTACAAGGACAGAATTACACGTCCGTAAAGCACGCATAACGTTTCAATCAAAAAATTCTAGTTCTGTAAAGGGAATAATTGATCTTGAGCGGTTATGTCAGCGACGAGTCGCGAGTTTCCAAGCCCGTGTAGCCGCCAAAGGTGAAAAAAATGGCTCAATTCATAAAACCGCCAACCCCGGAAGAGATAAGAAAGGCGCGTGAGAGAGGCAAACTTCTGACGCAACTGTTTAGGGACAACAACAGGATTCGACTGAAAGATTTGTTGCCGAAGATACAGGAAATTTACCAGTGTTCAAGGGAGCCAGCGTATAGGAAGCTAAAGGGGATAGTTGAGAGCAACGATTGTTTAGAGTGGGAACGGGAGAGTCCTAGGAAACTGTATGTGGTGTATAGTATCCCGCCAACACCATAAGAACACCATAGACCTTTCTTTATTCGGTATGGAAGAGTAGAGACCTTACATTGACGATTCTAATGGTAAAGTAGATAGTGTAGCACTAGAAATTAGCGGTATGTAGGATGTTATGGTGGATTACCATAGGGAACACCAAAAAAGACAGAGAGAGATATATGTCTAGGGTATCTATACTATAATATTATACACCCCCAAATGTATCACACGATACGACCAAAAAGACCTTCTTTCAAGGAAATCATTATTTCCTTGATGGAAAGCAGTAGGAGTAATGATTAAATTGGGAGAAGGATGGTGGACTCACCATGAGTACCATAGACGTAGTTGCTTGAATATCAACTATTTCTGCGGGTGGAAGGTTTTATCGGGTATGGTGAATAGATGCGACACCATGATCGAGAAGGGATTGATTGCCACTTTGTTCGAGACTGGTGGCAGAGCTAATGAGGTTTTGTCATTGAAAGGTGGGCAATTCCATGATAAAGGGGATCATATCCTCATTACAGGAATGGTGGTTTTGAAGCAGAGAAATCCTGTGAGGGCGAAGAGGAATGTTCCGATGCCTAAAGGAGAGTCACTGGTGGCTCCGATGATGGAGTGGGTGCGAGAGTCGGGTGAAGGATTATTGTTCCCCTATAAGTACGATTGGCTGTATAGGAGGGTAACAGAGATTAATGAGGACTGGTGGCCTCACAGGTTCCGAGGGGAGAGAGCAAGTCAGTTAGCGATTGAAAAAGATTTGACAGTACCAGAGTTAATGAAATTTTTTGGATGGAGCAAGGAGGAAACGCCCACGCGGTATGTGAAAATGTCGGTGAAAGAATTGGTTGAGAAAATGTCGAGAGGAAAAGTTTAGACTTGAGATCGGCGTGCGTGCATTGTATATTTGTTAAACAGAGAAACGGAAAAGTTTATTACATATTACGATATAAGAAATACTCAAAGAGAGTATGAAGCGAGTTCAAAATGAAGACTGTGACTAAGCTCAGAAGATTGGAGGAAGAAATACCTAACATGAAAGGAAAAAGCGAGAAGAAGCCATGGAAACGTACCGAGAGCTTTTATGGCATCTGAAAGACGCGCCAATTTATTTGGTAAGGTATGAGTAAAACGCGCTTCTTGTATCGTAACGTAAATATCTTCAATGCATGCATGGTTGAGAAAATGTCGAAGGGACAGTTTCGATAGGTCTTATCATATAAGTTGACTATGAATTTATCCATATTATCTCTAAGTCGTTAACTTCCTACCGATTGTTCTTCGAGGCTTGTCTATTGCTTGATGAAAGAAGAAGGTTGGTGTTACTAGGTTTAGCTTTTCTAATTCTTTTGATCCTTTCCTACTTTGAGAACGTTATCTTCTTCCAAACACTAGATACTTTATTTTCAAATCAGCTTCTAGCTTTTTTCACGGTTTTCATTCATAACGTTACTGTAGTATCTCTGATTTTATTGGGTATGACCTTTTACGTTAATTTGGTGGTTCAAGACTTCTTCAAAGGGCAGAAATATGAACATGTAGTTCTTGAGCATCCTGGAACCTTTGCCATAGTATTCACAATTCTAATCGTCTTTCTGAGCATTCTGCGTGCAAGCACTCTTATTTTTGGAGCGATAGACATTGGAGCGCTTCCTAAAGTTCTGGTAGTAAGTGCACCAATTGGGATAATCGAGGGATACGGTATATACCTGACAATCAAGAAGGCACTGAGTAGAACAATTTCCCTGAAAGATTTGGCTTACATTTACAGTATATTCTTCATCGCTGCAGTAATGGAAATGAGCTTCATAAGACTACTGATGTAGTTCGCTTCAACCTTGTGTGACTGAACTTTCTGCATGCGTGCACGATCTCTAATAAGAAAATGCAGATCTTCCACACCTTGAAGATCTTTTACGAATTCAAAGAAACCAACGAGGACTTTTTCAACATTTTCTGACTTACATTTAAAGACTGCTACACACCAATCATCGCTTCCCAATGTGACCACTAGAAAGTATTGTTATTAGTGAACTAATAGATAAAAAAAGTCTTCTTTCTGTCTCTCCTTTGCCTCTCCGTTCCCTCCAATCTCTCTGTATTTGGGCTTTGTTCGTATATCGTATTGCCTAAACTAAAGCGTGTACGCATAATGTTTTTTAATCAGTATGTATGCATGCATGGGTTATCCGCAAAGTGGAGGTCAAAATATGGCTAGAAGAAGCAAGAAAGACAAAGCTGCAGGTCGGGAACAGCATAGACAGTTGCAAAGGGCTAAGAAGATGAAGATGAAACAGAAGAAGAAAGTTGCCCTTCCTAAAAGGCGCAAAGGGAGAAAATAGGCTTTCTGTATACACGCGTTAGATGAAACCTTCCAAGTCTATAACTTTCTAACCTAACGGAAAAAATTAGAAGTTCATAAAATCTATATTTGTTGCAAAGTAGAAAGTTAGAAGCCTACTATATGAAAGAGGGAGATGGCATGAAGAATAATCCTGTTATCCAGACCATGCTTGATCACAAGTCAATCCGAAAATATACTGATGAAGTGCCTTCTGATGAAGTGATAGAAACAATTGTTAGAGCCGGTCAACAAGCACCTTTCGCTTATCAATCCTACAGCGTGCTACTGTCACGAAACGGAGAGCAGAACCCCTACAAAGCACCACTTTTGTTTACGATCTGTCTTGATCCTCATAAATTCGAACATATAATGACTAGAAGAAACTGGAAATTGGTCATGAATGATTTGGCATTATTGGTCCTTGGCATTCAAGATGCATCCTTGATGACGGAGAATATGATTGTTGCAGGAAGAAGTCTGGGACTTGGAAGCTGCTTGCTAGGAAGTGCACCATATCGAGCGGAAAAAATCGCGAAAAAGTATAACCTGCCTAAGAGAGTGTTTCCACTAGTACAATTAGTGATGGGCTATCCAGCGGAAGAACCACCGACACGACCTCGATACCCAATAGAATTCACTCTTTTTGAGGACAAATATCCTAAGATAGATCAAGATACAATATCAAAAGCCATGCAGCAAATGGATGACGGATACCTTGCACAAGACTACTATCACAATCTAAAAGCGAAGATACGCCTAGAAGGTGATCGCAAAGAAACTTTCACCTACGACAATTACAGTTGGACGGAACACATCTGTAGGAAGTTGGGTCAATGGGATCCAGATCCAAAGCATCTGCTTGAACAATTTAAAAAACGTGGTTTCTATATCACCGGAAAAAAACCTTAAAACTCTCGCGTGCGCCTTTGAAAAAACGTTACGAATTAAACGTAGGCTTTTGCTGACAACTATTTCCTAATACGTCGGATTTCGAATACGACAGGGTTCTCTGGATCTGGGCAAGCATTGAATATTGTGTCTCCATCTTCGCTCCATGGGAACTCTACTCCGTAGCGCATAGCGTAAATCTTTGGCAGCAGAACCATAAGCGCACTATAGCATATATCTCCTCTAACCGATCTACCATCGAAAACAATTTTATCGCCTACTTTGTGTCCAAGCGCACATTTTCCCTTTTGACTCTTTACGGTAACTTCAATAACATGTGGCAAGCAAATCACCAAGCTCAACATATAAATGAATTATTATAAGATTTTTTCGAAAGAAAAATTGATAAAAAATGAGTTATCTGTTGTATGTGCACAGAATTGAAGTGATGAAATCATGAATACAGCTTCAGTCAAATATGCTATTGTTCGACCTGCACCTGATTCATATGATCAGTGTGTAAGGACGAAAATTGAGAAGATAGATGTTGATTCTGCAAAGAGACAACATGCAGAATATTGCAAGGCTTTACAGAAGTTTGGACTAGAACTTGTCTGGATAGAAGGCGACAATAATCTTCCTGATAGCTGTTTTGTAGAAGACACAGCCGTAATATTTGGAGAAAAAGCAGTAATCTGCAATATAAGCATAAAATCACGAGCTAACGAAGTAGTTGAAGTCGCCAAAGTTCTGGAAAAATTAAAAGAAACGCATTATACCAAACCGCCAGCAACCATTGATGGCGGAGACGTTCTTAAAATTGAAGATAGAATTTTCGTAGGCCTCTCAAATCGAACTAATTTGCAAGCTATAGTGCAGCTCAAGAAGATTCTGGAAAACAGCAACTTAGAGATAGTTCCAGTAAAGATCCACAACGTGCTTCATCTAAAGTCTGCGTGCACTTATCTCGGAGAAAACTATGTCATACTTTCAAAGGAACACTTTGACACGGAAATTCTGCGAAACTACAACAAAATTGTGGCTCCAAAAGGAGAAGAATACGCTACAGACTGTCTTGCCATAAACGGAACAATCTTGATGGCGAAGGGCTACCCGAAGACGAAGAAACTCATAGAAAAGGAAGGTTTTCCGGTTAAGGAATTAGACACATCAGAATTCCGTAAAGGAGATGGCGCTCTAACTTGCCTATCAATAGTATGGTAATCACATGTGTATGTACACCTAGAAGAACCTAGAAAGTTTCTAACTTTTTAGCCAAAATTAGAAATAAAAACTCAGAAACAGCAGATTTTTTTCCTGCTTCAACTTGCTTTGTTCATTTAAAATAGGGAATGGTACCTGCCAAATGTTTAAAGCGTAAATCAATATATGTTTGCGGGGTTGTGTTCATATGACTGTAGAAAGAGAATTTGGAGCAGATCCAGATCTTAAAGCACTCTATCAGGTTTATCTTGTGATAGTGTTGTCCGGCGGCTTTCTTTGGTGGATGATTCCAGTTGTTGCATTTGTCATGCTTTCATTTGAGATGCAGATTAGAGTTGTGGCTGCCGCTCTATCATCTTTTGTGCCACTCATAATTGTTGCAGGATTCACCTTATACTGGATTCCTAAATTTCATTCTTCAATACACTACGTCCTTGAAGACGACAAAATCACAGTTACAAGGGGAGTATGGTGGAAGACAAAAAGCTTCGTGCCCTATAACCGCATAACCAACGTTAACATTTACCAAGGTCCAATTTCCAGACATTTTGGATTGGGCAAACTCGCGATACAAACTGCAGGTTTCTCTGGAGCAACCAGCAGCGGTGGAAAAGTCGCAGAAGCAGTGATTCTAGGCATAAGGAACTTCGAAGAAGTAAAAGATGTCGTAATGAAATTTGTAAAAGGAATGAAGCCAGAAGCAGTAGAAGCAGAAGCGGAAGTCAAACTTTCAAAGGATACAAACCAGCAAATTCTCTCAGAGCTGCGCAAAATAAGAAAAGCTGTGGAGAAATAGGCGAAGCAAATCATTTCTAGAAATAAGTCTCTCTATTACGTCAATTTCAAATATGAGCAACAGACCTGTAGCCCGCATGCTACCCCGAGTAATAGGCAAAATTTAAGAGGAGTAAAGTCGAAATTCTCCAGACCGAGATGATGGTTATGGCAACTCAAGAACGAGAGACCTGTTTTGGTACGGGCTGGCGCAAAAAAGATTACTTAGGCTTAGTGGCTTTCGGGATTTTTATTTTGATAGTAGGTATAGTCTTCATAGCCAACCCAAATTTAATCTCCGATTTTAGTTCATGGATCGAACAAATGACAGATGAACAGCATTTAATTAGACCACATGAAGGGCTGATTTCCAGCGCGACACTATTCTTCACTTTAATAGGATTATCCAACTTCTTTGAGACAGGTATTAAACTCTGGATTGGC
>JAUWDY010000005.1 GCA_030608565.1 Candidatus Bathyarchaeota archaeon | reverse complement strand
AATTGGCCCAGGTCTTTGTGCTCAGCTTGAAGTAACGTTAAGTCTACGCCGTTTTTTTCGCAAAGCTCACAATTTCCCATTTTTTCCACCTTTCTTTCTCACACGTGTTCTCATTCACCGAGTGTGCATTCCGTAAAAAATAAACCTTACGATTGCGCATACCGAGAGGCTAGGTTCAGGTTTGACCGTAATTGAACTCGTTTTTCGTTTGCTAAAGATTGGATAGAATCGTTCAATCCAACCATGTATTGTTGTAAGGGGGATTCAACAATGAGACGAAAATCGGATTTGAGGTTTATTAACGTCGAGAGGATGATGGAAGATTACGTTGACAGCCCTATATCGTGTTCCTTACTAGCTGACCGTACATGCAGGCTAGAGCTCCGCGAAACAAACAAGCCACGAAACAAGCTTCAATAATCTCATCTTTTGCATTTCCAGTTAGACGATGCCATTACTGAGCTCAAATCAGGCGGAGAAGTAACCTTGTGGTTTGCATCTTAAATTAATAGTGTTGTTTGATAGTTTTTCAACTTTCTCTAAATCAACCTTTAGCTAGGACTATCATTATAGCAACTAATACTCCTAGTCCTAGCGCAAGTAAACTATATCTTTTACGTTCTTTTTCTGCTTCAGGCAGGAGGTGGCAAGCGCCAACGTAAACCAAGGCGCCCGCTGAAAGTGCAAGCAACATGCCTAACGCTGGTCCTTCAAGGCTAGAGATAAAAGGATAAGAAACCAGCATACCTAATGGTGTTGATATCGCTGCCGCAAGAAAAGCATATAACAAAGATTTTTTCCTTTCAAAACCCCCTTCTATCAAAAACAAGAATGTTACCACACCCTCAGGGAATTCATGCAGTACCATTCCCGTTGCAGCCAATATTCCTGTAAGCGTACTAACGGTGAAAGCAACCGAGTAAATAATACCGTCCACAAAAGAATGAAGAGCTATCCCCACTGTTGGTATGATTCCCATAGCTTTTTTCTCGGTAGATGATGCACCCTTCATAAGTTCACTAAATACGCGCAAAAGTAAGAACCCAACCAGCAAGAATGTAGGGGCTAGCTCGCTTATTTCAAAAGATTTAGGTATTATATGTATGAATGATACGGATATGAGGACTCCTGCTGCAAAACACATGAAGTAAGTTATATGTTTTTCTCCCCATTTTCTATATTTGCTTATTACATAAATGCCAATGGTGGTAACTAAACATGCTAGAAAACTAGCTATTGCAGGTGGCCAAAAAGTATTTACCATTTCAAACTTTCCTTTTTAATAATTCACAACAACTTTATTCATCAGCTTAGGCTTTACGACATTCCTTATCCGTGAAGATAGTCTTATTGCACGGACAAGTGTCAGGATGCTCATAATTTTGACAAATCGTGTTGACGAACTCCTCTGAAGCGTAATGGTCCAGCTTAGAAGCCTCTTCACAAGCCTTTTGAGCCTCGTAGCAGAGAGCGTTTACAAATAGAGTTTCTAGAAGCCTGTGTTTTCTCAACAGTTTTTTTGCTTCAACAATTCCCTCTTCGGTCAGTTCAACCCCGTAGTAACGTTTGTATCTAAGCAGCCCTTTCTCAGCGAGCTTCTGAAGCATTTCGGTCACGGTGGCTGGTTGAACTCTGACAGTCTTTGCTATAAGCGTTGTCCTAACTTTGCTGAACTCTTCATGCTGTTTTCTGTATATCAACTTCAGATACTTCCCCTCGTTCGCTGTGACTTTTGATTCAGCACTCAAGATGATGTTCACCGAGAGAAAGAAAGTTAGGTCTAACCTAAATATTTTTCTAAAAGACTCGTCCTCTCTATATCTAGGTCTCACACACACGTGCACACAACCAGCCACAACCTAAATACAACCACATTAAAAAACGACGAACGGTAAAGATATATCTCTTAAAGTGGTTACAAACTTTCCGAAAAACGTCAATCCCAATTATCACTGGAGATCAACTATGAACCTCGTCAACAAAATCCAAGGGTTGAAAAAAGAGAAGAAGGCGCTCCTACTGGCTCACAACTATCAGAGACCAGAAGTTCAGGACATAGCAGACTACCTAGGCGACAGCATCGAATTATGCAGAAAGGCAATGGATGAGAAAGACGCGGACATTATAGTGTTTTCGGCAGTTGATTTTATGGCCGAGTCAGCTGCCATCCTGAATCCGGATAAAAAGGTTCTTATCCCAAGCCTCGGTGCAAGATGTCCAATGGCACAGATGCTCACTGCAGAGCAAGTTAGAATATGGAAGAAAAAATACCCAGAAACACCTGTGGTTCTTTACGTCAACACGCTTGCTGAAGCAAAGGCAGAATGCGATATATGCTGCACCTCTGCCAACGCCGTGAAAGTGGTGAATAGTCTAGATGAAGACACCGTGCTTTTCGGGCCAGACTATAACCTAGCGTGGCGTGTTCAACGCAAAACTGGAAAGAACGTTATTCCAATTCCGAGCAAGGGTTTCTGCCCAACTCACATCCTCTTCACCAAGGGAGATATTCAACTCATGAGGGATCAACGTCCTGACGCTGTGATAATGGTACATCCAGAGTGTATTCCCGAAGTTCAATTATCAGCAGACTTTGTTGGAAGCACCTCACAGATGTGCAGATATGCCAGAGGAACATCGGCAACAAAATATGTAGTAGGAACGGAAATTGGACTTATCCACCGTCTTACAAAGGAAAATCCGAAAAAAACGTTCATACCACTTAGTGACGGAGCTATTTGTCCAAACATGAAAATGAACACGCTGGAACGAATATTTTTGTCCCTCAAAGAAGAAAAACACGTCATAACTATTCCAAAATCGATTGCGAAAAAAGCTCGAAAAGCGTTGGAAAAAATGCTTTTTCTACTCTAATAGCGCCTTAAATTCCATGTTTCCTTTTGGGACTTGCCTCACTGGAGAATGCAAATACCGACGACACATACAACTAGTTGAAGTCTTTTCGACTCCTAACTCAAAGCGCAATCCTAAAGAAGCATAGATTCCTAGAATTAATGGGAGAAAGCGTGAAAACCTCAAGACTTTCAATGCTTTTGCTATTTCTATTATTTGTAGGTATGCCACTCGCTTATGCTTCTCCAATTTTGCACATTACAGCAGGAACCGACAAACCTTCGTATTTCCAACAAGAAACTGTAAAGGTCTGTGGTAAGGTAACTCTGGGAGAAAATCCGCTTAGAGGATCACTGGTAGCATTAGAAGTAATTGATGAAAGCGGAGATATCGTAGCTGTGGGGACTAGCCAAACCAGTGAAAAAGGCCTGTTCGCTTTTGCTTTCAAATTGTCACCAAACGTTGGTTCACAGAACTATATAGTGTACGTTAGCGCACGGTGGGAAAACCAAACGGCTGTTAATTGTTCGACTTTTTTGATAGAAGCCTCAGGTTCGACTGGGTATCATGAAAACTCTGGCAATCAAGGGATCCCAAGCAGCGTAGTAATCTCAATTCTGCTGATATTCCTTGGAATTCTCCCACCCTCTGTTCTAATAATCTCAATTTTTCTTTTTCTCAAATTAAAAGAAATAAAGGTAAAAATAGAACCCCCTGCCCCACTTGAAAAACAAATTGACGAAAAACATAAAACGTGCATGAACTGCGGAAAGAAATTTCTTAGGATTCGCACATTTTGTCCATATTGCCTTACTTATCACGGCCAAGACTGTGTAAAGAAAGCCTAATAACCACTCTGATAACATCTTTTTGTGAAAGCCTTCTAAGCGCCAACCTATTTATATCTCAGATACGCTTAACTCGCGTCTGCCTTCAGCGTAGTTTATCCCACTTAGACATCGGGTCACCGGAATGTCAAAGTTTAAGAAAGAGTCAAGAACATTTAATAGAAATTTCTTTAAAGAGGTTCGTAGTGTTAGTTGGTTAGCTATCGGGAGAAACTGCTATGGATTCATCAGGACGGAGGGTTATAGGTTCCCTGTTGTTGATGTCAGGTTTGACCTTTCTCGTTTTGGGATTATATACAGGGCAGTTGAGCTACGTTCTGGAACTTGTGAAGACAGTTTTTGAAACTGCCATTGCAGGGGCACCCTAGCGCTGAAAGCGAAATACTAGAAATAGAGGCAGTTTCACGATTAGATTTCTTCAAGTTGCCTTCTTTCGGCACTACGAACTTCATCTCCCGTTGATCATGATTGTGAGGACCGCTATGGCTTCGTGTTTAGGCTCGTGTTTGACCCCTAGATGATTGTGCATTCGCCTCTTCTTCCCAAACTACTGTAATTTTCTTGTGTGCTTGGTAGCCTAGTCATATGTTATCGTAGCTTATATTTCGAAGGTATAGTAAGAGTGTGTGCAGGAGGTGAATGATAATTATCCGAAGCGAGGACGGTGAAAGAGATGGAATATTGCATGTTG
Source organism: Candidatus Bathyarchaeota archaeon (assembly GCA_030608565.1). Classification (GTDB taxonomy): domain Archaea; phylum Thermoproteota; class Bathyarchaeia; order Bathyarchaeales; family Bathyarchaeaceae; genus SOJZ01. Next base: position 77,342 of record JAUWDY010000005.1, on the reverse strand, counting down.
CAAGGTTGATGCTTGTTTCAGCTAGGACTGCGCCAAAATCCGGCGGTGTTGACGACGTATTAGCAGCAATTGTTCTTGGAGCAAAAAGGGAAGCTTTAGTCGTAGAAATGGATAGGATAGCAGAGGAAAGAAAGATTGATGGATTTGGGCGGGACGCGGAAAACGTGAAAGATTCTGAAGTCGTTGTACTGGTTGGTGTAAGGGGAACGAAAAGCTTTGGTCTGGACTGTGGTGCCTGTGGCTATGTCAACTGCGATGAGTTCGAAAAAGCCGAGAAAAAAGTGGGACGAGACTTTGTGGGGGCAACGTGCCTTCTTAAGGCGTTAGATCTTGGAATTGCATTGGGATCAGCGGTGAAAACAGCTAGTATCTTCAATGTGGATAATCGGATAATGTATAGGATTGGAGTTGCCGCTAGGCGGCTAAACTTGTTGCCCGAGGCAAGCGTCATCATGGGGATTCCGCTATCTGCGAGGGGTAAGAACATATATTTCGATAGGAAGTGTTAGGGATATCCGAATCTTGTGTCTATGAATGTGATTATCATGCAAGGTGAACATGAGATTTTATGTTGCGGCGCACGTGTGAAGATTTGTGGCAAAAGAATTAGAGTAGTTAGCGAGCCGAAGATTCTTCGCTGTCCCCTGAATGAAACCTTGTACGGATTTAAGTCAACCAATAAAGACACGGTTAAGAAAATCGTTGAAACAAAAATGAGAAACTATGGGTTTTGTTGCCAACATCGAGTTTTCGACGACTCTGTAGTTGTTCCTTACGGCGCCTCTGAAATGATCAAGGCTTGTATGAATGATGGGCTGCTGACATGCGCCGTAATTGTATGCGAAGGCGCCGGAACGGTTATAACATGGAATCCTTCGTTGGTTCAAGGCATAGGTGCCAGACTCACTGGCATAATCAAAACCTCACCCATACCCGACATTATAAAACACATAGAGACTCATAAAGGCGTACCGTTAGATTCGGCTAACGCCAAAATTGACCCGGCAGAAGGTGTCAAAAAAGCCCTTAAGCTGGGCTATGAGGAAATTGCTGTGACAGTTGCCAGTTTCCAAGCCAAGAAAATCGCGGACATTAGAAAATTTGAGAAAAACAAAAACGTGAATGTAACGATTTTTTCGGTGTGTAACACATGTGCCACTGAAGAAGATGCGAAGTACATTGCTGACGCTGATGTCGTTTGTGCCAGCGCCTCGAAAATCATCAGAGAGCGCATAGGTTCAAAGGCGCTGATGCAGATTGGAGTTGCTATACCTATTTTTGCGCTAACCAAAAAAGGGAAAAGATTTGTTCTAAACTATCTCTCAACATTTAGTGAGAAAACTGTTGTTTTTAGAAGCAGTTTGCCTTACTTGGTTGCGGGCAGGGAACCAACATTGAAAGAATGAGAACTACTATCGCTAGTCTGCTTATCATACTGAACTAGTTTGTTTCATTTTCTCATACATTTTTTCCAGAGTCCAACGGATCGTTGACTTGAGTTCCTGTAACCTTTCAGGCCTAATGTTTTTGATAGTTACTTCACGAATGGTATCTCCGTCACGGATAATGTTGTAGGACAATATCTTATCTGGGGCTATGTCTCCAGTACCCGCGGCTTCATGGTCTTTTTCCTGCATTTTTGCTAGCACCCTCTCTACAAGGAAGGATGTGAACGGTGGAATGTTCACATCGAAGTTTTTGTCTTTTGGGAGCACAATTCGCATGGAATCCTCTGCGACGTACATATCGGCGAGAAGGTCGCCTGTTACTGTTTTCAACGGGATGGTTTCCCCATACTCTCTGGTGGGTAGTGGAAGAGCTGTTTCAGGTGGAGTGGACGGCATCACTTGTGGAGGTGTGGGCGAAGGCTTTACCATTTCTGCTCGTTTAAATCCCTTTTCTAACAGTGAGGTGTCAGTGAACCCGAGTAAAACTCGTAATCCTCCTAGTTCGGTTTCTACTTCTTCTATGCGTTTTTCCAGCCACGCTCTAAACTCTGCCATTTTCTTTATTTTTTCTTTTTCATCCATTGATCGCTTCTCCATTACGTAAGTGGGTTTGTGTTGTTTATCTACACCTGTATGGATTATTTATAGAATATGTAATGTTACACTTAAGTGTGAAAAGTTTTTGAGTTTTGGTTGTTCTATGGGTGAGGGAATGTACGATTTTAATCTTCTCGTTTCCTGTTCATGGGGTGCATATGGAAAGGCAAAGAAAGAAATCGTGCATATCTTGGGAACGCTTGGTGACGAGAATCCTCTTGTGAAGCGTACGGTTGCAAAGGGAATAGTAGGCGTGAGGACCTGTTTAGACTCACGGGAGGTTACATGTAGACTTCGAGCGTTATTTAATGAGGATCCTCTTACCTTTCAGCACACATTGAAGTGGGTGCCCGTGGACCTTTGGACACGTTCGGATATGGACTCTATGAAAAGGGCGGTTGCAGAGTTTAGAAGCCAAATTCACGCTGGCGAAAGGTGGCGTATGACTGTGGAAAAACGTAGATACACACGATATCACAAGGTTGAAATCATAAGGGAACTTGCCGGCCTCATAGATGAAAAAGTTGATCTTACAAGCCCTGATAAAATTCTTCGCGTAGATATAATAGGCAGATATGCCGGAGTGTCCATTCTAGCGCCGAGGGACGTTTTCTCTGTGACAAAAACTCTCTTCCGTGAAAGAACCTCGATCTAGGGATTTCTGATTTAACAGTGTCGGTAAAAATGAGATTAAGTGTCTGGTTGTCCTAAGTGCATGGCGACTATGGTGAGGTCTCGCATGTCTACGACTCCATCTTCATTTAGGTCAGCTTCTGGATTATAGTCAGGTTCACCTTCGAACGTTCCGTAAGACAAAGAAACGATAGACAGGTCTATAACGTTCACTACGCCATCGCCGTTAACGTCACCTACAATAGTTACTAAAACTGTGCCATCTATTGTGTTGTGAGGCATTTTTGTAACATTAGGATTTAGGAGAATGGAATCATATAAGGGAAGGTTGGATTCTCCGGTATCTGATGTGTTGAAGGTTACGGTGAAGAGGGTTCCGCTGCCGCTAACTCCAGGATAGTTCCCTTGAGTTACGCAAGCAACATAAACGTAATCTTCTTTGATAATGGGTAGAAAGAATGTTCCGATAGGGGATGTGGTCTGATCTTTTATGAAAGGTCCCTCTTCAATAGTAATTGGTTCTAGAATGGTCTTGTCAAAGCCTAGTTTGGTCTCGTATGAGAAGAGGTCGGCGACGTTTTCAATGTTTATGTTGATGGTGAAGGATTTGCCTAGGTTCACTTTAGTTTCTGCAGGGTCCACATAGAGTGTGGTTTCGGGAGAAGCCTGAGTTGGTCTCAGATTGAATGCCAACATTGACATGCTCAAAAAAAGTGTTAGCGCAATCACTCCAGTTGTTTTGAGTTTCATTTTCTATTCTCTCTGATACTATAATTATAAGGATCACCGAATATTTATTACTTACGAGACTATGCCGGAGTCTCTGAACTTTCTGTGCTCAGCAACTTGTGGATGGTTTGACTCTGACTCCACATTTCTTTGTTAAGAATCGTTCAAACTCTTCAAACACTGTACTATTCGTCTCGTTCAACTTTATGCAAACAGGTTTTCCTTCGTATGCCCAACTTAAATCGTAAATCGCGGTTGTTTTAGAGAGTTCAGGATTTTTTGCTACAGTATCTATTAATTTTTTGGATGGAGTTTGTGGAAACAACCAAGCTGTGTATGAAACGTCGACTATATGGTAAGAGGTGTCCTTACGAATGACACATTTGTGTTTTGCAGCAACCTTTTCGAAGGTTGAAGGATGAACCGTTCGAATCCAAAGAAAGTTATGATATTCATCATCTGTTTTGACCCAATCTTCAAATCCAGAAGTTTTCCAACCCCTTGATTGACATTGCTCCTTGAAAGATTTGAGAAGCTCCCAGATTTTGGGAAAGCCTAAGGTAACGGTCATGGACGTACCTCGTATTTTCTTATAGAAGATTGTTCTATTTTCCGTCAATTTAAAGATATTTGACAATAATACTGCAAAAATTCCATAAAAAAATCGAATTATTGAAAAATTGCAGCAAAAAGGCTCTCGTTGCTACAATTTTCCGAAAGACTTCTCGGAAAGACTTATGTTTAAAGTCAATAAATTTGACGAAAAACTTAGAAGATCTCTACATTTTTCCGAGGATAAAAAATAAATGTAAAAAACCGTTAACATACTCTTCTTCCTCAAGGTTAGGAACATGAAAATAAAAAATCAAGCGGTCGTCTTAGATAACTTGGATTGGAAGATTCTCCAGATCCTTCAGGAAAATGCAAAGCAGACATATACCGAGATTGGTCAGCTTTTGGGTGTGGCGCACTCTACTATCTACGACCACATCCATAAGATGGAAGAACACGGTGTCATCAAAAAATACACGGCTGTTGTAGACCTTGAGAAAATTGGAATAAAACATGTTACTGCAATTATGACGGTATTTACAAATCCCCAGGAAAGTGAAAAGGTGGCGAAAAGGTTGTCGGAATCAAAAGAGGTTTTGGAGGTTTCAGCGTCTCTTTCTGAAAATTTGTCGATAATTGCAAAGGTAGTGGCCGAAAACCAGAATAGGCTTCATTTGTTCATCGCACAATCGGTTGCGCCTCTTCCGGGAGTGTTGAGGATTCGAACTTCAATTATTACAAGAAAATATAAGGATGAAAGGTTTTCAATCGAGAAGTGGAAGATGGAATCCAAACATTGAAAGAAGAAAATTTACGCATTTTTGAGTAGCTACTGCTAGGTACGTTAAGTCTTTATATGAAACTGTCGGCATTCTTACAAATGAGGGATTCACTTGGTAGCGAATTCATCCATTTCTAGGGTTCTTAGGAAAGTGCCCCGAGAAAATGCATTCTACTTCTTCACGTCTATTGGAAATTATACGGGTGAAAACGCGGCGTCCTTAGAAGAGTTTGTGAGAAAAATCAAAGAAGTTGACGCTAAATCGTTGGGGTTTCATCTCTACAGGGGGGACTTTGAGAAGTGGGTGGCTGAAACTCTTGAAGATGAGGAGTTAGCTGAGAAGATTAGGAGTCTAAAAAGTCTAAGTCCTTCTGGGAACTCGTTGCGAAATCAGCTTTATCTCATTGTTTCAAAGCAGTATGAGAAGTTGAAAGGTGAGTTTTGTAGTTAAGCATATAGAATAGAAACCCCCATGAGCTGGATTTTTGGTTCATTTTGTTTTCGAATAAGCCCGATCATGTGGGCACGAGCATAAACAGCTTTAGCAGTTCTCATATCCAGAGTTTTGTGTAGCAACCTGTACAGTAGTAGACGGTGTATGTTTCACGTTTTCGTGGGCATATGTGTGCCCAAGCCTTCTCGCCAACACATAAGTGTTGACCACAGATTTCGCACTTTGGTACACCATCTAAGCGGCTGACAAGGTTTTGCATTATAGTTATTTTATTCCACGCCGCCATGATGTAAAGCCTCTGTACATGTTTTTCGAACGAGTTAATTTGTTGTAACAGAGTTTTTTATACTTTTTGTAGTTCACAAATCCAAGTCACTCTGTGCAAGCTACTTTGATTTGTTGTTCCGTCTTTATAGAGAACTTTCGATGTGAAGGCAAAACTATTAACTTTCGATTTTCTTTTTGTGCTTACTTCTAGATTTTGAAAGTTTTCTAGGCCTTTTGAAGGTTCCAAAAAGCAATGTGGTTATGCCTCCAAGCATTATCAGAAAACCTGGAATGACGTAAGGGTAAACCGTGTGGTAGTTCGTTTCTTCCTGCTGTACAAGAACGTTTCCATAAAGAGTTACCGGAGTAGGGTTTTCATTGTATATATCTATCCAATATGTTGCTGTGACAGAAACTGTCGCTTTTTGGTGAAAGCTGGTTCCTATAAAAGGACCTGCAACTGTGTCCTTCTCTGGACCTCCAAGATGTTGGACAATGGATATTATTACTTTCACGGAATCTGATGAAGATATATTTAGTTGAAACCACATTCCGGATTGCATAGAGCTCCCGTAAAACGTCGAGTTTTGAGGTGCTATTGTTCGTTGCTGCAGGTTCCATGTCTTTACAGTGACTGTTTCAAAGCTGGTTTCTTGTGCTGGGAATACCATAATCACGATTCCCACAGTTATTAGAATTAAGCCTGCGGTGACAATTATTTTGTTGAAGGTACTTCCGCCCTATTCAGCCGTTATATCTGAGTTTAATGTTGAAGTTGGTGATAATAAATGTAACTAATAATTAGTTGTATGGTGAAGCTTTGACTCTGAAGGTGTCAAGGAAAGGTTTGGTGTAGTAGTTTTAAGCGAAGTGATAACCGTAGGCCTGTGCTGAACCATTTCTGACGATCGCTTCTTCACTGCTTAGAAGAAGATTTAAGATACGAATCGCTTTCTGCTAGATAAACAACCAGTGAACGAGGAAAGTGCAATGAAGCCTTTGTTGAGTGCCAAGAACATTAGGGTGTCGAAACGTACTAACGGGGACCTAGTGAAAATAGTCGATGGAGTGAATCTTACAATAGGTAGCGGTGAAACTATTGGACTTGTTGGAGAGACGGGTGCTGGAAAGACCGTTACTGCTTTTGCAGTTTTGGGGATTCTTCAACCTATAGGGGAGGCTAAACCTCTTTGGAAGGTTGAAGGAGAAGTTTTGTTTAAGGGTAGAGACCTGATGAAACTGTCTAAAGAAGAGATTAGAAAGATTAGAGGAACGCAAATTTCTCTAATAACTCAAAACCCGATCGCTTCTCTTCATCCTTTAGATATGATTGGATACCAAACTGGCGAAACTCTGGAGGAATATAAGAAGGCTGAGAGCGAAAAAATAATGAAGTTGGTTATAGAGCATTTGGGGAAGGTGGAAATCGCTGATGCCAAAGAGCGCTCTCGTGATTTTAGACATCAGTTTAGTGGTGGAGAAGGTCAACGTATTCTGCTTGCGATGGCTCTTATACGTAATCCATCACTGCTTGTGGCTGATGAGCCAACGAGTTCGCTGGATGTGACGGTGCAGAGGCAGATTTTGGAGCTTCTGAAGGCGATGAAAAGGCATTTTGGGCTCTCTATGCTTTTGATTACTCATAACTTGGGAGTTGTAGCTGAAATGGCGGATCGTGTTTATGTTATGTACGCTGGAGAAATCATCGAACATAGTGATGTTAACGCGATTTTCCACAAGCCTTTGCACCCGTTTACTAGGGGTCTTTTGGCGGCGATTCCGAGAATTGACCGAGATTTCTTTGCGTTTGAAGGGATATCTGGTGAACCTCCTAGTCCACCTTATCAGATTTCTGGGTGTAAGTTTCATCCAAGATGCAAATATGCACAGTCTGTTTGTAGCCAAAAGGTGCCTGAATTGACCGAGATTGAACCTAAACATTTTGTGGCTTGTTTACGTGTGGACGCAATACGAAGTCTGAAGAAGAGTTAGACTAATGAATTGTATGGCAGCGTGGCGGATCAAGAGTTGGCTTTGTGCTGTGTCCGATTTTCCTGGCTCTTAACGTTTGTTGCTTGCTTTGATGTAAAGCACTATTTCAGAGATGCTGACGCCGGACATGAAGCTTGTAATCATTATTATCCAGGCAGGTCCGCTTAGGACTCTAGCTAAGAGTAATGGAATCAATATAGATCCAATTAACATGGAAGCTGTGATTAACAGTGTTTTCCATGATGCAAGTTTCTTTTCTTTTTCGGTTTTGCTTTGGAGATTTTCACTAACGAGAAGAGGGTAAAGACGTTTTTTTATGAAGAATGTAATGACTGCAACTATAAGCGTTGAGAGGAAAAAATAGAGCAGTAGGCTTGTTTCATCTAGCAATAGTGTGATAGCTAAAAACATGGATAGTATAGCGATTATGGCGCTTAGAATCACTCTGTTCCTAGAGTATGGATAACCTGCTCTCTTAGCATTGTGGCTCACAAGTTCCACCAAACACTGTTAGTAAGGGGGCTTCTTTTCCTAGATAAATTTGTCTGGATGTTTGCGTTTTTTCTAGGAGGAAAAGGAGGCAGTCTATTTTTTTGTGTGTAGATGGCACGCTACTTGTCTGTTTTCAGCAACTTCTATGAGTGGTGGTTCTTTCTTGCGGCAGATTTCCATGACGTGGGGGCATCGTGTACTAAATCTGCATCCAGGCGGGGGATTGATTGCGCTGGGGACCTCTCCTTGTATAGTAACTCTGATGCGTCTTGCTGTTGGGTCTGGAACTGGCACTGCAGCGATTAGGGCATCTGTGTATGGGTGAAGTGGCTTGTGTATCACGTCTTCAGTGAGTCCTTTTTCGACAACTTTGCCTAGGTACATGACTGCAATTCGATTGCACATGTGTCGAGCTAACGCTATGTCATGGGTTATGTAGAGAAATGATGTGTGTAGTTTCTTCTGCATTGTTAGCAATAGCTTTAAGACTTCACTTCTGATGGAAGCATCGAGCATTGACACGGGTTCGTCGGCTACGAGAAACTCGGGATCTAGAACGAAAGATCTGGCTATGGATACTCGTTGTCTTTGGCCGCCGCTTAGTTCATGAGGAAATCTGTACATGTATTCTTCTGGGGGAACTAGGTCAAACTCTTCCAGGGCTTTTCTCACTTTCTCGCCTACTTCTCTTTCACTTTTCACGACTTTTTGGATTCGCACAGGCTCTGCAACAATGTCGTAGACACTCATTCTTGGGTCTAAGGATTCGTACGGATCTTGGAATATTATTTGTATTTTTCGTCGTAGCTTCCGCATTTCTTTATCAGGAAGGCTTGCCAAGTCAGTACCTCCAAAGAACACTTGCCCTCCAGTGGGTTCAAGCAGTCCAACTAGTACCTTTCCAGTGGTGGTTTTTCCGCAGCCGCTTTCGCCTACAAGTCCGAGGATTTCCCCCTTCTTTATGTGTAGGCTTACTCCATCTACTGCGTGGACTTTTGGTGCTTCTTTTGTACGTAGGGTTTGAAAGAAACCCATTTTTATTGGGAAATGTTTTACTAAATCGCGGGTTTCGATTGTTATGTCTTTCAAGTTTTTCTCCCTTCATGAAGGTGACATGCTACATATCTATTGTTACCAACTTCTATGAGTGGTGGTTCTTTCTTGCGGCAGATTTCCATTGCATGTTCGCATCTTGGGTGAAATCTGCATCCAGGTGGAGGCTTTAACAGGTCTGGTGGAAATCCATGGATAGATGAAAGTTCGGTTCTGGGTCCTATGACACTTGGAAAAGCCGTGATTAGTTTTTGCGTATAAGGGTGCAGTGGTTCTTTGAAGATGTAGGTTACATCTCCGTTTTCTATTATCTTGCCTGCATACATGATTGCAATCTTGTTGCAGGTTTCCGCAATTAGTGCTAGGTCATGTGAAATTACTAACATAGATATGCCGAGTCGGTTTCGTAGGTCTTTCATGACTTCCAATACTTGTGCTTGCACAATTACGTCTAATGCGGTGGTGGGTTCGTCTGCTATAACTAGATCTGGATTACAAGCTAAGGCCATAGCAGTTACGGCTCGTTGTTTCATTCCTCCGCTGAGTTCGTGGGGATATCGCTTGACTCTTGAGGGTTCCATTCCAACGAGTTCTATAAGCTTGGTGGCTCTCTCCAAAGCTTCTTCTTTTCCAACTTTTTCATGCGTGAGTATGGCCTCTGTTATTTGGGCGCCTACGGTATATGTTGGGTGCAGTGCGTTCATAGCGCCTTGGAATATCATGGAGATTCTTTTCCAACGGATTTCCTTCTGGAGCTGCGATTCACTCATCTTTACGATGTCTTCGCCTGCTAGCTTTATGCTTCCACCTACTATTTTGGCGTTCCATGGTAACAACCTAAGTATAGTGAGAGCTACACTTGTTTTTCCACATCCAGATTCGCCTGCTAGTCCTAGGGATTCTTTTGAGGCTACTTGAAAGCTTACGTCATCAACTGCTCTGACTTGTCCTCTCAATGTCCCGTAATACATTTTGAGGTTCTCAACATCTAGCAATGCCATTTATCGTCTTCTCCTCAGCCTTGGATTTACAATCTCGTCGAAGGCGTGTCCAATGAATACGAAGGCCATGCATAAGCCTATGATGGCTAGTCCAGGAGGTACTATCCACCACCAAGCTAGTTGACTGAATCCTCCAAATCCAAAGGCGTGTTGAAGCATCATTCCCCATGTTACTACCCTAGGATCACCAAAGCCAAGAAAGCTTAATGCCGCCTCGAAAAGAATGGCACTTGGGACTGCGAGGATCATGGATGCAAAGGCTACTGGGATTATGTTTGGGACTATGTGTTTTTGCATTATGTAGAAGCCGCTAGCGCCCGAGGCTCTAGCTGATTCGATGTATGGTGTTTCCCTGATGGATAAGGTCTGAGACCTTATTACTCGGGCTAGACCTTGCCAACCAAAGATTCCTATGAACAGAACTATGTAGTACACATTTCTTCCGTAGAGGTGGACAAGTGCTAGCAATAGTGGTAGTAGTGGTAGGCACAAGAGTATATCAACTGTGCGCATAAGTACCTCGTCTGTCAATCCGCCGAGATATCCGGATGTGACTCCCACGAATATACCTATAACGGTTCCCACGAGGGCTGCAAGTAAGCCTATTGACAAGGAAATTCGACTACCCCAAACAAGGTGTGACCAGATGTCCTTTGCTAGGTAGTCTGTCCCTAGAATTCCATGTACGCGGCCCAATAGGACGATTTGGCTGTTTTTTATAACCACTTTAGCCATTGCATCATTTGACAATGGCCTGAATTGTATTAGCAGAATAAATGTGTAGTCTCCTTTTTGGGAGAAGATTATGTTGCCAAGGTTTTCTTGAAGTTTAAATCCTAGTCTCTTTATGAATATGGGGTCCTTGGAGTCTACGGTGACATCTTGTGATTTTTCGGCAGTCAGTGTTTCTGATCTCCAAAAGATGTAAGAACTGTTTGCTTCAGGAGGGATAAGTGATAGTGCAATGGAACACTCTATGTCTTTGATGTTTGCTACTTCATACCTGAATAGTGTGAAAAACTCGTTTGGAGCCATTTGCATATACGAAAATTGGCTGCTTAACTCTACTTGAACTAGTTGAGGTTTTCCTGCTTCGTATTGTATTTCAGCAGAGCTTCCCCATCCCTCAACAAATTCGGAGCCCTTTTCCACGTTCCAGTTGAGGATTTCTCTTTGGGTTTTTCCATAGTCTTGGTATCCTGGGAAAACGGTTATCCATTCAGGCATTGCAGTGGCTTGAGCCAGTCGAGGTTGGGTGATCGGATTGTACGGTGTTAGAAAAGGAGCAAAGACTGCTACTAGGACGTAGATTATGATTAGTGCAAGACCTGCCAGACCAATTTTTTTGCTTTTGAATTCAAACCAGAATTCTCGGATTCTTCTTGTGTATATGATTCTTTTGTCTTTAGAAAAGATTGAAGCCATTTTTGCTTTCTCCTTATCTTCTCACGCCTACTCGTATTCGAGGGTCTAGGATTCCATATAAAAGGTCTGCGATTAGATTGCAGAGTATTGTTAGAATGGCGAACATGAAGAGCACTGCTTGAAGTACCGGATAATCCGAGCCTGTTAAGGCGTCTAGGTACCACCTTCCGATTCCCGGCAGTGTGAATATCCATTCTGTTATCATTGCTCCCGTGATTATTCCAGGAATCGAGAGGGCTATTATGGTCACTATTGGTGGAAGTGTGCTTCTGAACGCATGTCTGTATAGTACGGTTCTTTCACTTAGTCCTTTTGCCCTAGCTGTGATTATATAGTCTTGTGTAAGAGCGTCCAACAAGATGTTTCTTGTGTATAACGCCCAAGCTCCGAAACCACCAACTACTAGGGTTATAAGCGGTAATCCTATATGCCACGCTACGTCAGCCATAAATGCCAAAGGATTGGCAAGCGGGGGAATGCTGTAGAGTCCCCTAACAGGGAAAAGCGGGACGCCGAAGATTTTCATCCAGTAGTAAGAAAAGAACAGCATGAACAAGAGTTGGATGAAGAAGACTGGGACGCCCCACGTGAAGAGACCAGCGCCGATTGTGACTATATCTTTCTTAGATCCTCTCTTTGAAGCAGCAAGTATTCCTATAGGAGTGCCTATGAGAATAGTTGCAACCATTGAAGAACCGAGAAGCAACACTGTCGCCGGAAGCCTTTGTGACATTTCTACGACTACTGGTTTTCTGCTCACGAATGATATTCCAAAGTCGAAGGTGAACATGTTTTTTATGTATTTGATGTATCGCATGTGCATGGGCTCGTTGAGGCCGTATAGCTCTCTTATAAGTTCTAGCGTTTCTGGTGGGATATCAAGATTCAAAGGAGCGTATGTGTCTTCTGGACTGAGTGGAGAAACGACTTGGAATATGACAAAATTTAAGGTGGCAACCACCCACAAGATAAAAATCGAGATTATAATCCTCTTGAGTAGATACTCTCGCATCTGCTCACATCCTTTACTCCATAAGTCGTTTTCTTCAAGACCATTTAAAGTTATCTACTTCTTTGTAGAACAAATTTCTATATCTTTGTTATATATGTGTCAGTGGGCAACTTTTATATTGTGCGACATCCGTATATTTTCTCTGCTGATAAAAAAGAAAGGAGAAAAGAGAGAACTTGAAATCTAAAGTTATATTAGCTATAATGCTAGTTTCAATGCTTGCGCCGATTCTGATGGTTTCAACGACCTTTTCGCAAAATGGTCCGGAGATGGATATCCTACGTCACATGGTGATTAGATCACCTGACGCAGCTTTGATTGCAATGCAGACTGGTATAGCTGACTTTTCACCTGACCAGATAAGAACAGGAGATATTGAAAAGCAAGATGCCGATGGTATGACTGTAACAGAAGACCTAGGTTTTCACATGGGCTTCATCGCCTACAACATCAGGGACACAGCCACTATTCGAGGTGAAAGCGCTGAGGCCATAGCGGCAAACTATACTTGGAGGACTGACATAACTTATTGGCCTCTTCAGGATATGGAATTTAGACATGCGCTTATCCATTGCTATGACCAATTGGGGATTATCCCTCCAATCTATGGTTACATTGTAACACCTGTTCGTTCACTTGTTCCACCTGCTCAAAGCAAATACTACAACCCTGGTGTTCCAGAGCATCCGTATAACCCAGGCAACCCATTCACGTCTACAGCCGGTGACGGCACGTCATGCGGTATACTCATGGACGCTGGCTACACCTTTGTTGACGACGACAGCAGCGGAACCGTCACGGATGACGACTTCTGGAGGTCCCCCGACAACTCCCCTATACCACACTTGGAGATATGGACGCCACTCATAGGAGTTGCACCAACATCCTACCAGCATGGTCAAGAGTTTGTTGCAGACCTACGCAATATAGGACTGGCAGCAACTGCAGACAACGGTAACAGCGGCTTCGAAAGCCTTGGCCGAGACTTCAGCGAATACCTAGAAGATGTGTACGACTATGCCCACTTCGACGCTTACATGGTCTTCTACGGTATGGGAAGGATACCTGACCAACTGTATTCGTTCCTTCACTCAAGCCAAGACTGCATGATCTTATCCGGAGCAGATGGTGCTACTGGACTCCATGATGCAGCCATCGATGCACTCGTTGAGACAGTTAAGTTCAGCCTTGACACGGACGACATAGAAACTGCCGCCAAAGAAGTCCAAGAGATGCTGTATACTGATGACGAAGTCACGTATCCTAACGCAGATAACTTCGCGTTGGCATACATGTTGCTGTATTCCAGGTCATATTTCAACGTGTTCGCTGAACACCTTGAAGGCATCGTTAAATCGCCTGGTTACGGCTCAGACAACAGTTGGACGTTCTTCAATCTCAATTGGGAAGCAGGATATGAAAGGACAGAAGGCACAAAGAATGTCGTAGTCTACATTAACGGTGACGATCCAGGCTCACTCAACCCATGCTATGCTACCACAGTATACGAATGGAACATTATAGGACAGACCCAGGATGGTTTGACGGCTGTGAACCCGTACAACCATAATGACATTTCATGGATCGCGTCAGACTGGACAATCACGTCGACCGTGGGTGGAATGGATATAGATTTCACTCTAAGGAACGATGTTGATTGGCAAGACGGCAAGCCGTTCACGGCTTACGATGTCGAATTCTGTTTAGAATTCCTCAGAGACTACCAAGTGCCTAGGTATGCCGCAACATGGATGACACTTGATGATGTTGTCGTAACAAATAACACACATGTCACTATAGAAGCTAGTGAAGAGGGTATCGGTCTATTCTATGACTATTCTGGTCTCGCCCCATTGATTCCAGAACACATTTGGAATCGGTTTGGCAGCTCAAGTGATCCACTTGAGAGAGCGGCTGTTCTAGACTATGATCCAACTGAGGCTTACAATGTTGCATCTGGCTACACAGATGGTCCAAACCCAACTCCAACAAACCTGTTCGGAACAGGTCCATGGATATTCCAATTCTATGATGCAGTGAACATGTATGACGACATGTGGAAGAACGAGAACTACTTCATGTCAACTGCTGCTATAGCGACTCTAAAGGCAGATATGTTCTGGGAAGTTGGTGACTACGACAAAAGCGGTGTCGTAAACGTCATCGACTTGACTTTCGTGAGCTTCGCTTACGGATGTACTATAATAAAACCCTGCTACAACGCTGCTGCAGACTTTAACTCAGACGAGATCGTAGACATGAGAGACATATACATCGCAGCCTACCACTTGCTCTGGCAAAAGGAATACCCATAAAATATTGAGGTGATTAGAGTGAGAGGAAAAAACATATTATTGCTATCCTTGATTGCAATGATGCTCACCGTCATGATGGTTGGCATCAACCCAACGACTGCAGCGCCCGCAACCACCATATCTATTACGCCAGATAAACTGGAAGGTCACGCTGGCGACGAATTCGCTATGTCCGTCAATATAGACAATGCTGAAAACCTTTGGGCAGTTCAGTTCACTGTGAAGGTTCAGCCATATGTGTCCGTGCTAACAGCATCCAACATTCTAGAAGGAAGCTTCATGAATGATGGTGGATCACATCTGACCTACTTCACATACACAACTGACTCTTTCGAAGGAACATTCACCGTTGTCATAATGAGGATGAGCACCCCACCAAGAGTAGGTGCATCTGGCAGCGGAATACTGGCAACATTCAAGTTGTTCGTCGTGGAATCTGGAGAAAGCCCAGTAACACTGATGGACACCATTATGTTGGACCCAGAGGGCAACTATCTGCCACACAAGACTTCCGACGCCTTCTACCAAGGCCCAACCGCACGGCTGATCAGGGCAAACATGCCTGAAGGTCGCAAGGTTAAAGCGGGAACAGTGTTCCCAATCCAAGCCAAGGTAATAAACGAAGGTGACATTCCCCTAACTGTTAGGGTACGCTATGACATAACCCGACTGGAAGACAGCAGGACCATCCGAATATACGCTGGACAAACCTACTCCGGCGGTGGCCTTGGAGAACCACTACCATTCGAATACCTATACGTTAACGAGTTCAACGAATGGTACTATGAATTCAACGGTGATCCAACCAACCTGTTCGGAGAACCCGACGGCAACTACATTGAAGGCGACGCTAACGCCCAGTGGGCATCTCTATTCGGCTTCGAAGATATTACTCTTGGAGGCAAAGAGATCGCAAACATATGGGTAGAAACCTACTCGCGATTCCCAAATGGCTTCACCGAGAACGTGGACATTGACCTTTACGGTCTGCCCGCGTTTGCATGGTGGGGATCCAGCTGGGGAACTACCGACTGGGGTTGGTACGGAACTAGGTGGATCGACGGCGAAAGCGTCCTACAACAAGAACCAAACCTAGCTAATGAAGCAGACCTCAACGATATTGAGATGCTCGTCTACAACTACCACGGTGACGCACCTGATGTTATGCAGATAGACAGCGTGCGATTGAAGGTTGAGTTTGCAGCTATAACGCCTGTTACTCCACCTGAATTCGTGGTTAACCCAGGCATGGAGCTTGAGTTGGACCCTGTCACATGGCTTTCAGGCGAAGACCACATCGGCACATACGAACTCACAGCAACCATCGAATACACTAGCGAAGGCTTCAAATGGAACTCTTGGGGATCAACCCAGAAGACAATGCACTTCTGGATTGTACCTTAAGAACCAGACTAGCAAAAATAGCAAAACAATCGTAGGGAAAATCCAATCCCCTCTTTTTTTTTATCTTATTTAACAATTATGACAGGAGACATAATCAAAATGCGTCGTGAACGCTCAATCAACGTCACATGCGCTTTCCTTATTCTAGTCGTTGCATCCTCAATTTTCATGCAAGTGCAGGCCATATCATGGTCTGCAAACACCAAACAACTCACATCAAACTTGATTGCGGACAGTTTTCCCACACTTGCACAAACAGAAGACTTAAGAGTGTGGCTTGTTTGGTCAAAGGAGATCGATAGTAACCTTACGTTGTACTACAATATCACGAGTGATCAAGGTAGTACATGGTCTGAAGCGATGAACTTAACAGATAATTTTTGTGATGGTCACGACCAAAACCCATCAATTATGCAAGCTCAAAACGGCACAATATGGGTTGTATGGACTTCAAGCAGGCAACCACCACCTCCACCTCCGACCCCAAACTTCATTATGGACGCGTTGCCTCAGAATTTGACTATCCCACAAGGGGGGTCTGACAACTCAACAATAACTGTGACTTCAGTACATAATTTTAGCGATCCTGTGACCCTCTCGATTGTGCCGCCTGAACCAGCGAACGTAAGCACAACCCTCATTCCAACTCAGGTCACGCCACCAATCAATGGAACAGCCAACTCAACCTTGATGGTGACAGTGAATTCCACAGCCACACCTGGAAATTACACTCTAACTGTAATGGGAAAAGGCGACCATACAATACATATCGTGGACGTCTACTTGGAGATTGTAGTCACTGAAGGAACCAGTCAGACCAGCAAAACCTCGCACGTGACCGCTTCTTCGCCTTCTTCACCTTCCTTGGATTATGATATCTACTATAAAGCCTCGCATGACAATGGAGTAACATGGTCTAAAGATTTTCCGCTAACTGATAATAATGTCGATGACTTGCGCCCAGCGATCATTCAGCTGGCTAATGGCACAATTATGATCGTGTGGCAAAGCTATGTGTCAGGCAGTCATAATATCTGCTACAAGATAATAGCAGAGGGCGAATCATGGGCAGATGCCCCAACGAACCAATTGACGACAGATCCTGCCCATGACAAGGGTCCAAGCGTAGGTCAAATGAAAGACGGAGATATATGGGTAGCCTGGACTTCAATGAGGACAGGAACCTATGATATTTTCTACAAGATTTATAATGGGTTCACATGGTCTGCTGACACAACACTAACTAACAACACAAACACCAACGTACACCCAGCAATCCTCCAGACCATAGACGAGAACATAATGATATTCTATACTTCTGGGGCACCATTGGGGAACACTGATATCTGCTACAAGTCCTCTTCTGACGATGGCGCTTCATGGTCTGGAGAGATTGATTTTGCTGCAAGCAACGACGATGAAACGTGGCCTGCCGTCATGCAAACCATAGATACGAAAATCTGGGTTGTGTGGACGTCAAACCCCCTCGGTGAGGACTGGGAAGCTTTCTGCAGAACCTCTCTGGCAGGCGACGTAAATGAGGATGGTCAGATTAACGTTGTAGATTTAACACTAGTCTCACTGGCATACGGCACCTTTGAGGGTGAACCTGGCTACAACTTGAGTGCAGACATAAACAAAGATGGAATCGTAGATATGCGAGACCTCAGAATAGTAGCCTATTATCTTGGAGAAACTTGAAGAATCAACGTGAAATCCTCCTTTTTAGCACGAAAATCGTAAGACAGATAAATTTAAATGTCTCGTCATTAGTTCAACAACTACAGTATACTAGAACCATGTTGAGAGCTGAGAAATATGAACTTTAAAAAGAAGCTACTCATAATTGTCTTTTCGGCATTTCTTCTTGCAGCAACTCTAATAAATCTTGAAACTGTCTCTTCTTCTGCTACAGCAAAAATCAGTTTTGACCCAGCAATCGTGTACAAAACAGTCGATGAATCCTTCAAAGTCAACGTGACTGTTTCCGGTGCCGATTTTCTCTACGCTTGGCAGATAAACCTAACCTTCAATTCAGACGTACTGAATTTTGTCAACGTCACAGAAGGAGACTTCCTGGCGTGGCAACCTGATGGAACATTTGGGGTTCAGAACATCGAAGAATCCTCAGCGCTTTTCGGCTGGTCAACAATCGGTGAATACCAAGGAATAAGTGGCAGCGGAGTTTTGGCGACAGTAGAGTTTGAAGTTGTGGCTGAGGGAGAATCCCTCCTGAAGTTTGAAACCGATCCACTCCCAGGTACAGAGATATATCTGACTTATCTGACAGCTCAGAACAGCCCTAATCCTCCCCCCGACTTTGAAGATCTTGAACTCATTGTCCAAAACGGTCTTTTTATCAACACTCTAATTCCACCCGTAGCTGACTTCACATATTCTCCTGACCCTCCTGGAATAGATCAGCCGACAACCTTCAACGCTTCAGCAAGCAGTGCCACCTCACCATTGGAAATTGCTGAGTACTATTGGGATTTCGGAGATGGAACAAATGCTTCGGTCACTACGGCAACTACTGAACATACCTACACAACTGGCGGAATTTTCACTGCCTCTTTAACTGTCATCGACGATGCCACAGCGTCTGCGCTTGTGCAGTCTCAATTCAACACTACTGATATGCCGCGGATTTGGTATGAACTTTTCAGCACAAAGGAGGTAACACTGAGTATCGCTTATGCTCATGACGTGGCAGTAACTAACGTTGTAGTGTCGAAAGCAGTAGTTAACGCTGGGGAAACCGTTTCCATTGATGTAACGGCTCGGAATGATGGCACTGAATCAGAAGACTTTGGCGTAACAACATACTATGGCACCAACACGATAGCCACTCAGCAAGTTGATGGTTTGAGCCCTGGAAGCGAAGAAACATTGACTTTCAGCTGGGACACAACAGGCGTTGCTGAAGGAGACTATCAGATAAAGGCTATTGCATCAACAGTCGAAGGCGAAGTTGACACTGACGACAATGAGTTCAAAGACGGAACTGTTACGGTAAACGTGGTTTCCGAACCATTTCCAACAACCCTAGTCATCGGTGGCGCCATAGGCGTAATCATAGTCTTAGCCGTCGTAGTCTTTTACATGAGAAGAAAACGCACTTGACAAACCTAACAAACCTTTTCTTTTTTATTTTGCACGTCTAGCTGCTAATGTGTCATTTATCTAGTTTTATTTGAGAACTCTTCTATAGCGAAACTTTTAAGTTAAAAGTGTATTAGACAAAATAGAGATTGGAGAGAGGGCTTATGAGATTACGTAAGTTACATCATCCCAAAAGGTTCAGCATAACTTTTCTTTTACTGTCAATAGTACTTGTAGCTGCACTAGGCGTGATTTTACCCTTTCCATTACATGCATCAGCTTCTCCTGACACAACAATTGCGGTAGATCCTGCGAACAATGTGGCGAACCCTACTGAATCTTTTATCATTGAGATCGGCGTCGCCGATGTCACAGATCTCTTCTCGTATGAGGCTAGAGTAGGATTCGATAAGAACGTTCTGGAAGCAACTGATGTTGAGGAAGGGCCTTTCATAAAAGATCAAACTACGTCTCCGATGGGAACATACTTTTCATACACAATCGCTGACGATTATGTTTATGTTGCCTGCGTCACTTTGGGCAAGTATCCTGGAGTAGGCGGCAGCGGAAACCTTTTCACCGTAACCTTCACTGTAAAAGCCGCAGGAGAATCCACTCTACACCTCTATGGCACAATATTGTTGGATTCTTCTGTTGTTGAAATTTCACATAGCACATCTGACGGAGATTTCCACACAACTGCACCCGTGGCTGCTTTCTCCTTTACCCCTGATACCTATGGGCGTCCAATAGTTGGTGAAACTATATCTTTTGACGCCTCTGCCAGCTACGACCCTGATGGAGGTAGCATAGTCAGTTACGTATGGGATTTTGATGATGGAACAAATGGAACGGACGTGATCACAACTCATGCTTACAACGTATCTACTACTCTTCTTACCTCATACAATGTGACGCTTTCAATCACTGACGACGATGGCGAAAACAACACCGTCTCGCTTGAGGTGGACGTTAAATTCCATGACATAGCCATCTTGGAGATAGAAACCCCAGACGAAGTTCACACGGGTGAAATAGCAAGAATCGATGTGACCGTTCTGAACAATGGTAGTCACCACGACACATTCAACGTGACCGCCTTCTACAACAGTATACCGATAAACACTGAATTTGTGGACGGTTTAAGTCCCGGAGACAATGAAACCCTTACGTTCCTTTGGAATACGTATATCAATCAAACAATGTTGAGTCCTTCTATAGAAGGTGTTGGAGCGTGGACTTATCCGCTCAACGCTTCCACTTCAGATGATCTCTATACCTACACCAGCACCAATAACACATATCAAGAATTTAGAGGCTACGAATTTGACACCATCGGGTGGACTTGCGTATCCAAAGTGGAAGTTGGAATAGAAGTGAAAACTGATGTAGGCGGAGATGATCAGTTAAACATGAGCGTTTACAACGGAAAGACTTGGAGCGAAGATATCGTCTATAACATCACATCTGTAACCGATGCATTTTTCTGGGTTGACGTAACTGGCAGCCTCTTATGGGAGCCCAGCCTGATGAATAAAACAAGGGTTCGTATAAGGTACATCCAGGTTGGAGTCAACGCAACGCCAATTTATGTTGATTGGCTTCCAGTGAGAATCAACCCTCTTCAACCAAGAGACATTACACCAGGATCTTACGCTATATGGGCAAACGCCTACTTAGTCGATTTTATCAAACCTCATGTTTTTCGTCCCAGCGAAGAGAAAAACACAGTCGACAACACACTTTTTGGCGATCCAATAGTCGCCACCGAAGTTCCTGTACACGATATAGCAATTACCAATATAGAAGTCAGTCCAACCGACATCGTTGTAGGAAGAATTTCAACCATAGAAGTTGAGATTGAAAACAAAGGCAATATAGACGACACTTTCGACGTGTTTGTTTATGCCAATTCAACCGAACCTATAGCAAATCAGACTGCGGTAACACTGTCAGCCGGAGCCACCACAACATTGAGCTTCAGTTGGTTTAGGGCAATGAACTCCACTGTTGAAGGTGTATACAATGTAACTGCATATGTACCCCCTGTTGTTGACGAAGCTAATACGACGAACAACGTGCAAAACTTGACTGTTCTGATTCGGTTGCTCCCTGTACCTTTTTTCACTTTCTCGCCCAGTGAGCCAAACATGGGCGAAGTAGTCACTTTTGACGCGTCAGCCAGCTATGCACCAGGAGACCCTGAAGGAGAGATCATGAATTACATATGGGATTTTGGTGATGAGGCAAACGCCACGGGCGTGACTGCAACCCATGCTTACAGTATGCCTGGCACCTACGCTGTGAAATTGAAGGTAGTTGACGACGACGGCTTAGACCATACGAAAACAGAGACTGTAATAGTGCCAAAATCGTCTAGCACAATTGCCATATCCACTTCGCCTACAACCGTTCCCCTTGGCTTCAACACAACTATCAGCGGGTCCATTTCACCTGCTCGTGCTAGCGTGATTGTGGCCATTGAATATACACGTGTTGAGGAGACCGCTTGGATGTCTCTTGCAAATGTCTCAACAAGTCAAAACGGTCAATACTCCTTTGATTGGATGCCAACAGAATCTGGCATCTACCAAATCAAAGCCTCTTGGAAAGGCGATTCAATAACTCTTTCAGCTGAAAGTCCTGAACTGAGCGTGAACGTGGCGATCCAAGACATAGCTATTCTCGACATTGAAGTATCAAAAATCAAAGCAACCAAAGGAGAATTGCTAACAATAAATGTGATCGCCTTGAACAAGGGCACTGCAATAGAATCGTTTAATGTGACAATTTACTATAACAACACTCGACTTACACGAGCCCTCACCGCGCCTTTAGCTACAGGCGTAAATGAGACAATAAGCCTTACGTGGGATACACGAAATATAGCGGCCGGCATTTACACAGTCAAAGCATTAGCCGAACCTTTACCTGGAGAAACCTATAGTGTGGACAATTCGCGAACCATTGGAGTTCTCATACAAGAATTGCCGGAGGCGCCTTTCGGCATCTTTCACTACACGACTATCGGAATGGCAATAGTAATCGCAGTAATGGCAGTTTACTTGGTGAAAATGAAGAAATCCAAACCAGTCTAGTCTAGGGTTTTCACGCGTCTCCTTTTTTTGTGTGTGGGCTACATCTAAAATGGTTTGAACAGGAGAGATTTTGAAGAAGCGTAAACAATTCTGGACGGCATGCTAAACAGTGCACATGCATTCGTTGGAAGTAGAAGCGAAAAGGTAAAATGGTTCACTTAACATTAGACTGTTGAGAGGAGGGAGGAAGAATCTGGGGCAGCTTTTTCAAGTAGAAATAGATTTCAAAATGAGACTTATCGCATCAGTTTTGTTTACATTGTTACTAATCGTATCAACAATTCTCGTTGGCGCCGTAACATGGTCAGATGATGAAGTTAGATTAACCACTTACGTGGATTTCGATGGAATTCCAGCCATCATTGAGACACATAATGGAACATTGTGGATTTTCTGGACCAGAAAAATAATTGACAGTTATAATCTCTTCTATGTAACTTCAACTAATTGGGGAGTTAGCTGGTCACAAGAAACCCAGTTAACTATAAATGGCACCGCTAATTCAGGGGTTTCCGCTTGTCAAGCTTCAGATGGCACAATTTGGGTTGTTTGGGCCTCTGATAGAACCGGCAACTACGAGATTTTCTACAAGACTTCCCCAAACTTTGGTGCTTCATGGTCTAACGATACTCAACTAACTTTCTATTCTGGTCACGACCTAAAACCCGCTATCCACCAGATGTCTGATGAGTCAATTTGGGTTGTCTGGGCCTCTGATAGAAGTGGAGGCTACGATTTGTATCGAAAACTTTCTTACAACAACGAAACCTCTTGGTCTGACGACATACGACTCACTACGGATTCAAGTCTCGACAAAATGCCTTCTCTCACAGAAACGTCCGATAATACGATTTGGGTTGTCTGGGCCTCTGATAGAACCGGCAACTACGACTTATACCATAAAACCTCTTCTAACTTTGGTGCTTCATGGTCTGAGGACACCCAAATAACAAGTGGCCCAAGGATCGATTCAAACCCATATGTTCTCCAAACTATAGATAGAAAAATACGGATTTTCTGGTCACAACGTGAACCCGCGGAAACAGCAACCGATGACATCTACTACATGCACTCATCTGACGATGGTGTTACATGGTTAGATATTTTTCAATTCACCACAGACAAGTACGATGACATATGGCCCTCAGTGGTTCAGACACATCTTGTCAAAATCTGGGTAGTGTGGACCTCAGATAGGGCAGACCAACCAGATTGGGGAAACTATGACATTTACTACAAGACCTCCCTCGTAGGAGACGTCAACAGTGATGGAGTTGTCAATGTGGTTGACATCACGTTGGTGTCGATTGCTTTTGGCTCTTTTGAAGGTGAGCCAGAATATGATCCTGAGTGCGACATTAATGCTGATGGCGTTGTTGATATGCGTGACCTCGTGTTGGTCGCTATGAACCTTGGGGCTACATGAGTGGCTGATAGTACCTTATCTGTAATTTTGTAATAGAAGATAATACCAAAAGAATAAAATAGCAATGTGTGTAAATTATCAACACGAGAAGGTGAGAGTTTGAGAAAGGAAAATCTTAGATGGCTTCCTTTACTCCTGTTGTCTCTTATGGTTCTATCCAGTGTGAGCACAGCATTTGCACCCGTCACTTTGCCTCTGCTTTCCGTTGACCTTGAAGAAAACATTGCGAATCCAGGCGACTCCTTCACAATCACCGTAAACATTCAAGATGTTGTCGACCTGTTCTCCTACGAAGTTAAACTAGGCTTTAATGACAATCTTCTGACGCCAGTTAGTGTCGACGAGGGACCTTTCATAAAGGATCAGACCACATCTCCCATGGGAACATACTTCACGTATATCGTCAGCGGCGACTACATTTATGTTGCCTGCGTCACCTTAGGGAAATATCCTGGAATTAGCGGCAGCGGAGTCCTGGTCAGTATAACCTTTAATGTCATGGATGCTGGAGCGTGCGACCTACCTCTATACGATACTATTCTCCTAGATTCTACTGGAACAACGATGTCTCACGACACAGCGGGCGGATACTTCTATACAACTGCACGTGCTGACGTAGTAAGACGAAGCGCATGGCCAGAACACCACCACTTTGTTGTATCAAAAGACGAAGATGCGATTCAGACGCTTAATGCTAAGGTGAAAAACCTTGACCACCTTGACCTCTACGTTAAGGTAGTGTTCGACATTATGCGCGACGATACGTTGTTGACCACTGTGAGCACGGATGAGGTTGTCGTTACACCTCTTGTAATAGTTGAGTTGTCAGCGGATTTCGGGCCATTGGTACCTGCGGATGCTGGGAAATACTATGTGAGCGCTAAAGCTTGGTATAGTTGGAGTGGAACCTATTGGTCGCCAGGAGAGAAGGTGAAAACCTTCAGCTTCGCCGTTGTACCTTAAAGCGAAGCCCCCAAATTTTTTTTGGGTAAATCTATTTAAGGACGGGAACATGAATAAAATAGTAGGTGACGAATGAATGAAAGTAACTAAAAACCTATGGATATCATTACTTCTTTCACTACTCTTAAGTCTAGTCTTCATAAATTTCGGTTCAACAGACACCACACCATCCTTCAAAGTTGAACCTACGTACTATACTGGAAGAACGGGTGGGATCTTCTACGTCGATATCTATGTTTATGATGCGGATTACGATTTACACACTGATGTTTTTGCTTGGCAGGTTTACATGAAGTGGGATCCTCTGGTGTTGGACATAGATGACACGGTTATATGGGGTGACTTTCTGGATGCTCCTAGAGTGGGGCCGTGGGGTCTTCTAACTGCGAATGCTGCTTCAGGCCAAAAAATAGTGAGCGTTGCTGATGGATCAAAGTTCGCGGCAGGTTACGCAGTTTTGATTGAAGATGACAGTAATAGCGAGGAGAACCAGGTTGCTTCTGTTTTAGGTACCCAGCTAACTATGTTGAACGACCTTGTGAACACCTATACTGTGGCTGCGAATGGGGGGGCTTATCCTCAGCCTGACCTCACGCCAACGGCGCTCGTAGATCATGGTTGGGGTGACATCATGGCTGGTACAACAAGTCATGGACCGGCACCCGGTGCTCAAGGCAACGGTTGGCTATCCACATTCACATTTTATGTACAAGCTGAAGGGGAGACAGTTTTGAACATTGACTGGTCATTCACATACCTCATAAATGGCTTAGGAGAAACTAAGGGAGATGAGGAAGGAGAGCTAATCAAGGAAAGCGGCTACTTCCTTCTACCGAAGGATGAAGACTTGAATGCAGATGGCGCTGTTGACATATTCGACCTGTCTTCTGTAGCGCTAAAAGTCGAGTCTGGACCCGGATATGAAGGCCCAGAAGACATAAACAACGATGGCTATGTTAACGTCATCGACTTAACGTTGGTGTCCCTTCAATACGGAGTCTACGCAAACTACTAGTAAAACCCCAATACCCTTTTTTATTTTTGTAAGAAGACAACTTTGTGCTGAATAGGAGAGAGACATAGAACTGATCTGCATAACGTTTTTATGTGATTTTTCCCTAATAACATTACGAAAGAGAGAGAGGATAAGTGTTGAATAAGATCAAAAAATGTTTAATCTTTTTACTTGTTCTTTATGGAACATTAACGCTTCTATTCCTTAACGTAGCTTACGCAAGCCCAGCAATGGCTACATATGATTCTAGTCCAACGGCTCATGTTGCAGATGCTGGCGTTGATGATCCAGCAGATGCCTACGATGGCAGTACCGCTACTTATGCGCGGATAGCATATGACAAAAGCGAATATGAAGAAGTAAAAACATTTAGCATAAGCGGAGCACCTACAACAAAGGGTATAGCCTTCGTCGACTTCAAGATGAATTATAAATCTGGAAAGGGTGGCACAGGGGAGAATTACAGGATTGTTTATTACGTAGGAACTGCCGGCCCGGTTGTATTGCAGGATTGGATCGGGTCTGGTGTAGACTATGACTACACGAGCCCAGAGAGGGTGTGGCTTAGCCAAAGTGAACCTAATGATGGAGTGTGGAGCTGGACAGACATAACAGACATTAGGTTACGTGTTGAAGGTGGTACTGGCGGTGGAGGCGCCGCCTACTTCTACGAGTACGAGGCTTGGGTGACCGTAACCGCTTATCAGAAGGGCACAATGAGTGTGAGTCCATCCAGTTTATCTGATCCTTCTTCACCATTTACTGTTGACATAGACATCGCCAGCGTAGATGACCTCTACGGCTGGGAGTTCAAACTCTACTACAAAAACAACATCTTAACCAATGGCAGCGTTACTCAAGGAACCTTCCTGTCATCCGCGGGCACAACTTTCTTCAGCGTATTAAACAACACCGACACCTACAATGCAACCCACGGACGATATTGGGTCACATGCACTCTCACCGGAGACACCGCAGGAGCATCAGGCAGCGGAACCTTGGCCACAATCACTTTCACTGTAGATGGAACTTCAGGAACAACAGGCCTAAACCTCACAGATACAAAACTTGTCGGATACGACTTCACCAACAAACGATTAGCCAATAGAATGGAGCACACCACCACTGACGGCTCAGTAACCATCAGCGCTGTACCAGAGTTTCCCTTTGGAGCTGCCTTAGAAATCGCTCTAATAGGAGTCATCATCTACATCTGGTGGAGCAAACACAAACGAAAACAACCGAAGTACCCTGCGAAGCTAGCGTTTGCGAGATAGAAGCAGAATATTCCTTTTACAGAGAAATCCTTAAATCGCCCCCTAATAAGATGTAACTTGAAGAGATAAGGAGAGTGGTAACAAAATTGAAACTTCGTCTCCTAAAATGGCCCCTACTCTTTCTAGTCCTTACATTCGTTTTCATCAATATATTTGCCAGCAGCCCCTTGCCCCACACAAACTTGGCACAAGCTGCCGTCCTCCCAACCATATATGTGGACCCTCCAAGCGTTATTGATTCAGGCTTGACGCCAGGCAACAGCTTCACAGTTGACATAATGATTTCTGACGCCGACTTTAATGAAGGCACTGATGTTTATGCCTGGCAGGTTTACATGAAGTGGGAGCCCTCTGTGTTGGACATAGATGCCACGGTTATATGGGGTGACTTCCTAGTTGCTCCTAGAGTAGGACCATGGGGTCTTCTAACTGCGGATGCTGCTTCAGGCCAGAAAATAGTGAACGTTGCTGATGGATCAAAGTTTACGGCAGGTTACGCAGTTTTGATTGAAGATGACAGTAATAGCGAGGAGAACCAGGTTGCTTCTGTTTTAGGTACCCAGCTAACTATGAAGGACAACCTTGTGAACACCTATACTGTGGCTGCGAATGGGGGGGCTTATCCCCAGCCTAACCTCACGCCAACAGCACTCATAGATCAGGATTGGGGAGACATCATGGCTGGTACAACAAGCAGTGGACCCGCACCCGGTGCCCAAGGCAACGGTTGGCTATCCACATTCACATTCCATGTACAAGCTGAAGCGGAGACAACTTTGGACATTGACTGGTCATTCACATACATCATAAACGGCATAGGAGAAACTAAGGGAGATGCGGAAGGAGAGCTAATCAAGGAAAGCGGATTCTTCAGCAACATCGGTGGAACCCAGTACACTTTAACTATCGGCGTTGTTGGTTCTGGTACTACCGATCCTGCTCCCGGCACTCACTTGTATGATGAGGGTTTAGGGGTTCCTGTTGATGCTATTCCTGATGGTGGTTGGGAGTTGAGTCATTGGCTTCTGGATGGTGTTAACGTTGGCTCGGCTGACCCTTATACAGTTACTATGGATGATGATCACACTTTAACCGCCGTCTTTATTGAGACAATAGTTCAGTATGAGCTCACGATTGGCGTTGTTGGTTCTGGTACTACTGTTCCTGCTCCTGGCGTTCACCT
This sequence comes from Candidatus Bathyarchaeota archaeon, assembly GCA_030608565.1. Classification (GTDB taxonomy): domain Archaea; phylum Thermoproteota; class Bathyarchaeia; order Bathyarchaeales; family Bathyarchaeaceae; genus SOJZ01. Next base: position 49,123 of record JAUWDY010000005.1, on the reverse strand, counting down.
GTATGATGAGGGTACGCTGGTTCCTGTTGATGCCATTCCTGATAGTGGTTACATGTTGGATTACTGGTTGCTTGATGGCGTCAATGTTGGTTCTGCTGATCCGTACACGGTTACCATGAATGCTGATCACACGTTAACCGCCTATTTTGTTGTGATTCCTCCAATCCAATACACTCTAACCCTCAGCGTTGTCGGCTCTGGAACCACTGTTCCATCCCCAGACACTTACACCTTTGACGCAGGGACAGAAGTTGAGGTTGCCTCCATTCCTGATAGTGGTTGGGAGTTGAGTCATTGGCTTCTTGACGGTGTTGATGTTGGTTCTGCTGACCCATACACGGTCATCATGAATGATAATCGCACTTTAACAGCTGTCTTCGTTGAGATGCCAACTGAGTATACTTTGACGATTGAGGTTGTTGGATCAGGCACTACTAATCCTTCTCTTGGCACCCACCAGTATGATGCAGGCTCGGAGGTTCCTGTTGCCACTATTCCTGATAGTGGTTGGGAGTTGAACCATTGGCTTCTGGATGGTGTTAATGTTGGTTCCGCTGATCCCTATACAGTCACCATGGATGACAATCACACTTTGACTGCAGTGTTTACTGAGATTCCTCCAACCCAGTATGAACTAACTATTGGGGTTGTTGGCTCCGGAACCACCGATCCTGCTCCTGGCACCCATCTGTATGATGAGGGTTTAGGGGTTCCTGTTGATGCTATTCCCGATAGTGGTTGGGAGTTGAGTCATTGGCTTCTGGATGGCGTTGATGTTGGTTCTGGTGATCCTTATACGGTTACTATGAATGCTGATCATGCTTTAACTGCCTATTTTGTTGAGATTCCTCCAACTCAGTACACTCTAACTATCAGTGTTACCGGGTCAGGCACTACTGATCCTTCTCCCGGCAGCTACCTGCATGATGAGGGTTTAGGGGTTCCTGTTGATGCTATTCCCGACAGTGGTTACATGTTGGATTACTGGTTGCTTGATGGTGTTGATGTTGGTTCAGCGGATCCTTACACGGTTACTATGGATGACGATCACTCGTTAACCGCTGTCTTTACTGAGGTTTCAGCGGTTCTGATGTATGTTGATCCTTCTGTGGTCAGTGCTGGTCCTGGTGATTCCTTCACCCTCAACATAAATATCCAAAACGTTGAGGATCTCTTCGCGTATGAGGTTAAACTGGGCTTCAACAAGACTGTTCTGGGACCATTTGATGTCGAAGAAGGCCCTTTCATAAAAGATCAAACTACGTCCCCTGTGGGAACATACTTCACATACATCATCGACGACGATTATGCTTATGTTGCCTGTGTCACCTTAGGCAAGTATCCTGGAGTGAGCGGTAGCGGAAACCTTTTCACCGTAACCTTCAACGTATTAGACACCGGAGAATCCGACCTACCCTTATACGATTCCATTCTCCTAGATTCTAGTGGAGATCCGATATCTCACGACACGACAGGCGGATACTTCTCCACGCCTCCGCCGACACAATATACCTTAACTATCGACGTTGTGGGTTCTGGTACTACTGTTCCTGCTCCTGGCGTTCACCTCTATGATGAGGGCTCGGAGGTTCCAGTTGACGCTATTCCTGATAGTGGTTGGGAGTTGAGTCATTGGCTTCTGGATGGTGTTGATGTTGGTTCTGCTGACCCTTACACGGTTACCATGGATGCCAATCACACCCTAACCGCTGTTTTCGTCGAACTTCCTCCAACTCAGTATGAATTGACTATCGATGTTGTTGGGGCAGGTACTACCGAGCCTTCTCCCGGCACTTACCTCTATGATGAAGGCTCAGAAGTTCCAGTCGATGCAATTCCCGACAGTGGCTGGATGCTAGATCACTGGTTGCTCGATGGTGTTGATGTTGGCTCGGTTGATCCCTATACGGTTACCATGAATACTGATCATACGTTGACAGCTGTCTTTGGTGAGCTTCCTCCAACCCAGTACACTCTAACCATTAGTGTTGTTGGTTCGGGTACTACTGTTCCCACCCCTGGCACCTACCAACATGATGAGGGCTCAGGGGTTCCCGTCGACGCTATTCCCGATAGTGGTTGGATGCTGAATCACTGGCTTCTTGATGGTGTTGACGTCGGTTCCGCTGATCCCTACACGGTCACTATGAATGACGATCACACGTTAACTGCCGTCTTTACTGAGATTCCTCCAACCCAATATACTTTGACCATCAGCGTTGTTGGTTCTGGTACTACTGTTCCTGCTCCTGGCGTTCACCTGTATGATGAGGGTTTAGGGGTTCCTGTTGATGCTATTCCTGATGGTGGTTGGCTGCTGGACCACTGGCTTCTAGATGGTGTTGATGTTGGTTCAGCCGACCCCTACACAGTTACCATGAATGACGATCACTCGTTAACGGCTGTTTTCACCGAGATTTCAGGAGTAGATGTGACACCACCAACAATCACAATCAACGAACCAGTAGCCGGAGATTACCTACATTCAGAGAGTATAACTCTTGATTTCAACGCTGTTGACACAGAATCTGGAGTAGCATCAATCTCCGCAACGTTAGACGGAATAACTGTTGAGAACGGTGACTTAATTGAGCTTTTCACCTTCAGCTTGGGACTACACACATTGACCGTTACTGCTGTAGATAACGCTGGAAACTCCGCCACTGAAACAGTCGAATTCAACGTAATAGCGACAATCGACAGCTTGATCGGCCTTGTAGAAAAGTTCTATGACTTAGGCTATATTGATGAAGAGGACGTTGCGTCAGGTCTAATAGACAAGCTGTACGCTGCCCAAAAGAAGATTGAACAAGGAAAACCCGAAGTGGCAAAGAAAATGCTCAAAGCATTCATTAATCAGCTAAAAGCCCAATCTGGCAAGCATATAACCATTGAAGCCGCAGACATCCTCCTCACAGATGCTCAACATGTTTTGGATAACCTATAAGCAGCAAACAACTAACTAGCTCGAAAAATATTCTATACAACCATTAAATAAAATCATGAGCAAGTGTTTCCAAGGTTCATGGCCACTTTTGCTAGGTCGCGCATGTCCACGACTCCGTCCTTGTTCAAGTCCGCATCTAGATTATAGTCTGGTTCTCCTTCAAAACTCCCATAGGACATAGAAACAACAGACAAATCTAAAACGTTCACAATGCCATCACCGTTCACATCTCCTTGCATCTTAACTTTAACATCTCCGTCGATCAGGACATTATTAGATATATTAGACTCGTCAGACACGACACTAGCTTCAGCTTTTATTGTGTAGTTTTTGGTACAAGGCTGCACTCCAGAAGTGCCCCAGCTAAAGGTTAAAACTTCAGATGCTCCAACCGCAAGATCACTTACATTTCTCACTTCAATAACAGTACTATTGTAAAAAACCGTTACATCAAAACTTTCAGGGACACCTCCATAATTCTGTACAGCCACGGTAATGTTCACGGTTTCCCCGACATACACCGCCGTATCCGACACCGTTACATCGGTCACAGCTACATCACGCAAAATAGATGTGGCACTGGACAAGGTGAATGTACCTTCACCGCTCACCCACTTAGCCACTATATAATAGGTGCCTGAAGCGTTAGGAGCAAACTGCATAATCTCGTCTGCACCCAAAGAAGCATTAACACTTTTGGTCAAGATAACTGGTTGCCCGTAACTGTCTGCCGTACCATTATATACAAAAAGGTCATAATCTGCGTCAACTGGAACAGTCAAATTGAACACATATTTGGAGCCTGTTGTTAAATGAACTTGTCGAGCCCAAACTTTCTTATCTGAAGATCCAGAACCAAACGTGCCATTAACTTCCTCCCCTACGCTATAGTTCATAGTTGCAGCTTCTATAACAGCATCCGCGTTAACCCGCCCATACCCTTCCTTGCTATCCTTTTCTCCACGATTTAACAGAGGCACGTTTGAACCCTCTCCTTTCTGCGTTTCAGAAGCAGTCATACCAATCAACATTTTCACCTTCAACGCCTCTTCAAAAGTCCAGTTCCAACTGCCCAAGGCTTGAACAACCAAGGCAGCCAACCCAGCAACATGAGGTGCAGACATAGATGTGCCCCCCATCTGTTGATAATCATCTACATTCTGATCCGAAAAACCACTGTACGCGCCGTCTACATCATTACTATCAGCTGAAATAATACGATTTCCATAGGCTGGATCAAAAGTTCCACCCGGAGCAGCAACATCAGGCTTAACTAATCCATACTCATTTTTTGCTTGGTCTCCATTACTACTATACGAGGTAACGCCGTTTAGATCATTAGTAGCCGCAACTGTTATGACATAAGCAGCAGTTCCAGGCGAGCCTACAGTATAATCTGGATAATCGTTGCCCGCTGAAACTACAGTTACAATTCCATTCTGCACCATAGTGTCTGCTTTCAGGTCAAGCGTGGTATCAGTTGCGCCATCTTCTAGTGATAAGCTCATGCTGGCAACAACTATGTGATAAGTTTGGCGATTTTCAATTATCCAATCCATTGCATCCAAAAGAGTTGCAAATGTTCCAGAACCTGTGTTATCAAACACTTTAACACCCACAAGCTTGGAGTTGGGTGCAACTCCGCTGAAGAGGTTATAGCCGTCGCTACGTCCTTCATAAGGATAGGTTTCTATGCATGAAAACGGAGTGCCCGATGGACCCGCCAAGTTGCCCACAAGAACTTCGTAACGTCCTGTCGGATAAGGCGTGTCAGTCGTGTTGTAAGTTAAGATTAACGGCTGGCTTTTTCCACTAGTTTGTGTAACCCATTCTCCAGAAGGATCATACAACCTTAGCAACACGTCGTTGGTTCCATCCCACCTAACATTTAATTCGATAACTCCTGGGTTCATTACATCAATAATGTCCATGTAGCCATATCCAACCGGGGGCAAAACATACGTGAATGTGGTTTGTATATTACCCGATCCTTGCAGATTGTTTGTCGTTCCCGTTCCAGCTGCTATGCCTGCAACGTGGGTTCCATGTTCTCCATAGTCTTCCGGCGTCAACGAATTATCAGAGGTTGCATCATACCAGCCCACCATCTTGCTTGAAAAATTTAGGTTTTGATATGGCCCAAGGTCGAGATGGGAGTCATCAATGCCTGTGTCAAGGATGGCGATAGATTGGTTTGGAGATCCCATGTAGCCATACGTGTTCCACACAGTAGGCCTTGCCCGAATGAGAGGAGTACTGACGTCCAAATGATAGCGAAGAGGCAAGTCATATTCAATCATAGAAAGTTTCTCTCTTTCCAGACTTGCAAACAATGATATCTTAGACGCAGGAATTTCTCCTGCAAAACCATATGTCACATGATCGTAGACATGCTGTATATTCCCACCTAGCTCTCTGAAATATTCCAAGTCTTGAGACGAAACAGAACCATACAGAGTAACTACAACAGGTAAAACCGCGCTCTCGTTGACCTGCAACGTTTGCAAAATCAAGCTTTCGAGACGATCCTGAATGTTGTTGAAATCTCGATCTATAGAGTATACGTGATAAATAACAGGCTCAACAAAATCTCCTGAAGATTCGGCGTTTTGGAGGCTAACCACATTAACACTGCGCGTTTCGTCAGCACAAGAAAATAGAATCGCCGGCGCTGACAAAATTAGAATCATAGTCATAAAATAAACGGTTTGAGCAACACGTTTCATCTTCAAATTAAACCACTTATCATCTAATGCATGAAGAATTCAAGAGTATAAATCTTGTTAGAACAATCTTCTATGAAACCAAACGCGAATAATCGCGGAGTTTACATTTGTGCAAAGCAAATAGCTTTTCTATCCTAAAGTGGAAGCATCTTTAAGAAAGCTAAATACTCTGCAGTATCAGAGGGCGGAAAAAATTGAAACCTAACTGCTTCATGGCGTTGACAGCAAGTATCCTACTAGTTGTTTGGCTTGCAGGTACGTCTTCTTTGGCAGCAGAACCAAATGTAATTAGAGTTCCCGAAGACTACGTGCAAATTCAGCAGGCAATAGACAATGCGGGTCCGGGCGACATCATACAAGTGGCAGCTGGAACATACTTTGAAAACCTGATAATAAAAAAGTCGCTCAAGCTTATTGGTGAAGGACCCGATAAGACTGTTGTTGCCAAGACCAGAACTGTTATCCGCGTAGAAGCTGACAACGTGGAAATCAGAGGTTTCAGCGTACAGAACGGTACATATGGAATAGTTTTATGGTATTCCCAAAATGTCTTGCTTGAAAACAATGAAATGTCAGGCAACAAGTGGAATTTTGCGGTGTGGGGCGATTCCATTTCGCATTTCGTCCACGACATAGATTCTTCTAACATAGTTGATGGAAAACCCATGTATTTCTGGGTGAATCAGCATGAAAAACAAGTGCCAGATGACGCAGGATACGTGGCGTTGATTAATTCCACGAACATAATGGCAAAGAACATGAATTTAACCAGTAATGAACAAGGCATATTGCTAGTCTCCACAACACATTCCGTCATAGAAAACGTAACTATCTTAGGAAATGATGAGGGAATGGATATACGCATGTCTCACAACAATATCATCCGAAAAAACCGGTTACTCTCAATCAACTGGCGAGCCATTTACCTCGAAAGCTCTCACAACAACACTTTCTATGAAAACACACTGCTCAACTGCACATATGGCTTGTCAATTCAAAATTCCAGCGGGAACACCTTTTATCATAATAACTTCATCAATAACAAAGATCAAGTGTACATAGAGATTTCACAGAATAGTTGGCACAACGCGGCTCAGGAGGGCAATTACTGGAGTGACTATGTTGGTGAAGACACTGACGGCGACGGAATAGGTGACACCTACCTGCCATGGCAAGGCATAGATTACCATCCGCTTATGAGTGTCTATGAGCAAGAACCTTCTGAAGCTAACGTGCCTTTATGGTGGATTCCTGTTGTTGGATTCGGTGCAGGAGCCATAATCATTATCGTATTTGGTTTTTGGAGATACAAATCCTCGAGAAAATAGAAGGCGCGAATGCAACTAGCACGTGTTTCCTAGGTTCATAGCTACTGTTGCTAGGTCGCGCATGTCCACGACTCCGTCTTTGTTCAAGTCCGCATCTGGATTATAGTCTGGTTCTCCCTCGAAGCTTCCGTAAGCCAAAGAAACTATAGATAGATCCATAACATCTACGGAACCGTCGCCGTTTACGTCTCCCTCCATTTTGATTTTCACTGTGCCGTCGGTGTAAGTGTTATCCGACGTGTCGAATTCATCAGGAACAAGGCTTGCTTCAGCTTTGATTGTATAGTGAACGCATGGTTGTACGTCTGTGGTATTCCAGATGAATGTTAAAGTAATGTCTTGCTCAGGATCCAAGTTTGTAACTTCCTGTGTTCCAATGGTTCCAAAGATTCCGAGGGTAACGTTTTCGTACTTTGCGGTGACATTGAAGGTTTCTGCCGATGTTCCCTGGTTTTCTGCAACGACTGTGATATTAACCATTTCTCCAACGTATGCTTGAGTGTCGGAGGGTGTGACACTTATTACAGCAACGTCACGGTAGACTCCAAGAGGCTTCATTAAAGGGTGCCAGTCTACGCCTTCCCAGGGCAGGTAGGTGTCGCCTGTGCCGTCGCCGTCAGTGTCTGTGCCTTTGTAGTCGTCCCAGTAGTTTCCTTGGTAAGGTGCTGTGGGAGTGTTCCAAGTGTTTGAGCTGGTCAGGTCTTGGAAGGCTCCTTTCGCGTTGTTGATGAAGTTGTTGTGGTAGATACTGTTTCCATCAGAGTTTTCTGCTACCCAGGCGCCCCAAGTGTTATCGTTTATGAGGTTTTCAATGATTGTGCTTCCGGCGGAACTGTAGAGTTCGATGCTCCAATCGTTCAGTGATGCTGTGTTGCCGATGACAGTGTTGGCACCACAATATCCTAGATAGATGCCGTAAGAGCTGCTGCTTACAGTGTTGTTCAAGACTGAGTTGCCTTCTGAGTACATGACTTGGATGCCTACTGTGCCTCCTGACACATTGTTGTATTCTATGATGTTACTGTTTGAGTATGTGAGGTAGATGTTCCAAGAATTGCTGGCGAGTGTGTTTGTGTTTATGTTATTGTTGTTTGAGAAGGGCACATATACGCCATATGAAGTATCAGAAATGGTGTTGTTGACAACTTGACTGCCTGAAGTGTCAGAAATTTCAATGCCATAAGCACTTTCTGATATCTGGTTATCTCTAATAATGGTGTTGATTGAATATGTCACATCGATGCCATACATCTGATTGTTGATGAAAACATTGTCTTCGATTACATTGCCGTCTGCCTCGGATACGACGACGCCAACAACATTATCTATAATTCGGGTATTGCAGATTGTCAAACCGTTGAAAGGATAGTAAATGGTGACGCCGCTGTAGCTTCCCCCGTTACGAATTGTCAAATCACATAATTCCACATTATCTTCCTGTATGTTGAAGACTACATCGTTGCCGCCGCCATCAACGACAGTACTCGTGGCGCTGTCGCCCTTTATGGTTACTGTTTTGTTTACTACGACGTTTTCAAGGTACGTTCCAGCATCAACTTCTATTATGTCTCCAGTTCCAGCTGCGTTCACAGCGGCTTGTATAGTTGGGTATTCATGCGGCACTTGGAGGGTGTCTGCTGCAGCTGGAACAATAAGCCATGCTATGAGCGTTGCTGAGAACAACGTTAGAAGCAGCAGAGTCAGTAGAAATCGTTGACAGCGCATACGCTAGTCTCCCTCCTCTCACTATGCATGCAGATAAACCTTGTATTAACTATTCTCTATAACATTCAGATTAACCTTACAGTAACTATGTTCTATAACACTATGATGCATCGAACTTAATTAGAGATTGTAAGAGCAGATGAACTCTTGATCTAGGGTGGCGGCGGAGAATGGTGAACTTCGATTCTGATGGTGCCTGTAACTGAGAAAGGTGTTCCACCATACGTGTCTTCCAGATTTCCGGTTATTGTGAGCCAGATCTTATAGGGTGGTGCAAGGGCTCCCATGTGAGTGATTTTGCCCCATATGATGTTTACAACTCCAGTTCCGTCGAACTCGGCAACGAGAGTGTTAATTGTGCTAAAGTAGGTGTTGTCAGGAGGAAGCGAACCTTCGAGTAATATAGTGGAAACATTTATCCATCTTACCTGTGCATCCTGGCCGCTCTCAAATCTTATTGATGCCTTTACCACACTCGGAGCGGGCAGAGACAAATCTATCCTGTTCGGGTTGAATTTAGCGCTACCAGTTATGGTTGTTGCGCCTGCTGGCGAAAATGCTACTAAACTTGTCAGAATGGCGAGAAGAATCACTGAATAGACAAGAGTCCCCTTTCTCATTTTCGCTCATCCTATAGTCTAACCGTGCGACCATATAAAAGTTATCGTATTAAATTCTATAAAACAGATGCATGTATACGGATGTTGTTTAGGTTAGAGATTAGGGAAATATTGCCTTTATCGTGTCGTTGTCTGCGTTTTCCTTTCATGATAGAGGTCTATTATTGAAGTGTCGGTTGCTGTCTAGGTTTCTGGTATCAGTATTTTGATTTCGCCGATGCCGTGCCATTCGGTTCCGTCGAAGAGTTTGCCGGAAATCTCCAGTTCTACTTTCGTGGGAGCCCAAGGTTTTGGTGTTGTTATTCCCATGTGGTATATTTTTGCCCAGATTATAGATGCCACTGCACCTCCGTTGAACTCAGCGATGAATTCCGGGGGAGCACGTGTTGTCCAAGTGTTCAATGGTGGAATAGAGCCTTCTAACCGAACTGTGGATGGGTCTATATCCGTTGTGTTTCTTTCGTATGGTTGCGGAAACTTTACGTGGACTATGACTGGTTCTGGGTTGTCAAGGCGGAAGAATTTGGGTTCGAACTTTACTTGTCCAGCCTCTATTGCTGACGCGGTTGTTGGTGAAGCTGAGAGTTGCAATCCAATCAGTAGCATTGAAAGGAGCCCTAACATCATTAACACTGAGTATTTGCGCATTTAATTCTCTCCATTCTCTTTGATTCTTAGTATTGTTGTGGAGGATAATCAATATTTCTGTTGCTGATATATTCTTATGTAAAATAGTTCTACTTTGCATGCATAGATTATTTTGATGTTGAATTTGTTGCTTTTAACATTAAAAATCCTGCAGGTAATCCTACAAGTTCGGAAAATAGGTGCATGCAGTAGAAGATAGTTTCACAAGTCTTAAGCGTATATTGCTTGATACACCAGATGTGCATTTTAGAAGGAGAAAGGAGGTGAAAGATCTATGAAACTGAGACTTTCTTGTCTTCTCTCAGGAGTGTTGATTGCACTGTTTGCCATAAACATAATTCCTGCAAGCGCTACAGACTTTTCAGGGTATGTTAAGGCCGTCTATAACACGCATTATCAGGAGGGAGATTGGACGCACGCCAACTGGCATAAGATTGAAGGTGGAGCCGCCTGGATGGTTCTTAACCATTGGGATATTGAAAACATCGGAGGTATTCCATTGACTGAAGCAGTTTACCTAGTCGAAGTGTTGCAGCTCCGGTATTATGATGAAGGGGGCGTCCTGCATACTGTGACAGATCCAGTTGAGCTTGCGCAACTTGTGTGCATCCGGAACTCGGATGAAATGTGGCAAGACAGTTATGTTACATGGCTGGGCACCATCAAGCCTGGGCACTCGAGGAAAGCCGTGACGAATTTCTGGGTGGGTGTAGGCAACTGGAGTTCATTTGTATATCAATGGGCAGTCTGGTATTTGCCATAAACAACTGAAACACTTCCTCAGGTTACTTCCCCCTTTTTTCTATGTGCGCGAACGCAAAAGCTTCAAAAAAGAGGCATGTATGCAAAGATTGTAGTGGGACTCTTCGTGTTTGCTTTAGGTTTTTTCTAGAACTATCATCTATAAAGAGTTAAAAGTAGAATTGAAGAAAACGAGAGCTAATGTTCTAAGGTAACGGAGGTGAGAGAAATGAGAAAAATGCTACGTGTTACAGCGTTCTCTGTCCTTGTGTTGCTGTCTTTGCTTGTGGTTGAAGCGTTCGTTGTTCAGCCGGTGTTTGCTGATTCCGTGGAGATTAGCAAGCCTGAATATGAGAAGAGGTGGAAGGGATACCGGACATTTTTTAATGTCACCAACAGTGGAAACAATACTGATGGAATATATGATTTTCATGTGTCAGTCTTTGGAGCAAGGATAAGGCGAATTATCAAACCGAAGGGTTGGCGTTGTTTGTGGGATCCGAAGCCGACTGGGATCATTTGGCAGACAAGGAATAAGCCGATATGGGATGGAGAGTGGAACGCTGATTTCGCCATAATAACCGACTTACCAAGCTATTCAGGAGTTTGGTGGACTACTAATAAAGAGGGAAAAACGATTGACAGTGGTAGTTTCTCTGTCCCCTAGTAACGCAGATGCGAGCCTGTGTTGGTGAACTGCCAGCCGGGAACATCCTATCTTTTTTTTCTACCTCATCTAATCTTTCTCTGATGCATGTGTGTTTTTCTCTGTGGTTCAGAATCGTGTTTCAGGTTGCGGGTGTTTTGGAATAGAAGTTAGTTGTTAAATATGAAAAGAGGAAGGTTTGAATCAAACGATGCACAACAACGTAGAATACAACGGAACCCGTTTCTGACACACTAGAACTTAGTTATATAATCTTCTGAAGTAATGTTTAAATTACGCCCGTTTCTAATTACAAGTGGTTGGATTCTCGTTGCTGCGGGAATCTTGCTGAAGAGTGAGAGGAGAAACGGTTCATTGCTGACTAGGCAGGGGTTAATGAAAACTAGGGCTAAAGCCGTCAGACAGAGGCTTTGGTTCAAAACTTTATCGAAGGTAGAACGAAGCATCGTAGACCTGACCATACGTTGCGTAGAGAAGGTTAGAAGCCGCATTCTCGCCAAAATAATCTCAAATATTCTTGCTAAGATCTTGAAGACCCTTGAGCCTAGTTTCTTGGAAGCTGCGATGAGAATTGGCCGCGAAATCGCTGATGAAGTTTGTGGGATTGCTGAGAAATTGGGAAACGTGAGTGCTTCGAGATGGAAGCATGATTTAGGCTTCGTACGTTTTCTCGGTGTGACGGCGGTCAACCAAGGATGAAGTGTATTCAGGTGAATGGCGTTGACTGAGAACATACTCGTTGCGGGTGGTGCTGGTTTCATAGGTTCACATATTGTGGAGACTTTGGCGAAAACTGCTCTGCCTAGAATTGTGGTTTATGATGTTAATGCTACGGATAAGAGAGTTGGAAATGTTGTGAGTTTTAAGGGAGATGTTTTTGACTCTGACAGGCTTTTGAACGTTATGCGAAAAGAAGAGGTTTCCAAAGTCATTAGCATGGTTGGGTTAGCGTCAATTTCAGATTGTAGAAAAAATCCGAACAGGAGCTTCAGTCTAAATGTTTCAAGTGTTCACAGCGTGTTAGAAGCGATGAGAATTGTTGATGCTGAGCACTTGGTTTTTCCGTCTACTGCGGCGGTTTATGGTGATGTTGTGGAGCCGGAGGTTGATGAGGGGGTGGAGCCGAGGCCTACGAATATTTATGGGTGGCACAAGTTGGCTGCTGAGTCGCTTATTCGTGGGTATGCGGAGGATTATGGCATCAGCACAACGGTTCTTAGGGTCTTTAATGTTTATGGAGATTTTTTGATGGAGCAAGGCGTCATTTCTGCGTTTGTTAGGATGGCGTTTGAAGGTAAGCCTTTGGTCATAAATGGGGGCGGGCAGCTCCGAGATTTTGTGCATTTGAATGATGTTGTGGACGCCTTCATCAAGTCGTTGGGTAATGTTGCGGCTTATCATAAGGTTATTAATGTGGGTTCGGGAGTAGGCTTATCCATCAACAAAGTTGCCAAGATGGTTTGTGAAAGTTTTCCACGTACTGAAGTTGTCCACAAATCTTCGCAGAACGGGGAGTATGGGATTTTTGCGGATGTTTCAGAGATGAGGAATCTGTTAGGTTGTAAGGCGATGGATCCAAGGGTGGGTGTACCCAGGTTCATTGAAAAGTGCAAACTCACTGAGAAAAGAAAACTGTTGATGGCTAGTGCGTAGGGTGTCACGTAAAGTTTTGGTTATGATCCCCGCGTACAATGAAGAGAAAACAGTGGGGGAAGTTGTAGAGTCCACGCTTGCCTTGTACCCAAGCTTCAAGGTTGTTGTTATCGACGACGGTTCCGAAGACGGAACTGCGCAAAAAGCTAGGGAAGCAGGGGCAGACGTAGTCTCGCTACCATTCCACTGCGGGGGCAGCATCGCCATACAGACTGGTTATTTGGTTGCTGCACGGCAAGGCTATGATTGCACGGTGAAGATAGATGCGGATGGGCAGCATAAACCTGAGGAAATTTCGAAACTGCTGGATCCACTGGTTGATGATGGGGTGGATATGACTGTGGGTTCGCGTTACCTAACGATCAACAGTGAGAACTGCTCATTAGTAAAGGAGAGTGGAAGAGTATTTTCTTCGACGCTTGTGTCTTTATTGCGGAAGATGGAGATAACAGATATCACTTCGGGGATGCGAGCTTGGAATCGGAAGGCCATTGAAACCTTGTTGCCGATTTATTTGGAAAGAAGATACATAGAGGATTCAGTTTTTTGGGTCGTAGAAACATTGCTTGCATCAAAGAATGGCCTAAGGATGAAGGAGGTGCCTATTGAGGTGCTTCCGCGGAGATATGGGCGGTCTAAGAGTTACCCGTTGGGCAAACTGCTGGTTTACCCCTTAAGGCTTATAACTACCCTACTTGCACAAATCAGTGGGTGACGGAGTCAAATGGTAAGCAATTACTCGTTAATCGGTCTTTTTTTCGCCCTATTCATATTAGCTATGGATTTTTACCTCTTGAAAAAACGAAAGATTGAGGGCAAAGGTTTCGTTTTCTGGTTCATAACTGGAGTTGTCTTAGGCTTGTTCTCTGGGGTGCCGGCTTTGTTTTCACTGTTTCTAATATTATTTGGCACGGAAGAACTAGTATCTGCTGTAATGGCAACAGGATTCTTCTTCTTCATACTCGCGTTTTTCTATATTTCTTATCGAATATCTGAGCTACATAGCCAGTTGATGAAGCTGACTATGGAAATTTCGGTAGCCAAATATGGTCAGAAACAAAGCGGAGCGAGTGATATAGTATCAGGGAACCCTGGGAAAAAGGGAAAAAGCAAGCGGAAAAATAGGCGAAAAGTGAAAACCTAAGATGCGGAGCTGGAGAGTCCCCTTCTACAAGATTTACTGGGATGAAGAAGACGTTAATCACGTGTTAGAGGTTATTATGCAAGGGTCGTACTGGGCGATTGGGCCTAACGTGGAAAAGTTTGAAACCATGCTTGCAGAGTACATTGGAAAGAAATACGTGGCAGCTTTCAACTCAGGCACCTCCGCCTTGCATGCTATGTTATTGGCCTACGGAATAAAGGAAGGTGACGAGGTGATTGTTCCTTCCTTCACTTTCATAGCTACGGCCAACTCGGTGCTTTTCGTAAATGCTAAACCGGTGTTTGCGGACATAGAGGAGAAAACGTGTGGTTTGGATCCTGAAGATGTGAAAGAGAGAATTACGGGGAAGACGAAGGCTATAATGCCAATCCATTATGGAGGTTCAGCTTGCCAAATCAGGGAGCTGAAGGAAATAGCTGAAGATCATAAGCTGTTGCTTTTGGAGGATGCTGCTGAATCTCTTGGGGCTAAAGTCGATGGAAAGCGTGTAGGGTCGTTTGGTGATGCAGCTATGTTCAGTTTTTGTGGGAACAAGGTGATTACCACGGGAGAGGGCGGGATGATCGCGACCGACCAACGTGACGTCTACGAAAGGTTAAAGCTTATACGGTCTCATGGCAGGCTTGAAACAGAGAATTATTTCACGTCAGCAAAGGTTATGGATTATGTGGCTTTAGGATACAACTGGCGCATGTGCAACATAATTGCGGCTCTCGGAGTCTCCCAACTTGAAAAGCTGGGCAAGGTCATAGCGATGAGGAGGAGAAACGCCGCTTACATGTCGAAGAGCCTGTCGAACCTGAGCAAGATTGAGCCACCTAATCCTCCTGAGGGATTTTTCCACGTTTATCAAATGTATACTGTAAGGGCTAGGGATGGAGAGAAAACTAGAGACGGTCTTAAAGGCTACTTGGCTGAAAAAGGTGTGATGACCAAGGTGTATTTCTCTCCAGTGCATTTAACAGGGTTCTATAAAGAGAAATTTGGGTTTCAAGGTGGAGAACTGCCGATGACCGAAAAAATTTCTAAGCAAGTTCTTACTTTACCTATGTACGCATCGCTAACGAAGGATGAAATGGACCACATTGTAACTGGTGTCAGGGACTTCGTTGAAAATCTAGGATAGCGAGCAGTGAGATTTTAGCTTGGGCGGAAAACCGGGAATGAGATTTAAAGCTTACGTGGACGATGAGGCGAAGATAGGCAATAACGTTAGCATAGGTCGATTTGCTGAAATCTTGTCCGGCTCAGTTATAGGAGACAATTGCGTCATAGGTAGCCGCTGCATAATCGGGCATCCATCTAAACTTGAACTTCAGAAAGCGGATTTTTCTGCAACCAGCCCAAAGGTTTCAGACTTGATAGTAAAGGAACCTGTTACAAAGATAGGCGAAGGGTCAATAATACGGTCTGGCTCAACTATTTACAGACATGTGGTCGTCGGGAAGAACTTACGCACCGGGCATAGCGTATTGATTAGGGAGCATGTAACCATTGGAGATAACTGCATCGTTGGAACACAAGCGATTCTGGATGGATACATCAGGGTGGGAAGCGGGTCGATGATACAAAGTCAATGTTACGTTGCTCAGTCGGTGAGGATAGGAAACGGGGTGTTCATAGCACCCGGATGCGTATTTCTTGACAACAAAAAGATAATTCTCGGACAAGGTCTCAACGGAGCTACAATTGAGGATTATGTTCGAATAAGTGCGGGAACAAAGATCTTACCAGGCGTAACCATAGGAAAATACGCGCTAATAGGCGCAGGATCAGTAGTTACAAAAGACATACCACCTAAAGCGGTGGCTTACGGAGTCCCGGCGGAAATCAAGGCTTTTCAGAAGGATAAAGAAATCGAGAAATACGTTACCTCGATGGCAAACTGGGAATGATTTGAGGGTTAGAAATGTGGATTATAAGAGGAGTGAGCGAAAGGCTTTCGTTTAATGTTCACAAGCATATTGATAACATTTTAGAAGCACTTTCTGAGCATGGTGTCCACGCAACCTTTTTTATCACTGGTAGAGTTGCTGAAAAGCATCCGGAAATACTTCAGAAAATATGTAAACATGACCATGAAATCGGTTCCCACAGTTATGCTCACGGTGACTTCTCTGAAGTGAGTCGTGCAGAAGCGAAAGAAGACATCCTAAAAAGTATCACGGTTCTCAGTAAATACCAAGAAATTAGAGGCTTTCGGGCTCCATTCTTGGTTCGGAATAGGGCGACCTACTTAGCTTGCGAAGATCTAAACATGGATTATGACAGTTCTGAGTATGGTTTGGTGAAGTATCGTCCAAACGGGTTCAGGGCTCTGGTCATTCCTGTTGTATCTCCTTTGGATACCCATGGGCTGGATCTTATGCACTTTAAACCCGAGGAGCTTGTTGCTAAATGGACGTCAGAATGCAGTAAATCAGTGGGGGCTGCGATCTGCATGCATGTTTGGAGAATGGGGCGAAAAAAATACATTAAAGCAATATTGGAGCCTTTGTTGGAAAGTGGCATGACCTTTGTTAGAGCCCATGAATTGTTGAGCGCCAATGGGATAGCCTTCACGTTTGACGTTGAATACACGAGCTTTGGTGAGGCGTTGCCTCAAAACCTTGCGTTGCTCAAGTCTCCTGGATGGAAGTATCCACAAAGTTTACAAGCTCGCTCGTTTGTGAAAGACTAATTTGAGGCGGTGAGATTGAGGCCTTATGACGTAGCCATTATTGGCGCTGGCTTTGTGGGATCAGCACTTGCCGGGCATTTGAGTCGTTATTATGATGTGGTTACGTTTGATGTTGTTCCTGCTCCTCCGTTGTTGAAGGATGTTGATGTTGAGCATAGAACCTGTGACATAACACGATTTGACGAGGTTAGAGATAAGCTTGGAAAGCCGAGGGTTGTGATTCACACGGCTATCATTCAGATTCCAGCTATCGATGAGGTGAAGGAGCGAGCGTATGAAGTGAATGTTCTTGGCACCCAGAACCTATGCAGGCTTGTTAAAGAGACTCCTGAAACTTCAGCACTCATTCTCACTGGTACTTGGCACGTTTTCGGTGAGCGAGAATACGGCGGAGTAATAGACGTTTCGTTTGGTTATCGTCCAGACAAGGTGGAGGATAGGGCCAAACTCTACGTTGTGTCTAAAATGATTCAGGAAGGGCTTATGCGCTTTTATGATGATATAGCTAGCGAAAAGACCTATAATATAATGAGGTTGGGCACCGTCCTAGGTGAGCATATGCCCGAAAAAGCTGCGGCCAACATTTTCATAACAAATGGACTGAAAGGAAAACCGATAACACCATACCTGCACAGCATGTATCGACCCATGCTCTACATAGCTATAGACGACGTTTGCAAAGCTTTTCATTCGCGCATAAAAGAAATCATGGATGAAGGAACAGGCACAGAAACTTCAGAAAGGCACATCTTCAATTTGTTCCATCCTAAGCCAATAACAATTTTAGAGTTGGCAGAAATCGTTAAGGAGGCTATTATCCTTCATACGACCGGAAAAGTTAATCCCGAGATCAAGGTCGTCGACAAGGGATTGCCCATCCTTTTCAGCGTCGGAGATAAGCGTGCCATGCATACTGACATTGGAGATATCAAAGGCTTCTTCAAAATTGAAGCGTTGAAGAGCCCAAAAGAAGCCATATTTGAAATTGTAAATGGAAGATGTGCGGCGCATAGATAGAAGTGGAAACTAGTGGTTAAGAGTATTGATGAGCCTCACCGTTGATGTTGAAGAAATCTATCATGACTTGTGGCCTCCTGGAGAAGAGGAGATCCTAAAATACTATGATTATAAGCTTCCTAAGGGAACCTTCTTTAAACCTCTTCGGAGCATTTTGAAGATATTTGAAGATTATCACGTAAGCTCAACTTTCTTCGTGTTAGGCGAAGTTGCCGAGGCCTTTCCAGAAATTGTTGAAGAAATTCATGATTTAGGTCACGAGATAGCTTCTCATGGGTACATGCACCGGGACTTCACTAAGATTCCCTTTGATGAGTTAGAAAAGATGGAGAAAAGGAATCGAAGTTTGTTAGAAAAGATAACTGGAGAGACGCCTAAGGGTTTTCGAGCTCCGAATTTTCAAATTAACACGGAGGTTCTTGATGTGCTTGAGAGGATTGGGTATCTATATGATTCTTCCGTCGCGCCGTCCATCAAAATACCTGGGTGGTTTGGCTACTACGGTGCTCCGCTTCATCCGTACCGTCCAAGCAGGCAAAACCTTGTGAAGCAGTCTGAGCACAGGGATTTTTTTGAGGTTCCTGTTGCGGTTTTTCCACACATTCGTCTGCCGGCAGGAGGAGGGTGGTTTTTGAGGAATTTAGGTGTGGACTATGTGAAGACAGCGGTTAGGCTTCTATTACGTAAGGGCTTACCTGTCGTTCTTTACTTCCATCCATTAGATGTAGACTCGAACGTTCCAAAATTTGATGGGATTCCTTTTCATGTTACTAGGCGATGTGGAGAATATACGCTTAAAGCTATCGAACATATTCTAAAAACTTTCAGCGATTGCAAGAGAGTGCCCGTGATGAGCATGCTTGAAGAAGCTTATGGGATAAATATATGATGGTTGATAGCCTAGCATATCAATTGTTTGGGGAACCATACGTGAAGTTTCTTTGTGGTCATGGCGAGCAATTGAGAGGAAAAGTGCAAGGGTTTCCGTTGGCAAGCGAACTTGCTTCTTCTGGGTTACTGGTCGTTTTCATAGTCAACGATAATGACGCAGTAGCTGCTTGTGGCATAAGGAGCATATTCAATGTTCTTGTTTTGTATGTTGAAGAAGGTTATCGTGGTCGAGGATTGGGCTCAGAAGTCTTGGCGAAAACAATTGATGTAGCGCAGAAGCGGGGGCTCAATTTCGTAACCTTGTCTGTTTCTTCTGATAATATAACGGCATTTCACCTTTATTCCAAGTGCGGGTTCAAAGAGGTTGCATACCTTAGAAAACCCAATCTTATTTTAATGATGATTCCTTTAAACCTCAAAGGTAGATTTGTATGTGAGTTTTTGAAGGATGTGTGCTCCTTTCTGCCTGACTTATTCTTAACGCGTGTCCATGGGTGGTTCTACAAGAGGACTGTTCAAGAAGATTAGGCGGGCTTGAGTTGAGTTTTTCGATAGTTCCGTTTTTTGGCGATGATAAAGATTTGTGGAATGAATGGGTTACGTCTAATCCTTGGGCCAGTTTCTACCATCTGTGGGAATGGGGCGATGTTCTTTGCAAGACGTATCGGTATCAGCGATATTATTTTGCTGTGAAACGAGGTGAGGAGATCGTAGGAGTTCTACCGCTGATCTACATCAGAAGCAGGATATTCGCTGACAAACTTGTTTCGCTTCCCTTTGCGGAGTATGGTGGTCCACTTTTAGCGAATTCAATTGATTCTTCAGATGTGAAATTGACTTTAGCTATTTTTTCTAAGCGTCTCAGTGCCTTAGCTAGGGCTCTTGGGGTAGACTACGTGGAATTGAGGCAACCTAGATTTTCTCTTTCCCTGACGTTTCCAACTTCGGTTTTTAGACCTATGCGAAGATATCTAACCTTTGAGGTGGACCTGACGAAAGGCGAGTCTGAGCTTTGGGGAAGTTTAGATAAGAAATGCAGAAATGCCATTCGTAAAGCCATGAAGTCGGGTGTTAGGATTAAGGAAGTTGACTTCGATGATATCGGGCAATATTATCGTTTACACTTGGATACTGAAAGCAGGCATGGTTCTCCGCCGCATTCGGAGGTTTTCTTTAGAAACGTTTTTGACGTGTTTCAACAAAAGGGGTTGCGCATGATATTGGCGTTGTCTGACGGTAAGGCTATAGGTGGTATAACCGTGTTTTATTTTGGGAACAAATTGTACTGGTTTAACAACGTTATGGATCGAAAATATTCGAGGCTAAATCCGACGAATCTTCTGTTATGGCACCTTATTAAATGGGGGATGGAAAACGATTTTGCAACCTTGGATTTGGGTCAAACCAGACCTGAAGATGGGGGAATATATCATTTTAAGAGTGGTTGGGGCGGTTGCAAGGTTCCGTTAGAAAACCATGTCTTAATGATGAAAAATGCGGAGGTTCCTGATCCTCTTCAAAGGAAATATTTGATTTTGTCACGATTGTGGTCTCTGTTGCCTCAAGTTTTCGTTAGGCAGGTTGGTCCAAGTATAATTAGTGCGATAGCAACATAGAAGTGTCCGGATGGAGGGCGAAAAATGAAAAATCGTTTACCTTTCGTTTCTTTGGTTGTTCCTGTTTACAATGGTGAATTAACTATTTCTGATGTTCTCCAGCATATATCCAAGCTGAATTATCCAGATGATAAACTTGAAGTAATCGTAGTGGATGACGGTTCTGTGGATGAAACGGTTCGAATAGTCAAAGAGTACCCTGTGAAGTTGATTGCGAAAGAACATAGTGGCTACCCGTCAACGATGAATGCTGGAGTAAGGGTTGCCAAACGAGAAATCGTAGTCATCATAGACGCAGATATTTACCTGAAGGGAGATTGGCTAGACATAATAGTGAGGGAGTTCAACGATCCTAAAGTTGGAATTGTAAGCGGGTATCTAGCCACAAAATCCAATGCCAGTTTTTGGGCGAAGGTTGTCGGTTTCGAGTCTGAGGATCGATATGATAGACTTGAGTCGAAGTACGTCGATTACATCACGAGTGCCTCCACAGCATATCGAAGGAAAATGCTCGAGGAGATTGGTTTTTTTGATGAGAAACTGAAACGGAATAGCGATGAAGACTTAGCCCATAGAGCTTTTGAAGCCGGTTGGAAGGTTGTTTTACAGAAGGACGCTGTATGTTATCATGAATGGGTTCCTTCGTTGCGAAAGTATTTCAAGAATCAAGTCGCAACTGTGGTTTATGAAATCAATAATTTTCTTCAGCATCCTGAGCTTTTGCGTGGGAAGGAGCAGCATCCACCAAGTCTGTATGTTCCCTTGATGTTGGCATCTTTGATAGTGCTTACGCCCTTGTGGTTTCTTTTGAATGTCGTTTGGGTGTCGCTTCTGGCCTTTCTCTGTCTTGTCCTGTACCATACGCCTCAGGCTATTAGGATAATCCAAAAACATAAGGATTGGAGTATGCTTCTTTTTCCTATTGCTTTTAATGTTAGATACTTTGCTTGGCTTATAGGACTCGCTATAGGATTCTTTAACTTTCTAAAGAGTAGGTGAATGTTCGGGTTGTTAATTGATTGGTGGATGCGAATGATTTTTGTCTCAAGTGAGCTGAACGGCTGAAGGGAAGACTTGCATGAAATTTATTGTAGGTAGTGGGGAACAGTTAAGAGATAAACTTGAAACGTTCCCTAAGAAGTATAAGGATGCGTTTTCATCCTCTCAAATATTGGTTATTTGTGTTACGAGTGATAATAAGGTAGTAGGTGGTTGTAGTATTGCAAAAATATCTAACTACGCTCTAGCTTATCTAAAGGAAGAATATCGTGGCAGAGGGTTGGGCACAAAACTTGAGGCGAAAACTTATAGTGAAGCACGTAGACGAGGTCTGGACTTCGTGGCTGGAGCCATACATCTTTGGAATTTGCCAGCTTTACATGTAGCCTCAAAGGTAGGGTACAGAGAAGTTGTACAGTTTAGAGATTTTGGTTATGTACTTATGATGATTCCGTTGAATGTTAAAGGTAAACTTGTGTATACTTTTTTGCATGAACTATGTTCTAGATTGCCAGGAAGTTTCTTACATCGCATTGTCTTATTATTAATGAGTGTTGTTGGATTGGTTCGTCAGAGAACGAGTGTCAGTTGAGGTGAAGTTTTGGCGTACGACGTAAAGATAGTTGATATCGATAACCTTGACGTCCAACAGTGGAATGAATTGTTGATGAAAAGTGAAGTTTGTGACGCTTTCCAGACTTATGAATGGGCTCAAGTGCAAAGAAATGGTCTAGGTATGAAGCCATTTTTCTCAATAGTCTATGACGATGGGAATGCGATTGGAGGGGTGATGTTCTTCAAAAAGAAGATGATGGGGCTGATTGATTCCTATGAAATCCGAGGAGGTCCCCTCTACCTTAAGGGAAACAGGGAAGCTGTGATGAGAAGCATACTGAAGATTTTGAACAAGAAAAAAAAGAGAGCTCTGAACCTCCTGTTTGTTCCGTTTCCTCCAATAAACAACAGTTTTGAACAGACGTTCAAGAGTGAAGGCTACTTCTGCTACCCTTTCCGAACAATAATCATCAACCTTGACAGGCCACTCCAAGATATTTGGCAAGCACTCAATAAAAGAGCAAGATGGGGCGTCAGAAAAGCCGAGCGTGTTGGACTGAAAGTGAAAGTAGCGACTGTTTGGAAAGAATGGGAACAATTCTATCACATATTCTCGGTCCATGGTAAAGAGAAACAATATCCTCCCGAACCCCTAGAATTCTTCCGAGAAATGTTCAAGCTGCATCACAAGAACATGGCACGCCTTTTCTTAGCCCAACACCAGAAACGCACAATAGCAGGCTCATTATTCCTCATTTATAACCAAAACATGATTTTCCTTCAAAACGCCTCTGAAAGTGCCTTCCGTTCATACAATCCAAACAACCTACTACAATGGAAAAGCATAGAGTGGGCCAAAGAGAACGGCGTGACAATTTACGATATGAACGGGCTTCCTCCAAGACAAGTTCCATACCTACTTGGAGTCTATCACTACAAAAGACGGTGGAACGGCGATGTCCAATGGTACTACTATTACCTAAACCGAAGACTTCTTTACGCTGGTCTACATATGGTGAGAACAAGCAGTCTCGCATGGACACTATTTCGCCATGCAAGAAACCTGAAAGCCGTTTAGACACACAAACCGCTGTGAGAACATGCCAGGAGTTTTTTCACTAAGCATAGACGTAGAATTAGCATGGGCCTTTGTACACAGAAAGAAAATCGATCTAACAAAAGTGACAAGCATTTCGATAAACGTTAGGAAAGCCATAAACAATGTTTTTGCCTTACTTGAAAACTACGAAGTTGCTGCTACATGGAACATATTGGGGCATCTCATTTTAAACCAGTGCAGCAAAGAAAACCCAAATGAACTGCCTCACTCTGACATGCCGCATCCGAAATATTCTTGGTTAAACGGCGACTGGTACAAATATGATCCTTGCACAAACGTTAATGAAGACCCTGCGTGGTACGGCAAAGACATTGTGGACAAAATCGTCCATTACGTTAGAAGAAGCAAGGTTCATCACGAGATTGGGTGCCACTCCTTCTCTCATCAACAATTTGGAGACCCTGAATGTACAGAGGAGTTAGCAAAAGCGGAAATAACCAAATGTATAGACCTCATGAAAGCCGAATACAACATTTCTCCGAAAACCTTTGCTTTTCCCAGAGACTATGTAGGACATTTGGATGAGTTAAAAAAACACGGTTTTGTCTCATTCAGAGATGTGCCCCCAAAACTGTACCCGTGTACAAAATTAGAAAAGACACCCTCTAACTACCTGAAAACCTACTCCTCTCTAGCACTGCAACTTTTGTCCTATTACTTTCTTTTTCCTCCACACGTTGTAACTCCAAAAGAGACCCTTCATGGGCTTGTTGGCACACCAGGATGCCTAGCTTACGGCAAAAAGCCGATGATTCCACTCAAATTAGTGACATTCAAAGCAATACAAGGAATAAACAAGGCCATACAAAAAGGAAAAGTTTTCACGATGTATACGCATCTTAGAGACTTTGGTGCGAACGGAAATTTTTTTTCAAACTTCGAGAAAGTTCTTTCGTACGTTAAGAGTAAAAGAGACGAAAGCAAACTCGTGGTCAAAACGATGTCTGAGTTGCCGAGAGGGTACAACGAATGAAACTGCTTTACGTAACGCAATACTTCTCAACAGAACCAACTCACGCCTCTACAGTTACCACATATGAAATCGTCAGAAGACTTGCCCAGAGAGGCCACACAGTGACCGTTGTCTCTGCTGACTGTCCCGGAACCGCAAGAATATATAGAGAAAAAGCGAACAACCTTCAAATCATTAATTCGCTTCCAATTCCACCACTGACTACACAGTGGTATGATGGCTTTACAACATTATTCACCCACACAATTGCTCATGTTCCACTAATCGCGAATGCCCTACTTCTAAATCAGAGCCGAACCGCTGAGAAATTCGACGCAATAATATCCATGTATCATCCCACCCACTTAGCCACAGTTTCTGCATATCTCCTGTGTCGCATTCTGAAAATACCATTAGTTGTGAAGATTTACGACTTCATAGTTGAAACCATCGAACCCCAAAAACTGAAAAGACTCTATCACTTAGCATTAGGCAAAATAAACGTGGAAGTATTGAAAAGAGGTGACAGCCCCATTTTGGTGCAAAGTCCAGAGTTAAGAGACGTTATAAAGAGAGAAGGCAGGATAGAGGACAGAAGGCTAGTAGTTTTTCCGAACGGCGTAGATACAAAACTTTTCAAACCCGGCATAAAATGCGATGAACTTCGCAAAAGATTAGACTTAGAAAATAAAACTGTTGTGCTGTTTCTCGGCGGTCTTTATAGACAAAGGCATCCAGAATTACTGATTAAAGCGTTACCTCAGATTATAAAGGAAATGAAGGATTTAGTGATGTTGTTCGTAGGTGAAGGACCTGAACAGCCAAAGTTGACATCTCTAGCAGAGCGCTTAGGCGTGAGCGATTTTGTAAAATTTGTAGATAGTGTGGAACATTCATCTGTTCCAGAGTTGATATCCTTGGCAGATGTTACAATTGGTCCTCTGTCTACGACCTCCTACCCAACAATCTACGGTTCCACTCCTCTAACCGTTTTGGAATACATGGCGTGCGAGAAACCAGTCGTAGTCTGTCGTGGTGCGGTTTCAGAAAGCATTATTGTTGATGGTTATACTGGAGTGCGCGTAGAACCTGGCGACATTAATGGGCTCTCTTCAGCTATTCTCAAGGTAATTAGAGACAAGAGTTTCTCCCAATCGATTGCACGCAACGCCCGAAGCTACATTGAGAAGATGTGCAGTTGGGACGTTTTAATCATGAGGTTAGAAGAAGTGCTAAACTCCATAGTTTAATGCTACACGGGTGTGTGGTGATTATGAGACTTTATGTCGAAAGAAACCCCCTTGTGTGGAACAAGATGGTGCAAGCGAGTCCCTACGCAGTTTCTCATCACAAATATGAAGTGCTATCCTTTAGTGGTAAACATGTTCTACCATTGGTCTTTGAGAAAGGGAAAAACCGTCTCCTTTTTCCATTTACTTTGGAAAGATCGTTTGGTTTGAGATCGGTCACGGTTCCTGTCTACGACATCGCTTCTGTTCTTCCTAATAGCCCTGAAGCTATTTCTATGATACCTGAGGCGCTTGATTCGGTTGTAAATACCCTGAAGGAGAATCATGTCGATTTGTTGACGATAAGCGCTCCTTTTCTTCTTCCCAAAAGGTATGAGCGTCTCATGGATATTTGGCTTGAGAAGAGGAATGCTTCTGTTCAGCCGCTCTTTATGGATGTTCTTAATAGTGATAGAAAACCGTTTGAAGAGATCTGGAAGACGGGCTTTTCCAAACATGCTAGGAATAGAACAAGGAAGGCTGAAAAAGAGGGGGTGTCTGTACGTGAAATTAAGTCCTATGAGAAGTGGATATCTGACATGTATCTGTGCAACATGTCGTCTTTTCTTCGGCAGAGACGTTATCCTCGCTATCCACATTCAGATGAGGACGCTTTTTTGGTCTATTTGAATAAGCATAAAGAACTCTTGGGAGAAAGCTTCAGGATTTATGGCGCATTCTTTCGTGGGCGATTGATAGCTTATTCGGCAACGTTAGAGTTCAACGAGCTTATTCTATTGATGCTGATGATGTCGTTGTCTGAGTCAATGCCCAAGTGTCCTAATGACGCGTTGCTGGAGTATTTGATTCGTCATGCTTGTGGTGGCGGTTTCGCTTGGATATACTATTCTTTTGATAGAGTAAGCTATGAGGCTGATAAACCGAGTCTTCATAGGTCGCTGAGAAGGTTTAAGTTTGAGCATGGCTTTGAGGAGCGCCCTATGAGGGTTTATACTCTAGGGCTTTCTCGTTCAGGAAAGTTTCTACAATGGCTAATGTCGCGGTATAACTATATGTTTGTGAGTAGTGCTACGTTTCCCTCCTTCCTAACTGATGGCCTTCAGAAGGTTTATGAGATGCAGAGATACAGAAAGTCTCGATACAAGTATGTTGAGGACGAATTGTGAGAATGGTCACCATGGTGTCGTGTATTCGGAGATTTGGGCTACGAGTTTGGAAGATGTTTGAGAGAATAGTTAGGGACCGAAGACTCGTTCTCACAGTTATTCCTCTTGCAGCCGTTCTTCTGATTTTCGCCAACTCGCTTACGTTGAACTCTCCTTTTGTTGGGCTTTTTGCGTTAATGGTGTATTTGGGCATGAATGGGGATGTTTTGGGTCGAGTTTTCTTTTCGGAGGAGAAACCCTTCTTCAGAATAGTTTTTGGTTTGTTTGTTTTTCTAGTTGTGTTAGCCTTGGCTGGGATTTTGGCGGTTTTTGTTCTACAGAGTGAGTTGTGGTATATGTTAGGGATGGTTCTCGCAACTAGCTTCTCTTCTATCTTGAGCTTGTTTTTTGTGAGATATGAGAGGGTTGAAGTGAAGGAGAATTGGAGGAAGAAGTTGTCTTTTGATGTTTCATATGTCTTTTGGGGCATCTACTTTGTTTTGCTTCTCTGGGGCCTTTATCTCTTGTTCAGCGTGAGATCTGGATGGGTTAGAGGACCTATATGGAATGTCATACCTCCTGCCTTCTTAAGAGTCTACTTCGTTGCCACAGCTTTTCTTGTATGGCTTCTTCTTGTGCCCGGGAAGATTAGAACGAAATTGTTTGCCACCATTATCCACTCCATCTTTTCTCTCTTGTTTATTGTTATTGTTTCGTATCCAGGCATAATCTTCTACGATCCATGGTACGACTTGGGTAGAGCAAGAACAATATTGACAGTTGTGCAGCTTGTTTGGCAGACAGCGTCGCAAGGATCCATATCTGTGTTTTGGGCATCTCCAGCAACATTAACACTTGTCCGATTGTTGAACATGTTTCTCAGAGGCGTGACTGAGCACGTACTCATTGCAACCTTCGCTGGCGCTCTGAGCGTTGACATGTATTGGACTTATGTGTTCCTAGTGCCCGTGTTGTGGGGAATATTCGTCCCCGTAACTTCGTATAGAATAGCTGAGATGGTAGGACTGACCAGAAGATCATCCATTCTAGTGGCGTTTCTATCAATCCCCAATCTCTATTTCTTAGCTTGGGGAAAACTGACAGAAGCTAACTCTCTGGGTGTTCTTTTCTTTTTCTTATTCCTCTACTTACTCTTGCTTTCGTTCTCAACACGCAAAACTAAGAGAATATATTTTCTGATTATGGTGATGCTGGTGGCTATTGGGGTCACGCACTTTGTGCCTGCACTTGTTTCTCTCTCTCTCCTTGTGCTGGCTTTTGGATTTAAAGGAAACAGACGCTTCAAGATCAAGTATCCGAGAACGAGTTACGCTTTGCTCGCTATTTCATTTCTTGTTTCACTATTCATAGTGCCTTCTCTGGTTATATTGAGGGGTATACTTCTCCCCATGCTAGGAACCTCTGCATTCAGCCTTAGTAAACTTCTTGAAACGAGCCCCTGGGCACTAATTTTCGGAATACCCGAAGACCTCCCAGTTCTTAATGCCGTGTTATATGAGATCTATCCTGTTCTCGGTTTGATAGGACTAGTATATGTTCTGAAAAGCAAGAAGAGATTCAATAGGACATTTTGCAAGTTCCTGTTTCTGGCTTTCATGGCGCTCTTGGCTGAGCATAGGATTTTGAAGTATGCTGTCGTGGGTGGTCTATTCTCGGCGGACAGATTGAGAGTATTCATAGATATGCTTGCCCTCCCGTTTGCCGCTCTAGTTGTGGCGTCTGCCATCTTTTTTATAGTTGGTACTGTCGCAACCTCGAAAGGAAGTCTGGTTTTGTCGAGGAAGAAGTTTCTTGGGGGAACATTGATATGTGTTTCGCTGTCTGCTTGGGTTGTTGCGTCAACTTACGAAACCTATGATTACTATACAAAGGGTCTGTTGCCAACGGCTCTTGAGGTAGAGGTCGTGAAATACATTGACGAGCATACGAGCAGTCAGTATGTTGTGCTGGCCCCACAGGCCACCACTGTGATCAGTTGGGGATTTTTAGGTATTCCCAACCCTGAAAAATGGTATTTTACTGTCGGTAGAGGGGGCCCTGTAGAGCCTTCAGCCAGAGAGATGTTTGAATATATGGAGATGGGTGGGGCAGACATCGGATATTTTATTGCACCGTCGTTTAGATTGGGGGTCGACTTTGATCGGATTGTGAGCCAAGCATCCAGAGTGTTCGGTCTGTACAAAGAGTTCAGAGATGATAGTGGTAATGAACTATACGTTTTCTACTACAAGATTCCACCTTTGCCCACAGGATCTGACGTAGCTGCTTTCTATTGGGAGACTCCGGCTGCCTATTATGTGCAAAACGATTTGCTGAGGGTCATGATTAATCAAGAGACTGGGACTCTTGATATAGTTGACTTCTGGGGCGACCTCTACGAAAGCGTGAACTTCAATGCCACATTTGTTGATGGAAATCCCGTAGGAACCCTGACTTCAATCGAATATTTCAACTACACAAATAGCAGGTGGATTGAATGGACTCGTGAAACTGAGTTGGTCCCCAGCGAACGGTTCCAGTTCAGGCTGCATTTTGAAAACAGTTCTCTAATTGGTGCTGTTGAGAGTGGTAGCCCTTCTGTCAAACTACAGTGGGAAGTTGGTCAAGAATCTACCTGGAGCCTAAGAATCGGAGATTTCCGACGACTTTACATCCCGGGCTTGGTTGGTGGCCAAGATTCCTATGACGTGAATTCTCGAAACTACGGATTCCTCTACACCCAGAGCCGTACAGACAACATTGTGCTTCAACCTCTTCTGAATCAAAGCCTTGGCAGCTCTTCTCTTACCTATGATGAAATTGTGAAATACTGCAATTTCACTCGCGAGCAAGGACATTTCCGGTATGACTTGTACCTCGAAAACACCGCGAATAGAAGTCAGTGGGCTTATGTTGAAGTGTGGCTTCCCGATGAAGTTTACGCGGGGGCATTCCCACCTCTACGTCATAGCATAGATAACGGAAAAACTTGGATCAACACAATATATAATGTAGAAACGGGTGGTAGCCAGGCTATACGGACACTTGGCGGGGATGACGTTAACTGGGTGTTTACAAAACCGAAAACTCTAAGCGAAACTCCGGTCAAGTGGTGGTCTTTTGAAGAGGCTGATGGTGGCTCCCCCAGTCTCCCAGATTACTATACATATTCAGGAGGCGCACAGAACCGAATGTTCTTTGGTTTCTATCTGCCCGAAAAAGACAAGATTCTTGTGAGGCTAGGTTGCTCAGCTTGGTATATCCAACCGCTAGAGATGAGTTATGTTTTTAGAGATTCTGATGATATTGACTATGGACTACGGAACATGAATAGAAGTTTGGTTACATTTTATAACTATGGCGGCTCAGAGTATGTTGGGGGCTTAGAAGCGACGGAGAAGCCATCGTCACTTATAGTAGTAGAAAATGAATATGGCGAGATGACTTCACTTCTCATAACTCTGCCACCTGACGCACAATTATCGCTTTTTGGCAGAAAAGAAGTAGAAACGACAACAGATCTGGATCGAGACGGAATACCCGATGCAATTGAGTGAAAAATTGAATGAAAATGTCATTGACTAGGTAGAAGGTTTACCATGTGTGAAGCCAAAGGTGTGATCTGGGAGATCAAAGACCCTATCCGCGTACAGGGAGAACGGAGAAGAGCAGAGATCACGGCAAACCTTCTGAAACCACAAAGTGGTGATCTGATCCTCGATGTGGGTTGTGGTGGTGGCTACCAAACAAGCTACATGGTCAGACCTGCCACCTTTATTGTTGGAATAGACATATCGAAAGATGGATTGAAGAAAGCGAAGAGAAGAATCAAGAATGCAGATTTTGTTCATGCTAGTTCAGATAAACTTCCATTTCGATTCGAAATTTTTGACAAGGTTACTTGCCTTGAACTTCTTGAGCATTTGAGCAATCCTCGTAAAACTCTTGAGGAGATTGAGTCGGTAATGAAAGAGGCTGGGACACTTGTTGTATCAGTGCCCTATAGAGAGCGTATTGTGGCAACTCGATGCATCCATTGCGGTAAGCTGACGCCACTTTGGGGGCATCTTCATAGTTTCGATGAGCAAAGACTATCCTCTTTGTTGCCTAGAAATCTGTGGACAATACGGCACATTTATGCTGGCACGGTGCTAGCAGCATACCCCCTTTTCGCCTTTCTTCCAACTAGACTCTGGAAAATTGTGGACAACTTCGGTCGAATGTTACCAGCTATGAAACCCTCTTGGTTTATTAGTCAGATCAGAAAGGGGTCAGGCCCGAATGTACGTTCCAATTAGGGAACATGAGGACTACATGCATTCCGCTCCATGCAAAACCATAATTCAACTTGAGTGTGAGTTGATTTCTTGAACAAAACAGCCATAACTCTCTCAGCAGAAGCGCTCAGCTCACACACTGTGGCTCAGTCGCCAAACCATTTTTGGCAATGGTCAAATCTTAATTCTCAGGGCGATTCCACATTACCGCTGACAACGGTATCAGTACCATCATCCAAAATCTGAACAACATTATTGATCAAATAGTTATTCACCAAATAGTTACCCACACATGATGAATGAGTCACAATGATCCCCTCCTCTCGATTATCTCTAATCATATTACCTTCAATCAAATTATACGACGCCGTAACGTACATACGTACACCCTCATCGCCCGAAAGAATCTGATTTCCCCTAACCACACCACTCACATGATTAGCAAGATAAACCCCACGATGATTATTAACAAATACATTATCCGACACGATAGCATACCTGCCCAAAGAAAGAAACACCCCGGCATAACGATTATCATAAATCACATTCCCTCTCACCACGAGATTATTACCAAAAACAACATGAATCGCAGGAGCCCCCGGACTTCCGGGAGACACATCATGAATCCAACAACCCTCAACCCGACTATCACTCACCCTAGAAAAGAAAATCGCACTAACTAGCGCCCCACCCGTCTGCCGTTTACCGTTCCCTTCAATCTGTAAATCCTTAATCACAATATTACTATCCACAGACACATCAGGATGCTTATTCTCAATAACCTCTTGATCAGCATAATCAGCCAAAACAAGCCGAGTAGCGAAACCAACTCCACTTAACGTAACATTTCCAGGAACCCTAATAGTCCTAGAAATCACATAAGACCCCTCCTTAATCAAAACCATTCCACCATGTAATCCCAATCCATCTATCGTCGCCTGAATCACCTCACTTGCATTAGACCCCCAAAAATCCACTAAACCAGTCTCCCCATTCCTAGCATAAACCAAAGAACCATCCGTAAAAACAATAAACGACGCCTCTGAAACAGGCGAAACCTTACCAGGTGGATTCTTCCGAGATGACGCCGAGAGCTGAGCAAATAAAGCAATAGAAATCCACACGGAAAAAACCACAACCAACAAAATAGTCGCAAATCTTCTCTTCAACAAACCCCTCTCCTTCCAAACGATAAACAACTATTAACCGCCCAACTTATAAAACATGCAGAAACAAAATTCTATAACAAATATCCAAAAAGCATTAAATAAAGCCCGTCAAATCCCACTAACTAAAAACAAAACAGTGACAAAACATTGGAACACAAATCTCTATTCACAAATCTAATACAATCAATAACACTAGATAAAAAGCTCTCCTTCACCATGCTCTCCTACATATCCATCCTCATGATCTTCATAAACCTAAACCTCACTTCTACACCAATTATAGGAGTGCCAGCTACCATCATATACTTCCTAATAAACTCAACTTTCATTGGAATGGCCCTCTTTCAAAACGAAAACCTCCTTGTAAAACTCCTCTTAGGAACCCTACTTCTCATTGTGATCCTAGGCCTAACCGGATTGGCAGTTATGATAATCTACAACCTCGACAATCTACGATCAGCAATAGTTCTCTGTATCACAACTTTCATCGCTTCAGTCCTAAACAAAGGGATGAAATCCAAAAATGCCGCCAAATGAAAAAAAACGCCCTACCCAACTACATATAGCCAGACTACTATACCTAATCGCCATAACTCTCTCACTTTACCTGCTTTACCTATCGCGTGCCGGTGAGATATACACTGTATGGGGCGTCATCAACCCGGCATTCCTGCCAACCTTTATCATCGCAACTTTTCTCTTAATGACCATAATTCTCTCTGTTGAAAAAATTGAATACAAGCTCTTGTTCACAATTCTCCACTCGATTATTTCTCACTCCTTCATGGTAATCATGTTTCCTGCCGGTAATGTGGGCACACAACAAACAATGTTAGGCCAGACACGACTCGTCTTTGACAACATAATTTTCCATGGACTCGGCTGGGCTCGAGGGAGTCTTCCCTCGCAATTATACGTCTCGCTTAGAGGAGAAAACTTTCAAGCGTCCTTCAGCGTGGTTTTCGCTCGCATGCTTGGCATTGACGTTTATTGGACACACCTCTTGCTTTTGCCGCTATTATGGGGAATATTTGTTCCCATAATAGCTTTCATGACCTCCAGAGCATTAGGCGGAAGCGAGAACATTTCGGCACTATCAGGTCTTATAGTCTCGTTATTTCCAGCCAACATTATTTGGGGTGCAGTATCTATCCCAAACGGTTTAAGCTACCTTTTTTTCTTCGGGTTCATATGTTTTTTCTTGAAATATATGAAGTCCAATGAAGTAAAAGACCTTTTCCTCGTTGCAGCGTTCTTTTTCGTCTCATTCGTGTCTCACTACTTAGCTGGGGTCATAGCATTTTCCATCCTCATACTAGCGTACAGCGTCAAAACCTATGAAAAACAAAAATGGGATTCGCCAATAAGTGCAAGATTAGTGTTGCTTCTGTCTTTCATCTTCTGTATTAGCATCATGCCTTTTACTTTAGTTTACCGCCGATTTTTCTTCCCTACGGCAAACACATATTTCAGTATACAAAAACTTTACGAATACTCACCTATAGAGATGGTCTTGTCTCTCCTGTTCGGAAGCTACTTCGACCTTATATCACGCGAGGCATATATCACCACACTGATTTTCGGGGCACCCACCCTTCTCGGCCTCATCGCATTAACATATGTTCTAATAAGAAGTGTAAAAAAATCACCAAAGAGAAGCATCAAACCACCTATGTTGCTTCTCTCTCTAGGATTGCTTATGATCATAATTGACGACAGAATCGTGAAACTATTCATGGTAAACGTTCCTTTCCTTGAGTTTGAAAGACTTTGGCTCTTCAGAGACTTTCTCCTCGTCTCATTCACAGCCCTAATCATTGGATCTGGTATCCAGAAAATGCAGGACCTCTTCATCACCTTGCCCAAAAACACCATAGCATTTTTACGCAAAACATTCTTCGCACGTATGTTCTCCAAAGTATCTTCAGTATTCACGCGAAGTCACCTTGTTAGCAGTGCAAACTTGCGGTCAGTTTCAGCGTACATCTTAGTTTTCACAATCGTTTCTGGCTGGGTTACAGCCTCAGTATACTATGCCTATCCACATTGGGGTCCCTTACAGACAACTTCATACGAACTCGAAGCCGCAAAATACATAGACGAAACCACAAACGGAACATACATCGTTATCTGTGACCAATGGATGATATTCGCTGGAATAATGTTCGTCGGAATCAAAAATCAACGTGCCTTCTACTTCTCCCCTGCAGATCCACACGGAGTAACGCTATTTATTAAAATGAAACACAATCCTTCAAACGAAACCCTAATTGAAGCCATGGAAATCAACAACGCCACCACCGCCTACTTCATCATAGAAAAACCAAGACTAGGCACAGACGAATACAACCGCATAAAATCACAAGCCCAACAAAACAATCTTGAAACCTATCAGGTCTTCGATTATAAAGACAAAGAAAAACTTTGCATTTTCCACTATAAGAGGAGCACATCTACCTGAAAGACATGCAACTACTCAGTTATGCTATAATTTTTAAGAACTACGAGGTTCACCATACTATGATTATATCACCGTAGCTTCGAGTTAAGGTTGGATCATTTGACGAAGGCAACAGTGTGCCACGTGAGCCCTCTTTCCATCCACGCCCACCGATGGATGAAGGCGTTCGTTCAACGAGGCTACAGCGTATCGTTAATAACTGATAGCCGAGCCTGGGTTGCTCCCAAAACAAAGTCCATACAAGCGTATGCTCTCCCAACATTACGTAAAGCCAATTTTGCACAACAATTCATACCTAACAGCTTAAGAATCGTAAGAATTCTCAAACGGGTCAACCCAGACTTCATTCACCTTCACGTTCAACACCATTATAGTTTGCCTATCGTCCTAAGCGGCCACCCATACATATTAACCTCTTGGGGTGCTGAAGTACTATCGCTTCCAGATGCCGATATTCTCACAAGAAGCCTAGCAAGAATGACAAGCATGAAGGCCCATCGGATTATAGTGGATGCTCACTGCCTCAAAGACATATGGATGAGAACGGGGGTTCCCCAAGACAAAATTGAAGTAATACCGTTCGGGGTTGATCTCAACATCTTTGGTCCAGATGTAGATGGGTCCAATGTGCGGAGAAAACTAGGGATCAAAGAAAACGACACTGTGATAATAAGCACGAGGGCCCTCTTTAATGATCATTACAATGTAGAATGCTTACTTCACTCTATTCCGATCGTATTAGAAAAATGTGGAAACGTCAAATTCATAATCAAAGGTGTAGGACCATTGGAAAGTAAGTTGCGAAATCTGGTTGATGCATTAGGTGTTAGTGAACATGTACGCTTCGTAGGGTTAGTCCCTCATCCTGAAGTAGCACAATATCTCGCTGCATCCGACATCTACGTCTCCACACCCTTCATCGACTCCACTTCCGTTTCCCTCTTAGAAGCCATGGCTTGCGGTGTTGCGCCAATAGTCACTGATATATCTGGAAACAGAGAATGGATAGAAAATGGAACAAACGGCTTTCTATTTCCACCACGAAACTCCCAAATGCTAGCAGAAAAAATAATACAGCTTATAGAGAATGAGGATACTAGAAAGCATTTCGGCGAACGATGCATTCACATAGTCAAGCAAAAAGCCTCATGGGAAAAATGCGTTGACAAGATGGAAGCCATTTATCAATCACTGTTGTGAGGAACCCTAACGTGAAAATACCAATCGCAAAACCCGACATAGGAACTAAGGAAATAGAAGCGGTAGTAAAAACGATGAAAAGCGGGTGGATAACACAAGGCAAAAAAGTTGAGGAATTTGAAAAATCATTCGCCAACTACTGCGATGCCAAATACGGAATAGCCACCACAAGCGGAACAACCGCTCTCCACACAGCATTAGCCGCCATCGGCGTACAAAACGACAACGAAGTGGTAACCACGCCCCTATCTTGCGTATCCACTGCCAACCCCATACTCTACCTCCACGCAAAACCAGTATTCGCAGATGTGGAACCCACAACCCTAAACGTCAACCCATCCATCGTCGAAAAAAAGATCACTAAAAGAACAAAAGCCATACTACCAGTCCATATGTTTGGTCATCCCATTGACATGGACCCCATCATGGAGACCGCTGAAAAACACGGCATTTACGTAGTTGAAGATGCGGCTCACGCTCTCGGAGCAAAATACAAAGGCAGAAAGACAGGATCCCTCGGACACATCGCCTGCTTCAGCTTCTATGGAGACAAAATGATCACCACAGGAGAAGGAGGCATCGTACTCACAAGCGATAAAGAACTAGCTGAAAAAATGCGGGTGCTTCGAAATCATGGGATGGACAGACACCGTAAATTCCATCATCCAATCTTGGGTTACAACTATAAAATGTCTGATATCCACGCAGCAATAGGCATCGTGCAGATGCGAAAGCTGGATACGTACATTCAAAAAAGGAGAAAAAACGTTGAATACCTCAACAAACAACTCAATGATTTGGAAGTAAAATTGCCAACCACAAAAAGCTACGCCTTCAACGTATACTACGTCTATCACATCATCACGAAAAGAAGAAAACAGAAAGAGAAAGCCGTTGAATACCTAGAAAACCAAGGAATCGAAACCAGACCTCTCTTATCCTTTATACCAACACAACCACCCTACCAACACCTTGGATACAACATCAACGAGTGTCCGGTGGCCCAAGAAGCCAACCAAAACGGCTTTTACGTCTCAAACTCTCCCCAACTCACCCAAAGCGAACTGGAGTACATGGCATCCACACTAAGGAAAGCATTGACCAAACCTTAGAGGAAATAAGAAACCATGTTGAAATTCCACACAATTCTGTCCACATTCAAAGAGAGAATCAACACCTTCTACCTACTGGCTTTCATCCCGTTCCTACTGCTCACATACTACCACATCGTATGGCCATTCGCCATAATCATCCCCATATACGGTTTCATTCTCCTTCTAATCAAAAAACAAAAGCTACAGCTTTGTCACCCGGCGAAACCCATACAAAAAGCCTTAGGCCTCCTTATAGTAATCGGAAGTTTTTTCATCTATTACGCATTAGTCCCGTTTTTCCCTTCTGCCAGCTTCTATACAGCAGCAAACTACGCCATCTACCTTCTTGGATTATGCCTCACATTCTTCGAAGCTTCAGCCCTAAAAGAAACGTCTTCATCCATATTTCTAATCATAGCCGCAACCTCAAGTTCCTTCATTTCAGAATGGTTAGAGCCCCATCTCTCCCCCCTTATAACTTCTCAATTCGCATACCTTATACAAGGCATTCTAAACGCATTTGGTGTCCAAGCAACCATTTACTTCCCAAATCATCTTCCCATAATCAGTTTTCCCACAATACAAGGAGGAACGATCACAGCAGTTTTTAACTGGTATTGTGTAGGCATTTCCAGCGTCCTAATCTTTTCCATAATATTAGTGATTCTGCTAATTGAAGAACCCGGCAACCTAAAATCAAAAATAACATGGTCTCTAGTCGGCGTGTCAGGAGTACTTGTCCTAAACATTCTGCGAGTCCTCATCATACTCATAACCGACTACTTCTACGGAGCCGAAGTAGGAGGACAAATCCACTACGTTATAGGATACGCCATCTTCATCACATGGCTCACCACATTCCTCTACCTATACTCCAAGAAAACCAGTCAAACGTGAACAGAACAACCCCACAGAGTTTTATCACTCAGAAACCCACATATAAACAAAAACCGTTACACAACTAAACTATCACGGGGGTTCTGAATGGACAAGAAAGTTTTGGTAACCGGGGGAGCAGGCTTCATAGGCAGCACCCTAGTTCGAAAACTGCTCAAAGAACAATTTGAAGTAACAGTTTTTGACGACTTGAGTTCAGGGCTACGCGACAACCTGCCAAAGAACAAAAAATTAAGGTTCATACAAGGTGATGTGAGAGATTTCAAAGCCGTCTCCTCAGCAATTCACAAGCACCCATACATAATGCATTTAGCCGCCCAAGCCTTCGTGCCCCTAAGCTACGAATTGCCACTCCAAACGGCACAAGTAAACGCCACAGGAAGCCTCAACATCTTCAAAGCCTGCCTAGACAACAACGTCAACCGACTAATTCACATAAGTAGCAGCGAAGTCTACGGCACCGCGCAAAATACACCTATGAACGAACAACACCCCCTACACCCTCATAGCACATATGCAGTAGCCAAAGCCACCGCTGACATGTGGGCCCAAACCCTCCACTGGGAACACAAACTCCCAGTAGTCATACTACGACCCTTCAACACCTTCGGACCACGAGAAAGCCTACCCTACTTCATACCAGAAATGATAAGACAATGCCTCAAAGAACCCACTATACATGTTGGAAACCTGGAAACAAGCCGAGACTTCACCTACGTAGAAGATACAGTAGAGGCGATGATAGCCGCCCTTCAAACACCCAACGTAGAAGGCGAAATAATAAACATCGGAACACGCAAAACATGGAAAATGAAAGACATACTAAACCTGATAAAAAAAGAAACAAACACCCAAGAAAAAGAAGTTGTCATTGAGGAGAGCAGATTAAGACCAAAAGACGTCGACACACTCATCACCGAAAACAGAAAAGCCAAAAAACTCCTGAAATGGAAACCCACAACAACATTCGAAGAAGGCATCAAAAAAATGATTCAATGGTACCTCAAAAACGGCAAACTGTGGGGATACGAAAAACACGGATGGCCATGGCGCTACTAACGATCATACAACTCAACACCCCCCTAGGTAGGGAACCTGCGGTTAAGGAGCCCGCGCGCGTTTGCAGCATCACATGAAACCCCGCGTCCTCCAATACAGCCGCTGTCGATTCGAGCCTTTTCCAACCTTTTTCAACCTTTTCCAGCCTTTTCCCGTCAATTCCAGACGTGAGATAAACCGTTTTCAAGCTTATTTCCAAAAAACAAACGAGAAACAAGCTTTGTGAAGAACAAAAAAATTATAGGGGGGGTCTAAAGAGAGAGACATACCCAAAGAACTAGCCAGCATCAGGGAATAGAGATAACTTGTCTCTTTTGGAGAAAAGAAGAAGAAACCCATAGAAAGGAATCAATGCACCAAGGATGCTATATCCACTAACGTATTTGTAATACCCAATTAGCACAAGCGGCACAAAAGCCAGAACATAAAAAAAATTAATCCTACTCTTCAGAGCAGACACAGACAAGCTAATCTTGTGCATTATCCTCATGACCACTAAGCTGCCCTTCTTCATATATTAATCGCTTAGACCTAGTCCAATGCATGCATGTCAGAGTTGGGCGTCAAATGATGAAGTGTATAAGAAAGGTCCACGAAGTATGTTAAACCCTTATGCGTGCTTAGAGCTCTCTTTCTTAAACGTTTAGCCCCAAACCCCAACCGCTACATTAGAGCCGTTTCCTGTTTGGAATCGATGCTGTTCATGCTAGTTTTCGTATAGAATTGTGATCCATAAAGGCTTTATTGATTAAGGTGACGAGTATTGGTTGGAGAGAGATTCTTTGAGAGCGAGTAGTAAGTATTTGGTTGCAGTGGTTTTACTGGCTATCTTTGCTGTGGTGTTCGGCTTGGCTGGAACGGTTGCGCCGCCATTAGCGGAGGAGAGCGGACCTGCACCGCAGCAGGAGTCGCCTTCTGAGTCTGTAGGGCATTTCACGAATCCGCCGAGCTATGATAGTGGCTGGGTGGACATTACGACGAAGTGTGGGCAGTATGTGACTTTGAATCACGGTTTGAACACGACTGATGTGGTTGTGGATGTCAGTGGAAAAGTGAGTCTTGATCCTATAGGTGGCGCAATTGAATGGACCAGAACTTATGGAGGAGCAAGCGGTGACTATGCCCGTTCTGTGGTTAAGACGAGTGATGGAGGATACGCCATAGCAGGCCTAACCAGCTCTTATGGTGCTGGTGACGCTGATTTTTGGCTGGTTAAAACAGACTCCGCTGGTTACGTGCAGTGGAATGGAACCTACGGAGGAACGTACAGCGATCGTGCCTATTCTGTGGTTCTAGCTGATGACGGAGGATACGCCTTGGTAGGCTACACCTACTCTTACGGTGTTGGCACTCCTACATACCGCAATTTCTGGTTGGTTAAGACTGACTCTGCGGGCAATATGCAGTGGAGTCGAGCATACACAGGACCAGGCTCTGATGATTTTGCCTATTCTTTGGTTCAGACAGGTGATGAAGGCTACGCTTTGACTGGTTCCACAGGTTCTGCTGCCTGGCTTGTTAAGACCGATTTGGCTGGAAACGCGCAGTGGAATAAAACCTACGGAGACGCAGTCGTAGGCGATGATTTTGCCTACTCTTTGGTTGAGACAGGTGACGGAGGATACGCATTAGTTGGCTACACCTACTCCTATGGCACTGGCACTCCTACCGCCTCTAATTCCTGGCTGGTCAAGACCGACGGAGTTGGTAATATGGAGTGGAGCCGAGCGTACGGAGGAGTGTGGAACGATTTTGCCTATTCTGTGGTTGAGACGAGTGACGGAGGATATGCGTTAGCTGGATACACCTACTTTTATGCTTCTGACGCTCCTAATTCCAATGATTTCTGGCTGGTTAAGATAACTGGTGAGATGAATGTGGGACACCGAAGGAATTTCAGTGGAGTAAATCTCATTGTTGGATGGAGCAGAACTTATGGAGGAGCAAGCGAGGACGCTGTCAATTCTTTGATTCGGACGAGTGATGGAGGATACGCTTTAGCGGGCTACACAAATTCTTCTGGTGCTGGTGACGCTGATTTTTGGCTGGTTAAAACAGACTCCGCTGGAGACCTGCAGTGGAAAAAAACGTACGGAGGAGCATACAATGACTATGCCGTTTCTGTTGTCCAAACTGTTGATAGAGGATACGCATTAGTTGGCTACACCTTCTCCTATGGCACTGGCACTCCTACCTACTCTAATTTCTGGTTTGTTAAGACCGATTCCGTTGGCAATATGGAATGGAATCGAACATTCGGGGGAATGGGCTATGACTTTGCCTCTTCAGTGATTCAAACGAGTGACGGAGGATACGCCATGGCAGGACAACTCCTCTCGTACAGTGCTCCTTCCTGGTTGCTTAAGACTGACATTTGGGGTATTCCGCAGTGGAACAAAACATACGGAACCGACGCCTTTGCCGCTTCTGTGATTGAAACTGGCGACGGAGGATACGCCTTGGCAGGCTACACAAGCCCCTACGGTGTTAGCAGCAATGATTTCTATCTAGTAAAGACTGATTCGGTTGGAACCTTGCAGTGGAACAAAACATACGGAAGAGCAGGTAGCGACGTTGCCCATTCCGTGGTTCAGACGAGTGATGGAGGATACGCTTTAGCGGGCTACACAAATTCCTCCGGTGCTGGTGGCTATGATTTCTGGTTGGTTAGAACTGATGCGTTTGGAGTCACGCAGTGGAGCCGAACATATGGAGGGAAAAGCGATGACTATGCATATTCTGTGGTTCAGACGAGTGATGGAGGATATGCTTTAGCGGGCTACACCCTCTCCTATGGCGCTGGCGGCGGTGATTTTTGGCTGGTTAAGACTGATGTTGAGATGGGCTTCACTATGACTGGCTTAACAAAAAATACAATCATCCTGTATCGCGGCAAAACCGACCCCTACTGGAACTACATTCGCGTCCGCATATGGCTGATAAAGGAGCCTTCTTGGATTTATGGTGACATCAACATGGACGGCGTAGTAGACAACAAAGACCTGTATATAATCGGCCGAAACTACGGCAAAACCTTCAGCCTACTAAGCCTAGGCGGAATCGTGGCAGTAGCAGGACTCCACACGTACAAAAAACGGAAACAACCAAGATAAGCTGCATGTATGCACAGGGTGATAAGAACATGAAAAAGAACATGAAGATCTTCAGCATTACAGCTATTTGCTTCGTTTTGTTGGCTGTTCCACTAGTTCTCAGCTCAGGTCTTATTGATACTCCGAAGTTCTCAATGGAAAATGCAGCTTCAACGCAAACAGCTCAGCAAACGCCTAACGTCTTTGTAGACCCTTCGAAAATCTCTGGGAATTACGGGTGGGACCTAGGTTTCAACATCAGCGATACGTTTCAGGTTCACGCAAACATCTCAGATGTGACGGACTTGTATACTTGGAATGTCAATTTGACTTGGAACCCCACTGTGTTGAACTTCACAAGAATCGTCGCATACGGTGATCTGTTAGCTCAAACCACTTCGCCGTTTGGCACTTCTCGCATCGCTGACATCATGCGCGTAAGCAATGAAACAGGACACGCAACAGTTGCCGAATCAGTCCTCGGAGACTACTCTGGCGTTAATGGAAGTGGTCAACTCGTCACGATAGAGTTTCTCATTGTGGATTACGGCTCCACCGACCTAACGATACGTCTCAACGGAACTCTGCCAACAAAGCTGCTTGATAGCACTGGTGAAACCATAACTTTCACAGTAGTAGACGGTTACTTCACAAATATTGCTCCTACAGGTGATGTCAACGACGATGGCATTGTAAACATCTTTGACTTGACCATAGTTTCACTCTCGTACGGTTGCTTTCAGGGAGAGCCCGGATACAACCCTGATGCCGACTTGAACGAGGATGGAATAGTGGATATGCGAGACCTAGTTATAGTGGCAAGAAATCTAGGAAGAACCGCCCTGTAACGAGTGATCCTGGCAACTACTTCACTACGAGTGGCAGGAAAAGAGGTGATATGATGCCAAAGAAAAGACACATATTGGTACTTGCTTTGGCTTTCTGTTTGACTTCTACACTCTTCATAGCTGCAAGCACAGGATATGATCCTTGACTTGACCACGATGAAGACGGCGACGTAGACACTGACGACCTGTATATATTGGCAGGAGAATATGGCAGTTCAGGAGATCCAACAAGAACAGTATACACGAAGTATAGCACGTATTGGTGGGCAGAATGGCTATGGATAAGCCCAGCAACACGCTTGGACATATACAACGCAACGCAAGGGTACAAACAAATGACTGTTGTAATTAGGGCACAATTGCCAGAGATATATGTGTGGGTAACGGGTGAATTTCCTATGGCTGAGGGTGAGACACACTGGTTCTTCATGGAAGAACCTTCGTGGGAGGTTTCCACATCTTACACCAGTAGAACCTATAACATTCCATCGCCTTTCGTAAGCATAAGCATAACGAACGGTTCTCCATCTGTAAAAATATGGGCATCCATTGGCATATATATGACTCTATGATAACTTCATGCATGCATGAACCGACTTAGACATGCAATTGGCACAGGTAGATCGAATTAACCCAAGGTAAATTCGCACAGTCTAGTGCGCTAGGGAAACTAGGATAAATAGCATAGGAAAACAGCTGAGACTTCTAAGTGTCTCCAAGGAATTCACGTATCGCCATCCTTCACTAAGGTAGCTAGCAAGGTTATCCTCATTGATTATCTTCTATTCCCTCCGGCCACCGTTTACACCCAGCTTACGCTTGATTTCATCACGTAGTAACTCGGCCATAGCTTCAGGGCTTTCTAGCATGCATGCACCAACTAAACAAGAACTTTTTCAACAACATTCACTATTACTGTGCCCTTCTTTCCCAAAAGATTCCGGATGAGCCTCATATCATTCTCGTTCACAGCTCCCAAAAGCCTCAAAGCAACCGCATATACGACTCCGCCCACAACCACATAGAGAGGTAGCAGATACGGACTAAAATACACATACTCCACCAACCACACGGCTACAAACATCCCAATAGCAGCAGCCCAGCTTTTCCACACCGCTTCTCCGTCAAATCTTATCGGCATACGCTTCCGGAGAACAACAACCGTCAGAACAAAGGATATGACCATAGCAACCCCTTTGACAACAGCCATACCCAAAACACCAAAAGAAGGCAACAACACAGGCAACATAACTACACTACCCACAACCGAAGCGACATTTATCAACAGAACAGTCGGAGTCATATCATAAACAAGAAGCAAGCCCCCAAAAGAAGCGACTAAACCGCTGAGTCCCCCAAAGAGACACAGGATCATAAGGATCACGTCACCGCCAGCATAAGTCTGCCCAGCAAAAA
This sequence comes from Candidatus Bathyarchaeota archaeon, assembly GCA_030608565.1. GTDB lineage: Archaea > Thermoproteota > Bathyarchaeia > Bathyarchaeales > Bathyarchaeaceae > SOJZ01. The sequence continues at coordinate 5,165 of JAUWDY010000005.1, read as the reverse complement.
GCGTGATGGCCGGGCTTGCAGTGGCCATCAACCCCAAGGCAAGCGGCGTATAGAGCAACGCAATATAGCGCGAGGAACCATGTACCCCCGCAACAATCTTCTGTTGTTCATCTTTTCCATGCTGTTCGCTGTAATAAGGAAACAACGCACCGCTCAAGGCCACAGGCATGAGAGCGATGACTCCAAAAGCTTTGAATGCAATGCTGTAGACGGCAACTTCGTTCAATGGTGCATAGACAAGCAATAGAGCCTGATCAAACCAACTGTAAAGGAAGAGAACAACGCCAGTGACAAAGAGTGGCCATGAAAACTTGGCCAACATCTTCAAATAAGGAACCACCTCTCCAAGCGGATGAATCTTAACATACCGGTTCCTCACTATAATCAGCGCACCCAGAATGATGTAAGCTAACTCACCCAAAATCCAGCCGATGACCAGCCCAACCAACCCAAACCCGCACAATAAAAAGCCTACAGCAGATGTTCTCCCTATAAACGCCGACACGACATTAAGAATCGCCATCTCCCTTAACCGGTTCACCCCCCAAAGAAGGTTATGCACAGTAGGCCTAACACAAAACGTCAGAATGTTCACGCTGAGCAACTGAAACAGAAAGATATACTCTCCACTTTTCAACAAAAAACCAGACAACCAAGGAGCCATCAAAAAACACAGCGCAGCTGCAGAACCAGCCACCAACGCCTTCGTCAAAACTGCCCCAAACGACATAAGCGTATAATCCACTCCCTTCCCTCTATATTCAGCCACAAACTTCGTCAACCCGCCGCTGAACCCAAGATCAGTAAACACTTGAGCCAGCCCTAGAGTGAGCATTAAAACAACAGTAACACCCATCTCCACCGGCGTTAGAATCCGAGCGATGAAAGCCAAAGCAACAGCGCCTATCAACGTAGTGACAATGCTCTGAGTGGCGAGATAGGCAGAACCCTTAACAAGACGCGTTGAATCCATTTCCACCATTTTCACCAGCTCCAAGATAATAGGTTAAAGTTTGAGGTATTTTGGCTTCTTATAAAATGCATGCAACCAATATCTTTATTCCTCATCTGTATGTACATGCCCAACAAAACAACCATAAAACCACAACTCAACCTCCTAGGTAGGGGGACTATAAGAGAGAGACATAAGAAACTGTCAAAAATTATAGGGGGGGGGCTATAGGGGGGTCTATAAGAGAGAGAATAACCCAAACAACATCACAAAATCCAAAAAGAATGTTCACAACTAGCAGAACTCTTTCAAAGCCTCCACAATCTTCACCGAAGCATTCCCATCCCCAAAAGGATTCGGCAACTCTTTCAACCTCGTTTCCAAACCCTCCATAGCTAGGCATTCTCTAACTTTTCGAATAATCGTTTCCTTATTATTCCCAACAAGCATATTGGCTCCCAACTTCACAGTTTCCACCCACTCTGTCTTCTCTCGAAGCGTGATGCAGAGAGTGTGAAGCCAAAAAGCCTCCTTTTGCAGTCCACCTGAATCAGTGAAAACCATCTTAGAGTCTTTCACTAATTGAAGCATCTCATGATATCCAACTGGATCCACAAGCCTCACATGCTTAGCCTCTTTCACTCTCTCTAACAAACCTGTAGCTTTCAATCTCTTCATAGTTCTAGGGTGGACCGGAAAAATCATCGCCAACTCTTTCAGTTGAGTCACAGCCTCGACTATATCCTTTAGAGCTTTTGGAGCGTCCACATTTTCAGGCCTATGAACCGTAAGCACAGCGTATTCACCCGTCTTCAAGCCAAGTTTCTCCAGAGCATGACTTCTGAGAGCTCCGACCTTATGCTTCAACAAGGCATCATACATAGTGTCACCAGTGAAACGTATCTGATCCTCGGGTATACCCTCTTTCAACAGGTTTTCTACACAATTTTCCGTTGCCGCAAACAATATTCGTGAGCAATGATCTGTTAACCGCCTATTAACCTCCTCCGGCATCCTCATATCATAACTTCTCGCTCCCGCCTCAACATGAGCAACTGGCACATGAAGCTTAACAGCCGCAAGCGCCCCCGCCAATGTAGAGTTCGTGTCCCCAGGAACCAAAACAACGTCAGGTTTCAACTCCTTAATCGTCTTCTCCAGCCCAACCATCATCTTACCCGTCTGCCAAGCATGAGATCCAGACCCAACACCCAAATTAACTATAGGATCAGGCAACTCTAACTCATCAAGAAATATTTTCGACATCTCAAAATCATAATGTTGCCCAGTGTGAACTATCTGAAACTCTATCTCAGCATCTTTTGACGCCTCATGAATTATCGGCGCCGACTTAATGATCTGAGGTCTCGCCCCTATAACAAGCATAACCTTCACAGTTTCGCACTCCTCTTCACTATCTTTCCAAAACGCTAAAGCATTATTTATGTGTGTCAAGATAACAATCTAAATGGAGGTCTCTCCGTGAATAAGGCTTACGTTCATCCTACAGCGGTTGTTGAAAAAACAGCTACAATAGGAGAGGGCACAAAAGTTTGGCACTTCGTCCACGTAAGAGAAAACGCAGAAGTAGGCAGAGAATGCGTGCTTGGACACTCTGTTTACGTAGGAAAAGGAGTGAAAATCGGAAATCACGTGAAGCTTGAAAACAGAGCAACCGTTTACCAAGGCGTAAAAATCGAGGACAACGTGTTTGTGGGCCCTCACGTCACCTTCACAAACGATCCTTACCCAAGAAGCTCCAACACCGACTGGACAATCGTGCCCACTGTCGTGAAAAAAGGAGCATCCATAGGAGCAGGTACAATCGTAATATGCGGCGTCACAATAGGAGAGCATGCGATGATAGGCGCTGGCAGTACAGTGACAAAGGATATCCCACCGTATGCCATGGCGTATGGAAATCCAGCAAAAATCAAAGGATTCGTGTGCAAATGCGGTAGACAACTGATAAAAGAAGAAGAGAAACCGAAGGATATTCTAATGAAATGCCCCTTTTGTGATAAAAAATATGAGATACCGCGAGAAAATTATGCAAAAATAAAAGATGAAAGGTAACGTTAAAATGAAAAGAGCAATACCAATCGCAAAACCAGTTTTAGGAAGAGAAGAAGAGGAAGCCGTAAGAAAGGTCTTCCAATCAGGCATGTTAGTTCAAGGGAAGACAGTCAAATCATTCGAAGAAGCATTTGCAAACTACATAGGTGTGAAACACGGTGTCGCCGTTACAAACGGAACCATCGCCCTAGACACAACCCTAAAAGCTCTCAAAATAGGTCCAAGCGATGAAGTAATAGTCCCCGCCTTCTCCTTCGTAGCCACCGGCAACTGTGTTCTATTTCAAAGGGCAAAACCCGTATTCGCTGACATCGACGAAAAAACCTTCAACATAGACCCTTCAGATGTAAATGAGAAGATAACTGCAAAAACAAAGGCAATAATCGTTGTGCACATGTTCGGACAGCCAGCAAAAATGGAGAAATTAAAAGAAATTGCCCAAGATCATGACTTGTTCTTAGTAGAAGACGCTGCCCAAGCACATGGCGCCGAATATAAGGGACAGAGAGCAGGAGGCTTAGGAGAAGTTGGATGCTTCAGCTTCTACGCCACAAAAAACATGACCGCCGGAGAAGGGGGGATAATCATGACAAACAACGATGAATTAGCCCGAAAAGCCCGCCTACTCAGGAACCACGGTCAAACCGAAAAATATCATCACACTATCCTCGGGTATAACTATCGCATGACTGAATTATCAGCCGCTATTGGGCTAGTACAGCTTAGGAAGCTTGACAAACTTAATGAGAAGAGAATGAGAAATGCAAAAATGCTGAATGAAGGAATCGAGAAGATCCACGGTCTAACCCCTCCATACGTAGAGGAACATGTCAAGCATGTCTTTTACCAATACGTTGTCAAGGTCGAAGAAGATTATCCACTGGAGAGAAACGAACTTGCTAATCACCTAGAGAAAATGGGTATTGGCATAGCCGTTCACTATCCGATGCCGATCTACCGGCAACCTCTATACCACGAGTTAGGTTACGACAAAACGATTTGCCCTATAACCGAGGAATCTTGCAAGCGAGTTTTAAGCCTACCCGTTCACCCTTCAGTTGATCACAAAGATATCCAATATATCACAGATGCTTGCATGCACTAAACGCATGGAGACTTAACAAACTTGGAAATCGTAGTAATCGGCATGGGATACGTAGGCATCCCAGCAGCCGCCCTGTTCGCCAACGTTGAAGGCTTCAATGTCATCGGAGTGCAAAGAAGATCCAAGCGGTCTGGATGGAAGATCGACTATCTCAACGCAGGCAAATGCCCCATCGAAGGCGACGAACCAGGCCTAGCAGAACTCATCAGCAAAGTCGTGAAAAAAGGCAGCTTCAAGGTTACCGCCGACATCTCCGTCTGCAAAAAAGCCGACGCGATTCTCATCGACGTTCAAACACCAGTAGACCAAAACCACATGCCCCGATACAAGTCACTAAGAGAAGTGTCCAACGCTGTTGGAAAACACATGAAAAACGGAGCAATGATCATCATAGAATCCACCGTGGCCCCAGGAACCACCAATTACATCGTAAAACCAATATTGGAAAAATCCTCAGGAATGAAAGCAGGCAAAGACTTCAACCTCGTATACTCCTACGAACGGGTCATGGTCGGACGCCTACTTCACAACCTGAAGTACATGCCAAGGATTGTAGGCGGACTCACCCCTAAATGTGCTCAACGTGGCGTCGAATTCTACAAAAACATTAACAAAGCAGAGCTGTTCCCAACCGACTGTCTCACAGCAGAGGTTGCTAAGGTAACTGAGAACACCTACCGCGACGTCAACATCGCATTCGCAAACGAAGTTGCCTTAATTTGCGAAAGCCTCGGCGTCAACGTCCACGAGGTCAGACGCTTCGTAAACTCTCTACCCAATGACCCATCTGATCCTGCAAAGAACCCATACAGAATGATGCATATCCCAGGCGCAGGTGCCGGAGGCCACTGTCTCCCCAAAGACCCATGGCTACTAAAATACGGTCTTGACGCTTACGGCGACTTCAAGTTTACACCTAAGATTCTCGTCGAAAGCAGAAAGATAAACGATTCCATGCCACAACACATGAAAGATTTGGTAGAAGAAGCATTGCATGAAAAAAACGTGAAACTGCAAGATGCAAGGGTGTGC
>JAUWDY010000043.1 GCA_030608565.1 Candidatus Bathyarchaeota archaeon | reverse complement strand
TATAACTTAAGTTGGTGACGTTTTTGACCGAGTACGTGTACATAGCGACTGTTGGAAAAACGCCGGAGAAAGTCTTGATTGGATTAAGATCACGGCTAAACATTAAAAAAGTCTTTCTTGTCGGTAGCAGCGACAATGAAGTTAAGCAATGCATGGAACACGTAAAGGATTTTTCTGAGAAACTTGGTTATGCTGTACAAACTGTTAAGGCAGACGCTTTTGACGTACTTGACGTAGTTGCTCGCGTCAATGAAGTTATTCAACGGAACAAAAAGTATGCGATTGTGGTAAACGTTTCCAGTGGAACGAGGGTTATGACCATTGGCGCCCTTATAGCAGCCTACATGAACAATTCAGAAGCAATATATGTTCCGCAACAGGTGACCGAAAAAACACCGCTTTACTTTGATATTCCGTCTCTAAACCAGCTACTGGACAAGGTGACACTGCCGAAAAAGGTGCTGATCCGCGAAGAGGAAGTGTTACCGGAGTTGGTGAAGCGTGTTAAAGAGGATCGCCCCATCCTACCCACTGAAACATTACAACTATACATCAAAAACATGCTCCAGAACAAGTTTGAGTTTGACGCTTGGGACACCCGCTTCGAACGTTACCCACGCCTAGTGCGTGTCCACGAAAAAACCGAGACGAAAATAGTGCGGGAAGACCTTGGGCCACATCAAATGATGATGCACCTCGACGCCAAGTGCAGCCGCTGCAAGTCATGGTTTGCTTTCCCCTTGAAAATAGGTATGGGATACCTCCCCATGACCGCGATCCTAGGTCAAGGCAAGACCCCTCCAGCTCCTAAATCCGCTCCTCCTCCATTCAACTCACCTGAATATGTAAGCCTGATGCTTCAAAGCCGCCAAGACTTTTACTGTCCGCGTTGCACTCTACTCCTAGGAACACGCAATGTGGTTGATCGGCTGAAGAAAACGCAAATGGTCGTGTAACCAGCTCTAATTAACCTAACAAGACAAAAAACACTAAGAGAAACAGAGATTGTTCAGGAAACTTAAAACCTTATAGAACAAAATAGCGTTCTTCAAAATAAAGAAAAACCACAAAAAACAATGAAAAGTGTTAAAATTTTTATCGGATGCATGCATGCATCTAAGGTTGAACAGGCTCACAGAAATAGCTCAGGATCCCACTGCAAGCTTGACCCGGCTTAAAAGCTTCAGTGGAATAAAGAGCACTACGCCTTGAACAGTTACTTGGGAACTGCTAATAAAGAGCAGCAGAAGGCGATAGCGTATATGAGCCGAAAATACGAGTAGTATCTATCGGACAGCGTGATTCATTTCTTTTTGCTCTTGCTTGCTTGCATGCGGATATTACAACAGTAAGAGGGGTTGGGGCTACGCGTGAGAAGGGTGTTAAAGAATCATCTGGAACATCAGCCGCTCAACAAGTTCTTTGTAGCGATTTCGAATGGTAACCTCAGTTACTTGTGCTATCTCAGCTACTTCCCTCTGCGTTCTCTTTTCACCCGTCAATGTCGAAGCTATATAGCATGTTGCAGCAGCCATACCTGTGGGTCCACGACCAGAGGTAAGTTTAAGTTCTTTTGCAGTTGTCAAAATTTTGTAGGCGATCTCTTCCGTCTTTCCTTGCAACGTTAAATGGTTTGAAAATTTGGCTATGTACTGGCTTGCCTTAACAGGCGCCACGTGTGTGTTAAGCTTCGTGATTAGGAAACGGTAGCTGCGACCGACTTCTTTCTTTTTCATCGCTGATGCTTGCGCCATTTCTTCCAGTGTTCTGGCGAGTTTGCATTGCCTGCAAGCCAAATAGATCGCCGCTGCAGTTACGCCTTGAATTGACCTTCCTCGTATTATTCGTTCTTTGACGGCTTTTCGGTAGATGACTGAGGCTGTTTCAAGGACGTTTTTGGGAAGGTTCAGGTTGTTAGCGATTTTGTTGATTTCTGACAGTGCAAAGGCGAGGTTACGTTCTGTTGCATCCGAAACTCTTATGCGGCGGTGCCATTTTCTAAGACGGTACATCTGAGCCTTCTGTCCAGGTGGCAGGCTTTTTCCGTAAACGTCTCGGTCGCGCCAGTCAATCATTGTGGATAAGCCTTTGTCGTGAATCGTGTAGGTTAATGGAGCGCCAACCCTTGTCCGTTTCGCCCTCTGTTCATTATCGAAAGCCCTCCATTCCGGTCCCCTGTCAGCTATTTTTGCGGTTATTACAAAGCCGCAGGCCATGCAAGCTATTTCGGCGCACTCGTAATCACGCATAAGCCGTGTGCTACTACATTCTGGGCAGCACTGAACCTTCGCAGGTTCAACTTCTGAGATTGGCAACCCGCCAGAGATCAGAGCTTTTTTATCGTTATTCATTTTGTTTTTTCATCCTGTTTTTTTGGGGGAAGCATAAACAACATTCCATTTGGTTTTCTGGGTTCTCGTTTCCAATATTTATCACTAAGCTGCGTATATTCTGCAAAATTTCAGATTCCCATCGAAAAGATGGTTTATTCAATCAGCCCATTCATTTAAACCTTTCCACAAGGATTTGTGTGCGATAACTGACGGGCACGATTAAACAAGAAAAAAGCGCTCGCTATCAGGTTGGATTTTGAACTTTATGGTTCTACAAGGTTGTTCATTGTGTGATGAGTCATGTGGATATTATCGTGGTAATATTCGATATGTGAGTGGCCTCGCACGCGCATGCATGGTGAGATTCGTATTCATGAACAGAGTTCCGGAGTATTCCCAACTAGGATTTGATCGCTGGTATAGTTTCTTTAAGGATTCCTCTTTCACCAACAAAGGCCTTCAGAACAACGCCTTCCCACAGCGGTATATGTCTGTTAGGGATCTTGTTTGTATGCTTTCTTACACCATTTATATCATATTGAAGAAAAAGATTGAAGTGTACTCCCGTGGCTGATTTGCCAGCTTTCTTAGTAGTGTCCTGATATACTGAAATTGAAACAACGTCAACATTCCCGTCTGATTGACAGAAATGGGCATTTATGCTGCCTCGGCAAAGATATTTTGGGGGCATGCTGGACGTCAACGCTGTCTTTGAATAGGGTGCTCCAGGAAAGTATGAAGAAAATTGTACAAAAGTCTCTGGTTCTATTTTCCCACCTTGAGCTATATAGAACTGCTTAGCATCTACCTCGGCTAACTCTTGCTCCTTCAAAGCTCCATAACGGAAAACTATGCTACGTTGGTTGACTTTTAATGCCATGTTCTCAAGATCAGTGATTATGAATTTAAGATTATCTTAGATTTGGTTCACTAATGCATGCATGGATTTAGAATAATGTTGTTTTTAGAGGTTACAACATTAAAAAACCTCTCAGTAAACCTCTAACTTCCTTTTTTTCCTAAAACTCAGAAAAGACAATTAACAACAATGTCAAAAGCGTTGTTACAACAATGTTATGCATGCATGACAGCGTTAACTATTCTAGGAGCAATTGCACGGTCGCAGAAGTTCTGAGAAGAAGATAGGTCATATGTGTGCGTCTGTTGAAAAACGACTTGAAGAAGAAATGGCAATATTATATTATGAACTCAATTCTAACTTTGCCTGACATCAAAGAAACCATTGCAAAGGATGTTGAAGAATTTTCTTTGGGTTCGAGTCAAGATCGATAGACAATACACCATGCTAGTCTTCTTAATGCATACATGCAAACTCATACATACAAAAGAGTTTAAATAGCCAATATGTCAACTGGTTGAACACACGAGAATTAGAATTCCATGAGAATGCTGGTTTTTCGTTGACTGTCAAATGGAGGTGTAATCTAGATGTCGTATGGAAGAAGAGAACCAAGAGAAATGCATAAGGCAGTTTGTGCTGAGTGTAAACAGGAATGTGAAGTTCCGTTCAAACCTGATGGAAGCAGACCCGTATACTGCCGAGAATGCTATGCAAAGAGAAGACCCCCAAGAAGAAATGGATATTAAATTCACAAGATGACTTCCTATTCTTCGTTCACAATCCTTTTTCTTTTTTATCTTTTCTTCTTTTGCGCGCACGGTCAAACGTCACTTTCGTGCACGCAATGCATGCATGGCAACCGATGCTGGTGCCATACCAATAAGTGAAGAAGTAATTTCAATAGCCGGAACAGGAAAAGGAGCAGACACTGCAATAGTAGTAAAATCTTGTCATTCGGATGACTTCTTTCACAAGGAAAGAGGGATGGAATTCAGAGATGCATGCATGCAAGTTTGTCTTTTTCACATTGCTATTCCCTAGGATAAAAGTCATGCTGAAGTCGTTACTCGTCGAATTCCATCTAGTTAATAAGAGAAAACTGCGTCTTTAAGGCGCGTTGGTGATTCCATTTGCAGTCTCTGGTTTCCAACAAACTCATCCAACTCTTGAAAAAACAAAAGTACCATCTTGTTGGAAGACACTCCGCCGTCAAACGCTGCAGATGGCTTTACGAATCTCTAATTCACAACAGAGTCTGCTATAAGCAAAGATTCTACGGCATAAAGAGCCATCAATGCCTTCAGATGACACCCACACTTTTTTACTGCACGATGCGTTGCCTTTTTTGTTGGCGTGCTCAAAGCGGAGACCACGAGTTAAAATGGGATGAGATGCAACTGCCAGAATGGGATGCCCCGGAAGACATAATTGAGGGGGCCATTCAGGAGCAGCTTAAGATTTTGAGCGGATACAAGGGAAATCCGAAAACAAATTTGGAGAAATATAAGACGGCTTTAACGCCCAAGCACGCTGCCATAAGCCTGACTGGTGAGCCGACGCTTTATGCTCCCTTAGACGGTTTGATTCGAGGCTTCCATAAACGAGGGTTCACCACGTTTGTGGTTTCTAATGGAACAGTTCCAGAAGCTCTGTCACGGTTAAGCGAGGAGCCCACCCAACTATACATCTCGGTTTCTGCATTTGATAAGAAAACGTTTTTGAAGACGTGTCGCCCGCAAATCCCAGCGGCTTGGGAAAAACTCAACGAAACCCTATCCTTGCTGCCTAGTTTTAAATGCCCCACCGTAATTCGGATAACGTTGGCACGAAACTTGAATTTAGAACACCCAGAACTGTACGCTCAACTGATTAGAAAGGCTAATCCGACATATGTGGAGCCGAAAGCTTACATGCACGTAGGGTTTTCACGACTGCGTTTAGGATTCGAAAACATGCCAACTCACCCGGAGATTCAAAAGTTCGCCGCTCAGCTGACCAAGGAAATGGGCTACAACATTCTCGACGAATCTCCACAAAGCCGAGTTGTTTTGCTGAGCCGTTTGGAAAAGCCCATTAAGCTTTCGGGGTAACGTTTTAACTCTGGAGATATCAACTCGGGGTGACATATTGCATGCGTGCAAAAGGACATTTCAAGTTCATAAATCATTTAAACTGGAAAATATGCTTGTGTTTCGGGGTTGCCCTCGCAGAAGACCTGCTCTGCACGCATAAATCCCATACCTGCTCTTCTCATAAAGAGAAAGCCAAAC
>JAUWDY010000031.1 GCA_030608565.1 Candidatus Bathyarchaeota archaeon | reverse complement strand
GAACTACACACGCGTGAGAGCAATGCCTTCACTCAAGGACTCGAAGCCACCAAGCAAGAATTAGAGGTCATAAAAGAGGTTGTCGCTAATCTCATGCCGGAAAAAATGGAGCTCGCACTTCCACCCGCACCAGGAGAAATTGTAGAAGCACCGTCGGCAGAAGAGGTTCTTGAAGAAGTGCCTGAAATACCTACAGAAGTGCCGATCGAAGCACCAGTTGAAGCACAAGTGGAAGTAGAAACCGAAAACATTTCTGAAGAAACGGAAATTGAGCAACCAATGGAAGTACAAGCAGAAGAAGCACCTACAGAAGAAACATTAACTGAAGAGACACCTAATGAAGGATTCGAAGGGATCGAAGAGAACGCACCTGAAACACCAGTAGAAGAAACGCCAACAGAAGAACAGTCCTCATCATCCGAGGAAGTTGATGAAGAACCTGTAGTTTCCCCAGAAGTTGCCACCGAAACAATTGTAGAAGAGACTCCAATCGAAGGAGAAACTGAAGTGGAAGTTGAAGCAGAGGCAGAAGATACCTCTTCTTTTCAAGACGAAGAAGAGGAGGCAACAGCTGAAGAGCAAGAGGAAGAAGAATAGATATCAAAAGCCTTCCCACGAATTTCTTCTTTTTTTGTTTCAATCCGCATTAGCGCAGCTTTTTTTGTAGTTCTCTTCATTTTTATGATGAGAACGAACGTTCGAGCTTTAAGAACTTATAAGCTTTTACTGAACAAGAGTGCTCTATGTGAACATTTTTGATCAACAAGCTTGGAGAGGACCCGTTTGAAAGTGGGTATAGCCTATCACGAAAAATATTGCCAGTACGATTTAGGACCAGACCACCCTTTTAGAGGCGATCGATTTGTCAACACCATGCGCCTTTTTGAAGAGCAAGGACTGTTTCGTTTACCTAATGTAACCATGCTAGAACCCAAGCCGGTCACTAAACAAGACTTGCTCAAAGTTCACGATAAAGACTACGTAGACCTAATCTTCCGTTTGGCGGAAAAAGGCAAACCATACGATATGGAAACGCCGGTCTCCCCACAGATACTTGAGGCTGTTCGGTTGATAATAGGTGGAGCTCTAGAGGCGGGGAAAGCGGTTTATGAGGGAAAAGTTGAACGTTCGGTGGCATTAGGTTGTGGTTATCACCACGCTGGCAGAAATTATGGCGGAGGCTTCTGCTTGTTCAATGACATGGCCGTTCTGGTGGAACATCTCCGTGAAAAGTATGGGCTTAAACGCGCGTTGATCATAGATTACGATGTGCATTTCGGGAACGGAACCAGTGACATCTACTATTCAGATTCAAGTGTCCTTTACATTTCGTTACATCAGGATCCGAGAACTATTTACCCAGGCACCGGATTCGTCGAACAAATCGGAAAGGGCGAAGGAGAGGGATACAACGTCAATGTGCCCTTGCCGCCTGGAACAGGTGACCAAACATACCTCTACGCGTTGAAAGAGATTTTTGTTCCTCTTGCAGAAGAGTTCAAGCCAGATCTTATCGTAGCCAATGGAGGAAGCGACCCTCATTTCGCCGACACGCTTGGAAGCCTTCAGCTCACGGTGAACGGTTTCTTCAATGTGTCTCGTACCATAGCTCATGTAGCAGAAAAAGTGTGCCAAAACAAACTCGTCCTAATGCCTGGCAGCGGATACAACCCGACGGTTTTACCGCCCTGTTGGTTCGCTCTCACGGCAGGAGTAGTCGGCCTAGAAGCTATCAATGTGAGTGATCCATACACTCCGCCAGCAGAATCCAACATGGCCCGTAAGACAGTTAAAAACACGCTTGCAAACCTAAAGCGGATTCTACGGAAATATTGGAAATGCTTCAAGTGATAACTAAATAAAAAACGGATGGAATTTGAAGGCTTACTCTGTTTTCTTTGCGGGTTTAATTATCACTGCGGTTCCCCATGCAGCGAACACCGTTGCCGAGCCCTGTAGAATGTCGCTTGTTTCAAAGTCTGCTCCGATAATTGCGTTGGCGCCCATTTTGGTGGCGTTATCGATTAATCTTTTTAGAGATTCTTTTCGCGCTTTTTCGCACTCCGAAGTGTACGAGGTTACTTCGCCGCCGAAAACGCCTTCTATTCCAGCTATGATTTTTCCTCCAACACCCCTTGTCCTCACGGTCATCCCGTGAACTGTACCTAAGACTTTCGTAATCTCGTAGCCGGGCATTGTTGGGGTAGTGACAACAATTAAAGAGGTTTCTTTTCCACTCAAACTTCATCCCTGTACCCCGTTCATCTACACTTTGATATTAAACTTTGGTGTCTATAGAAGCTTGCATAGTTAAACTAAATTTATATTGTGCAATTGTTGAGGTGAGGAAGAATCGCAGGGTGAAGAAAGTGAGCTTAAAAGAAGAAGAGAATCTTGCGGGCTGTTGTGGCTTATACTGTGGACTGTGTCCGAGATTTCAGTCGAAATCGCCAAGTAGATGTCCTGGCTGTAAATTGTTAAACGAAGAGCGTGTTTTTTGTGGGGTCTTTGGGTGTTGTGTGAGGAAGAAGGAAATGATCACTTGTGCTGATTGCGATGAATATCCATGTGAAAAACTGTTGAAGAAGTTGGGGATAGATCTCCAGCTAGATAGCTTCATTAGCCACAAACCGGCTCTTCCGAATCTTGACCGAAATAGAGAGGTTGGATTAAAGGTTTGGCTGAAGGAACAAAGAGAAAGGAGACTTGTGTTAGAAGGCATGCTCGCTAATTACAATGACGGTAGGTCAATGAGTTTCTACTGTGTAGCTACCGCTCTTATGCCAATTAGTATGATTAAAAAGGCAGTAGATAAGATGCAAAATATGTTAGTCAAAAATCAGGTTGATGACTCGGACATAAAGGCAAAGGCAAAAGCTCTTAGATCAATCATTCAAGACATAGCTTCCAAATCTGGCATCGACTTGAAATTGAGAAAACAATCAAGAAAGAAAGAGAATTGATATCACTAACACAGATGGTTTTATGGTAAAATTTGAGGAAAGAAAATCTAAGACCATTCTGAACAGATACAAGTATCGAGACAACTGGTTTTGGTGCAAATACGGCGTCAACCCCTACCACGGATGCCAGTTTGCATGCAACTACTGCGACGCGATGCATGCATGCAAAACTCCAAGAAGATATTCGAATCTATCATAAGAACGATAAGCTGAAAGCTATCCCTGGAGTTAGTAAGAGCTTAGCCAGCGTCATAACCGAGTTTTTGGATACTGGAGAATGCGAAAAACTTGAAAGGTTAAAGAGTGGTAAACTTTTCGCTCGTCAAGTCGTATAAGGCTTAAACTCCCATTTTTCTCGCTCTGAACAAAGTTTCTTCATGATTTCTACAGCCGTTTCTTCAGGTATGGACATCATAATCTTGCCCACGTGTTTGCAAAACTGTTTGGCGGGTATGCATCTGCTCCAATCCGCGCAGTCATGAAGCACGGTTTGATTAGGAATGTCGATTAGCACGTGATACTTGCGAATCAACGCGCTAACTCGTTCATCCGTAACCTCTTGAATTATGACCTCGCTATCTTTGATGCCCTTGGCGCGCTTAATTTTGTAAACGGGCACTAACACTTGGAGAAGCTCGTGGAAACCCATTTTCTCAATTTTTTCAGGCATGAAAGTGGTTAAAGCCAGAGTCCGTTTCTCCATCGGAGGTGCCGTAGCTTTGGTTTCAAAATATGTCTCCACGGTCTTTTTTGCTTCTTTTTGTTCTGGTGTTAGGATGTCAAGCATTTCCAACGTCTGTAAGCAATTTTTAACCGCATAGCCATGATAGTGGTTGTTGAAGTAGCCGTACACGGTTTTGGCTTTTTTTGCAGTTTCCTTAACCTTCGGAACCCAGGGTTCCAGTTCCTCCGTCTTGTAGCAGTAGTTGTACCATGGACGTTCTCCTCTTCCATGCCACCTTATGTAGGCTATGTCACTTGTCACCTTCACTTCGGGCGGAAGCAACGGCTCATCCACAATCGTGTACGCCACCTTATACTTTTCAAGAAGCCTCCAAGTTTCATCTCTCAACCAAGAAGGGTCTCGAAACTCGATGGTAAACTTAAACTCCGTGGGCAAAAATTCGAAGAAAGTCACCATTAGATCGAGGTCAAACTTTATGCCCGGAGGCAACTGAATGAGCACACATCCGAGTTTTCCGTTCAATTGCAATGGTTGCATCAGTTCACAAAAGCGTTGAATATCCTCCTCCACACCCTGTTTTGGGTCCAACTTCTTTTTATGCGTGATCAGTCTCGGAAGCTTGGCCGCGTACACAAAATCTGGCTTAGTATACTTGAGCCAGCCCATGACCGTGCCCTTTGAAGGGTATGCGTAGAAAGTGGAGTTAATTTCGGCTGTCTTGAAAACTTCTGAATATGCCTTGAGCTTACTCGCTTTCTCAGCCTTATAGAAAGGGCCTACCCAATCTTTGTAGAACCATCCAGAGCACCCTAACAATATGTCGGTCATTGTACGGTTACCTATTTCTCCAGATTTGATTGTACAACTTTAGTAAAATCGCATTTCAACATTAATAGCTTTCCTTCTAAGCTTCGCTTTGCATTCTGGTGTTTGGTTGCTCATGCTGATATAGAGTATTCATTGTGGGCGGGGGAAGGGGTTACAAGGGGAAACTGCGCTTCGGGGGGTTTCCCCCTGTTTTTGAACGCGGTTCGGCGTGGGGGCGGGTGGGTGGTTTGAATAGCAAAGCGACCAGCTTTGCGGATAACATTGACGAGATGTTTGGTGTTTCTCCGTCCAAGTCTCACACTTCACTTGATAATTACGCATTAAGTAGGCATACAAGTCTCTGTGTTTCTAGTCGGAACAAGTCAAAAATCGGTGGTGATTTTCGTCATAATTGCAATAGGGAATTTCTCACCCTTCATTGTTTGAAATGTGGTTATTGGCATAGAATTCTTTCTGGTTCAAAAGATAGAACATGTCCAGCATGTAGTTATGAGTTGTACTTGCGAGCGTATCGTCGATATAAGACCATTATGAACGGTTGTTCCAATCTGAAACTGTTAACACTGACGTGGAAACCAGTGAAACGTCAGTCCGCTGACATTGTTCGTCAGATGGGGAAAGCTTTAGTCAGACTTTTCCATAGGAAGCGGTATGCTCGTCTTTGGAAGGGGGTTCTAGCCGTTGTTGAATGTAAGAAGACACGGTCAGGTTTGTTCTACTATCACATTCATTGCATTGTTTCCGGTGGTTACATTCCTCAAGGGTTGATTTCTCAAGATTGGCGGGAAGTTTCAGGGTTTCCTATCGTGGACATAAGGCGCATTTCTCGGACACCTAGAAGGGCGTTGCGTTACGTTTTGAAATATATTATGAAAGGTGCTCTTCTCGACCCTCGGGATAGAGCTGACTTTAGGGAATCTATGAAGGGTGTCCGCTATGTCCGTTCTTATGGAGAATTCTACAATCTGAAGTATAAGACGGGGCGTCACGTTTATTTTCCGTGTCCGAGGTGTGGCGCCGTTAAAAGTTGGGTAATCTTGGAGTATTGTAACGTTGTTGATTTGGTTAGAGATGAGGCGTATGACCCGCCATAGGCAGTATTGGGATGTGTGTGCATGAAGAATGTATGCCGTATCGAATCTTAGCTGGTTCCTTTAGGTATTTCAAGCAGGAACATTTCCCTTGTAAATCTCAGATTTGTAGGTGCTATCGAGTGCAATTCCTTGGGTAGTTTCTCAGATGTTTTCAGTAAATCATAGAGATATTGCAGTCTTTCAAGAAATGCACTGTTGTGATGATATTTGATTGACTGGTATATGTGCTCTGAGAGACGGGTGAATTCCCTTTTTTCTAGGTGAGGAGCTTCGATTTCCAGGTCTCTCAATTGCTTGAACCACCGTATGAATGGGTGATTGTGGTTCAGTAAAATTGCCTCCTGACTTGTAACAGTTTCATGAATGTATATTCCTATTGTATTTGAATCTGTGAGTTCAACGAGATATGTTGGCACGTTCGTATAGTACGAGGATATCGCGGGTATCGTTAGGTGGTCGTATTTCACGGTTGAGCTTATTCGCCAATCTATTGCTAAATGATTACTTGCAATCCATCTCACGTTCTCAGGTTTTCTATTGACAAAGATGGAGTGTCTGTGTTGCCATGAGATTGTATAGACGTCCTCATCCGTCAAGGTTGGCAACTTGTTGTCAAATATTGGAGGGCTTTTGACGTCCAATTTCCCACTATAGAAATAGGAATGCACGAGATAGTGTGTGTTGGTCAAATCCAGTATTGTGGTTATTGTGTGTTGAAGCAGAAGCTCCTTCAGAGACGTAAGCTTTGTTTTGCCTTTCACATAGATCCTAATCGTCCCAGGGTATGAGTTCCAGAACGAAATGACTGGAAAGTATTCTATTAGGCTTTGCTTGTAAGACCAGCTATCTGGGAGCTTTGCTCTTGGCTCAGTCGTCAGGTGTTCCTTCAAGATTTCCTCGACTTTTGACGACACTGCCTTCCCTACAATATTACGGGCGTCCACTTCTTTGAGTAACTTGCAGCGTATGTCAATTCTGTAGCCCGCGTCCATGCCCATCTTACCAATATTAGTGCGCCAGCCTCCAAAAAGGTCCCTGTAACCCTCCATGGCGATCCCATTTCGACAAATCAGAGTTTCTGGAAGTGGAGGAGTAAAAGCCATAGGATGTGTACTTTCATATCCAGTTTCAGCCCATCTCTTCATATTCCAAGACTCTCCTTTACTATCAACTCTTGTGAAGATGTGTAGTTCACCCTCAACACCCATACGGTCTAGGGGGAAAGTCCTGAGTACAAACCTAGCTCCGTCTTCAGATAGGTCTGGAAGGTCGTACCTGAATTGCTCTGCTTGTTCTGCAAGAATTGTTTGCTTGTGCCCGAGCTCATTAATTACTATAGGAAACTCAACGCGTTTACACCAACGTCTTAATCTCTTTGTAAGCTCACCGTTTTTTGTTGGTTTCAGCAACACAATCTTAATTCGAGTTCCACAAGACTGTCGTTCACCTTGCTCAGTTAGTACATAGTTGCGCGGACCCCTCAGCCTAAGACGTATCGGACCTTCACCGCTTCGTGACCTAGGGTTGTAGGTCTCTACGGTTATGTCGTTGCTGACTGCGAACACTGAAAGAAATCCTATCCCAAATTGGCTACTGGGTATAAATTTGAAACGACGTCGGAAATCTTCAGTCTTATAATAGGATTGTCCAACTTGTAAGAAAAATCGTAGGATTACATCCTTGTCCATGCCAATGCCTTGATCATCTATAGTTAAGACTTGTCTTGTTTCAGTTTCCCCTGATAATTCATTCAATATCTGGGTCGTTCCAAGCGTAATTTCGATGGGGTAGCGAGAACGTCTGCTTTCCTCAACTCGCGTTGGATATTCGGGTAGTTCTAGTCCCTTCTCCTCAAGGTCAATGTACATTTGGCATCTAGTGGCATCGAGGGCATTTTGAACAAGTTCCCGTACAAAACCCATTGGGTCTTTGTATATATCCGTGATAAGACGCTGGAAGACGGCTTTTTCATCCAGGTTGAAAGTCCATCTTGATGGAATGTATTTCGCATCTGGCGCCGGTCTTATATCTATGGTCCTATCAGGTCCTTCAATACTTGCATTTGGGGGCACCCAATTGTTATGCCTTGTTGCTCGACTCATTGCCACGCCAGCTTCTCGGAGTTCCTGGACTAGCCATTGGCACCAGTCCTGCAGGAACCGATGTTCATCCTGTGTATCGCACTCTGCACGAACTTCAACCTTATCTGGAGCAGTCATGCGATGGGTAATCTTCTGATATTTACTCCAGTGAGCAAGACTTTCTGGAGGTAGTGGTGAAGCGGCACTCAGAAGCAGAGGGCAAGCTCTGTTGTGGGACATGTCGAGTAGATCGCCGATTCGCAGGAGAATCGCTAGGAAACGTACGTTAACCTTTTCCCCTTGAATGTCGCATCTATCAGGATACATCTGCCTGTCTTCAAGCTCAGGTTGTGTCAGACCATGCGAGATGCAACAGTTCCTTATGGTTCGCAAGAGTATTGGGTCTTTGAGCGCAAATCCACCCAGGGCGTGTTCGTGTACAGTTATGATTTTCGCACTTCGGAGATGGTGTTGATGTCGTATAAACTCTGCTATCAGAAAACGTGTTTGAACATCGGCAAGGAAGTTGCGGAGGACTGCATTAGGTGGCATTGAACTATTCCGAAAAGCTTGGATTTGAACCCACCTCTTATGTCCGCCACCGTTTTCCTCCGTCCATTTCTTCCATTCATATGATGCAAGTATCTCGAGTTTTTCACTATCAGACACTACCATGCCAACGTCATGTAAGTACGCAGAAACGAGCAAAATGTAGGTTTCAGTAGCGGAAAGGATTACAACGGGTTTGGAAGCATCATCATCCTTGAACAATAGTTTTGAAAGCTGTGATATGATTTCTTCGCTGTGCTCAATTGTATGTCTGGTATAGTGTCGAAAAGACTGTGGGACGAACTCTAGCCAGGGTTGAACAGCATTTCGGAGCTCACTTATCTTGCCAGAGTATAAAGTGCTCTTACTCTTTAGATAAACCATAAGCGCAGTTTCTTCCACCTTAACGGTCATCCACAAGTCCCCACTAGGATGGAGTTTTTCTCATATACCCCTCACATTAGTGTTTAGTTCTACGAGATTAAAATACTTTGGTGGACCAAGACAAAGCACTGGGGGCATTCAAAGTATGAATGCATTCAGGAATGCAAGCTGTGCGAGTTCATGCGTTTAGCCATCATTTTTGGTCTTTTTCTTCTTTTGTTTTTCGTAATATTCCTTTGCATGCATGCAAGTTTATAAGCAACTCTAAGGTAAGCATTCCCGAATTAGTGTTCTGACGAAACTAGTTCTTTCAGCGAATCGGAGGTGCAATCTAGATGTCATATGGAAGAAGAGAACCAAGAGAAATGCATAAGGCAGTTTGTGCTGAGTGTAAAAAGGAATGTGAAGTTCCGTTCAAACCTGATGAAAGCAGACCTGTCTACTGCAAAGAATGTTGGGCAAAGAAAAGACCCCCAAGAAGAAATGGATATTAAACTCACAAGATGATTTCCTATTCTTCATTCACAATCCTTTTTCTTTTTTATCTTTTCTTATTTTGTTTTTCGTGTATGCATGCATGGTCTCAGAAGGGGGTATGCATGCATGCATAGTGATGCGCGCGCATAACACTTTTAGCTCTACCGTACCATGAATCTAGTGAAGAGAATTGCCGCAAAAGGGGAAAGCTAAGAAGCGAGGGCATAAAGAACGTGCACGTCATAGAAGAAGGAAAATGAAAAAACGCCCTCCACAACAATAACTACACCTAGTGGCATGCATGCATTACTTTCATTTTATCTCTTTCCTTTTTTCTACTTTCGGTCCCTCAAGAGTTTTCTTCTTTTGGATTTAGAGTATTTCTTTCTTTTCGAGTAAATCCATCTCTGAATATCTTTTTCCATTTCATTATTTTTTCTCCATTATCTTGTTAGTGCATGCATGCATTAAGCATTATGTACTACGTTCAGAGTTGTTTTTTGGTTTATTACAAGTGTTTTTCTACTGTTGTGGTGCTAACGGGTGCTTGTGTTTTTCCTTTAGCCTTTCTTTAGTTTTTGGCGTGTTTATTTTTTAGGTGTCGCCCGTTTCGGTTGTTTTGGTTTTGCTTGTTTTAGTTCGTTTTGTTGTTTCATGCATACCTTTCATGAGTCGCAGAGAATCGTGTAAGTTTAGTTTATTTTTTATTGCATGCATGGTCTTGATTGTAAGATTTATTCATACAAGAATAAGACCACTTTTCATATAATGTTAGTGAATCACCATCATTGTATTGGAGTCGCTTTAGCGTCCTTTAGATGGTTGTCCATTTTTTTGTTTTTCGTCTTTTCAAGAAAACAGTTCTTATGAGGAGCGTTTTTGAAGGAACGTCATGATTGTTTTTCTGTTTCTTTGTTTTGTTTAATTATATTTTGGAGTTCTTTTATTTGATTTCTTAGCTTGTCTAGTTCTGTTTCTAAGTATTCTTTATATATTTCTTCTTGATGTGGATATTCTTCTTGTGCCATTTTTTCATACCGTTTTTCTTGTTTTTTGAGTTCTTCTGGGTGTTTTTTTAGCCATTTTTGGTGTTTTTCGAATGCTTGTGCCATTTGTTTCAAATCTTCTTCTTCTAGTAGTGGTCCTTCATATTCATTTTCTTTGGGAAAAATCATATGTTCTATTTTTGTTAATCGGTTTTTTAGGTCTTCGTTTTCGTTTTTGTATTTGTTTTCTATAGTTTCCATTTCTTTTTGGTGTTGTTCTTTTAGCATTGTTATTATTTTATTTGTGCCTAATGGTGTTGGTGATTCAAGTCTTAAGAATGGCATGGCTTTGTCTGCGTAGAGTTTCCTATGGAACTCCACATCGGTAGGTCTGTAATGTTCATCTTGTCCAGCGTTAACTATGTGTCCCATCCAGAACTGCACTAGTTCAAAGCCAGCTTCGTGAGCGTGTTTTCTGAAAAACTTCCGTAGATTGTAGAGCCTGATATCTCGTGGTTTTTTCTTTTGTTTCTGTTTGACTACCATTAATCCTTTGTTCTTTAGTTTTTGGACGGTTCGAGCGAAAAAGTTGCTGAGTGATTTAGGGCTAGTCTTTTCGTCTGTTCCTTCCTTTGAGAATAAGTAGTCTTCATCTGCTATGTTTCGTCTGGTGTTAAGATATGCCTGCAAGTAGTGGACAGCTTCTTCTCCAATGAAGGTGAAGTATGAGCGGTATTTTCCCTTAGCTATTTCTTGCGGCACTTCTATCTTACAAGGAATGTGATTATGGAGTAGGTCTTCTCGGATATGTTCATATTTCAGGTTGCATAAGGTGCTCGGTCTCAAACCGCTTTGCGCCATAACAGTAAAGAATGCTTTTTCTCGTGGTCTGCTAGCGTCTAATACGAGTTTCACTTCTTCGCGAGTGATGTCTCGATTATGAAATGATACTCTCGATCGTGGAGTTGGAACGTATCCGAGAATCAAGTTGTTATACTTGAAAAAAGACTTTATGGCGCCTACTCTAGCTCTAATGGTGTAAGGTGCCAGTCCTTTCTTAAACTGATTCGAGATGAACTCTAGGATGTGTTGTCCGTATTGCTCCCTGAATTCTCTATCTGTGGAATTCCTATATTCTTTTAAAATCTGGTCGGGTGTCTTGTCTATGAAGTCACAAAAAAGTCGAAAGTTTGATTTATATTCTTCGCGTGTTCTATTACTATTGGAGTGTGTTATAGAGACGGTATTTAGCCATACTTCTACGCGGTCATGTTGTTTCATAGGTAGTTCTACGTCATTTGGTGTATATAAAGGTCACTACGCGGTGACCTGTCAATATTTTGTTCACTAAATCCACCACGAGGCTTGTATAATAAATGGAAACAGACTTGTATATTACTGATTGTTGAACTTGAAGCTGTTTGATTCAGCCAAGCACTAACGTTTTTCGCCTCTAACAAAAAGGTAAGTTCTGTACGGTTTGAACCCTACTTTCTCGTATACATGAACAGCGGGTGGATTGTCGCTGAGAACATGAATAAACGCCATTGGGCATCTTGCTAAGATTTTCTTAACTAACGTGGACACGATTGATGTTGCGTAGCCTTTACATCTATGTGACTCTTCGGTGGCAATCACTCCGATGTTGCTTCCCCACTCACTGAAACGTGTACCCCCTAGCGAAACAAGGTTTTCATCAACCTTTATTCCCAACCAAAGCCTTTCATCCATACCTTCAATGATCCGTTGAGGTGCAGCTTCTCCCCACGACTCTGGATTTGCCTGTCCTATCAAACTAGCTATTTCTTTTGCATCGGAAGGAGTTAGCTTGACTACTGGATGTTTAAGGTGTAATCTTTCCTCGCCTCTCCGTAAGGCCGTCAAAATCAATTCGTGCCTTGTCATCGGCTTATACCGCTTCAAGACCATGTCCTCGTGTTCCATCAAAGCTTGGATCTCAACTTTTTCCAGATCAAGATGACCCAAAAGAGCGTTTGCAGCTTCAGCGCTTCCCCTCAGTTGAACTATGCTTTGTCTATAAGTCAACATCATTCCCTGTATTCGATTTTCTTTAAAAGCCAGCAGTATCTTTGTCGAGTTTTTCTCAAATCTCCAATCAAGAATGAAAAAATGGTGATGAGGAACATCTTGATACACGTGGTTCCAAAAAACGTCCTCAAGCCTAGAGTCAAGGGGCAGTATTTCCATTTAAAATCACTCGTCTTTTCCAAGTTTTCCTCTTTTTTGATGTTACAACCGATTTTGTTTAGGAAACTTGATAATTCTATGCATGACGATTCTGTCAAGTCTTCGTGGGATGGGGTTAGGTGTTAACTTTCGTGGGATAGGACATATTCACATAAGATCATTCAAAGACATTTGTCTTTTCATGAGCAAGTCAAGAGTCTGTTCTACGATCCAAGGTTTATATCCACCCATTATCTCTTGAAGTTCCTCCATAGGCTTGATCCATGGACTCCCACCACTTGTTCTCCTCGTAGCAAGAATTATATCATAACGATAGCTCCCTGAACCTTTCACGGGAAGAGGCAAAGCAATTTTTCTTGTAGTCTCGTTTCTGATTTTCTCAACATAACAGTTGAGTAGTTCATCCGCTTCTTCACAATTTTTCCATCTATCATCACCAAAGAACCAATTTAGCCTCTCCGACATTGCTTCCCACCCGCGAGAACGCTTCCTCACTATACTTGGCTCTCTCCAGATGCTCTGTGTCTGAAAATTGAAAAGTACATCGCCATTCTTGCTGAACAATGACTCCATTGTTGACCAAGACACATCCATCCCTTCACAGTCAACAAATGCCAAGTAATGGTCTCTCGCATCAATCTCTTCCATTATTTCTTCAATGCAATCGTTACAATTGCAATTGAAAATCTTGGAATTTGGAGTCACAGTGTCAATTCTTGCTTTAAGAGCCTCCGCTTTTCCAGAATCCTTTTCAACGAGGAAATACTTGTCAAAAGGATGATAACATTGTGTGCAAGCGATTAGTGCAGAACCAGCAACAATATCTCGTTTAGGACCGATTCTACAAAGTCCGCTTCCTGCTAACAAATCAATGTAATACATATTTTTGAAGAGTGTTCTTTGTTTAGGTGCCTTGATTATCTTAGTATAAATATCAACGAATCGAAGAAGCGCTAAAAGTTTTATTATGCTCCAAGGTTTAGTTTCATAGAACGTTCTTGGATGGATGGATTTGTGGGGGTCAGCAATTTCAACAAGTCTCTTGACCCTCGGTTTAAGCCACTTATACCGATCTGCCATTCACTTCATCTCGTCCAAATTTACCAGATGCAATTACATTTACAAGAATCTGGATTTAGTCCCAATTCTTTCCACATCGACCTTGTTTCTTTACACATCGCAATCCTTGATTCATCAAATCCAAGATTGTGAAGTTCATTGTAGATGAAAAGGTAGATCTCCTTTCTGATGGAGCTGGGTGCCTTTTTTCCCCATCCAGTATATTCCGCATTATCTGTGAAGGCTATCTTTTCCCAAGACCTATCTTTGGCAAAAATGAGCGTTTTGGCTAATCCTCTTGGTGTCCCTAATGTGATTCTGTTTGGGTCAGAAGGGAGTTCGGACAATATAGAATAAACCAAGTCTTGGTAATGTTCCTTCCAGTTCTCAATCGGGAATATTGGGTCTATGCGAATCCTGACTTCATAACCTGTTTCCAGAAGCTGTTTAGCAGCTTCGATTCTCTGTTGAGGGGATGGAGTTCTTTTTTCCCATCTTTTCCAAACTTCAGTAGCGTTCATGCTGAAACTTGCTATAGTTTGTTTCCTAGGATTCTCTACAAGCCATTTAACTCTATTTGACTTTGTTAATAATAGAAGCTTATGCTTGTCTTGAGTCTCAAAGAAATCTACATATCGCTTCATGTAGGTAGGATTCATTAAAGAATCGGATAATTCTCCGCTATTAAGAATTGAGGGATGATGTTTGAAATATCCGTGATTGAAGGCTCTGTTGATTGCGGTAATGACCTTTTTATCATTTCTATATCTTGGTTTTTTGTTTCCTCTTCCAGTTCCTTGAAGATAGCAATAAGCACAATCATACGGACAACCGAAAGCCCATCTTAATTCCCAAAAATGTGGGCAGACAATATCACTTGGAGTTTTAATGAAATAGACTACTATACCATCAATGTTAGGGATTTCTTCCTTGAAGATTCGTTCCCTAAGCTTTATTCTACCCAATCCCGTTTCCCGTTGCATTTTATTACATAATGTCTTTTGCAATGTGGACATTCATAATCACCTACTATGTAAACAATACCCTCTTTTACCACCATCTCCTTTGTCAGAGGTTTACCCATTTCCTTAGCATGTTGAATTTCTCTGACACGGTCTTCAACTTCATCTTCTGTAAGTCTAAACCGTTTTATTTCGTCAACAATCACTTTTTGCTCTTCCGCAGTAGGCAGCTTAGTTACTATAGTTTCAGCCACTTTTACAGTTATAGGGGATTTCGATTTCAGAAGCTCTTCCTTAATAGGTTCAGGTGCTCGCCGTAGAATTTTGGCTACCGTGTCAACCTCACTTACTTTAAATTCTCCTTCGTGCACTTTTTCGATTATTGCTTTTCTCTCATGAGTCGGAAGACCTCGTGTTCCTCTAATAGTTCTTGTCGAAGTGTCCATGGACACTTTTTCTTTATCCCTGAAATCTCTCGCCTCAATATCATAGAGCACACGTTCTTTTGGCACGCCTATCGCTTTAGCCAATTCATCTTTTGTCTTGAATAGGTTGCTTTCCCACAGTCCATAGATAGCATTCTCCCTTTCAATATCGGTTAGATCTTTTCGATGGAGATTTTCGATGAGAGATTCGAGAAGAATTCTCTCTTCTGAAACATCTTTAACTATGCAGGGAATCTCTTTGAATCCAATCATTTGTGCTGCTCTCCATCTTCTCTCCCCTGCAATGATTTGATACGCTTTCCCTTGTCTCCTTACTACGATAGGTTGAATGACATTTGCATCTTTCATAGAGTCTGCAAGTTCTTTCAAAGATTCTCTTTCAAAACTTTCTCTTGGTTGAAATGGATTTGGTTGAATCTCACTGATAGGTATTGTTTTCAATTCCATTATGTTCTCATCCCCCTCGTTTCTTTCTGGTTTCCCAAGCTTTCTCGGCTGCCTCTTTCCTTTTTTGTATTTTCTCCACAGCTTCTCTTTGGATAATCAACTCTTCATTATCGACTTCACTCGCTAAGTATTCCCCTTCCTTCCATCCTAATGTTTCTATTTGTTTTGGAGGAACTATGATAACCCATTTTGGATATTCTTTGTTGCCTACTTTTCTGGAAAGCTGTTTTTGAAGTCTCATCTTAGGCACCTAATATAATTGGAGCCAACTCATATTTAAGATTTTAGGTACCGAAATACATGTATGCATACCAAAAATATCAAAAACTCTGAACAACACAACCGAAAAAGTCAAAAAGCACAGGCTTTGTTATAGGTTTCGGTTACTTAACAATGTGTCCTGCGAGGAAGAAAACGGCTATTAAAAAGAGCGACTTCATCATCCTCAATTATGTAGGTAGAGTTAAAGAGACCGGAGAAGTCTTTGACACCACCTTCGAGGACGTAGCGAAAAAGGAAAAACTGTACAAAGAAGGAGAAATCTATGAACCGAAACTGGTCGTTATCGGAGAAGGATGGGTGTTAAAAGCCTTAGATGAGAGTCTACTAAATTCTAAGGTGAAAAAAGCTTCTTCTGTCGAGATCCCTCCAGAAAAGGCATTCGGACCCCGAGACCCAGAAAAAGTCAAAATGGTCGCCCTTCGGAGACTAATCTCCCGCGGAATCACGCCCAAGATGGGAATGCGTCTCGAAGTTGATGGAAAACTCGCCACTATAAGAACTATGGGATCTGGAAGAGTTCAACTGGATTATAACCCTCCCTTAGCTGGCAAAACCTTGGTTTACGACGTTACGGTTGAGAAAAAGCTTGAGACAAAAGCGGAAAAAATTGCTGCTCTCATCCATCGAAGGATACCTTCAGTAGACATGAAAATGTTTCGTTTGAAGATAGGAAAAACGGGTGTGGTGATAAACGTGCCTGAGGAAGCGTTCTATGTGGAAGGACTACAGCTTGCGAAAAGAGGCATTGCTACAGACACACAAAGGTTTTTCCCGGAGACAACAACAGTAAAGTTCGTCGAAGCGTTCAAGAAGAAGGAAGCCAGTGCAAAAAAGACTTGATGAGTGACAAAAATTTCACCAGTTTATCTGAGATCGCCAAGGGTGACCGTAGGCTTTCTTTGAACCAACGCCACCCCTGTTTTAATCTATCACACCCGTGGCTTTTGCAATTTTCTCTGCAGAATCATAATCCAATCTTTTTTCTTCCAAAATCGTATATCGCTCGGGACGAATTGCACGAGCTCGCACTAAAGCCTGTACAATATACTTCGGTTCTATTCCAAGCTCCGCAGCAGTGGTGGGAGCACCCACTTTTCGCAACGTCTCTTTGATCCGTTTCCAATTCATTTCATAAAGGTACGCCATCATTATCGTTCCTACACCACACTGTTCCCCATGCAAACCTGGTTTTGACGCGATAACATCGAGAGCGTGGCTGAATAAATGTTCGGAGCCACTGCAAGGTCTACTGCTTCCCGCGATGCTCATGGCGACGCCACAACTTATCAACGCTTCCAAGAGAACCCGAACCCCCTCTTCAATCCTACGTTTCATTATGCCTGCATTTTTCGCAACAAGCTTTGCGCTCATCAAGGCTAAACTTGCAGCATATTCACCATAATACTCGTTTTTTACGCTGTTGGCCAATTTCCAGTCGCGGACCGCTGTGAATTTAGATATTGCGTCTCCACATCCGCTTGCTGTGAAACGATGAGGTGCTTGGGTGATGATGCTGGTATCTGCAATGATGGCCATAGGAGCCTGCGCCACTTCAGAGTAGGGTTTGTTTAGCCCTTTGACTGACACGAAGGGGCTTGCAATTCCATCATGAGAGGCGGCGGTGGGTATGCTTATGAATGGAATGTTTTGATGTGCAGAGCTAAGTTTTGCAACGTCGATTTTGGTGCCGCCACCGACTCCAAGAACCACCTGCGGTTTTAATTCACGTATCCTTTCTTCAACCAACTCAACATCTTTCATGGTAGAAGAGTTTACGATTATTTGATCAACATTCATTCTTGCGTCATCGAGTAAATCAATGATTTTTTGACCTGCGATGGAACGTGTGCGAGGGCCTGTCACCGCAAGCGCAGATTCCGAAAAGCCAAGTTTTTTGCAGATATCCCATACAAGTTCTAACGTTTCGTTTCCTACAATGACTTCTCTCGGAAGTTGCATGCGATGTAGCTTCATAGTCAAGTGCAATCACTGTTTCAAGGTCTCATTTTAGTGAGTCTCAAAGCATTTTTAAATTAGTCGGTAAAGCGACCATATGGTTAAATTTGTATTTACTTTAGTAAAATGAGTTATTCAGCTGGGGTTTCCCCAAGAAAGTCTTTTAGCACTTGTTGCACGGGCATTTCGAAAAGTTCCCGCAGTCGTTCCAGCAATTTTGTTCCTTCTTCTGTTATCGAGTAGTAATTGATGCGTCTTCTACCTCTTTGCCTCCACTCACTGACGGTGAACCCTTTTTCTTCCAGTTCGTAGAGTAGGGGATACACTATGCCCGGATGGAAACTTTGACCAGTTAACCTTTTCATCTCCTTCACAATTCTGTACCCGGACATAGGCTCTTGGTTAACTAGCCAAAGAATAATGGCTCTGTTAAAACCTCTGACGGTGGCTTTAATCAAGTCTTTCTCCACGTCAGCCAATGATGAAGCCTCTTCCTACCTCATTAGATTTCCTCAGATCTTGATATGGTTTATGTACAAGGTCAGTTGAAGCTTTTTCCACAAGTATAGGAGATCCGTGAAATTGCAATTTCCAAACGTTGATGCATCAAATTAGTTGTTCTCGCCTTTTTTGGTTAGCATATCTGTAATGAGTTCTTTGATTGGCATATTGAAAAATTTGCGAACTCTATTTAGAAGATTCTCGCCTTTTTTGGTTAGTGAGTAATATTTTATTTTGCGTTTACCTTTTTCGATCCATTTGCTTACGGTGAAACCGCCTTTTTCTAAGTGGTGAAGAAAAGGATATACTATTCCAGGCTTCAACTTTTGCCCGGTTAGTTTAGTGAACTCCTTCATGAGCTCGTATCCAGATCTGGGTTTAACGTACAAAAGCCATAGTATTATTGGCTTATTGAGCCCTCGTATGAACGCATAAACGAAGTTTTTGACCATGCACGCACCAAGTAGTAAGTCTTATATGTATCAAAATTTAAATGTTTTGCAATTTGTAATACGAGATTTCGGAGGCTGTTTGAACGTTTCAATATCTCAAGGCTTGCAGGGTTGATAGTTGGATCGGATGGGCTTTCAGTTTTGGTTTGGGAAGCGTAATTTTTGACCTTCCTCTTTTCGAACGCGCTGCCATAGTTTTTACAGCTTTCCTGCTTGTCACAGCCAGCGTCTTCGTTTTAAATCAATACTTTGACCGTGAAGCGGATCAAAGAAACAAAGTCAAATCACGTTTACCTGTTGCATCAGGGAAAATAACACCACGTAATGCATTGATTTTTTCCTTATTGCTGATCATCTTAGGTTTAGCCCTGGTTTTCATGGTTGATGTTTATCTTTCTGCGTTGTTTCTTATATATCTCGGACTGTGGACTGCTTATTCCACTCCACCTTTCAGACTCAAGGCTCTGCCAGTTGTAGACCTCATCGTTTCAGGCTTAGGTGCCGGGTTTCTACCATTCTTCATGGGTTTAGGAGTGACTCCCCACCTAAACATTGATGTTTCACTAATTTTGTTAGTTGCTGTACCGCTAACATTGATTCATTCAGGAGGCCACATAATCCAAGCTGTCGGAGACTATGAAGCAGATAGTGAAACGGGGATTAATACCTCCGCCGTTAAGTATGGAAAGAAGAAAACTGTTATAGTTGCTGGGTTTATGATACTTGTGGCAGTTCTCTCGCCATTTGTATACTCAGCTTTTGGTTTACTCTCTTACAGACACCTACTTTTGTTTTTTATACTTTTTCCGCTTTCCATACCTGTCGTTATGCGATATGCAGACGTGTTAAAAGATCCTTCAACAAGAAGCGTCATTAACCTACAGAAAACTGCTGGAAAGTATGGGACCATCGCGATAGCCGTAGTATGGGCTTATGCAGTGTTTACAAAGATAGCTGGCTTCTAAAGGCTTAACATAGAACGGACAATGTGTTAATGGCTAATCTCAACGCTAAAAAAGCTGGGGAGGCTTACGCTAATCGATTCCCCATCGCTTGGTGACTTTGACTATTATGAAGATTACGAAGGCTACGATGATGAAGGTTATCAGCGCCGCTAAGAACTCGCCTACTCCAAATAGCTGGCCGACATAGTTTGGGTCTATGGGGCTCCCTTGGCTATCCAATTCTGTCGGTGGAACCGGTATTTTGAACGTGGCTAGGTTACCGAGACCGGGTATAGCAAGGCCTATTATGGGCATTACTAAGCCCGTGACAAATGCTTGAACAAGGGCACCAAGATAAACGCCCATGATGAAGGCCACAGCAAGCCCCATGACCTTATACTTTGAAATGAAGGCCATGAACTCATTCCACAATCCTTTGGTTGCCGGTGGAGCAGGTTTAGGTTCAACAGCTTCCCTAATCTTCTTAAGTTCTTCCAACATTTCTTTCTCAATAGAATTTGACATTTAATTCCCTCAAAACTATCTTTTTGATCCATGTTCAGTTTTAAGTGTTTCGAAAAAAGAAACCTATAGAACGTGAAAAAGTTTGGAATGACAATTGCACAAACTAAACGACATCTTCCAACTCGAAAGCCATGAACTCATCTGCATCTGGGTAAAGCTCTCTCGTTGCCCTAACAGCTTCAAACACGGTTGAGGCTTCAGGAAATATTCGCTTATAGTCTACATCTTTAAAGATTCTCGCTAGTGATCCCCTATGAACCTTCGTGATCCTCTTTCTAAGAAGGCTTTTTCCACATTGAATAGTAGCTATGTCTCCTACCTTGCTGTTTTTCCATTGAGGCTTGACTGATCTCAAATCCACATCTCTCTTGCCAAACCTGCACGAGTCAAAAGCTTCTTTCTTCACCATGAATAAAGGCATAACATCACAATTCTCATTATAGCATTTACTCTTTGAAAGTCTTGTGCATCATTCAAATATCTTAGGAACTACAGTTCATCTAGAAGTTCAATTGACTCAGAAGAGGAAGTAACTATCTTAGTGGCAGAAGTTAAATATACATAGTCACTCACACGCTTACCATCCAAAATAAGCATGAGTTATGGGATCCTAAAATGGGAACAAACACACCAAGCAGATGGACTTTCATTATTGCTGGACTGATCATAAATTTGTGCTTAGGCACAATATATGCATGGAGTGTTTTCAGACCTCCATTACACGGAGAACCATATAATCTAACGGTGACAGAATCGGTTATTCCCTTTAGCATTTTCCTTCTGGCATTCGGTATTAGTTTTGCTTTTTCAGGTAAAATGATAGGAAAAGTAGGGCCGAGACGCCCTGCACTCATAGGCGCAGGTCTCCTTGGTGTCGGATATCTTCTGTCCTACAGCATAGCTATATTTCCAAGGTCGTCACTCGGGATTACTACTATAGCATTTGGACTCATTGCAGGCACAGGATGTGGTTACGCATATAATCCCCCAATAGCCGTTGTAGGCAGATGGTTCCCTGATAGGAGGGGATTATCATTGGGATTAACTGTGATGGGCTTCGGACTATCTGCTTTAATCACGGCACCAGCAGTCGCTGCTATGGTTTCCATGTTGGGTCTAGCGAACACCTTTCTGATTTTAGGCGTAGTGTTTCTGGTTCTTCTATCACTTCTGGGCTCAATGATGAAATTCCCACCACCAGACTGGAAGGCGCCATCGCCGCAGACATCCATGACTATAAAACCTTGGAGCAAGGCAACCAATGATTATACAACTAGTCAAATGATAAAAACAAGCACTTTCTACATCACTTGGGCAATATTTCTAATCGGCGCCGGAGCGGGGCTGATGGTCATCGGCTATGCAAAACTCATAGCTATAGATATAACTGGTTTGACGGGAGACCTAGAGTGGTTAGCAATTTTATCAGTTTCCATCCTAGCGGTATTAAATGCTGTTGGAAGACCCGTATTCGGAGCGGTATGCGACAAAATCGGTCCTAGGAAAACCTTGCTTACAATGCAGACAATACAGTTACTCTGTTTAGTAGTACTCTTTCCACACTCAGAATCTGTAACTGTTCTTTATTTGGCGATAATTCTGTTTGCCGCTACTTTCGGTGCATATCTTGCGGTCATGCCAGCGCTCGTTTCATATTTTTTCGGTGCAAAAAACCTTGGACCGAATTATGGGATGTACCTAAGTGCATATGGAGTGGGAGGAGTCGTCTGTCCCATGCTGATGGCAGTTATCGTTGGCCCAACACCTACATACGAGACATATATTCAGGGATTCTATGCTACAGCAGGTCTTTTGCTAATAGCGATTTTCTTATCCTTTGCAATGAAAGCTCCGAAAACATCTGAACCAGCATGACTGAACAATTCGACTATTAATGCATGCAAATACTGATTTTCTCTTTTGTCTAACCATGGTTTTCGTCTTTATTCTGATGTAACCAAACTCCTCTTGAGGGAATTAGAATTCCAGTTTTCTTCTTGAGCTTGTCAGAATCGAAGTTTCTCGGTGGGCAAATTTTGTCGATAAGTTGCTTGTCCATTGAAATGACCTTTATCAACCTTACAGCATAGAGGAATCGTCTTATGTCATCCCTTAGTGTCTTGTTTTCAGTGTCTAGGTCAAATTGTTTTGCTATGGTTTTATTCCAAGGAGTCGCATTAGGTTTCTCTACAAGGTAGAAGAAGAGGAATTCCAGAAGACTTCTCAAATCTTTATCTTGTATTTGGGATAGAAGTTCTGAATAGTCACCCAACTTCCTTTCCAGAGATGTTATGAAGGCTTCGGAAACTACAATTTCTTCTGGATCTTCCATGCGTGCCTGCATGTAGTGTTCGTCCCGAGATCTTATATCAGATATCGTAAGATATCTTATAACTACATATCAATTGCCCAGACTATCGTATAAAATTATCGGTGCATGCATGCATATTTTGGATTCATAAACGACAAATACTCTGAAAACACTAAGAACCCTTAGTGAATACTGTGAAAAATAAAAAAAGAATCGCCAAAGTGGTTGACAAACCAGAACAAGACATCATGTATTTACGCAGATACGAATAACGCAATGGAGTGCATACTTGCAATAATGATCCTCAATTCACAACATTTTTGTTAACCTTCAGAAAAATAAACGAAAAGGTGAGACCAAACGAAGAAACACATAACACGACTCCAGAGATCCAAAAACGAAAACAAGGAAGAACCCACACTCGAATCAGAAAACCCAAAAGAGAATCCTTGTCCTGAATCCATCCCAACGGAGCAACAAAACTCTTCTCCAACACACCAAGCACATCCGAAATCTGAGGATCTTACTTGCCCAAACAAAAAATGTGGAAAGATCATAACTGAACCACTAAAGATGATCGACTTGTCTAGGGGCCAAAAGGAGACCATTTTTTACGTTTGTCCCTATTGCATGTCAAAACTGGACGCTACGACTGAACAGGAAAGTACTCCAAAGCCACCAGTCAAAAAGCCGGTTGAAGTGTCCGAGACTAACAAGACAGGTCCACAAAACTGTCCGCACTATTTGGGATACTTGAAAGAACGGGCAAAAAACACTCCAATCCCAAACGAATGCCTTACATGCCCAGAGACAATAAAATGTATGCTGGGCTAAGTGTCATTTGCCATCGTGCATGCGTGTTATAGAAGTTTCTTTCTCAAATCATTGGTACAAGTTCCAATGACCTATTGGACATGTATGTGCATCTTGAAATTGAGGAAGACAGTGAGCGCGATGGAGTCGCCTTTGCTGATGAATTGGATGATCAGGGTTCGGATTGGGAGTTAATGAGAAAGGCGGTTCTTTGGTCCTTGGAGAAATAAATTCAACATAAGAGGCTAGAAGAATCAATATCATTTTCACACTGAGCGCAATATATTTAACAACTTTATTGTGCGCTTCGCACACTAACTCTTATATCAATAAATGAATAATTGTTAGTCTAAAAGAGGTCATTGTATGGAGAAAATGGTTGCTTTTTGTGGATTAATTTGCAGGGATTGCAAAGCTTTCATAGCGACGCAGGAAGACGATGCTGCGAAAAGGAGAGATGTTGCAGAGGCTTGGTCTAAAGCTTTTGGCAGAGAAATAAAGCCTGAAGAAATAAACTGTGATGGTTGTTTGACTATGGACGGACGACACATTAATTATTGCAATATCTGCGAGATAAGAAAATGTGGAATGGAAAAAGGCGTCGAAAACTGTGCTTACTGCGTTGACTATAACTGCGAAAAACTCACCAAATTCTTTGAGCAAGCCCCTGAAGCAAAAAAGACACTCGAAGAAATACGAAAGCAATTACAAAAGTGAGCTCATGGCATGTGCATTATGGATATTCCGTGTTTTATTCGTAATATATTTGGGTCATACAGTAGACATAGGTAGAAGCCTGTGAGTTTATGTTCTGTCAGCTCTCTTTAAGCTGATCCAACAACGTTGCCCCATGGTTCACACACCACTTGACAAACTTGGAACAAACCTTATCCTGCACCTTTTGAGAACGAAATCTAAACCGCTCCTCCTCAACCCTCAGATCAATCCTAATCAAATCCTTACAAGAACTCGAACCAAACTCCCTCTCAAATTCCCCAATCATCCTCGAAACCAAATCATAAACCCTATACTTCCGCCCCAAATCATCAGCCCTACGACGCCAAACCATCAATCCAACAGCCATCACAACCCCACTCAAAGCCCCACAAGTCCCACCTGACCTACCAATTCCGCCACCAAAACCAGTCGCAACAGAAGGAACAGCTCTACCACAAGACCTACCTAGCTTCTCCATCCTCTCACATAGAACAGTCAAAACAGCCTCAGCACAGTTAAAACCGGAACCAAACAACATGACAGCCCTATCAACTTCATTAGCAATACCTCTGCCCAAACCTATCACCATCCAACAAACCCTAATCACGCCAAAACAATAAAACTTTTCACCAAAAACTCACGTAATCACCGCGTAAACAGAGCCTCCAACAAGCACAGAACAAAAAACAAAACCCAAAAACATCACATGAAAAAAGTATTCTCCAATACAGCCGCTATCTTTCCCTATCTTTTCGTATCTTTTCCCATCTTTCTGCATCTTTCTGCATCTTTCCCCATCTATTCCCATCTAATCCCATCGTGACTTAAGCAATATTCAAACGCTGTTCACAAAAAGAAACTCACTTCAAGCTTATCAAAAAAAATTAGGTAGGGGCCTAGAGAGAGAGACAAACACAATGTAGCAAAAAATTAGGTGGGGGTCTAGGGGGGTCTCTAAA
>JAUWDY010000015.1 GCA_030608565.1 Candidatus Bathyarchaeota archaeon | reverse complement strand
TTATTTCTATATGCCAATGATATTTCTTATCCAAATCCGGCCATTCTCTGGTAGTAAATTCTTTAGAGGGTGCAGTATGAATTATAAAATTGTAAGGGGGATTATTTAATTTTTTCTTTATCCTGAATAAAATTTCTTTCATTATCCTGGCTAAATCCCTAGCCAACTGAAGTGGGATTTCCTCATTTACACCGACTATTGGTGCACCGCAACACTCCGGTTCATCCATATAGTCCAAGCACTTTGCGCCGGTTACTCGAATCAGTTTCTTGAGAATTGTGGGGTTTTCTGGATCTTCAAAACCTATGTACTTTGCTGGACGAACAACGTGACATCCGGTATGCTGCGCCACGCGAAGTTGACTAAGTGGCTTCTTAACAGTCTCTTTTATTTTTTCGAAGCCGACATCTTCTGCGAGAACATGAATGAGATGTTTAACCGTTACAGTTCCCTTAAATTCCATGCCTATTTCCTTCAAGTATCCGTTAACCTTCTCCTTGATTTTTTTGTCTTCCTTGAGCTCTTTGTTTACATGGTTCAGAATACCGAAACATCCATTGCACAGGGTCATGATGTTCAAGTTTTGTTGTTCCGCCAAACATAGATTTCGTGCTGCAAAGGTGAGCATCATGTCGTGGTTTACTGGATCCAGTGGAAACCCACAGCAATTAAACTCTGGCATCTCCACTAATTCTACGCCAAGTTTTTTTAGAACTTTTCTGGCGGAAACTTCGTAGCTAGGAAGTCTGTACGGGATAGCACATCCCAAAAAAAACAGGTACTTTAGATCCGTCATTTTACGTCCCCCACTTTTTCAAGCGTCTTCGAAAATCCTGTGACATCAAAAAGCTTTGCGACACTTTCTAAGTTAGCTTTCGGCAAGGCGGGAAGTCCTTTCTGCTGCCTCTTTTTAAGCCGCAGGTCTGAAATCACGTACGCGTACCCTGTTTTCAGGATGTTGGAAACTTGTTCTCTATAGCCGGCAGGCATGTGCCCCCGTTCGACAGTCAGGTTTCGAAGAGCCCGTACAATACTGGCGATTCCTACGTCTTGCGGGCAATGGTCGATACATGTAAAGCAGGTGGAACAAAGCCAGATGACGTCATTTGAAAGAAGCTTATCCTTCAGGCCTAACTGAGTCATTCGGATGAGTTTTCTAGGTCTGTAGAAATCGTCAAATCGCGATATTGGGCAGTCGGCTGTACACGTGCCGCACTGGAAGCATAGCATAACCTTCTCTGCGCCAGGAATCTTGCTGATCTCATATTTGAATTTAGGATCCATCTCGGTTGATTTGAGCACCATTTTCTGCTCCGTTCCCTTTTCCTCCGTTTTTTCCGTCTCAACCACTGGTCTTACCTCCAGCCCTTAATGGATTCGGTCCGAGTTTCTTAATTTCCTTCACCATGTCCTTAATAATGGTTGCGAATCTATCGCCCTCTGATGCGGAAACCCACTCCAGCCTAAGACGTTCAGGCTCGATACCGAACTGCTGTAAAAGCTTCTTCAACAGTGTAACCCTTCGATACGCCTTGAAATTGCCGGAAATATAGTGGCAATCAGCAGGTAAATGACAGCCGGCGACGAGAACGCCGTCTGCTCCGCTTTTAAATGCTTCAAGGATGAATGCTGGGTCAACTCTTCCGCTGCACATCACCCTCACTATCCGTATGTTCGGCGGATACTGTATTCGGCTGACGCCTGCTAGGTCTGCTCCTGCATACGAACACCAGTTGCACAGGAAACCAACGATTTTTGGGTCGAATTCAGTCATATTTCTTTTCCTCCTTTAATGCTGCTCTAACTTGAGCAAGTATCTCTTCGTCTGTGAAATGAAGCATACTTATCGCTCCAGTAGGACAAGTGGAGCCACAAACACCACATCCTTTACACAAAGCCTCAAGCACGCTCGACACGAGTTTTCCATCCTTTTCCTTCATTTCAATGGCACTATACTCGCAAACTGCCTCGCATATTCTGCATCCGCTGCACAAGTCCTCGTTGACGTTGGCTATAGCGCCCTCTACCTCTAACCTCTTCTTGGATAATATGGTGGCAGCGCGAGCTGCGGCTCCGCATGCTTGTGAAATACTTTCTTCAATTAGCTTTGGTGAGTGTGCCAATCCGCATAGGAACACGCCATCAGTCGCGAAATCGACTGGGCGAAGTTTCATATGTGCTTCCAAGAAGAATCTATCCTTAGTGAGTGGAACCTTCAACATTTGTGCTATGCGTTCATTATCTGGATTGGGGATAGTGGCTGCGCTCAAAACTAGAAGATCAGGTTCAATCGGGAACCATGTTTTTAAGACGGGTGCCATCGCCAATATTTTGAGGGTTCCGTTTTCTTGAGTAACTTTGGGTTTGTGGTCATCATCATAGCGTATAAACAAAACGCCTTCATCCGCAGCTTTACGGTAATAATCCTCGTTAAACCCGTATGTTCTAATGTCTTTATACAAAATGTAAACATCCGTTTCCGGACTTAACTCCTTAATCTTTAACGCGTTCTTAACCGCCTGGACGCAACATATCCGCGAACAGTTTGGGCGTTCATCATTTCTAGACCCGACACACTGAATCATAACAACGGTCCTAGCTTTGAATTCGCCCTCTCCAATTTTCTCTTCCAATTCACGTTGTGTCAAAACTCTAGAATCAATTCCGTAAAGATATTCAGTTGGCTTATATTCGACGGCTCCAGTAGCAACTATGACAATGCCATGGTTGATTCCTTTCTTGTCGCTACCACGAGTCAGTGTTGTTTCAAAGTTTCCTACGTATCCTTCGATATCTGCGACTTCTGCATCCAGGTGAACGTGGATTTTCTCGTTTTCAGTAACCTCTTTGATAATTGACCTTAACCGTTCTTGTGGGTCCTCGCTTCCAAGCATATAGTGTATATGGCGTAGGTTTCCGCCCAGTTCCTTCTCCTTCTCGACCAAGTGAACCTCAAAGCCTTGTTTCGCCAGTTCCAACGAGGCAGTCATTCCGGATAAGCCTCCGCCAATGACCAAGCCCACGGGGGTAACATCGATCATCGGTTTTTTCAATGGTTTCAGCAAGCGAGCCTTGGCGACGATCGACCGAACTAAGTCTTTAGCCTTCTCCGTCGCTTTCTCAGGCTCGTGCATGTGCACCCAGCTACATTGATCACGAATGTTAGCCATCTCGAAGAGGTAGATGTTGAGTCCGGCTTCTCTGATGGTTTCTCTGAAAAGTGGCTCATGTGTTCTTGGAGTGCAAGACGCCACCACTACGCGGTTCAGGTTATGTTCCTTTATCTTCTCTCGTATCGTCCTTTGTGTGTCTTGTGAGCATGTGTACAGATTGTGCTCTGCGTACACTACGCTTGGCAAGGTTTTTGCATACTCCACCACCTCTGGTACATTCACTATTCCGCCGATATTCGTGCCGCAGTGACACACGAAGACTCCGACACGGGGTTCCTTATCGGATACTTCTATCTCTGGTGGAAGTTTCTTCGCAACTGTTAGCTTCCCCCTTCCAGTGGCGATCAAGCTGCCTGCCCTCGCCGCGGCTCCACTTGCCTGAGCAACGCTCTCGGGGATATCTTTTGGAGAAGAGAACGCGCCACAAACAAAGACGCCTAGACGAGAGGTGGCTAGCGGCGAGAAGGTTTCGGTGGAGCAGAAGTTGTACTTGTTCAGCTTGATACCGATAGTTTTCGCCAATTCCTCAACGTGTTTTGGCGGTTTCATTCCCACCGACAGCACGACAAGATTGAACTCTTCCTCTTTTGGCTCTCCATCTTCTACATATCTCACTATGAGATTTTGTGACCCAAGCACTTTCTTAACGTCGGAAATTCGAGATCGAACAAATCTAACTCCGTATTCCTCTTCTGCTCTGCTGTAGTAGGCGTCAAACTCTTTTCCATAGGCGCGGATGTCCATGAAAAAAATAGTACATTGAAGGTTCGGATTGTGCTCCCTCGCTATAACTGCTTCTTTAATAGCGTACATGCAACAAGCTGAGGAGCAATAGTTGTTTCCAAGCTTGGCGTCTCTTGAACCAACACATTGAATGAATGCGATCTTGCGGGGAAGATCGCCATCAGAAGGACGCAGAACTGTTCCGCCATAAGGTCCAGTGGCGCTTAGAATACGCTCAAATTCTATGCTTGAAACAACGTTAGAATATCGGCTATAACCATACTCGCTTTTCAGGCTTGGATCGAACTCTTCGAACCCAAGTGCAAGTATAATAGCACCCACACTTAGCTCAACATCCTCATCCTTCTCCTCATATATGATTGCGTCGGCTCTACACACTTCTTGGCATGTTCCACATCCAATGCATTTTTCTCTGTCAATGGCGAACGTCGAGGGAACAGCCTGCAAGTACTTGACGAAAACCGCACTTCTCCGGCTCAACCCCTGCTCATACTCGTCTATTGCTTCAACTGGACATTCTTGGGCACAAACGCCGCATCCCGTGCATTTCTCTTCATCCACATATCGAGCTCTTCTCGTTATAGTAACCTTGAAGTTCCCCGGTTCACCCTTAACTTTCTTTATTTCCGCATTTGTTATAAGATGAACATTGGCGTGTCTTCCAGCTCTGACAAGCTTTGGAGCGAGGATGCACATAGCGCAGTCGTTGGTGGGGAATGTCTTGTCCAGCTGTGTCATCGTCCCTCCTATGCTGGGCGTATCCTCTACTACATAGACTCTGAATCCCGAGTCTGCTAGATCTAAGGCTGCTTGTATTCCAGCGATTCCACCACCAACTACGAGTACCGCACCGACCTTATCTACCATCATCTCGCCTCCAATGCGACATAAAGTGGACTGATGCCTTCGATTCTGTCCATTGCAAGCAACCCCTTGCGTCTCAGAACAACTATATGACGCAACACTACACGTGTGTCTACGCTCAGATGTTTAGCTAGTTCTTTAACTGACATTGACTTGTCTTTTGTCAGAAGGTAGATTCTGCTTCGGAGATGCTCTTCTTTGACGCTTTCATCCATCAACTTATCAAACTCTTCTTGCGTCACTTTCTCGCCGTAAACGTTTTCCTCTTCAGCTAGCTCTTTCTCCCTCCCCACCAGTGTCCGCAGCCTAGAAGTGCCCGCTGCTCTTTCGGCTGCTCTTATGCTAGCCAATATGGTCTCATCAGGTTTTTCACTAGCGAGAGGAGATGGCCCCAAGCCTTTCAGTTGATTTGTGAAATCTTTGACCATATTTGCGAATCGTGAGCCTTCTGCGGCAGAAACCCATTCAAGTCGTAGGCGTTCTGGTTCAAGACCCGCACACGCCATGAGTTTCTTTAACATTTTGATTCTCCACTCTGCGTAGAGGTTTCCCTCTAGATAGTGGCATTCTCCCGGGTGGCAGCCCATCACCATGACCCCGTCAGCGCCGTTTGCGAACATTTCCAAAACAATGACTGGGTCGACTCTGCCGCTACACATGACTCTAATGACTCTAATGTTTGGAGGGTATTGTATTCGGCTTACGCCAGCCAGGTCTGCGCCTGCGTAAGAACACCAATTGCATAGAAAACCTATGATTTTCGGTTCAAACTCAACCATGGACAACCCCCCTTAAAACGGCAAGTCCCTGAGCGACAATTTGTGCGTCCGTAAACTGTTGCATGGTGATAGCTCTCTTAGGACAGCTTGCTCCACAAGTCCCGCAACCTTTGCAGAGGACTTCCTGCACCCTAGCTATTCCTGTTTCATCCTTCTCTATGGCACTGTATGGACAAAGAGTTATGCAAAGTCCGCATCCAACACAAAGGTCCTCATCAACGTGTGCAACTATCCCTTCAACTTCTAGTGTTTTTTTAGACAGTATGGTCGCAGCTCTGGTCGCAGCTCCACACGCCTGCGAAATGCTCTCT
This sequence comes from Candidatus Bathyarchaeota archaeon, assembly GCA_030608565.1. GTDB lineage: Archaea > Thermoproteota > Bathyarchaeia > Bathyarchaeales > Bathyarchaeaceae > SOJZ01. Next base: position 34,187 of record JAUWDY010000015.1, on the reverse strand, counting down.
TCGATAGGTTTCGGCCAATGTGCCAGCCCGCAAAGGAAAATGCCATCTGTCGCAAAATCCAGTGGCCGGAGCTTCATGTGGGCTTCCAAGAAAAATCCGTCCTTGGTTAAAGGAACTTTCAGCATTCTTGCCAAGTGTTCGTTATTGGCATTTGGAACTGCAGGCACGCTCAACGCTAGAATGTCCGGTTCTACAGGAACCCATGTTTTTAGGATGGGAGCCCAAGCTAAAACCATCAGCTTTCCATTTTCTCGAGTGACTCGGGGCTTGTGTTCATCATCATAACGTATGAATAAAACTCCCTTGTCTGCCGCTTCGCGGTAATAGTCCTCTTTAAACCCATAGGTCCTGATGTCCTTGTACAGTACATAAACCTCGGTTTCAGGAGATAACTCCTTGATTTTTAATGCGTTCTTTATCGCCTGAGAACAACATATACGCGAGCAGTTTGGTCTCTCTTCATTTCTTGAGCCAACACACTGAATCATAACAACGGTTTTGGCGTTGAATTGACCCTTAGCTAGCCTCTCTTCCAATTCTCGTTGTGTCAAAACTCTGGAATCAATTCCGTAGAGGTATTCGGTTGGCTCATATTCCGTGGCTCCTGTTGCCACTACGATGATGCCGTGTTCAATTTGCTTTTCATTTCCACCAGAACGAATGATTGTCGTGAAGTTACCAACATATCCCTTAACATCTACGATTGCTGTGTTGAGGTGAACATGAATCCTCTCATTTTCAGAAACATCCTCAATAATGGATCTTAACATTTCCTGCGGGTTTTCAGATCCTAGTAGGTAATAGATATGGCGTAGGTGGCCACCAAGTTCCTTCGCCCTCTCTACCAGGTGAACTTCAAAACCTTGTCTTGCCAGCTCTAAGGCAGTGGTCATTCCAGATACTCCGCCGCCTATGACTAAGCCGACGGGGATTACGCTTGTTACCGGCTTTTTTAATGGTTCCAATAATCTGGCTTTTGCAACAACCGATCGAACTAGGTCTTTGGCCTTTTCTGTTGCTCTCTCTGGTTCGTGCATGTGCACCCAACTGCATTGATCACGGATATTCGCCATCTCAAACAAGTAGGTGTTTAAGCCCTGTTCACGAAGTGTTTCTCTAAACAGAGGTTCGTGGGTGCGCGGAGTGCAAGCCCCCACAATCACACGGTTAAGATTAAGCTCTCTTATTTTTTCTCGAATTCTCACTTGAGTGTCTTGTGAGCATGTGTAAAGATTCTCTTCTGCATAAACGACATCTGGCAGTTTCTTGGCGTGTTCTACAACTTCTGGAACGTTTACTATTCCACCTATGTTTATTCCACAATGACAGATGAATACGCCTATGCGTGGTTCTTCTCGGCTTACATCCCTTTCTGGCGGATACTCTTTAACGGTTATTAGTTTCCCTCTTTCAGAAGCAATTACGGCTATCGCCTTTGCTGCTGCACCGCTTGCTTGTGCAACGCTTTCAGGAATATCCTTGGGAGCAGCAAACGCTCCGCACACAAATATACCTGGTTTTGAGGTTTCTATTGGTGAAAAGGTATCTGTCTGGCAAAATTCGTACCGGTTAAGTCCTATTCCCAAAACTTCCGCCAGTTTTTCCACATTTTCTGGAGGGCGCATTCCGACGGATAGGACCACCATGCCGAATTCTTCGGTTTTCGGTTCTCCGTCTTCCACATAATGCACGAAAAGGTTGCTTGTTAGAGGGTCTTCCCCCACGTCTGCAACTCTTGACCTCACAAACCTTACGCCATGTTCTTCCATGGCGCGGTTGTAATAAGCATCGAATTCCTTTCCGTATGCCCTTATGTCCATGTAAAAGATTGTACATTCCAGTTCTATGGGAACATGTTCTTTAGCGATAATCGCTTCTTTGATGCTATACATGCAGCAGGCAGCAGAACAGTAATTGTTTCCAAGCTGAGCGTCACGCGAGCCTACGCACTGAATAAAAGCGATTTTCCTTGGGATTTCACCCTCTGAGGGTCTCAGAATCAATCCGCCGTATGGGCCTGAGGCATTTAATATTCGCTCAAATTCTATGCTTGTAACTACGTTTTGGAAACGTCCATAACCGTATTCTGTTTTGAGCCTAGGGTCAAATGAGGTAAAGCCCGGAGCCAGTATAATCGAGCCTATTTTTAGGGTTGTCTCCGTGTCCTCTTGTTCGTATTCAACTGCTTCTGCTCTACAAATTTCTTGGCATATGCCGCAACCGATGCATTTTTCCCGGTCTATCATGTATTTTAACGGAACCGCTTGCGGATATTCGATGTAGATGGCACTTCTATCGTTTAGGCCTCTATTGTATGCGTCCACTGCTTCGACTGGACATTTTTGTGCACATAACCCACAACCGTTGCATTTCTCTTCGTTTATGTAGCGACTCTGCTTTCGAATTCTTACTTCGAAGTTTCCAGCCTTGCCACTTAACTCCGTGACTTCCGCGTTAGTTATTAGGGTTATATTCGGCTGTCTCCCAGCCTCCACAAGTTTGGGTGCAAGAATGCACATTGAACAGTCATTCGTTGGAAATGTTTTGTCAAGTTGCGCCATCACTCCGCCTATGCTCGGTGCCCGATCGATCAAATAGACTTTGAAACCCGAGTCTGCAATGTCCAAGGCAGCTTGTACTCCAGCCACTCCGCCACCCACCACAAGAACCGCCCCAATTTTTCCGTCCGCCATATTTATCGAACCTCCAAGGCTTCGTAGAGGGGGGTCGCTCCATCAATGTTGGCTAAAGCTATCATCCCTTTTCTACGCATGTTCAAAATGTGTCGAAGCACAACAGCTGGTTTTATGTTAAGAACTTCAGCTAATTCTCTAACTGAAAACGGTTTTTTTCTAGCTAAAACAAGTATCTTGTGTCTAATGAACTCTGCTTTGACAACCTCATCCAGCAAAGCGTTAAATTCGATTTGTGAAATTCTTTCGCCGTAAGCATTTACGCTCCTTGTTAACTCTTTTTCTTTTCCAATCAAAGCCCTTAGACGGAAGTCTGCAACCGCGTTTTTGGCTGCTGAAACATCCTCAAGAATGTTTACATCATATTTTTCTTTCGCTAATGGTGAAGGCCCAAGCTTTTTTAGTTGCTTGGCAAAATCTTCAATGATTCCGGTGAATCTTACTTCTTCTACGGGTGAAACCCAACGTACCTCTAGGCGTTCAGGTTCTAAATCTGCTAGAACAAGCAGCTTCTTTAACACTTTAACTGTGAGTTCGGCATAAACATTGCCTTCAACAAAATGACAATCCGGAGGAGCGCAACCAACCAGTAATACACCGTCCGCGCCTTTTATGAATGTTTCAAGCATTATGACAGGGTCTATCCTTCCAACACACATCACCCGGACAACACTCATGTCAGCAACTTTTCGTATTCTGCTGACAGCTAATTCCTGTTCAGTGAAGGCCCAATTGCAGACGAAACAAACAATCTTCGGTTTTCCAAAACTCATGAGACTATCCCCGAAAGCCAGCTAGCGCATAGATCATAATCTGTTCGTTCGTTAGACGTTCCATAGTAATTGCGTTTTCAGGGCAATGAGCAGCACAGATTCCACATCCTTTGCAGAGTTCTTCATCAACTTGGGCTACTCCTTTTTCATCCTTGCTTATTGCTCCGAACGGGCATATTGACGCGCATATATTGCAGCCAGTACACAAGTTTTCATCGATTAGCGGCTTATCCGTTTCACAAAGACCTATCTCTGCGAGGCACTCGGTGCATGGTCCACAAGCGAGGCATCGGAATGCCTCAAACCTTGCTTTCTGTTTGACTTTTTCCAGAGCTTCCACGACTTCTTCGAAGCTAATTCTTAGTTTGGGTTCGCCCTTCTTGGCGATGTACCTTCGCGGCTTTTTATCAAGTATTTCCCAATTTTTAATCCATACTGTCTCCTCAATTTCTTCTCTTCCAGCTCTCAAGTCTTGACTGCTCAAGTAACGATGAATTTGTACAGCAGCATGTTTCCCAGCACCAACAGCCTCAATAATGCCTGCAGGTTTGGTTTTAGTTGCGTCGCCTCCAGCGAAAACCCCACGTATTCTGGTTTCCAAGGTTATTGGACTAGCCAGTATTATGGAAGTTCCTGATTCTTCACTCAAAAGTTCTGGAGGTAAAGAGGAGGTTTCCGACAGCTTTCCAATAGCTATGAATGTCGCTGCGTATCCTTCGTTTCGCAAAGTGTCAAGGTTTGTGTCTTTCCCAAATTCAACATTACACCTAATTTCCACACCCAAGTCTTGAATGTATGCTATCTCATTGGCCACAACAAATCTCTCAAGGAGTGCATCAGGTATTCGATATCGTACCATTCCTCCTGCTTCGGGCATACGCTCAAAAACAGTAACAGGATAACCAAGCTTGACAAGGTCGTAAGCTGCGGCAAGTCCAGCTGGTCCGGCTCCGATAATGGCTATCTTTTTGTCATATCTCCTTGGTATGGGTTCTCCTCTAACGCGCCCTTGTTCTCGTTCAACGTCAGCAACTGTTCTTTTAAGCGAACGTATCGCCACTGCTTGGTCAACATTTTTTCTTGCACAGGCTTTTTCACATGGGGCAAAGCAAACTCTTCCACAAATTGCTGGAAAAGGCATATCTTTTCTTATGAGTTCGACAGCTTCCCTGAATTCGCCTTTTTGAATCAGAGAAACATACCCTTGAACGTTTACATGTGCTGGGCATGCAGCGCTGCACGGCGGCAACTTCCTCTTCACATATAAGCTGTTTTTGGTTGCCACTTTGAAACCCAGCTTCGCTTAGAGTTTATCTGGTCCCCACTGAGATATATTAATGCATCTCAGTCACTCTTGGTTTATGTATAGCATAAAAAGGGAAGAAAAAGGGGAAATTGGAGATCACTATTTTACTCGTATCCGGCCTTCAAGCTTACTTGTCCACTTCTTGTATTGCCTTAAGCTGAGTAGGTCTTTTAGTTCCTGCTCCAGAGTTAGCGAGTTTTTGGGTTTGATCTCTACTATCCATCCTTCATCGTAGGGTTTTTCATTGATTAGGTGCGGTTCATTTCTGAGGTTTTCATTGAATTTGACGATTTTGCCGCTGACTGGGGCGTACAAGTCAAACATGAACATCCATGTTTCAGCCACACCAAAGGGCTCCATCTTCTTGACTTCTTTTCCCATAAGTTCTGTGTAAATGTAGGCTATCCCTTCTAGGTGCCCTTGTGCGTAGTCTGATAGACCAACCCTTATGTTTCCTTCAGGCGTTATTTGCGCCCACGTATGTTTCGGTGTGTAAAGCAGCTGCTCCGGCACTTCAAGATATCTCTTGCGTTTTTCTACTGGAATTCCTCCAACACGCATAAGTTCTTCCAAGCGTAGTCGAATGGCTTCTGAAACGAATTCTGATGTGCTTCGGTAACGACCTGTTTTACGTGCTTTTTCGATCTCCTTTATGAGTTCTTGTCTTATACTTACGGTTTTCCATTCAGACATTTTCTATCGGTCTCCTTTAGGCTTGATTGATATATAGTGGAAATCAAAAATATATAGTTAGTGCATATAGAGAATATAACAGTATATACTCTAGGCATCTTGATTTAAAAATGGCATAAAGGGAAAAGATATATAATAAATCGCACAGAAAATATAATAGTAAATACTACAAGGTGATCGTATGGAGAGCAGAAAAGTTCAAAAGGTAGGCTATTCAACCACGACTGTATCGCTTCCAAGCGAATGGATCAAACGAAACAATATAAAGCCAGGCGACCTCGTCTTCATCGCGCCGGAAATAGACGGCACCTTACGGATAATACCAAGCGATCTAGCTCGAAGAGAAGAGGCAGAGGAATACATCATAAATGCTGATGCATGCGACGAGAAAAGATTGTTAGAAAGACTGATTGTTGGAAGCTATATACTTGGACGAGATGTCATCAGAATAACTTCAACAAATCGAATAAGAAGCGAGCTTGTGGAAGAAGTCAGGGGCACCGTTCGCAGACTCATCGGGCTTGGCATATTAGAAGAAACTCCGAAAAACATTCTCATACAATGCTCCATTGACCCAACCAAATTCCAAATGGATATGCTGATTAGACGCTTATCTCTAATAGCCTCAACAATCTATAGTGAAGCAATGCAGGCCCTTTTGGAAAAAGACACCACGCTAGCCAAGGACGCAATTGACCGTGAAGACGAAGCAGACATGATATATTTTCTAGCAACACGATTGCTTGTTTTGGCACAGCGAAAACGAGATCTAGCATTAAAAATCGGTTTCACTAAACTCATTCTAATCCCTTGCACCTGTCTAATACTACAATTTCTCGAACTGATTGCCGATTATTCTGAAGACATAGCAAAACGGGCAATTGAGCTTGAAAAATACAAAGCGGCAATCAACACTGCAACACTTGAAAAGATTTATCACCTAGGCGAATTGACACAAACAATATTCCAGAAAGCTGTAGACTGCGTTTTTACAAGAGATCTGAAGATTGCAAACAGCTTGTTAGAAATGCACGATGTTCTTGAGAGCGCGTTTGAACAAGAGATGCGCGAACTTCCAGAAATTCCCTATTTGAGAACAATAGTTTCGAACTTGAGCAAGATCGCAGACAAAGGTGCATTGATTGCTAAGCTGGCAATTAACACTACCTTGATGAAGTCAGATAAAGAGATCGGAAAAATTCTCAAAATAAGAAAGCATGAACGAACCATACCACTGCAAGGCTAGAAGAGAACAGCCCATCGCCCTAGAAAACTACTTTTCCGCTATATTTGCGTTAAACTTAGCTTAGGAAGCTTAAAAAAGCAGATGTATACATACTAATAAATAGAAGAATATATTTGAGGAGATTTTGATGGAAGATTTTGAAGAAGGGCTACGTAACATTGACGTTTTTCTCCGTACATTAGTGAAAAAGATTGCTGAAGATGATAATTGCTGCGAAACAAATAAGGTTGAACCTATTGAAAGTCTTCTTAGAAAAAAATACATTATAGAGCATTCAGAATCAAACCCTTCAGCTAATAATACGATTCCGCTTCCTCAGGCTGAGGAGCCTTTGATTGATGTTTTCGAAGATGACAAATATGTTACAGTTTTGATGCAACACCACTGTAATAATCAGGAAGTGGTAATTCACACGCATGTAGACGGCCTAGAAATATGCTCAAAAGAATGTACAAAGCTAAAGCTGCCCATGAAAAATTTACAAGTTGAAAAAATGACTGTAAGATGCAATAATGAAATTCTTAAAATCAACATTCCAAAAGTGAAGTTACCTCTATTTTCTCTTTTAGAATTCAGCAAGTGTAAACAATGTCAAACATGCCCTTTTTCATGTACATGATTTCTCTCTGCCAAAATTTGACATGTTCCATACTCGCTCATGTATATAATAAATAACTGCTTTCACCATAAATTCTAGAGCGCCAACACTTGTACTCAAAACTACATTTCCGGTAAACAAGTACACTAAAAGTATTGTAGTTAGAGTTGCAACTACACGCCAAGTTACACTTTTGGCTAAGCTCCTCACATTTTTTTCCATAAGGAAACACCTTTCAACCATGAATACCCCTGCACTCATTTAACTTTTCACACGAAGGTTTCATCTTCTTGCCATTTGCTTTCATGCAAAGCCGAAGTTGGCCTCAGCCATTGTTCCTGCTTTCCAGATTTGCCAAGTCCACTAAAAACACGCGCGGGTCTTGAAAGCGCTTCTCCGCTTTGCTCATATTTCTTTAGCCGATTTTGTTTAGCACACTGTACACTTTTATTTTGTGGAATTGGAGCGCAAGCTCTGTTGGGTCTATCCCTAAAGCTAAGGCGAGAAGTTCAGAATAATGGAGAACGGGCATATTGTATTCTTCATGAAATGTTGACTTCATAAGCACCTGCCCTAGGTCTAATGTTAAGAAACAGAACGGGCAAAGAGTCACTATACAGTCAGCACCTGCTTTAGTAGTATTAACGATCTTCTCGCGGGCGAGGGCTAGAGCAACATCGTCAGCGTAGCCCCTTAAAAGCCCTCCACAACATTTCAACTTGTGTCGGTACCAGATGCTTTTTGCACCCAGCGTCTCAATCAGATCATCAAAGATGTACGGTTTCTCTGGATCATCAAATTTCAGAAGTGCACTTGGTCTAAGCAGGTGGCAACCAGAAAACGACGCCACTTTTAGGCTACTCAGATTTTTGGATACATTCTCTTTTAAGCGATTTGGACCCACATCGTTCAACAGGACTTGTAGGTAATGTTTCACTTCTTTGCTGCCTTCAAATTCCTTTCCAGCGTTAGACAAGATTTGGTTTACCCTTGCCTTCAGTTTCTCGTTTTCCTTTAGCATGGCGTTTGCCATAGCTAGAGACTCAAAGCAGCCTGTACATAATGTAACTATGTTGAGGTCGGCTTCTTCGGCTAGACAGATGTTGTATGCGGCAATGGATAAGCCGGTCTCTAAATCTAGAGACTGCACAGGTGGAGGGGCGCAACACGTCATGTTAGCTAGATCAACAAGTTCTATTCCAAGTTTGGTCAGAGCTCTTCTTGCCGACACCTCATAGCTTGGCTGACGAGCCGGTATGGTACAACCTAGAAATAGAGCATAACTTGTCATGATGCTTCTGCCTTCTCCTGTTTTATCTTATCAAACCCAGTGATGGAAAAAATTTTTCTTAACGCATCCACACCCACAGGCTTAAGGGATGGCAAGCCAAGATCAGGTCTTTTCTTTTCTAAGAATTTGGAGATTGGAACTATGCGACCTTCGTTTATTAACTCGGCTGCAAACTCTGAATAAATGTTTGGGATGTTGCCCTCTTTGACAGCTATGTTTCTTAACGCATATATCACGTCAGCTATCTCAACTTTTTGGGGACACCTTTCTTGGCAGTTATAACACGAGCAACATAGCCAAATGGCGTCGCCTGAAAGCACTTCGTCCTTTTCTCCTAACAGCGATAGTTTGATGACTTCTCTAGGATTGAAACGGGGCGTTATTCTGGCTACTGGACAACTACTGGCACAGGTTCCACACTGGTAGCATAGGGTTATAGTTTCGCCGCCTAAACGACTCGTAATTACATCAGAAAACGCTTGATTGGTTGTTTTTTCTTCTTTTCCTTGCTTCACTCTAGTTCGCCTCGTTTCCTCTCAAGAGCCTTCCATTAACTGCAGTTTACCCAATTTCTTCAATCTCTCAGTCATCGTTTGCGCAGCCTCAGCGAACTTGTCGCCTTCAATGTACACCATATTGAACATCTCCAACCTTTCTGGCTCTATACCATATTCCTTCAACAACATTCTGGCAAGCGCCACCTTCTTTTCAGCCTGCTGGCTACCGACCTCGTAGTGGCAACCATCACTTTTGCATCCCACAACCATCACTCCTTGAGCGCCCACTTTAAAAGCCTCTAGAAATTGGTGAACCTGCAGAATTCCTGTGCAAGGAACCTTCATGACCCTTACGTTAGCTGGATACTGCATCATAGCCATGCCAGAAGAGTCTACGGCGGCGTGGCCACATTCTGAACAACATATAGTCAGTATCAAGGGCTTCGATGTTCCGTTTATGGACATAAGTGCTTTCATCTGAGCTAGCATCTGGTTTGGCCTTGAATGCCTAAGCTCAATAGCGTTGAGTGGACAAGTTCCCACGCAAATACCACATCCTTCACACAGGAGGTCAGATATCCGAGCGACGATGTGATCTTCACTCGTTGGCTCCAAACTTATCGCGCCATAAGGACAAGTCACCGGACAGAACTCACAATCACCACAATATTCTTCATTGACCACAGCCGTTCTCTGATCCTTAACTATCTTGCCGGTGATCAAGAACTTCGCAGCCTTCATAGCCGCAGAGTGAGCATGCAGTGAAGTTGTCGGTGCGTCCTTTGGGAAAGTTGCTCCTCCGCAGAGATACATACCTCTTAGCTTGGTCTCTGTTGGCCTTAGTTTCGCGTTATATTCCTTGAAGAAGCCGTCTTCCTCCAACTCAAGGCCTAGAATCTCGGCTAGCTCCTTCGTGCCTTCCGCTGGTACCATAGCAGGGGCCAATACAACAAGATCAGCATCTAATTCCAAGAACCTTTTCAGAAGTTCATCCTCAACATCGACGATTAACCTGCCCGTCTCTGGATCCCGTGAGATTTCGCTTGGTCTACCTTTAACAAACTTTACGCCCATCTCTCTGGCCCGTTCATAGTAATATTCGTGCTCTCTTCCAGTGGTTCTTATGTCTATGTAGCATACGGTAACGTCTGTGTCGGGATAGGCTGTTTTGATCAGTGAGGCGTGTTTTAGAGAGATCATACAGCAGATGCTCGAGCAATATGGATTCCATCGCCTGTCTCGCGAGCCGACACATTGAACCATAACAATTTTCTTGGCAGGTTTGCGGTCTGAAGGCTTTATTATCGTGCCACCTGTGGGGCCGAAGCCGTCGATCATCCTTGCGAGTTCAAGATTGGTTATGACATCTGGGTAGTCGCCGTAGTGATACTCCTTTATGACGCTGGAATCGAACTCTTGGAAACCCGTGGCTACTATAATGCTGCCTACGTTCAGGGTTACCCGCTCGATTTTCTGGTCCAGTTCAATGGCGTCGGTCGGACAAACCTCAACACATTTGGCACAGTCGCGAAATTTGCAGACGCTTTCATCGATGACGTAGACAGGGGGATGAACGTTCGGGGTGATCATGTAAATGGCTTTGCGGGTTTTCAACTTCGCATTGTATTCATCTGGCACTTCCACGGGGCAAACAGGAGTGCACAGATCACAACGAACACATTTCAGCTCGTTAACATATCTCGGTTTCTTCTCTATCGTAACCTTGTAGTTCCCAGGGACCCCTTCAACACCAACGACTTTCGAATTGGCAAGTATGTTTAAGTTGGGAATCTCAGTGAAGCCAGAACGATATACGCACTTCCGAGAGGTGTGAGTAATGGTTTTCACATCTGAGGCCGGGGACTGTATACAGATCGCACAATCATCCGTAGGGAAGAATCGGCCCGCACGAGCAGCCAAGCCACCGAGAAACGGCTCTTTTTCAACCAAGTCTACTTCGAATCCCAAATCCGCCAGATCTACAGCTGCCTGCATACCAGCTATTCCTCCGCCTATGACCAGGACAGATTTGAGGGCTGGAAACTCGAGTTTCTCTATGGGTTCGAGAAGCTTGGCGCGTTCTGTGGCGGCTAGGAGCATGGCCTTGGCTTTCTCTGTGGCTTCTTTTGGTGTTTCCCGATGAGGCCACGCACAATGGTCTTTGAGGTCAATGACTTCCACTAGATAGGGATTGAGACCCGCCTCTTCAACTGCTTGAACGATGCTCACTTCGCTTAGCTTCGGGAGACTCTCCGCAACGACTACTCGGTTTATTTTTCCACCTTTAACAGCGTCCACGATGATCCGTAATCCTTCGCCACGCCAAAACTCACTGTTTCTCTTGACGAGAACCACATCTGAAACGTCTTTCACATAATTGGTTAGAGCGTTGAAGTCTAGAATTTTAGAGAGTTGGTTTCCGCAGTCAGATAGGAATACTCCGACTTTTACTTCGTTCATTTTAATCCCTTACCTTCTTATCGTTTTTAAGAGCTGTTTCTCGTTATCGTAAATCTTAACCTCTAAAGGCATCTTACCGATGGCGAAGTGGGTTGCACAGGCAAAGCATGGATCGTAGGCTCTGAAGGCCATCTCCACCATGTTCAGCAGTCCATCGCTGACTTTACCGTTGTGTATAAGGCCTTTTGCAGCATTTTTTACGGACATGCAAATGCCCGGTGCATTGTGAGTTGTAGCCACGACCAAGTTAACTTTCTTGGCTAAGGCTTTTTCATCCAGTATATAATGGTGAATCAAGGTTCCCCTAGCAGCCTCGACTATTCCAACTCCTTCGCCGGGCTTTCCAGGTTTGTTCTTGATATCTTTGCTCGTTATCCCTTTGTCTGTGACTAATTCCAAGGCTCTTTCGGTTGCATACATGAGCTCTATCAGTCGAGCCCAGTGAAAAGCCAAGGTGGCGTGAACTGGTTTTCCGCCGAGGGTTTTGTACATCCTCTCGTACTCTTCTTGTGCTTTGGGTGTTGCCATACCGTCCGCAGCATTCAATCTTCCTAAAGGTCCAACTCTGTAGATTCCGCTTTCTGGACCGTCAACCAAGCCTTTCCATCCGATTTTCTTGAGATATGGCAGTTTGACGTAGGTCCATGGTTCAACATGTTCTTCGATGATGTTCAAATATTCTGAAGGCGTGAACTTGACGAATTCCTTACCTTCTTGGTCGACTACTCGTATGTCGCCATCATAGAAGTTTACTTTGTTGTTTTTATCAACTGTGCCCATATAATAGGTCTTTAAGGTGTAAGGCTCGCTTTTGATCAAGTTTACATAGTCAACGTTTTTGAGAACGATATCCTCAAAGAGTTTCAGAGAAAACTTGGCAAACTCGCCGCAGCTTCTAAGCATTTTTTCGATTTCTTGCCTTTCCTCTTCAGACAATGCCTTTGAAATTCCGCCTGGCAGACATGCACTCACGGGATGAGTTGGTCTGCCTCCGATCATGCCTGTGATTTTCTGTCCATAGGCTCTGTGTTTTATTACTTCTTTGGCAATTTCCAAGCCCGTCTTCTCTATCACCCCCAGGATGTTTCTTTTTGCTGGTGGAGCATCTGGCCCCACGACGAAATCCGGGCCTCCCAAGAAATAGAAATGGAGTATGTGATCGTAGATAAAATAGGCACAATATTCCAGCTCTCGCAATTTCTTAGCCGTTTCAGTCGGTTCTACATTGAACGCTGCGTCTAAGGCCTTTGCAGCCGCCATGTGATGAGCAACTGGGCAGACGCCACAGATTCTGGTGGTTATTATTGGTAGGTCTTCTGCTCTTCGTCCTTCACAGAACTTCTCGAAGCCTCTGAGTTCTGGGACTTGAAAGTAGGCGTTTTCTACGTTTCCTTCGTCGTTTAGGAATATTGTTATTTTTCCATGGCCTTCCAGTCTTGTGACTGGGTTTATGACTATTTCTTTCATTTTTTGATCACTCTCCTTCGGAGAATGGAGTTAGCAAGAGAATACTTGTAGAAGGTTCCTATGGGGTCCACTGCCTGCTCAATGACCTTGAGATCGGTGGCGATTGATGCAAGCGCGCTTGTTATGGCGGCGCCTTGATCTGTTACTAGAGGGCCTGGCCCATCACAACCGGTGCAAGGAACGTTTACGTTTGGGCACTGTGCGCCGCAGCCCGCTCGTGTTGCTGGACCCATACATATCACCCCTTGATCCAAAAAACAAGTTTTTAGGTCGTCGTCGATTTCGTAAATCCTCTTTATTTCAGAAAGCTTTCTGTCCTTTTTCTCTCGTGGGCATTCATCGCAAATGGACTTGTTCGGCAACAAACTTGATCCTTTTGGAGGCAACTTATTGTTGAATATCGCTTCTACCGCTTGAAGTATGCAAGGAATTGGTGGTGGGCAACCGGAGAGAAAATAGTCCACGTCTACAGTCTGACCTAGGGTTTTGACAGTGTCATAGAATTCAGGCAGTTCCAGCTCTCCTTCTTTGACTCTGACGGAAGTTTTTGGTGTCACTGATTCAGGATTTTTCGTCGAGGGCGTTTCAAAGTACGCTCGTTCAAAGATTGTTTCTTTGTCCCAGAGATTTCCAAGACCAACGACGCAGCCGTCACAGGCGCATGAGCCGAAGGCTACGAGGACCTTTGATTTTTTTCTCAAGAGTTTAGCCATGTGTTCCTGCTCTTCGTTTCTAATAGCACCGTTGAAGAAGCAGACATCTATGTATTTGTCGGGCATTGCTTCCACATCTTTGTATTTGATGTCTATAGCGACTGGCCAAAAGACAATATCTGCTTTAGCAACGACATCTAGGATTTTTTCGTTTATGTCCAACACCGCTATTTCGCAGCCTCCGCAACTAGCAGCCCAGTAGAAAGCGAATTTCAGTTTTTCCTCTACCATAGGATCACCATTCGCGAGAAATTCGTTTAATGCACGCATGACGTATAAACGTATTTGTTTTATTTCATTAGGTATTTGGTTAGTTTGCTTATAAATTATAAGTCGAAAACGCATAGTTCTATATAGAAAACGCTTAATCCAAACATAAACCTAAAGACAATGACATTTGGTGCACGCGAAGAAAACCGCGAAGGTTTTTGCGCACCCTTAGAAAAAAGGGAGGACTAAATGTTGACTATTCGTTCGAAATCGAGGACCAAGTCTATTATTTCGCCATAGTCCAGAACCTTGATATCTGGGTAAAGCATGCTCGTCAAACCTCGCAGTTCAACATCTTTCTTGGCCGCGAAGACGCGGATACCTCGTTTTTTCGCTTCGACCAGTGTTCCATTTCCTTTTCTTCCTTTGCATCCAAAGTAAACTGCATCTTGCAGCAGACATATTCCAACTTCACTGTCTTTATGTTCTAAAGCAAGTCTCATACTCATTGGGTCCATGTCTGTTACGAAATAAAGTATCTTAGCCATAATGCATCACCTAAAATGTTAGCGTAGCGTCTGCTTCAGCTATTACGTTGAGGATTTCATCACGTTCTTTCACCGTGACACCCTCCACCAAATCTCCTTCAGTTAGCTTACGCCCTTCCAGCGAATCCTTGTCAATCAGTACTGGTACTTCGGTTTCCTTCAAGAAATCTAGATGGTGCTTGTAAAGTGTCATGTCAGTTTTTTTCAGAAATGCATATACGCTGTCCCCTATGGAAACAACTTTAGTTTCAGATGCACTGATTGCTACAGCCACTCTTAAACCCTCAGCTGGAAACAGAGAGCCGTGTGGAGGCTTCCTCAATATAACAACAATCTTTTTAGACATGCTTCTTCCACCCCTCAAAAGATTACTAGAACTCTGTCGGATTCTTCCACAATGTCTGCAACATCGGGTGTTCCAGCCCTCTTAGCGCCCTCAATGTAGTCTCTTGTTCCTCGTACAAGCATGCAGAGTGTGCATAAGCGAACTTCTGCTCCTTTCGCAATTAGTTCTCTGAATTGTTCTTCTATGTTCATTACGCCTGGAACCTTCTTTTGCCCTGTTTTCACACAGTTAACTGCATCCATGTAGCAGAAGATCTTGACTTTCATGCCTTTTTCCAATGCAGCTTTTGCTAGTTCGATTGTTGTTTCTGGACTTTCAGATTGGTAAGGTCCTGAAAAAAAGAGGAAACCTAGGGTTGGCATCTTATCCTCTCATGAACATGATGTAAGCGGTTACCCAGCATCCTAGAATGATGAATGCCCCGCCGAGCATGCTGCCTAGTGATAGTTGAGGTATGCCACTTAATATGTGTCCAATGTTGCATGCTGTTCCAATGATAGCGCCTATGCCCATAAGTAATCCACCGACAAACTGTTGTAACAGTCGCCTTGCATCTGGTGCCCTTAACTTAAACTCACCAGCGATGACAGCGGCAATAGCAGCACCACCTACCACACCAATTACTAGGAACGTGAACCAGTTTAGCATCTCTGGGGATAATCTGTGAAGTTCACCGGTTATCAAAGCATTCAGAAAACCGAACCATCCACCGGAAATCCCTAAAGCATAGTTCTTGAAAGTCCAGAAGGTTATCATGCCAATGATTCCTATAGCAATGCCTGTGACCCACCAGTTCCAACCTTTCTTGAATATTCTTTCGGACAGTGTTCCTTCCACCTTGGTTTCTTCGCCTCCACGTTTCCATACTAGAGCAGCCAGAATGACAACAGCTATAATCGCCACGAAAATCCACGGATCTAAATCGAATATATTGGCTAATGTTAGACTTGTGCTTCCTTCTTTAAGTAAAGGTCCAGGGTCAACTCCCAAATCACCTGTAGTTATCGTCTTGAAGATGCCAGATTTCAAGTCCGCAGCTAGCCACGCCAAAGCGCCTACCTTGGTTACAACAGCACCAATCATTAAGCCGAGTAATGCGACGAAAGATCCCACCATGCCTTCTCCGACTCTATAGGTTGTTCCGCTGGCACATCCCGCAGCCAAAACCATTCCTATTCCGAAAATGAAACCGCCAACAATCATTGCACCCCACAACAATGGTTTAGGATTTAGGCTAATCCATCCCATTGTTGCCATGAGGTGGAAGCCAATCATCTGAACAAGTATTGCCAGTGCAACCGCCTTAAGCAGCGTATATTCTTTCATCACTAGGATATCTCTGAATGCTGAGTTCATACAGAAACGTCCACGTTGCAGTACAAAGCCGAAGATTGCCCCTACGACTAGCCCATAAAGCATTAGTTCTACATCAGTCAAGGTTTCTACCTCTCTACTTTACCTTTATTAGTATGCTCCAGTCGCTCGTCCCTTTCTTGTCCACTTTCAGAACCTCATGTCCAGACTTTTCCATTGATCGCGGTATTCGCTCCGCAGATAGCGGATAATCAACGAGAACCTCTAGTATCTCGCCTGATTTCATGCTCTTCACTTTCTTCTGAGTCTTTACATCTGGGTATGGACACACTTCTCCTCTTACATCCAAAACTTCAGTCGGTTTTGTATCTGAGCTCATTTCTTGATGTTCTCCTTTTTCCTATGAAACATACCTTCTAAAAGGAAGGCACTTTTAAGCTTTTTGAATGTACATCAAGAATGTGTTATATATAACTCAAACGACGTGGAAGAATTGTAACGTCCTTCCCAACAGTCTAAATCAGTTGGAGCAACTTTGCTATCTCTTGTTCATCAAATATTCGTGTATGGCTCTTGCCGCTCTTTTGCCTGCTCCCATGGCGCTAATGACTGTGGCTACGCCGCTAACTATGTCTCCACCCGCATAAACTCCTTCCTTACTGGTTTTTCCAGTTTCTTCATCAACAACTATTGTACCCCATTTAGTGACTTCAAGGCCTTCAGTGGTTTGTTGAATTAATGGATTTGCAGTGTTCCCTATAGCTACAACCACGGTGTCCACATCAATAATAAACTCGGAACCTTTTATCGGAATAGGTCTTCTGCGTCCCGACTCGTCTGGTTCTCCAAGTTCCATCGCAATACATTCTATTCCTTTTACCCAGCTACGTTCATCGCCAAAATATCTAACTGGATTAGAAAGAAACTTGAATTTTATTCCCTCTTCCTCAGCGTTTTCTACTTCTTCCATCCTAGTCGGCATTTCCTTTCTCGATCTTCGGTAAACTACCCAAACTTCATCTGCTCCTAGTCTAAGGGCTGACCTCGCAGAGTCCATAGCCGAGTTCCCGCCACCTATAACCACAACCTTCTTTCCCACCCATACCGGTGTATCATATTCTGGAAACTTGTATGCCTTCATCAGGTTAACACGTATTAGAAATTCGTTGGCTGAGTAGATCCCACATAGGTTTTCGCCAGGTATTCTCATAAAGCGCGGAAGCCCCGCACCTGTGCCTACGAAAACTGCGTCAAAAGATTCAAGCAGTTCCTCTACAGTGTATAGTTTTCCAATCACTGCATTCGTTTTGATAGTAACACCTAACTTCTCTATGTATTCAGCTTCAGCCGCGACAATTGCTTTAGGTAACCGAAACTCTGGAATCCCATAAACAAGTACGCCCCCAGGCTTGTTCAGAGCCTCAAAAACGACGACCTCGTGTCCAAGCTTGGTCAAGTCCGCCGCAACAGTTAAACCCGCCGGACCTGCACCTACAATTGCCACCCTCTTACCTGTAGAAGCAGACTTTTGTGGAACATCATAGCCACGCTCTCTTTCCCAATCAGCCACAAACCTTTCTAATCTTCCAACGGAAATCGGGTCACCGATTTTCCCCATCGTGCAATCTGCTTGGCATTGTTCCTCTTGTGGGCAGACCCTGCCACAAATGGCTGGAAGGCTATTCTTTTCCTTAACCTTCTTTATCGCTTCATCAAACCTGTGTTCTTTAATCAATCTTATGAATTCCGGAATGTCCACCTCCACTGGGCATGCCTTCACACATGGGGCCTTTTTACATTGCAGACATCTTTCAGCTTCAGCCACGGCTTCTTCCTCTGCGTAGCCGAATGCCACCTCGTTGAAGTTTTGGATGCGTTCTTCAAGGCCTTGCTTGGACATGGAAATGACTTCTTTCCGAACCTTGGGTTTGGGCTTACTCATAGGCTGCTTCCGCCCTCCTCGTAAAATACGAACGCAAGCTTCTCTTGAGGGGAATACATTTTCAGCCGAGTCATTAACTCCTCAAAGTCAACTTGATGCCCGTCAAAGTCCGGACCGTCAACGCAAGCGAACAGTGTTCTGCCGCCAACAGTTACTCTGCACGCTCCACACATCCCCATCCCATCAACCATTATTGGAATCAGATTCACAATTGTGGGTACGCTATAGGGACGAGTCAATTCTGAAACTTTTTTCATCATCAAAATTGGTCCCATAGTTATCACGCGGTCAATCTTCCTTTCTTTGAGCAATTCCTCAAGGAAGCCCAGTCCCTTGTAGCCCCTTGTTCCATCATCTGTAGCCACGTAGAATTCATCACATACTTCTCGCATTTCATTTTCGAAAATCAGTTGATTTTCAGTTCTTGCGCCAATTCCACCAATGACTTTGTTGCCTGCTTCGTGAAGGGCTTTAGCCTGAAAGTATAAGGGAGCCACCATCACTCCGCCGCCAATGCAAAGTACGATTCCGAATTTTCCGATTTCAGCGGGTTTTCCTAAAGGACCCAACAAGTCAAGGATGCAATCTCCTTCTTCTAACTGTCCAAGCTGTCTCGTTGATTTGCCAACTTCGTGGCAGACCACTGTTATCGTCCCTTTTTCAGGGTCCACATCAGCCATGGTAAGGGGAATCCTTTCTCCCTTTTCATTCACCCTTAGGATTATGAACTGTCCTGGCTTGGTTTTCACGGCTATTTCTTTGGCTGAAAACTCGAATAGGTTAATGTGGGGAACCAGTTCCCGTTTTGTCACTATGTTGTACAAGCTAGTCGCCCCCGCCTTCAACCCTTAAAGGATTCGGTCCGAGCTTCCTTATTTTTTCCACAAAATTAGTCATCATAGTCGCGAATTTCTGCCCTTCAGAAGATGAAGCATAACCTATTTCAAGCCGTTCTGGATTTATGCCAAGTGCTGGAAGGGATTTTTTCATTACTTCCACTCTGCTTTCGGCCTTCACGTTACCATCTATGTAATGGCAGTCGCCGATGAGGCATCCCGTTATGATAACTCCGTCGGCACCGTTCTGAAAAGCCTTTAAAACGTGAAGTACATCCACCCTGCCGCTACACGGAACACGCAAGATTCGGACATTTGGTGGATATTGAATTCTTGATATACCCGCGAGGTCAGCTGCACCATAAGAACACCATTGGCATGCAAAACATAGTATAATCGGCTCGAAACTATCACCCAAGCCTGCAAGCTTTTTCGGTTTGAACAGCGCTTCAATGGCCGCCACAATCTGCTTATCTGTGAAGTGAATGAGCTGCATGGCGCCCATAGAGCATTCTGCTGCGCACACACCACAGCCTTTACAGTTAGCCTCGATAATATTGGGCAGTCCAAAGGATGAGGCCTCAATGGCGTTGAAAATGCATGAAACTACACATGCATCACAGGTAACACAGATGTCCTCATCAACTGATGCCTTAACGGCTTCGGCCTTTATTCTTTTAGTAGCCATCGGAATCGCTGCCCTGGAGGCTGCAGCACAGGCTTGAGCGATGCTTTCATTAACATTTTTCGGACCGTGGGCTGTGCCACAAACATATATGCCCTCTGATGTAAAGTCAACAGGCCTAAGCTTTGGATGAGCCTCAAAGAAGAAGCCGTCAGCACCTAGAGGTACCTTAAGTATTGGAGAAAGCTTTCTTCCGTCTTCATGCTGAATTAAAGGCGTTGATAAAACAATCAAGTCACTGTCAATTTCAATCACAGCGTCCAAATACGCATCATAAACTGTAACAGTCAGTTTTCCATCAGATCTTGAAGTGACTTTTGGAGGTTTATCCTGATCGTAGCGAATGAAATTGATGAACTTCGCCCTCGCCTCACGGTAAAAATCTTCGTATTCTCCGTAAGTTTGCAGGTCGCGAAAAAGTATGTTGATTTCCACATCTGGACACAATTTTTTGAGGAGTAGAGCGTTGTTGAGGGCGACCATGCAACATATTCTCGAACAGTAGGTTCTGCCAGTTTTTTCTCTGGCCCCGACACATTGGATCATAACAACCCTTTTAGGCTTTTTGAATTCACCCCTTTCAAGAAGCTGTTCAAGCTCAAGCTGCGTCACAACGTTTTCATTTTCCTCATATCCATACATTCCCACCGGCTTGAAATCCTCGGCTCCTGTGGCTACGATTATTGTACCTACGTTGATTTGTTCATGCTCGTTTGAACCCTTCTTTTGAAGCGTTACGTCAAAGTTTCCAATGAAACCCTTCACTTCTTGAACGATGGTTGACGTGTGCAAGTGTATGTTGCTGTTGGCCTTGACGGCTGTAATAGCTTCATGTAGTATTTCTGAGGCGTCACGTTCGGTAGGCTGCAGCTTATACAAGTATCTTAGCATTCCACCAAGTTTCGCTTCCTTCTCAACCAAGTGGACGTTGAAGCCTTGTCTTGCAAGGGACATAGCCACGGTCATTCCAGCTATGCCCCCGCCTATTACCAATGCTGAAGGATTTATCTCAAGTTCAGGCTCTATTTGGGGCTCAAGGAAGTTTGCTTTGGCAACAGCCATTCTGACAAGGTCTTTGGCTTTTTCTGTTGCTTCTTTTGGATGGTGCATGTGAACCCATGAGCAGTGCTCCCTTATGTTGACCATTTCAAAAAGGTATTTGTTTAACCCAGCTTCTTCGCATGCATTTCTGAAAACTGGTTCATGGGTTGCGGGTGTGCAAGATGCGACTACAACTCGATTGAGCTTATACTTCTTTATGCATTCCTTAATGAGATTTAATCCGGCAGATGAGCACATGTAGAGGTCTTCTTCGGCGCAAACAACATTAGGCAACGTTTTAGCATACTCCATAACCGCTGGTACGTCAACCACTGAGCCGATGTTGAAGCCGCAGTGGCAGACAAAAACGCCGATTCTTATTTCTTCTTTACCCGTTTCCATTCGGCATTACCCCACAATAGCGGATACAGTTACCTCCGCGGCTCTAGCGGCCGCCGCACTGGCTTGCGTGACCGACTCAGAAATGTCCTTAGGCGCTTGACAATATCCACAAACGAAGATTCCTTCTACGTTTGTTTCAACAGACATAAGTAACGGATCTTTTGTTTTGAAAAAGCCGTATTCATTTAATTCTAAATTGAAAATTTTTGCCAGAACCTTATTGTCTTCTCTTGGAATTAAAGCTGGACAAAGGACAACCAAATCCGTACGCAACTCTTCAATCTTTCCTTCCATGATGTCTACGTATCGAACCAAAAGATCCTTTGTCACAAGGTCTTCTAGGATTGCGGATGGACGCCCATTAACGTATTTAACGTCCCATTCGTCTCTGGCTCTGCTGACGAATTCTTGGAATCGTTTCCCGAATACTCTTAGATCCATATACAAAATGTAAACTTCACATTTTGGATCGTGTTCTCTGACTAGGATTGCCTCTTTTGTGGCGTACATGCAGCACACGCTTGAGCAGTATGGTAATCCCTTTTGTTGGGTTCTTGAGCCGACGCATTGTATGAAAACTATTCTGTGGGGATGCTTGTTGTCTGAAGGCCTCAGAAGCTCTCCTCGGGTTGGTCCGGAAGCATTGATGAGCCTTTCAAATTCTAGTGATAGAAGAACATTCTTGTATCGTTTATAACCATACTCGGTTATCGACGCTGGATCATAAAGCTCTAAGCCTGTGGCCAATATCATGCTTGAAACATTAAGCGTTATTTCCTCAGGTTTTTGATCGAAGTTAATCGCATGTGCTTGGCAGAATTTCTCGCATATCCTGCACACTCCTTTCTGAAAGAAGAGACAATGGTCCTTGTCTATTGTGGCTATGCGAGGCACCGCTTGTGGAAAAGGCATGTAGACGGCTTTTCGCATCCCCATGCCCATGTCGAATTCGCTGGGTACCTTAACTGGGCACTTTTCAGTGCATATACCGCAACCAGTGCATTTGTCAGCGTCAACAAACCTAGGGTTTTTCAAAATCTTAGCTTTGAAGTTCCCAGCGGAACCATTAACTTCTTTAACCTCTGAGCACGTGAGCAGTTTGATGTTTGGGTGGCGGAAGCACTCGATCATTTTTGGGGCTAGTATGCATATGGAACAGTCCATCGTTGGGAAAGTCTTGTCAAGCTGAGCCATACGTCCGCCAATGGTTGGGGATTTCTCCACAAGATAGACTGTGAGCCCTCGATTGGCAAGGTCTAAAGATGCTTGTATTCCAGCTATGCCCCCGCCAACTACAAGTACGGCATTGTTATCCAAGTTGATTTTCCTCTGGCGAATTGAGAGTAATCCACTTCCTAATTGGAGACTTAAGTCTTACTCTGAGTATCGCACGAACAAAAGGAATCATGCTTTGTAGTAGTACGGTCCTTTTGCGGTAGTCAAACGCTTCGGTAGCTGTCATCATGGTTTGCCCACCGCTGTTCTAATCTACTCAACCGGGATTGATGATCAAACGATTTCTTTATTCTTTCAGAAATTCCGTTAGGAATATTGCATATTCGCAGGGATGTTCGTTTTTTAGTAAAGATTTTATTGTTTTTATTCTGCCTTTTCCTCCGTGTGTTACTCTAGATAAAATGTGCTCTATGGCCTTTTTTCTAAAGTTGCATAGCCATGTTTTTTGTCCGTTTTTGACGAGTTTGTAGTACGGACATGTTTTGTACTTAAGTGTGAACCCTCCCTGGAAGTATTCTATTCCAACTTCTATTCCCATCTCTCTGTACATGTCAATCAAGCGCTCTCCTACCTCCCTTATTGTCCACGGGTAGTCAAGCGGGAACAGTTCGTCGAGCGTGGGTTTGACCTGTCGAAGGGCTTCTTCAGGCGAGTTGGCTGACATTGCATCTACTATTGTTTGCATCGCTGCACTGCGGGGTATGGGCTCTAAAGCAGGTTTTTCCACTCTCCTTATTTTGAAGTTGAGAAGATTTTGAAATGCGGTCACGGAAACTTCGTAATCTAGAGATCTGAGCAATGATTTTATCAAGACTCTTTGACTATTTATCACAACTGGGTCAATCTTCTTAAGAATCACTGTGATTTGTTCATTGTCAACAAATCTGATCTCTGCGTCCGGTTGGACTTGATTCAAATTCTTTAGGATGAAGCTTCTTGATAGTCGCTCGATTTTTTCCAAGTCGTTTTTAGCAAGCATACGTATTGCATTTGCAATTCTGGCTCCCATGTTTTTGTATATGTCTTCAAACTTGTTTCGATCGCTTTCGAAAACCTTGGCTGCAAAGGAGTCAAAGATGTCTCTGGGGACAAGAACTGTGTCAAGAAATTGTTCGCTTACAACGCGGTAAAGATTAAGCTCCACAAGTTGATCCAAAACATCCTTTTTTCCCTCTCCAACAAATTTGATCTCCATGTTTCCGTTATCGTATTCAGTAGAGTAACTAATCAGCTTCCACCCTTTCGTGGCTAATATTAATGAAAAAGTCACTGTTGCAATATTAGTTACTGAAGGTGTTGATGCTTGAAATGAGATTCTGAGGTTTCCATCTGTTTCCCTCGTTTTTTTAACATTTTTGAACCAGTTCATTTTCACTCCTACGGAGAAAAGCTCGTCTACAAACTTGTTTGGGTCTTCAGGCAATTCTTCAGGTTTCACAAAAGCTCTAATATCTTCAATTACTGCACCTAAATCAGCAATGGGGCCTTCAAGATTTTTTTCAACCCAGTTCATAAAAGCTGGACCAACTAAAACCAAATTGTTCTTGGACAAGTAGGGCTTCAAGAGTGAAAGTCTTTCTTCCATCTGCTGAAACAACTGTTGACTATGATCTGGTTTCCTTAAGGCGTAAATGTCATTTCGGATCTTTTTCAAAATTATGTCTTTCCCCATTAATCTCAAATCGAATGGAACTTCTATCCCTTCTAGGATAATTGATAATTGACTGGCAACAAGTTCAGGTATGCGCGTGAAAACTCTAGGCCTTAAAATCGCGGTGTTATCTAGTTCACTGTATGAGGTGATTTCGTACAATCTCGTTAGATCCCTTATTTTTTCAACAACCGTTAGCAATTCTCTAAAACTCGTTGGAGTTTTCCAATTAATTGAGGTCCTGAGTAGTTCGATTACATTTTGTGCCTCGTTTCTCTGGATTTTCAAAAACCCATTAAATGTTTGGTCACCAACTGCTATTTTTAGCAGCTCGTCAAGAATCTCTCTTCTAACAGAGGTTAGGTCTAGGGTTTCTCTTAATCTATTCTGCTCTTCGATTTGTGCCTTGATTGAGCAGTCTTCACATGAACCTACTTTTTTCACTCTTAACATCGTTTCGAGGGCTTTTTCAATAACTCTGCTTTTTGTTCCGTAAGTTTTAGCTAGT
This sequence comes from Candidatus Bathyarchaeota archaeon, assembly GCA_030608565.1. Taxonomy (GTDB): domain Archaea; phylum Thermoproteota; class Bathyarchaeia; order Bathyarchaeales; family Bathyarchaeaceae; genus SOJZ01. The sequence goes on along the minus strand of JAUWDY010000015.1, from coordinate 9,731 downwards.
TCCTCGATGATCTGATCAGTTTCTCTCGATATCGTAGTGTGAAGGTGAACAGGCATAGGATTTCACTTCAAGGAACCCTATGTTCACTCAGTCTTAAATGTGTTCATTTTGAACCAAAATGGAAATTTATAGTTAGATTTCATCCTATTGAGCTGCCAATGAGCCGTCGGAAAAAAGGGAAAATGAGGGCTGCTATTTTGCTGTTATACGTGTGGGCATGACCGTTGCTCTTTTCCGAATCTTGATCACGTTGGCTATTCTTTTTGCAGCCAACATGTAAGCTGCTGTTCGCATTGGAATGTTATATTCCTGGAATGTTGCAAGGACTCCTCTGAAACTTTCACTCATAATCGCCTCAAGTTTGTTTCTGACTTCCTCTTCCGTCCAGTAGTAGTTCATCTGGTTTTGTACTTGCTCGAAATAGCTTACTGTAACACCACCCGCGTTCGCAAGTATGTCTGGAATAACAAATATGCCTCTTTCGTAGAGTATTTTGTCGGCTTCAGGGGTTGTGGGGCCGTTGGCTCCTTCAGCAACTACTTTCGCTTTTATTTTGTGGACATTCTCTTGGGTTATCTGGTTTTCCAAGGCAGAAGGGACTAGTATCTCGCATTCGAGTTCCAGTAGTTCACTATTGGTTATGTTCTTTGATCCTGAAAAATCAACTACTGATCCTGTCTGTTTCTTGTGCTCTTTTACGTCTAATGGATCGAATCCGTCAGGCTTGTATATTCCTCCTTTCGAATCTGAAACCGCGATGATTCGACTTCCCATTTCATGCAGTATCCTTGCCGCGTTGAAACCTACATTTCCATACCCTTGAACTGCTACTCTGGCGCCTTGAAGATCTATGCCCAGGTGTTCCGCCGCTTCAATAAGAGTGTACACCAAACCTCTAGAGGTTGCTTCACTTCTCCCTCGAGAGCCTCCTATCTCTACAGGTTTTCCAGTAACTACTCCGGGAGTAAACTGTCCGGTAATTTCGTTGTATTCGTCCATTACCCATGCCATAACTTGTGCGTTTGTGTAGACATCCGGAGCTGGAACATCAATGTTAGGGCCAATGAACTTGGCTATTGCCCTTGTATATCCTCTGGTAAGTCGTTCGAGTTCGCCAAGCGACATTTCCTTCGGGTTACACCTTATTCCGCCTTTTGCGCCGCCTAATGGAAGCCCAACAACAGCAGTTTTAAATGTCATCCACGCAGCCAAAGCAACCACCTCATCTAATGTTAGGTCGGGGTGATACCTTATTCCGCCCTTAGTCGGTCCCAATGCGTTATTATACTGTACACGATAACCTGTGAAAACTCGCAGGGTTCCATCATCCATTAGAACTGGGATGTTTACAATTATTGATCGTATTGGATGCTTTAGTATTTGGTGAATCGCCGGATCTAACCTCAATTTTTCCGCGGCAATATCCAGCTGTTTTAAGGCAGTCTCATATGGATTCGGCACAGGAATGATAGGCTTTAATGTTTCAATTTCAATGGATGCCGCTTTTTGAATTTCAGAAATCAAGCTTTCAAAGGTTTCTCTAGCCTCTTCCATAGTGCCACCGAAAAACCAATGGAAAGCGTCGACAAGCGCCTCTTTTCTATCAGCTATGACGCTCACTCCGCTCATTTTCGGTGATTCGGCGAAATAGTCAACGAACACTCTTAACGTATCTAGTTCTGTTCGTAAAAGAGATCTAAACTTTTTATCTGCACCTACAGTTTCGATTTGCACATAATCCGCGTCGTTAATCTTGTTCTCCAAGTTTTCAATAACTTTAATTGAATCTTTAACAGGAACTCCGAAGTTTTCTGAAAAGGCTGTGGCAAGCGCGTAGCGGGCTGAAGTGAAACTCTCGATTTTTGTGGTCAATTCAGGTTCATCTGTGAAGAAGTCTGCCATCAACTTGAACGTTCCTAGTTCCATCGCAGTTAATTCGACTAAGCTCAACATTCGTTTTTACCTCAACCTTTACAAACGTAATGTTCAATTATACAAGTGTTATGTTCATTGTGTACATCAATGAACAACGAAAACGAACAAACATTTTAATGGAAGAACGAGGAAGTTTAACATTCAACAGGATGGAGAAACAATGCATTATCCGACCGGAGTAAAGGATTTAGACAAACTTTTAGGTGGAGGCCTAATCTTGGGTGAAAATGTTCTATGGGAAATCGACACTGGAACATTTATCCATGAATTCCTTCGTGCATTCATGAAACAAGGTATACAAGAAAACAATCAGGTAATCTATTTAGATTTTATATATCCCCCGCAAGCACTACTAGTTCTGCTTAACCCCCTGATAAGAGAACTGCCCAAAGATTGGGAGAAAAAACTTCTAGTTTTAGACTGCTTTTCGGAATCAACTGGACTGGGCGAATTGATATTCACGGATTTCTATGATAAAGCTCCCCAATGGATAAGAAAAGTGCCCAGCTCAAAAGACCCAGAACGTTTCCACCATTTCTTCGGAAGAATAGAAAGAGAATTCATAAGCGAAGGAACCAGACTGATATTCAACAGCCTAACCGCAATGCAGCACATCTGGGGAAGAGAAAACACAAAAACGTTCTTCGGTCACATATGCCCCGCACTCTACGCGTACAAAACACTTGCGTACTGGACAGTAGAGAAATCTGCTCACCCAAAAGAATTCCTTGCAGCAATAGAACATATGACACAAGTTGTAATTGACCTTAACAAACAAGAAGAAAAACTAACGCTTCAAATCAAAGAAGCAGGTGGAAGATACGCCCCTCAAACATACGAAAGAAGAGAATACAAAGTCGAAGGTTTAACTATTACATTAGGTAAAATGTAATAGCCAAAAAAAGGAAAAGGGAAAGCTTAGCCAAGAATTCTCTCGATTGCGTCAGCATCTACCTCTTCTGCTAACGGGATCCCTGTAACCTCCGCAGCTCTCTTTGACAACGCCATCAAATCACCACGCTCAATCAAATTCAGCTTCCACTTTCGGGCTCCTGCCATCAACTGTTTTAAGCCAACTCCAATGCGGTCGGTAAGATAGCTGTGGAGACCCACGGCTTCCCAAGGAATTTCTTTGAATCTCTTTCCATATTTGGCTTTTAGCTCAGGAGCGACAATGAAGAATTTTTCCGGCGTCGTGCCATAACGTTGCGCAAAAGTCTTAGGTAACTTGCCTTCCTTAGCCAATTCCATGAAATATGAAGCTTTCATCGTAGCAGTTAATGGAGATCTCCCCATCAAAACGCCTTTCACATATGGCCCGTCACCAAAGTTGCTCATAGCAATAGTCTTGAAAATCTGGGTCTCACTAATGAAGCCACCGGCCATAAGGATGTCTGGCACAAATCGGCCTTTCTTTCGTAAAATCTCTGCGCACTTCAGAACCCATGCTTCCAGATACACCGTGGGAATACTCATTTCATCCATCATAGGCACGGGACTCATACCCGTTCCGCCTCCAGCGCCGTCGAATGTTACAGCCTCGATCTTCGCCTCTGAAGCCATCTTCATTGTGTAGGCAATCGCGGACGGTCTGTACGCCCCGGTTTTTAGACTGACATGTTTTGCGCCTTGACTTCTCAGCCACTCGATATCCTCGATGAAGCCTCTTTCTTTCGGTATCCCCACACGGCTGTGTCTCTCGAAGGATTTGAACACTCCTTCTTTAAACGCCTCTTGCACTATTGGGTCTTCTGGGTCTGGAATTACGATATAACCTCGCTTTTTCAGCATAATTGCCTTGTCAAGGTTTCGAATTCGAACTTCCCCTCCAATGGCTTTAGCGCCTTGTCCCCATTTTCTCTCAATTACGTTCACTTCCAGCTTGGAGATAGCGTAAACATCCACGCCTAATCGCTGGTCTTCCACATTGGTTTGAACTACTATGTCTCCGTATTTTCCATCCCAAAACTTTCGGAACAAGTCGACTCTTCGTTTCAGCTCCTTTGAGTATGTCACTTTGCCTCCCGTGAATTTTGATTCTCTGTCCATTCCGCACACGTTTTCTCCGACGGTTAGGATTATACCTGAGAGAGCGCAGCCTATTCCCAAGCCTTCCCAGTTTCGCCTGCCCACTTCGGTTGAACCGAATGCGCCTGCTATAATGGGGAGTTTGATGGGGATACCTGCTATCTTGGTTTCTGTGTTCACGTTAGGAAAGAGCGCCACATCGGAGTCTGCTTTGATGCCGTGCACCTCAAAGATTGATGATTGAATGTTAAAGTGGGACCAGTCTAACCCAAAGTCTTTCAGTGCCCCAGCGGTGCTAGAACCGAATTGCAGAGGCTCAGGATATAGAGTTTCTCTTCCTCGGAAAGTGGACAAGCCGATCTCGCAAAGAAAGGGACAGTCTCGGATGCATATGGGGCACATACCACTTGTTGGACTAAGGTCTTTCACTCGCGTCATTGTTCCGGTTGTGGATTTGCTGTTTAGATATGAAGAGTTTCTTGAAACACGTTCTGGCATTTCACTTCACCTTTACGTTTGTAAACCTAGAGTATTAGAAATACAGAAATTAAGCTTTTAAATGTTACTTTCTACGACAAGTACAAACACGCCTCTATGAGAAAATTAGAATAAAACGAACATAAAAACGGTTTTAGATTAATTCTCGCTTTAAATTTATTGCATGCATGAATTGATAGTAATCCACTGCTTAATTTGAAACTTAAATCTTACTTCAAGCGTCTCACGAACGCAAGGAATCACGAGTTCTATCCCTTGTAGTAGTATGGTTGTTTTATGTAACCAAACGCTCCAGTGGCTGCTATTATGGCTTGCCCCACGGCTGTTCCAATCTGCTTAACTGGGCTCGCGGTTACGTCACCGGCAGCATACACACCGCTTATATTGGTTCTCTGACGACTGTCAACAATGATGTAACCTCCTTTATCCACTTCAACGCCAGTTTCGTTAGCGATTTGACTGTTCGGCACTTCACCAACTTGAATAAACACGCCGTCAACATCTATTTCTCTAGTTTCTCCGGTTTTATTATCAAACAATAATGCCTTGCTGACCACGTTTGCACCTTCAATTTTCTTTACTTCTGTATTCCATAAAATTTCCACGTTGCTTTTGTCCTTCAACGCTTCCACAATGGCTTCTTCAGCTCTCAGCATCCCCCTTCGATGAGCCAGCTTAACCTCAGATGCCAGTTCAGCAATGTAAAGGGCTGTTATTACTGCTGAGCTACCGCCGCCAACCACCAGAACACGCTTACCTTTAAACAATGGACCGTCGCAGACTCCACAGTAGCTTACACCCCTTCCACGGAACTCTTTTTCACCTGGAATGCCAAGTTCGCTGTAGCGTCTTCCAGAAGCAATAACAACAGTTTTAGTTTCATACGTTGCTTTGTCGGTTTTCACAATTTTTTTCTCGCCTTCAAGGTCTAGGCTGACAACCCTTTCTAGCTCGTGAATTTCTACGCCGACACTTCTGCAATGAGCCCCCATTTTCTGTGCCAGTTCGCGTCCGTTTATGCTTTGGAAACCCGGATAATTCTCGATTATCGGGGCGTCTGCTGTTGTGCCTCCAACCATTTTTTCCTCCAAAATCAGTGTTTTTAGTCCGCTTCGAACTCCGTAAATACCAGCCGTAAGACCAGCTGGTCCTGCGCCGATGATAATTAAGTCCCAACTCTCCATTCTCATCATCGTTCCATACGCTTTACATGAATTCTTAATTGTCTCAATCTGCCGAAAAACTCTGTTGCGTTTCAAGTTTTTCTTTAATTTTCAAGCGTGTTTCTTGTGAAAGAGGACCCATCTTCGAAATTCTCTCGTTAAATGTTTCGAATGTGTTGAGTACCTTGTTGTATTCTGGAAGCGTTGTAGAGAACGACATAAGGCGGAGGGATTGAACGCCGTACCCTCTTAACTCCTTTTTCAATTCAGTAACATGTTTCCTCAAAGCCTCTTCAGTGAACACGCCGCCGTGGTCCTCAAGCAATATTACACCATCAGCCCCAGAGGCGAATGCATGCAGCAAGTGTTTCAAGCCGACTCTTCCAGTGCTGGGAACGCCGATTATCTCCACGTTAGGGGGATATGATGCTCTAGACTGCCCAGCTAAGTCAGCAGCTCCATAAGCTATCTCTTTCTCAAGAAACGCAATGATCTTTGGCACCTTGCCGCCTTCACTCACTTTGTCGATTTGAGCCACCAACTGGACTTCAGTACAGTGCTTAAGGTCAATAGCCCCTCTAGGACATCTTGGCACGCAGATTCCACATCCAACACATGACATCGGGTTGATCTTCAAGCCTGTAGGAGACTCTTCCACCGCCGCAACGGGACATACTTTTACGCATATCCCACAGTTGTCACATTTTTCGGGAATAATATAAGCCACTTCTGGCGAGACAGAAACCTCACCTTTCCCTACGAACGTTGCAACCCTTGAAGCAGTAGACATCGCCTCTAAGACTGTTTCCCTCACATCCTTTGGACTCAAGGCACATCCAGCAATAAACACTCCTTCCCTTTGACTATCAACTGGTCTAAGCTTGTAATGTCTTTCCAAAAGAAATCCATCAGGGCCGACTTGGATGCCCAACTTTTGAGCTAATTCTTGAGTGCCTGGGCTAGGAATGATGCCTAGGGTGAGCACTACCAAGTCGAATTTTCCCTCTACTTGAGCCCCAAGAAGGGTGTCCTCCGCCCTCACCAATATTTCATCGCTCTGCGGAAAAACTTCTGCTACGCGGCCTCTGACAAAATGTACGTTATGATCTTGAGCCGTAGTGTAGAACTCTTCGTATCCTTTCCCATCAGCTCTTACGTCAGTGTAAAAAATCCATGGCTCGGCGTCAGGCACGATTTTTTGAACTATCATAGCTTGTTTGATTGCAGCCATACAACCTATCTTGCAGCAATGTTCAACGCCTGGTTCCTCGTTCATCATTCGGCTACCCACGCAGAGTATAAAGGCAACTTTTTTCGCTACCTTTCCGTTAGAGGGTCTACGCATTTCATGGTTCAGGAGTATCTCTAACTGCAGGTTTGTTACGATGTCTGGATGTAAACCGAAACTGTACTCCTCAAAAGTTTTCGGATCAACTAATTCAAATCCGGTGCAAGCAATAATTGCTCCCACATCTAACTCAATGATTTCTTCTTTCTGGTCGAAATCAATGGCTTTACCCTTGCACAATTTTTCGCAAAGCCTACAGACTCCCTTAGTGAAGTATAAACAGTGTTCTTTGTCAATCACATATGTTCTTGGAACCGCCTGCTTGAACGGTGTGTAAATAGCCTTTCGCGGAAACAAGCCAGCTGAGAATTCGCTTGGAACCTTGACGGGACAAAACTTCTCACACTCTCCACAGGCAGTGCATTTGGAAGCATCTATGAATCTTGGATGCTTTTTGATCAAGACTCTATAGTTGCCAGGAGAACCTTCGACGGCTATTGGTTCTGCCATGCTGATTATCTTTATGTTTGGGTGTTGTCCAGCGTACACCATTTTCGGCGTGAGAATGCACTGCGAGCAGTCGAGGGTGGGGAAGGTTTTGCTAAGCTGGGCCATATGCCCGCCTATGCTCGGGCTTCTCTCCGCCAAGTATACTTGATAACCCTTGTCCGCCAACTCAATGGAAGCGATGATGCCCGCGATTCCTCCTCCAATCACGAGGATATCTCTATTCACGGGTATGCTCTTCGTCTTTAAGGGTTCGAGGTAACGGGCGCGCTCCACTGCCCCGCGTATAAGGTCAATAGCCTTGGACGTTGCAGCCTCCTTATCGTCGTGAACCCAGCTACACTGCTCTCTAATATTTGCCATTTCAAGGAAATACGGGTTCAAACCAGCTGATTCCACTGCTCGTCTAAAAGTGTCAAGGTGCATTCTCGGTGAACATGACGCTACTACAATTCTGTTGAGCCCATGTTCCTTTATCCCGTTTATTATCATTTCTTGTCCAGGGTCGCTGCACACATATTCGTATGTTTTCGCAATCTTCACTCCTTCAAATTCGGCAGCGGCTTCTCTGACCTTTTCTACATCTACCGTATCACTTATGTTCCCTCCGCAATGGCAAATGTACACTCCAACATTCGCTTCTTCTTGGGTCATTTTTACTTCTCCATTGGACAGCAGCTTCTAAGCAACTCTACGAATTGAACTATAAATGTTATTTTCAATCTCTTAAACGTCTTGCTGAAAAGCATACTGGTAGCGAACGACTTTTAGATATGAACCGCCTTATGTGAAAACACGAAAAAGGAGAAACTTCTTGTCATAGTGTTGACGGTGGGACATGTTTGCCGGAAGATAAGGAATTAGAGCGGTGGAAACGTCGAAAAATGCTGGAGATGAGGAAACGCTGGCTAGCGAAAGAGGCTGGAAAAGAAAAGGAAACAGGAAATCCCAAGAAAGTGTTAAGCCGAGTTCTGATCGGTCGGGCCTCAGAAGTCTTGGACGCTGCAGAACGCCAGTATCCTGAGACTATCCCTCAAATTGAAAGGGCTTTAGCTCAGCTAATATCTACAGGGAAACTAAAAGGACCAGTGAATGGCGCACAATTGCTCTGGTTTTTCAAACGTTTAGGTTTGAGCGTGAGACTTAAAACGCGTATCCGTATTTCAGAGCATGGGGAGCTGAAGACAATAGAAGAAAAACTGAAAGCGAAATCATAGTGAGTTTTCTGCGAATAGGGGGACTTTAGCCCTGTGCACCTTATGATTGATAATAAAGGAGATTGTTTTCTTCCAGCATCTTCTGAATCTTGTCTACTGCCTCATAGACTTCTGCTTCTTTTTTCGCACCTACACATACAAGTTTGCCAGTGGAGAATATGAGAAACACCACTTTAGGACTGGCCATTCGATAAATTGCACCTGGGAACTGTTCAGGCTCGTACATAATTCTCTTAAGGTTGTAAACCGCTCTTTCAAGATCAATCGCGCCTGCCAAGCTTATAGAGGCTACTATGTTTTGAATCTCAATTGATGATTTCCCAAAAACTGCTATTCCATTAGCCCTTAATTTCTTTACTACCTTGTTCAAAGCTTTTCTAGCCTCTTTCTCCGACTTCGCTCCCGTACAAACCATCTTACCCGTTTTAAAGATTAGAGTAGCGGTTTTTGGCTTCTTTAACCTGAAAACAAGCCCAGGAAAAACCGTCGGTCGATATTCCACCGTTGGAAAGGCCTTAACTATAGACTGCAGGCTGATAGCTTGGTTAATGGATGCTGAAGCAACGATGTTTTCAATGCGAATGAGAGCTTTCTTCCCTATCAAGAAGCTTCATCTCGAGTCGGCACGTTGTATGATGGAATGATAATGCCTCAAACGATAACTCTTTTGGTGGCCCAGTAAAACAGAACTTTGATTTCTGTTAAGGCTTTTGCAGAAAGAATTCTACCGACAACATGATAAATTGCGTGTTTTCATGTTTGAAGAAGAATGCTTCCTCAGTCACGCTTACTTTGAGGCGAAACCAAAAAATATATTGGATGCAAGCAGTCTCGAGGTGCCTATGGAAAGGAGTTCGATCACTGGTTGCGTGCTGAAATCAAAGTAAGTGGTATTGTTCAAGGCGTGGGTTTTCGACCCTTTATCTATCGTATTGCCGTGAAAAATAGGTTAGTTGGCTATGTGCGAAACCGAGGAGACGCGGTCGTAGAGATTGTAGTAGAAGGAAAGAAAGTCGACGTTAATAACTTTCTTGAAGACTTCAAAGAGAAAAAACCTCCTCTCGCTCGAATCTACGAAGTGACCACGAACTATAC
>JAUWDY010000021.1 GCA_030608565.1 Candidatus Bathyarchaeota archaeon | reverse complement strand
AAATCGAGGAATGGCAAAAGAATGGCTGGCGTCTCCACACCTATCAAGTGACTGGTCGTGACATCTGGATAAATCATTACTTGCTGTTTGAGAAGGGCGAGTGAGAAGTAAACAAACCAACTACCAACTCTCCTTTTTTTGTGCATGCATGTTGTTTCTCTATGGATAATTCCTTTTCCTTCTACTCCAATCTCTTGCTCTTTGCCCCTTCTCTTGGAATCTTCGACGTCAAGTAGAGAGTAAGAACGAGGACGGAGAGAGTGAAAATAAGACCATCTACAAAACCACATCCATACTCACCGTGTTGTGCCAGAAAATACGGTCTTACTTGAGAGTAATAGCTAAGATAGCTAAAGAAGGGGACAATAATGAACCAAAATATCTTCTTCGCCTGCAACATACATATATGCATGCACATTCTTGCTAATCGCCTTTTCAAACACGAAAATGTGCTCTAAAACCCTCGTGAAAACTAAGAAAGCCAGTTTGGACCGCTCGCAAAATTCGAGCAACAAGCGTATTTAAGCAGAAGGCAAACTTTCATGTTTAAAATGCTATGCATACAGGAGTTGTTAGGCTGATTTTACGAGGTTGTATTTTCGCTGGAGAAGAAAATACGAGTGGTCAGATTGCCGATGTCCTTTTGCCCGACTCGTTGTTTCAACTACTAAAAGTTTAAGAAAGAAACTTCTATGTCTGTTAGAACAGGTGTGTGTTATGAAAAGAACATCAATAGTGATAACTCTGGTTTCTTTAATTATTGGAATTGCAGGGGGTTACGCCTTTTCTTATGAAGAAACTTCAGGGCTTCAATCAGAAATTTCAACACTATCAATCGACTACGCCAATTTAAACTCATCATATAACGAGTTGAAAACAAACTATACCTTGCTACAATCAGACTTCTCAATGTTGACAACCGAGTTTAACCATCTTAATGCAACATATGAACAACTCAAGGATGACTACAGTATGCTCAATGAGAGTTACATTGAACTTCAAGAGGCTTATGAACAGACGAATTATACACACATTTTAGGGGTCTACTATTCCCCAGACGGTGAATGTGAAGAGAAAGTGATTGAATGGATTGGAAAAGCCAACCACTCACTCCACATTCTAATCTACAGTTTCACCCTGGATTCTGTAAGCGACGCATTGGTAAACGCACAAAACAGAGGAATAGCCGTTAAAGTCGTATTTGAAAAGAGTCAGATTTCACAATACAGCGAGTATTGGAAGTTGAGGAACGCTGGAGTTCCTGTTAGAAACGACACGAACAGCAAATCAATGCATCACAAGGTTATGATTGTTGATGACGCTGTGGTTCTAACTGGCTCATTCAATTGGAGCCAGAACGGTCAAAAAAACAACAACGAGAACCTTGTGATACTAGATGATGAAAATGTTGCTTCCAGCTATTCAAAGGAATTCCAGAATATATGGGAAGACAGCATATGATTGCATGCATGCTATCGGATTGAGATGAGATATGGTTAAAGCTAAGTGTATAAGGAAGAGGAAGTGTTTATTTCATCCAGCGATGGATTGTCCAACACCAAATGAGCCATGCATTTTCATATTGATTGATGAAATGATAAGAAAAGGTGAAAGTCGAATTGATGAATCATTGAAGGATTACGAAAAGCATGCTGAATAATATCTTTGATTTTGATGAAATAGCTTGGCGTGTGCGAATGAAAAAAAGGGGGGAGTTGCGGGGGGTATCACCCTAAGAGGGTGAATAAACCTTTTCAGCCTTTTCCACAAGCTTAGCTTCTTTCACAAGCAAGTATCCGCTATGATTTTCCCAAACCTTCTCGATCCGAAGCAACTGTATTCTCTTTCTAAAAAACGGTGCATCAAGGACCAGAGTTTCGTATTCACCACCCTCACCAACTCGAGATATCTGATACTGTTTGTTCAATTCATTAAGATCATCTAGCGTTGTTAGGTCTATTTTTCTTCCAAGCCAGCTCTGATCGAAACCATATGCGTACACGCCTACAATGATAACATGAAAATTGAGATGAATGATTTCTTTCAGCAGTTGTTTTGGGGCCTCGTGCCAGAGGGGAGCAATAGATTTTAGGTTCAGTTCTTGGCAGATTTTGTCGATTCGATTTTTCTGATATTGTGATAAGATTGCCCCGGACACAACGCCTTCTATATCAAGTGTTGCAAGCAAATTTTTGAGGTCTTTAAGCTCCATTTCTTTGATTCCAGCGGTTTCAGCCTTTACCAATGGAATTCCCGCAGCTTCGGCAAAGAGGTCGACCAAATGGATGTTGAGAAAGTGAAACATCCAACTGTCTTCACGCTGAGGAAGCATAGTGACAAGATATTCTACTTGATAACCCGCTTTCAACACGCGATAAAGTGCTAACGCGGAGTCTTTGCCGCCAGTAACCAGCACCGAAACACGCATGATCACGGCGCAACTCGCATTTTGACAGCTTCTTGAACTAAGTGTCGCGTTTTCTTTTTCCATTCGCCAAAGTCTTGAGGTGAAGTCGGATAACTCTGATAGTGCTCACGCATTCTCTTTAGCAAACTTGCGGTTTCACGTAGCTTCTTTAAGAAACTAAGCTTTTTTACTCCTCTAAGGACTCGAATCGTTTTTTCGGTCAAGTTGAGACGAACGTCCTCACCCATACTTGCTTTGAGAAAGTCTTTTTCAGTGATCATCCGATACTTCATTCCGTAATTCAAGTCGTCGTCACTTAATCCTTGAAGAAACAGACGGAAAACATCAAGACCCGCTTGCTTAGCTCCATAAGACTGCATATAGCTGGCATTGTATGGCCATAGCTCACTTCGACTCACATCGTCATTGCCCATAGCCTCGACAATTGTTTTTCCAGCTAGTGCTCCTCCAGTCATAGAGGGTCCCATTCCGCCACCGTGAATAGGGTTTACTTGACAGGCAGCGTCTCCAATAATTGCGACGCCATTTCCAATCATACAATCTAAGGGTCTACGAGTTGGGACCTGCCCTCCACCGCCTGTCACAATAGATGAGTCCTTGAACAGTTGCTTGGATAGAATATAGTTATAAAGCTGTTTTTTTGGATTTGGAGAACCACCTGATGTAACTACTCCTAAGCCTACGTTAACTTTTGTCTCGCTTTCCGGAAAAACCCAAGAGTATCCTCCTGGGGCAAATTGGGGATTAAGATAAATCTCACAAAATTTTGTATCAGAGATTTGTTCTTTTAATTTACGAATCTCTCTATAGCAGACAACCACATCTTCTTTGAGGATGGTTGTGTCAATTCCGATTTCAGGAGGAAGTTTCGTACGTAAAACAGCTGAAAGACCGCTTGCCTCTACAACAATTTGACTAGATAACGTGACCTCTTCTCCTGTTTTCAGATTCTTTGTTAAAACTCCAGTGACAAAGTGATCTTTTATTATGGGTTTTAACGCTTGAGTTGATTCTATGAAAGTTGCTCCGGCGTCGGTTGCGATTTTCAACAGTCTCTGTCCAAAGAGGTGACGGTTAACCATGAACCCGTAGAGGCCTTCTCCTTCAACGTTGAAAACAGTTTCCCCGTCAGGTGAATAAATCTTAATTCCGACCATCTCTCGCTCCAGCTCTTCCCCTACGGGGTAGCTTAATCCAAGGTTGTCAAAGTGATGTTTACCTATGGCGTCTCCACAAACTTTGTCTCCAACGTTTTCTCTTCTTTTACGGTCGATTAGACACACTTCAAAGCCAGCGTCCGCCACGGTTTTCGCGGCCATGCACCCTCCAGTTCCAGCACCAACCACAACTACATCAAACTTCTTCTTCAAGGACAACCCTCTCACAGTTCTGTTTCATAGTTATTTCACTCATAACGTTTACTGTTTTGCACGCGCTTTATAAGGGCTTTTTCATGGGCACGCTTTCTATCTTTATATCACCACGATTACTGAGATGTCATTAACATTTGTGCTTGTTGGTCCTGTAAAGATGAGATCGCTTAACTTTGAGAAAAAAGCATACGAATTGTTGTCCACAAGAAACTCTTCTGCGTTTAACTCTAGCTCTTGAGAACGAGGTATTGTTTTCCCATCTGCTAAGGCCCCAGCAGCATCGGTTGGTCCATCTACCCCATCTGTGCTTATCGACGCGATGACCGCTCCTTCTACCCCGTCTATCTTCAATGCGGCTCCTAACGCGATTTCTTGGTTTCGCCCTCCAGATCCCTTACCAACAACCGTTACAGTGGTTTCCCCTCCAGCCACTATGCCCGAAGGTTTTGGAATCGGTTTTCCCGACGCTACAATCTCTCGGACCATGGCGGCAAACATTCCCCCCACGTGCCGGGCTTCACCTTCCATATAGGAAGTAAGAAAGAGCGTATTGAGCCCTGCGTCACGAAGCTTGTCGTAGGCAGCAAGGCTTGCTGAACGGTTGTTTCCAACAATGAAGTTATAGACTCTCTTGAACGCAATGTCGTCTGCTTTTGGTGTCTCTGATACATGCCCTTTCTCGCCGTTAAGCAGAGCCTTTTTCACCGACTCAGGAATCTTGTTCCATAACGTATATTTTTTCAGAACTTTGATGACATCTTGAAATGTGGTTGAATCGGGAACGGCGGGCCCTGAGGCTATAGCATCTAGGGGATCACCCACCACATCGGAAAGAAGCAGGTTTATGACCGTGGCTGGATACGCCTTTTTCGCCAGCCATCCACCCTTGAAATCTGAAATGTGTTTGCGCACAGCGTTGATTTCATTTATTGGGGCTCCCGATTTGAGTAAGGCTTCTGTAACCATTTTCTTATCTTCAAGAGATATTTCATCGCGGGGCAAAGGCATCAAGCTTGAACCCCCGCCGGATATCAAACAGATAACAAGATCGTTCTCATCAGCTTGACTAACTAAATCTAACATGCGTCTTGTACCTTTCACACCAGCTTCATCTGGAACCGGATGACTTGCCTCTTGAAGATTGATTCGTTGGACGTTATAATGGCCGCTGGCATAAGGAACGTTCAGAGTCCCGTCGGTTATATGGTCTTTCAAAATTGCTTCTAATGCTTCGGCCATTGAACCGCTGGCTTTGCCGCCACCGACCACAAATATGTTGTTGAATTTCTTCAAATCAAACGGGTGTTTATTAATCGTAAGGAGGCCCTCTTTCAACTTGACCTTAGATTTGATGATGCCTCGGGGATCAGCGGCTTTTAATGCTGTTTCGAGGCTGTTTAATGCTAGTTTTCTAGCTTTTCTGTTGAGGGGTGATTTTGAATTGTTTATGAGTTCTTCTTTGTTTTTGATTTCAACCATGTCCATCTCCTCATGTATAATTTGCGCAAAGGTTCTTTTCCTTTAACGTTTTATCGTAAGTGCAATAAATTAATAGGGATAAGAGATTGGCGAAGACTATAGAGAGGAAATGAGACGTGCAGAAACATAAAGTGTTTGTTACCCGTGAAATTCCAGAAAGAGGACTTCGAATCATTAAAAAACGATTCGACGCAGAAGTCTGGACTGACTCTGCGTCTCCACCCAAACAGGTAATCATTCAAAAGGCGGCGAAGGTAGACGCCTTAGCCTCGCTTCTAACAGACAAAATAGACGCTGAAGTTTTTGATGTTGCGCCAAGCTTGAAGATAATAGCTCAGTTTGCAGTTGGATACGACAACATCGACATAAAAGAAGCAACGAAAAGAGGCATCTACGTTACAAACACGCCAAGAGTGCTGACCGAAACCACCGCGGATTTTGCATGGGCACTTTTAATGGCCGTCGCACGAAGGGTCGTAGAGGCGGATAAGTATATCCGCTCTGGAAAGTGGAAGGTGGGTTGGCACCCAACCATGATTCTGGGCAGAGACGTTTACGGAGCTACGTTGGGAATAGTAGGTTTGGGAAGAATAGGAGCAGCCGTGGCGAAGAGAGCGAGAGGTTTCGACATGAGAACTCTGTACTATAGCACGACACGGAGACCCAATTTAGAAAAGACGTTAGGATTGGCATTCGCAGACCTTGACACACTTCTCCAAAAATCTGATTTTATCAGTATCCATGTTCCCTTAATGAAGAAAACTTATCACCTGATAGATGAGCGAAAGCTGAAGCTGATGAAGAAAACAGCCTGTATAATAAACAATTCAAGGGGACCAGTTGTGGATGAAAAAGCCCTATACAAAGCGTTAACAGAAGGATGGATTGCCGGGGCCGCTCTCGACGTTTTCGAGCATGAACCAACATCAGTAGATAATCCATTACTCAAACTTGACAATGTTGTGGTAGCTCCGCATATATCAAGCAGTAGTTATGAGACTCGTTCCAGAATGGCTGAAATGGTTGCCGAAAACCTTATTGCATTCTTTGATGGAAGAATTCCGCCTAATCTAGTAAACAGAGAAGTCCTAAAAACTTGAAGGCAAAGCTGAAATTTTCTCCGTCAAAACATCAAACATGAAAAATGTGTGTAAATGGTTAAATATTACATTTCTTGTAAGTGCTTCACACAAAAGGTGGAGAAAATGCATAAAAGACTGTTAATACCCGGACCAACTGAAGTGAGTGCAGGAATGCTCCATGAACAAACCCGCTTTCTGATTGGACATCGCGCTAAAGAATTTACGGAATTATATACCGGGATAATCGAGAAATTGAATAAATTCTTTCAGTTACCAGACAGCCAGAAAACCACTGTTACTACATCTTCAGGAACACTATGGTTCGACATAGTTGGCAGAAGCATTGTGAAAGAAAAAGCCCTCGCTTGCACTAACGGAGCCTTCTCAGAAAGATTTGGAAAAGCTGTACAGGCTTGCGGTAAAAAAGTTGACTTTCTCGACGTAGAGTGGGGAAAAGCGGTTAAGCCAGGCATGATCGCGGAGAAACTTGATTCAGGAGAATATGATACACTAACTATTTGCCACAACGAAACATCAACTGGAGTGCGAAACCCAATCTATGAAATTGGAAAAATGATGAGAAAAGACTACCCAGACGTAATGCTTGCAATTGACAGCATTTCCGGAATGGTTGGCGACAAACTATTACCCTCAGAAATCGGCTGCGATGTCATCTATGCTTCAACGCAAAAATGTTTCGCTCTGCCTCCAGGATTAGCAGTCGGAATCGTAAGCGATAGAGCCTTAGAAAGAGCAAGAGAGATTCCTAACCGAGGCATGTATACAAATCTAGTTCGCATTTTCGATTATTACGAGAGAAAGCATCAGACACCATTCACTCCAAATATCTCGCTTCTGTATGCACTTGACAAGCGAATGGATTTATTGCTGGAGGAAACACCTGAAGGCGTGTACCAAAGACACAAAGTCATGGCAGAATACACGCGAAAATGGGCAAGAAAACATTTCGCATTATTTGCCGAACCAGGATATGAATCAGTCACAGTCACCTGTATCAAAAACACTTTAGGAAAAAGCGTAAAAGAACTGAACGAGAAACTGGCAGAAAGACATTTCATGATTTCCAATGGTTATGGTAAACTAGCTGAAAAAACCTTCCGTGTCGGCCATATGGGTGAATGGAATCTTGCGGGAATCAAAGAGGTTCTCTGGCATATTGATGAAATCTGGGGGCTTTGAGGGAAGTGGCATTTAAAATCCTGATTTGTGATAAAATCGCTGACGAAGGCATAAAATTACTTGAGGAAAAAGGCTACGGAGTCATGAAAGCATGGGATATGCCTAAAGATGAACTTCCTAAAATTGTAAGTGAATACGACGCGGTTGTCGTTCGATCAGCCACCAAAGTCAAAGGCAACCTAATCGTTAACGCGCAAAACCTTAAGGTCATTGGACGCGCAGGCATTGGCTTGGACAACATCGATTTAGAAAAAGCCAAAGAAATGGGCATCACTGTTGTGAACACTCCACAAGCATCCTCAATTAGTGTCGCTGAAATGGCAATTGGTCACTTGCTGGCACTTACAAGAGGCGTAGTCAAAGGAACTGTTACTCTTCGCGAGGGAAAATGGGCAAAGAAGGAACTCAAAGGCGTAGAAGTCCATGGAAAAACCCTTGGGTTAATAGGCTACGGAAACATTGCGAAAATCGTTGAAAAACTGGCATTAGCCCTAGGCATGAAAGTAATTGTGGTAAGAAGCCGAGTTTACGACCGATTTGTATCTCTGAAAGACATGCTTCCGAAAGCTGACTTTGTCTCAATCCATGTTCCGCTAACTCCGCAGACTCGACATATACTATCAACGAGAGAATTCGACATGATGAAAGATGGAGTCATGATAATTGACTGTTCACGCGGCGGAGTAGTTGATCAAGAGGCGCTATATCAAGCTCTCGTGTCAGGCAAAGTCAAAGCCGTGGCAACAGATGTTTTTGAAGAAGAACCACCTGGAAAACATAAGCTGCTCACACTTGGAAACGTTCACGCCACACCCCATATTGGTGCTCAGACTAAAGAAGCACAATTGAGAGCAGGTGTACAAGTAGCTGAAAGAGTGATCGAAGAGCTAGAGAAACTCAAGTGAGTCGGAATGTATGGTCGAAATTAGGCCATTCAGAGCCATACGATTCACTGAAAAAGCAGGCGACTTCGAGAATCTAATCGCTCAACCCTACGACAAAATTGACTCTGATATGCAGAGGAGATACTATGAAAAGTCAGTGTATAACTACTGTCGACTAACCCTGCCAATGGAAGAGAACAGATACGAAATAGCTAAGCAACGGATACGCCAATGGATGAATGAAGGGATACTGAGAAAAGACAAGGAACCCGGAATTTTTGTTTACAAACAAGAGTTCGAACTCTTTGGGAAAACCTACACTCGTACAGGATTCATTGGGGCTTTACGGCTACATCCCTACGTGGAAAACAGAGTTCTCCCTCACGAAATCACTCATAAAGGACCGAAAATCGATCGATTGAACATGCTGCAGGCAACTCAGAAAAACCTCGAAACTGGATTTCTGCTTTATCCAGATTCAGAGGAAATAACCATTAACCTTTTTGCAAGAATCACGAAGACAGTTCCACTGATAGACGTTAAAGATTCCTTAAACGTTAGAAATCTTATTTGGAGACTAACCGACCCAGAAAAGATAAAGTTGGTTCAAGAAGCGGTGATAGACAAGCAGTTTGTGATTGCTGATGGGCATCATAGATATGAGACGGCTATTGCCTACAGGGATGAAAGACGCAGACAAGAAGGATGGACAAAAGATTCAACGTTCAATTTTCGGATGAGTTACATGGTTCCTATACAAGATGAAGGATTAATTGTCTTGCCAACACATCGTCTTCTGAAAAAAATCGAGCTGACTGGCGGTATTTTGCAGAGGTTCAAGAAGTTCTTCACAGTCTCAAAAATTGATTCTAACGCTGAAGCTCTGAGAAGTTTTCTGGAAAGACACAAGACGAAGCATGCTTTCTGCGTTTATGATGGAAAATGGTCTTATGGTTTGCTGTTGAAAAATGAAAAAGCTGTTTCCCAGTTCATGGATGCTGCGTGGTCAGATGAGTATCGTTCTCTTAACGTAACCATCTTGAGGGATGTCATCTTCAAAGCAATCATGAAAACTGGCGAACTGAAAATTGATGAGGAGATACTATACATGAGATGGATAAAGGACACTTTGGAAAAAGTGCATAAGGGAGAAGCCAAGTTAGCATTCTTGGTTAATCCAACAACTCCAGAAATGGTTCTAAAAATAGCGCAGAATCATGAAAGGATGCCTGAAAAATCCACGGATTTCTATCCGAAAATGGTTTCCGGGTTCACGATGATGGATCTCTCACCGGGAGAAAAACTTTAACTGCTCATTTTTTCATGAGAACATGACCGAGTAAGGTTGACCCCGAGGTTACGCAAGTGAGCCTTGAATCGGATTTCTAAGGCAGTTGTGAAACTCTGATTTTTGTTTGCTGTTACGTTATTTGTGTGTATCTCTCTTTTTAGACTCCCCTATAATTTTTTGGAGTCTGTAGAAGCAGGTCTCTTATTGAATTTGTTTTTGAGCTTGTTGGAAGGCTCTGCTAGGTATCTGATTATGTGAATTTTCAACGTGATTCATGCGGCGGTTGTTGAGTTCAAGCTCTTGGTTCCATCATTCAAAGAGGAAAGCTCAGTGTGCAACTGATGGCTTCAAGAATTCGATCATGTGACTTTTAGAGGCACGGACGTTTTTGATTCGGAATCTGAATATGCATGGTTAGTCACAATATAGACTCCGATTTCATACAAGTTAAATCCAATAAACCCTGAAAACTCCACCTGACAAGATTGCATGATGACGGAAGTCATTGGCATGACTCGACAGTTTAACACCACAGAAAAAACAGGGAGTGTATATGATTTGTTGTTTAGTACGGCAGATAAAACGATGAAACATGTTTTCAGAAAAGAAGGCTCCAAGGTTATTTACGATTATCTTGAGAACAACTCCCATTTCAAGCTGGAAGAGATTGGTGAGAAGCCTGAGGTGTTTTCTGCTGGCTTAGATAAGCTGCTGGGTTCAGGGGCGTCAGTGATAGAGAAATTGATTCTCAAGAATTTGTGCCGTAGGCTTCGTTTGGAGTATGAGGAGAAGGAAGGCTATGGGTTTTCAGACTACGTAAAGGAGTTGAACAAAAGTGCGCTCGCTAAAGGATGAGGTTGTGCAGAGTTCTGTTGAAGGCGTTTACGTAGAAGAGGAAGAAGTAGGAAGGGAACTGAAGGAAAATGGAGATAGAAGCCAATTTTTGTTTAATCTTATGCCAGATCCTGTGGTTATTGTTGACAGCAAAGGGAGATTTTTGGCAGTTAACGATAGAGTGGAGGAAAAAACCGGTTTCAAAAGGGAAGAGTTACTCGGGAAAAATTTCCTTAGTATAGAAATTGTGACCGCGAAAAGCAAAGTCATTCTGATAAACAACTTGACTAAAAGAATGGGGGAAATGCATCCAGCATCGTATGAGATTAAGGTTCTCACAAAAGATGGTGGAAAAATACCTGTCGAGGTAAATGCAGCAAAGATTGAATATGAAGGAAAACCAGCAGAATTGCTGATATTGAGAGACATCACAGAACGCAAGAAAGCGAAAGAGGCATTAAAAGAATCGGAAGAGAAGCACCGAAATTTATTCGAGAACGCTTCTGACCCAATAATTATTCTAGACCGCAAAGGAAACGTTACATCAGTCAATAAAGTCGTTGAAGAATATGGGTACGAAAGAGAAGAACTCATTGGGAAGAACATGCTCAACTTTATCCCAAAGAAATACTGGCCAAAGACAGGCAAACACACCATAGATGTCCTGCGAGGAAAAACTGTTCAAGAAGAAGTTGAGATCATCACAAAAAAGGGAAACATGTTTGCAGAATACAGAGGCAAACCAATAAAAGAGAAAGGAAAAATTGTAGGCGCCGAGGTAATTTTGCGGGATGTCACAGAACGCAAAAAGGTGGAAAAGGAAAGGAAACATTTTGAGGAAAGGCTTTCTGTAATGCACACATACGCTCAGAGCCTAAACATGGCAGAGAACATAGAAGAAATTCACACGATGACATTAAACGCCGTGGAGAAAATATTAGGGTTCAAACACGCAGCCTTTATGATGATAGAAGAAAAAACGCTTCGTGTGATCGCCCGACGTGGATATCAGAAATCGCTCGACATTAGTCTTCCATTAGATGGAGAGAAAGGTGTAACCGTTAAGGCAGCGAGGACAGGTAAACCTGTTCTGGTTCCCGACATTAGAAAGGAAAAACTTTATGTCGACGCCCGCTTAGTTGACATTCTTTCCGAGCTTGCTGTACCTATTAAGGTAGGGGATAAGGTTTTAGGCGTTTTGAATGTGGAAAGCGAAAGACTTGCAGCCTTTGATGAAAAGGACATGGAACTGCTTGAAACTCTCGCTTCACACGCTGCCATCGCGATAATCGACCTGAAACGACATAAACAGCTGAAAAAAATCTCTGAAAAACTGGCAAATTTGATGAAAAGCTCCACAGAAATTATGCACACAGAAGACACACATCAAAGACTTGAGGTAATCTCGAAAGCTCTTAGAAAATCTGACTGGAGAAGAGTTGTAATCTCCCTCAGAGACGAAAACTTAGAAGGAACAGACCTCGTCACATCGGGCCTCACAAAGGAGGAAAACAAACTCTTACTTGAAAGAAAGGCTCCGGGACACGTCTGGCGGGAACGATTAGGCCCAAAGTTTGAACGATTCAAGATAGGCGAGTTTTACTATCTGCCCTGGAATGATCCGTGGATTCGAGAATACGTCCACCGTGTTCCATCCGAAGCTCCACTTGAGAAAGCAACAACATATGCAGGGGTCCCAAGCAAGCTCTCTCCAGAAGAGATGGTTGATTGGCACCCCCAAGATATGCTTTACGCGCCCCTCCGCACACCCGAAGGAAGAATAGTGGGCATTTTAAGCATGGATGACCCGGCGGATGGCCGAAGGCCGACCAAGGAGACTCTTGCTCCTTTAGAACTTTTCTTGCATCAGGCTGCCATGGTCATTGAAAACGCTCAACTCATTGAAAACTTGAGAAAAGCGAGGAAACAACTTGAAGCCCATGCAGAGCAGCTTGAGCTAAGAGTGGAGGAAAGAACAAAAGAGCTCAAGGAATCCGAAGCAAAGTACAGAGATTTAATTGAGAACGTTGATGACATTGTATATACTTTGGATGTCAATGGTATCATAACTTCTGGCAATTCAGCCATAAAGAAAGTTTTAGAGTATTCTGTTGACGAGTTGAAAGGTAGAAATTTCGCTGAGATTATTCCAAAGAAATACTTGAAGCAAACTCTGAGAGATTTCAAAACACTTCTGGAAAAAGGCACAATCACTACTGAAACCGTATTACTAGACAAGCAAGGACGAGAACATTGGGTAGAATACAATTCAACCACAATTGTTAAAGACGGCAAGGTCGTGGGAACAAGAGGAATAATTCGAGACCAAACAGAAAGAAAAAAGATGGAAGAAAAACTTCTCAAGTCCGAGAGGCTCGCCGCTATCGGAGAATTAGCCACTATGGTGGGACACGATTTGAGGAATCCCTTGCAATCCATAGAAAACGCAACATACTACCTCAACAATGAACTATTACGTCTTTCGCCTTCTACTCCAATTCCCCAAAAAGCTATAGGAATGATCCAAGTTCTCAGGGATTCAGTCGACTATGCTGACAAGATAATAAGAGATCTGCAAGATTTTTCAGCAACGAAAAAACCCATGCTCAAGAAAACCGACATCAACGCCACAGTTAAAGAGACTCTGTCACAAGTCGAAGCACCAGAAAACGTGGGGCTCATCACAGAACTGGGTCACCTTCCGCGTGTAGAGGCGGACAAAAATCAGATAAAACGGGCTTTTCTGAATCTAGCTGTAAACGGAATACAGGCGATGGATAACGGAGGAAGGCTGAAAGTCTCAACCAAGAAAACAAAAGGCTTTGTTGAAATCAGTTTCAAAGACACAGGCACAGGCATGTCCAAAGAGAACATGGAAAAAATCTTCACTCCCTTCTTCACCACGAGGGCTAAAGGCATGGGCATGGGCTTAGCAATCTGCAAGAAGTTCGTCGACGCCCATGGCGGCAGCATCGAGGTAGAAAGCGAAGTGGGTAAAGGGTCAACTTTCACGGTTAAACTGCCCATCTAATAAGAGAATGGAGGTGAAAACTATTGGCGAAGAATAAAGCCAGCATCCTCATAGTAGAAGACGACACAAACATACGCGAAACCCTAAGCAACATACTTCAACAGAACGGATACAGCACAGACACCGCGGAAAACGGGCATGAAGCCATAAAAAAATCCCACACAAAATTCTTCAACCTAGCATTGTTAGACATCAAGCTACCAGACATAGAAGGCACAAAACTCCTCACAAAGATGCATGGAAACATGCCGAAAATGGTGAAAATCATGATTACAGGATACCCATCACTGGAAAACGCCGTTGAAGCCGTAAACCTAGGAGCAGATGCATACGTTATAAAACCCGTTAAACCTGAGAAACTGTTATTGCTTATTGAAGAAAAGCTGGAGAAACAACGGACGGCTGACAAGATGACGGAAGACAAAGTGACAGAATGGATCAAAACGCGAGCACGCAAAATAGAGCACGAAAGCCCGAAATAAACGCATATACCCATTTTTCAACAAAATCTGTGCTTGTATGTTGGTAGCGGGGGGTTGATTTGAACAACCGATCTCTGGGTTTCCCAACAAGGCTTATGAGCCCAGCGGGTTCACCTGGCTACCCCACCCGTATAGGAGGCTACATCCGTCTCTCTGTCTGAACGTGCCTCTCGCTACGGTTTTGCCCCGCCACCTCAACAGTGGCACATGAGTATCTTAAATATTTTTATACTAGCATACACCAGCATTGCCCTTTAAAAGACTGCACGAAAAATCTATAGACGACTGACGTTTATTTACAGTGAGGCACACAAATGGACAAACCACAATTCCGCTATCTGTCTCATCCAGAACTAGAAAACCCAGTGTTCGTAGAAGGCCTCCCAGGATTCGGAAACATAGGAAAAATCGCAGCACAACTGCTGATCAAGTTTACACACGCCAAACCATTCGCAGAACTATACGCCCCCTCTTTCCCTGACTATGTCATCATAAACAATCACGGAATCTGCCGTCCACCCCGCTATGAATTCCACGCAGCCCAAACAGAGAAAAAACACTTCATCATCCTAACCGGAGACGCACAGCCTTCCCTCGAAGACGTAATGGTGCACTACGAATTATGCGGAGAAATCTTGGACTTTGCAGAAAAACATGGATGTAGATTCGTCGTGACCATGGGTGGAGCGCCTACACCTCGCCCTGCGGAAGAAGTCTACGTAGCTGCTACATCTCAAAAGCTCGCCGTAGAGACGATGGAAAAAGGCGCCGTAATCTATGGAAAGGGAAGAATTGTAGGTGCCACTGGCCTCCTGTTAGGACTCGCCAAAAAACGCGGATTCGAAGGCATATGTCTGTTAGGTGCAACCACAGGACTTGAGACCGATCGAAGAGCATCATTCTCTGTCTTCAAATTGCTCATGAAATCGCTGGGAATAAAGGTAAAAACGGATGCTCTAGAAAAGCTTAGGAGAAAGCATTAAGAACAACGATACACACTGATTTGCTAAAAGTGGGATATGACATGAAGAAAGCACGAAAGAGCTGGAGGATTCCTGAAAGATTTGCCAAGACTGCGTTAACGATTTTCGCTGTTTTACTTATATTTGGAGGCCCCACCTACCTCATGTATATTCTTCAAAGGTTAGGTATTCCCCCCGTTCTCTTCACTATCGTTGGGCTAGCCGCCTTTACAGCGGGCATAATGCTCTTTATGCACTCGGCCAGAGAATAGAAGAAATCTAAGGCTTCTACCTAAACTTTTTAATCACCATGAAAGTTAATAGAATTGGTAATTGTGAAGCAAAACATATAAAATATGCTATGAGGCATATCAATATGGCACGGTTTAATTTAGATAAAGGGAGAAGTTGCAGGTGTCTAGAGAAAAGCCGGTTAAAAGGACAACTATCATTCTAGATGAAGATGAACGTGAGTACATCGATTCGCTTATCCGAGAAGGAAGAGAACCAGGCATCAAACCCCTCATATCAAAAATGCTAGACGTCTACCGCAGCATGATGATCTACGACTGGAAATACCCAGGTGAATATTACTGCGGCATCAGCCGTGTTGCCTTCGTAAACGTCGAGTTCATTAACATAATGCTTCAGCACGTTCCGAAGGAGAAGTGGCGGGAGGTTGGTCAAAAAACTGGAGAAGCTGCCAGAATGTCTATGGAGGCAAGCTTAAACATACAAACCGCTAATCGAGAAAAATGGTCAGACGCGTTTAAGCGGTTACGTGTTCAGGGCTTCGGTGACTTTTATCTACGGGATAAATACGTTATTATCAGGACGCCGTTTATCAGTAACTCTGAAGTGTTAGGTGGCTTCCTAGAGGGTTTGTTGGGCATCCGATTGGAGGTGAAAACGTCTGCTCCTCCGCTTATTTTTGAGATCGTTGGCTGATTTGTATAGATGAATCTCTGTTAATGCATCGTCTTTTTTTGCCCGTTGATTTACGATAAGTAGATTAATTATATTCCATTTGGTATCATTCAATCAGATTCAGATTCTGGGTTCATATCTTTATAGATAATACATATTCCAGGTTCATACAAGTTAAATAACACAACTTCTGAAAACTGTTAGCCAGAGGTAAAACCGCCTTGTTCAAAATGTTAAAGTCAAGAAAAGGAATATCACCGATCCTCGCGACACTTCTATTAATCGTCATCGCTGTCGCAGCAATAGTCGTTACCTACGCTTGGGTCATAACTTTCACAGTAAACGTCACTGGACAAGATGTTCAACTTCGCGAAATCACTACGTCTTGGAATAGCACAGCAAACACAATCACAATCTATTTAACAAACCAAGGAACGTCTGACGGCAAAATCGATTCTGTTTACATCGGCACTTCGTCTACAAATCTTAACCTGCAAAGTTCCGTGACATATGACCCTGCATCAAAAATCATAACTTCTCATGGAACAATCAAAGTCGTAGTCACCTACACATGGACTGCCAACACAGAATACTACTTCAAAATCCACCCAGAAGCCGGAGCTGATTGCGAATTCCACAAAACATCCCCAGCTTCTTAGACAATCCAAAAAACCCTCTAATGTCTGACACATGATTATGCTAATTTGGTAACTTGCTGTTTAGTGGCTGTAATAAGTTGCAAATAGCCAAGAAGAGAACTACTGTCTTTTTATTTGTCGCGAAACGGTTCATTTTTAAATGTAGCTCACGATATCACTGAAACTATGTGGTACAGAAATGAATGAATTGTTCGATGGTTTTAGAGTTCTTATCTCTTTGATTTTTTTGGCATACGCATCTTGGAGTGATCTTAAGACGCGAGAAGTAAGTAATAAAGTATGGGCAGTTTTTGCACCTATAGCCCTCGGACTGACCACTTTGCAATTCTTTATTTCTTTTGATCCACAACTTCTGTATACCTATGTTCTGTCTTTCGCACTAACTTCAGTTGTATCTGTAACTCTCTTCTACGCTGGAGCTTTTGGAGGAGCAGACGCCAAAGCACTAATCTGTCTATCTCTCGCCTTACCTTCCTATCCCACAAACCTTCTCCAACCATTTTTAAGCTTGGGTTATTCGCTTTTTCCAATCACCGTGTTCTGCAACGGTGTTCTTTTGGCGGCATCGAGTGCGTTTTACGCTCTTTTCCGTAATTGCCTCTGGAAGCACAAAACTGGAAGAAAACTCTTTGAAGGATTTGAAAAAGAATCAATTAGCCGAAAGATTCTGGCACTTCTTTGTGGCTACAAAGTAGATCTCACTAAACTTGAAAAAATAGGCCACGTATATCCGCTTGAAGACATCAGCACGGCTGAAAATGGAGAAAGCGAAAGAAAATTGCTTGTATTCCCGAAGGATGAGGACAGAAAACAGATTGTTGATAGAGTATTGAACGCCAAGCGTGAAGGGAAACTTCAAGACGACGTATGGATAACACCGGGTTTACCCATGCTCGTTTTTATCACTGCAGGATTAATAGTCGCCCTTCTCTTCGGAGACATCATATGGAGTATCCTCCGCTTAATTCTTGTCGCGCCTTAGCTGACTCAACTGATACCTAACTGGAACACGAGAAGAAACATTCGCACTGACCTTAAATAGGCGTTATTTCATAAAACATATTGAATAGGTACAACCCAGATAGCGGCAATTCCACAAATTAAGCGCAGGATACAAAGGTGTTCACTCAGATGCCGATGGGCAAGGAACGATTTAGAAAAATGTTTCCTCATTTAGCCAAGGAAATGAACACTGAGGAATCGAGGATAGCAATAAACTCGGTTCGATCAGATGTCCAAACTGGAGAAACAGCGTCTTCAAGCAAGTTTGTCAGATATACACCAGACGTAATAGATTATATTCGTCGATGCGACAACGAGCAACAAGCAAAAGAAATAATTGATTACTTGGAAAAGAGGAGAGAAATCAGTCGCCAGTATGCTCAAAGACTTAGAAAACAACTTAAAGAGGAAGGCGTAAGAAGCTTCGGAGCAAAGAAAGAAGAAGATTACTATCTCAAAAAGCGTGTTTTAAGTTCAGCTAATCCAGATAAATAATGTGCGGTTAAAAGGATAAAGAGAACTCCGTAACGTTCTGACAAAGATATTTTCCTTTTAAGATACACCATCTAACGGCTGGCGAATATTGGGCCAGTAACCGCGAAAAGAGTAGTTGAAGCATGGAAGACCATTGAAATTCGATACATGGCTGGCTTTGAACAAGTTATTGGGGCAAGCTTGACACGAAGAGTAAAAACAATATGTCGAGTTGAAAGATAAGAGGTTAACCGATTTCTGACAAAAGTAAATAAAGGTGATCAATAATAACTACGCAAAGCTAAAATGGAAAACACTTAACGGCTAGCTTGGTGTCCAACTTGAAAAGAACTGCGTTGCCAATACTTCTATTCACATTTTCCCTTCTCCTTTTACTAGCCCTACCATCATGCATTAATATATTAACGGTTAGTGCCCAAACAGACACTTTATCCTCTATAGATATTCAAGTAGATCATACGGTACAGATCAAAGACGGTGGGCTAGTCGTCATCAACGACACAATCAGACTATCTACAGAACCGGGGCAAAACATAGAACCGTTACAGAATTTCTCAATAGGCTTTCCTTCCAAATACAGGTCTAACCTTGATTATTGCTTCGCTTATGACGCCTCGAATCCTGATGAACGATTGGAGGTAGTACTCGACGTTGGATTGGGTAGAATTGGCTTTTACGGAGTGAACGTGCTCTTTCCAGGATCGGGTATTGACATAGGCGACGGAGGATCATACAACTTCACGGTGGTTTTTGTGTTCTCAAACCTTGTTTCCTCAGAAGTTTTTGCGGCGAATGGTGAAGAAGCAGTCTTCTTCACTGTTGACTTCCCGTCGTATCCAAGCGTCACTCAAGATGTGTCTACATGCAATGTGACCGTTATCTTACCGTACGGTGCCAACTACACCGCAAGTTCTTTTGAAGAGAATGGACTTGCTTTCAACATGACAACACATGATCTACATCAGATGTTAAATCACACAGAGAGCCTTCTTGAAAGCTTTTCATATGAGCAGGCGTGGTTGAGGTTTTATGCCCTTCCTGACCACGTCTTGTATCTGATTAGCGTCAATGAAGTGAAGCGAGATATAGTATTAGACGAGTGGGGTCACGTTCTTTTATCTGATTCTTACTATTTGACTAATGAAGGCGGAAGTTACCGCCCAGTAGTGCATCTGCCTCAAGGCGCTTACGATGTTTCTGCACGAGATGAATCAGGGGACCTCGAAGTAGATGTTGAAAAAGGAAATGCAACTAGCTACACAAACGCGACGATCTACAAATACATTAATCATAAAATGTCTGCAAGGTTCACAGTGAGTTACCGACTTCCTAGGGAAATCTATATCCGCCAAGAGAGTTGGCGCGATTTTGACTTAGCTTTCAGTTTCTTTGAAGGTTTTGATTGGAAAATAAGCGATTTAACCGTGATCATGGGCCTACCCGAGGGTGCAGAGTTTCAGCTAGATGCGTGTCATCCAAAACCGCAAAGCGTTGAAAAAGGCGTTTTTCAAGAAACAATGGTCTTTACTTTCTACAACGTTACACCGTTCCACGACCTTGATTTTGATCTAACATATAGATACGTTATGTTTTGGGCCTCTTTTCGCCCCACATTGTGGATGGGAGTATTAATTGCCATTGTATGCGCTGTAGTTTTTCTTTGGCGAGCTCCTAAGCTGCCTTCAGCTCCTATAATTCCTGTTCCAACAAAGGTTTTGAAAAGTTTCTTTGACTCTTATAAAGAAAAGAGAAGGATACTCGGGGATCTTGAATCGTTGGAACAACAGGTGCGGAAGAGAAAGGTTTCTAGACGCCGATACAAGGTGCGGAGAAGAGGATTAGAAAGTCGTGTTTCCGTCTTGTCTCGGGATCTGACTGGTCTTCGAGAAAAAATACGAAAGGCTGGTCCGCGATATGCAAATACGATGAGGCAGATTGAAGCCGCTGAAACCGAGCTGGAAGGAGCGGAAGCCGCCATTCGAAGAATCGAAATTCGATACCGACATAGAGAACTCTCCACCGAAACCTATCGTACGCAGATTGCAGAATATAACCGCAGGAGAGAAAGGGCGAAAACAACGATTGACGGGGTGCTTCTGAGGCTTCGAGAAGAGATCAGTTGAACTGCTGGAAGCTGCTAAACTGACGTTAAAATGTTTCATAGCTCCTTCTTTTTGTGGCTACGGTTTTTCTAGGGTGGTCTATGCGAAAAGGCAAAACGTTTTTATCTGTAACTGTTCACTCCATTAGAATCTTAAAGGAGTTTGATCCTTCATGGTTGAGATTAAAATCGATGAAAAAAAATGCACTGGATGCGGAACATGTGTTGACATTTGTCCCGTAGCGGTACTAGAAATGAAAGATGAGAAATCTAAAGTAGTGAACCTCGATGAATGCCTTGTTTGCAGAGCATGCGAGGTGCAGTGCCCCGAGGGCGCCATAGAAATCATCGAATAACATCGCTCCGCTTTTCGATTTATTCCCAAAAATAGTGGCAAGCCAAACATATTTCTGTTTCATGTCATACTTAATAAAATGAGAATCATAAATCCCAAAACGATGATTGATTCTTCTTTACATCTTCTATAGTTTTCAAGGCTCGTTTCCTTACTCTAGAACTCGCCACTGGACGTTTATCTTGAATGTTATATGAAACGCCAGCCATCTTCGCCACCGCCACAGTTGCCATCCTTCCAAGAAAGTTAAGGCTATATCCACCTTCAAGAACTGCCACAAGCTTTCCCATAGAAAACTGAGACGCTAAAGCTAAGGCTCTTGTAAAAGTTTCGAGAAACCCGAAGGCGGATAGAGAAAGCTCTCCGACTGGATCCGTGTAATGTGTGTCAAAGCCGACAGAAACGAAAATAAATTGCGGCTTATACTGCTCGACTATTGGAACTACGATCCGATTGACGGCTTGAAGGTAAATCTGGTCATCGACGTGAAAAGGAAATGGAATGTTCACAGTGTATCCGAGGCCGTCTTTTTTACCCACCTCATCTGCGAAGCCTGTGCTAGGAAACGCTGTGGGATCCTGATGCAAGCTTATGTAAAGAACATTATTAGTGTCGTAGAAGATTTCTTGAGTTCCGTTTCCATGATGAGCATCTATATCCAAGATCAAGATACGATCAAGGTTGAAGTTACGAAGAAGATGCGAGGCGGCTATGGCGACATTGTTGAAGACGCAGAAGCCCATAGCGTAGTATGGACCAGCGTGATGACCCGGGGGGCGAACAAAGGCGAAGGCGTTCTGAAACTTTCGAGCCATGACGAGGTTCACCGCCTTCATTGCTCCTCCGACTGCTAAAAGAGCAACTTCAAAGCTTTCAGGACAAACTACTGTGTCGCCAATGTCGAGAAGACCTCCACCAGACGCGCAACACTGCTTAGCAAGCGTGATATGGTCGGGTTCATGAACTAGCTTCAGATTTTCTATGCTGGCAGGTTCAGGTTCAACGAGTGAACACTGTCCGTTTTTGAAAAGACCGCTGTGGTCCAATTCCTTCATAATTACCTTGAGGCGTTCTGGTGACTCGGGATGGTGACGCCCCGGATTATGATTTAGATATTTAGGAGTGTAAATAACGGCTGTCTTTTTCATTTTACACACTCAGAGGATATACTGTTTGGAAGACCCTTTTAACATACTCTCGCAAGGTTAAACTTTCCTTTCTCGCTAATCTTTTAAGAGTCTTGTTCACTCCGGTTGTGTATTGAATGGCTTTCTTAGGCTTGTTAACGATGAACTGTGGAAGCTCAAGGTTTTGAGCTACTTGCCGCAGCACCCTCTTTCGAAGATGGTCTTCTGTAGATTTGATTTTCAAGCTTACAGGCAAGCCCAACGCGAATTGCACAACCTCGCGATCTACGAACGGAAGTCGCAACTCCACTTTATGAAAGGAGCAAACCTGAGTGTCTCTCTGAAAGTTTTTCTCGTAAGAGGATGCTACGTCGTGGTACATGGCGTTCTGCACAGCTGTAATACCGAATTGGGCATACGTTCCAAGATACCTGTGATAGCCCCCGAATAGTTCGTCAGCTCCCTGCCCCGCCAAGAGAACATGGCATCTCATTTTTGAGGCAATTTCAGCGGTCCAATAAAACGGTATAGCAATGCTGACCTTCATTGCGTTAGATTCTTCAATCAGCCACAAAACCTTTGGAAGAACATGCTCAACATCATCCACCGTGAATGTTTCGAGATGAAGAGGTAAATCAAGCCTCTCAGCTACTGCCTCTGTATACTCGACTTCTGCCTGACCTTTCAGCCCCACTGAAATCAGATGAACGTCAAATCCACATATTTTAGCGAGTGTGGCGATGATGCTACTGTCTAAGCCGCCTGAAAAAGCAACTGCCATTTTCTTGAGGTCAGAAACCTTCTTTCTTGTTGATTCTAACAAAAGGTTTTGGAGATGTTTCGCTGCAGTGTCCATGTTTATGGATTTTAAGGGGGGTTGTGTCACGGTTTTTATTGGTTGAAGAGCGAAGCCATTAGTACTAATTATAGCCAAGTTTCCCGGCGGAAAGGACTTCACGTTTTCTATTCCAAGTGCCCATAAAGCTTTACGCTCTGACGCTATGGCACAGGCTGTTTCATTTTCACCATAATATAGCGCGTTTGTCCCAAACATGTCTCGTCCAGCAATTACCTTCTCTGGGCACGCGATAGCGAATGAGTATGATCCTTCAAGTTCCCTGATAATAGAGCCTGCGTTTCTTTGGGGACCAAACTTAAGCTTCTCAAAGACTTCATCAACTTCAGAGGCGCCGGAGAGGGGGAATAAATGGCCTTCAAACACGAAGGCGAAGTCATCACCCAGAAGTGGTTGCGGACGGTCTCTTGAAAAAATGCGGGAAAGGTTGTGGCCTAAAGCAACGGATGAGTTGGGGTTTTCGACTTTCATGTCTTCAATCGACTTGACTGTGGTTGTTGAGCTTGGTGTAGCGACTCCATGAGCGTCAACGCCTCGATGCGTTAACTCTCTGAGCATAATAACTACGCTTGGAACAGCGTTTTCGCCTCTCTTGTTAACGACAGCTGCAATTGCGCCCAAAATCAAAAGTCCCCATCGATAACGGTTAAAAGTTAATCTTTAACCTATTATTATGTATCGTTCGGAGGAGCATAAAATTGCCTATTCTTCCAATTGATACTGGGCGGTACGGAACGCGGGAAATGCGGAGAATCTTCGATGAAGAGAACAGGCTTCAAAGGATGCTGGATGTGGAGGCAGCCTTAGCCTGGGCACACAGTGAAGTAGGAAACATCCCACGAAAAGATGCTGAAAAAATCATGGAAATGGCCTCTGTAAAACATGCTAGGCTGACTCGTGTGAAGGAGATTGAAAGCGAAATCAGGCATGATGTAATGGCGATGATTCGAGCGTTGGCTGAGGTGTGCGGGCCGAGCGGAGCTTACGTTCACCTCGGAGCGACAAGCTCAGATATTTTGGACACAGCAACTGCCCTTCAACTGAAAGAAGCCCTAGAGCTGATTGAAAAAAAACTAAACGATTTTGAGACTATTCTAATGAATGGAACCGATCGATACAAGAAAACCATTATGATGGGCAGAACTCACGGGCAACACGCGTTGCCAATTACGTTTGGACTTAAGTTTGCGGTTTGGATGAGGGAAACTGCAAGGCATATTCAACGCCTCCACGAATGCAGCAAACGCGTGTTGGTTGGGAAGATGAGCGGTGCCGTTGGAACTCAGGCGGGTTTAGGCCCACACGCGATGGAAATACAGAAGCTTGTTATGAAAAAGCTGGGTGTCAACCCGGTAGAGGTTTCTACACAGATTGTCCAGAGGGATCGTTTCGCAGAGCTCATCTGCCTTCTCGTGGTGATTGCATCTACGCTGGACAAGATTGCCATCGAAATTCGAGAGTTGCAGCGAACAGAAATAGGAGAAGTATTCGAGTTCTTTGAAAGAAAAAGACAAGTGGGCAGTTCAACGATGCCGCACAAACATGACCCACAAACTTGTGAAACGGTCTGCGGCTTGGCTAAGATTATGAGAAGTCTTGTTGTGCCTGCTTTGGAAAATGTTCCGACGTGGCATGAGCGAGACATGACACAATCTTCTGCGGAGCGGTTCATAATCCCTCAAGCTTGTATTCTCGCGGATTACATGCTAGCTTTGATGACGAATGTTTTGAAAAATTTGCAGGTTGATGAAGAAAGGATGCTGCGGAACATGGAGTTGACGAAGGGACGAATGATGTCTGAGGCGGTTATGTTGGCCTTAGCAAGAAAGGATATGGGCCGTCAAGAGGCTCATGAACTTGTTCGAAGGTTAGCAATGAAAAGTGATGTTGAAAAACGTCTCTTTAAGACGGTTCTTCTTGAAGATAGCGCCGTGCGAGATATGCTTAGTGAAAAAGAGATCGACAAGGTGTTAGATCCGAGAAACTATTTGGGTACAACGGTAAAACAGGTTGAACTGGCTGTTGAAAAGACGAAACAGGAAAGAAAAGCTCGAGGACTGGCTGGCTAATATTTGGTTAGGGCTTGTTGCTCCAGACTTTTCTCTTTTTTCAGTTTTTCCCACTCTTTTGATTTGACAAATCCGCCTACTTGTTCCTTGATCTTCTTTGCAACTTTGGGGCCGATCAATGGTAGGTTGGTTAGCTTTTCGAGTGGGGCCCTCTTAATATCCTTAATAGTCTTTAGGCCAGAATCATGAAGTATGCGTGCTCGTACTCTGCCGATTCCCTCTAACCTAACGAGTGGAAGTAGTTCCATTTTCACGCCCTTTTTGACACGTTCTGTGAGTTCTGCAAGGTTTCGGAGAAGGTCTTTGTGACCGAAGAGAGATGCTAATTCATGTGAAGCGTATAGAAGCCATCGTGCAGTTGAGATAAGTCGGTAAAGGTCACCGGGTTGAACTCTAAACTTTCCGATGGTGTCGTCTTCTGTTGTTTCTTCTATCCACGCGCCCAGCACCGAAGCGAGCTTTGCCTCTCCCAAGAAATTTTCGTAGGCTATTCTATCCACCCATTCATCAGGTACTTCCAACATAAACTCGTCTTGATGCTCGTCAACAAACAAGGCGAGTTGTTCGATCTCGCTTGAGTAGGGGCGAAGCCTTGGAGACATGTCAGGCGTGTGTGCAATCATGTGGAGGAAGCTGATGTCGGTTAGTTTAGGTGCTCGACTTAACAGAGCGTCTCGAATCATGACTCCAGAAATTGGGTCAATATACAGTTCGGAAACTCTTCGTCCAAACCGCGTTGCGGAAACGTTTTCACCATTAATTTCAATCATTTTTTCATCGTAAAGAAATTTCAGAATTTTTACGATGACCCCTTTAATGGCATCCGAACCGTACTGGTGTGCATAGAAGGTTCTGTCAAAAAAGTCGTAGATTCCCTGCTCGGTGCGAGCAAAATCAGCTGCAATCGTAGCTAAAACGTGTGAACGAAGGATTCGCTCTACAGCCAGCTTTGACCATATTCTTTCAGTCTCGGATAGAACGTAATTCTCCATCAAATAGTCGCGTTCATCCTCTGTCTTAGCGATCAGCAAAGCTTCACCTATTTTATCGTAACGGGGTCTTCCAGCTCTCCCAGCCATCTGCTTGTATTCTAACACCTTGATGGGGTAATAGCCATACCCAGCTTCATATCGCCGATAATCGTGGATTATCACCATTCTAGCTGGCAGGTTTACTCCAAAAGCCAACGTAGGTGTTGCGGTTATAACCTTGATTTTGCCGTCTCTGAAGGCGTCTTCAATTATTTTTCTGTGTCTTCCGCCTAATCCTGCGTGATGGAAAGCAGTTCCATGCTGGACGAGTTCAGCTAGTAATTCACTTATTCTTGTTCGTTCGCCGGTTGAGAGAACTTGTTCTGCAATCCGTGTTAAAGAACGTTTCATGGGTTTAGATAGACGAGTTGCCATGCTTGCTGCTGCTTTCTTGGCCAAACTAACCGAGTTTTTCCTTGTAGCTGCAAAGATGAGTGCTTGTCCGCCAGACTGTATAATGTGTAATGCAAGGTTGATAGCTGGATTCTTGGAGGGTTTCTCTATTTTGAAAGCGTCTCCATCCTTGAAGTGTGCCTCATCCTGTAAGACCACGCCTTCCTTCAGTACGACTGGTCTCCACTTGGTTGTGATAGAGCCCGCCTTTAACCATTCAGCAGCCTCCTCTGCGTTTTTCACGGTGGCGCTCAAGGCCAACAGTTGAGCATCGGGATTTATTTGCATGAGACGGGCGAGCACCACCTCTAACGTTGGTCCACGTTCAGCATCGTTTAGCAAGTGCACTTCGTCAGCGACTACGAGGGAGATTTCGTTCATCCAATGTGTCCGGTGTCTCAGTAGTGAATCTGCTTTCTCGTTCGTTGTGACTATGATGTCAAATTTTTCCAGCCAACGGTCGTTACTGTCGTAATCTCCTGTACTAATGCCTACAGTGACTCGTCTTCCACTCTTTTTCCTAATTACTGTATATTTCTTGAATTCCTCGTATTTTTCGCTGGCTAATGCTCGTAACGGAGTCAAGTAAAGAATTTTTCCATCTTTTTCTAGTATATGTTTGAGGGCGCATAACTCAGCGATCAACGTTTTGCCCGATGCAGTGGGACTTGCCAAAATAAGGTTTTTTTCTTCTAGGGCCCCAGCTCGTATGGCTTCTTCCTGTGGAGGGTAGAGCTCAGTGATTCCCGAGTTGATTATTACCTGTTTCACAGATTCTGGTATCGACAAGTCTCCAACTTTCAACGTCCGCGCCCTTTTGCTTAGTTAGGTCTTCTTGAGGTACCCCTCTCTAGGCGAGTATATAGTCCCTTCTCTCAGCAACTGTCCCAAGAGCCTCTCCGCCTCTGGACCTACTACTCCACGTTCAGTCTCAAGCTTTTCCAGAAGCGCCGACTTTTCAACCATACCCGTTTCCCTTTCCATTTCAATCACCGTCCCTAAGACAACCTGCAGCTTGTCGCGTAAACTCTTAGGCTTGCCAGTCATGATAATATCGATGTCCAACTTCTTAGATGAAACGTCGATTCCAACCTCCTCTAAGGACCTTTTCATTATAGCAATCGCGGCCTCAGCGTCCTCAGCGAGAATCTCTTTCCGGTAGGCGATGCGAGCCCTAGCCTCAGCCACTCTAACAAGAGATTCAAGTTGACGCGCCGTTATCGCGATGGGTGTTCCTTCAGTTTCGCTCGCCGAACGCATGGCAAGATAAAAATCTTTGAGGCGGTCTAAGGCTTCAGATGTCAACACAGGCTTCAAGTTCTTGGTGTAGCTAATATATTTTCTAAGCAATTCAGGCGGTATAGGAGGTTCAACTGGAACAGCACCTGTTTTATGAAGATCTAGTATGTGCTCAGTCATCTTTGCGTCATGTTCCTTTTCAGGCACATCTCGTAACACGAAGATAAGGTCAAACCTCGAAAGAATCGTGACTGGAAGAGAAATGTTCTCCGCAACTGTTTGATAGGGGTTGTATCTTCCCAAAGCCGGATTAGCGGCAGCTAATATAGCCGTTCGAGCGTTGAGAGTCGCAACGATACCACCCTTCGCAACCGAAACCGTATGTTGCTCCATCGCCTCATGTATCGCGACACGGTCTTCAGGACGCATCTTATCAATCTCATCTATACATGCGACGCCCTTATCCGCAAGCACAAGCGCTCCCGCTTCAAGAGTCATTCCGCCACTTCTCCTCTCGCGAAGCACGGCGGCGGTCAAGCCTGCAGCCGTCGTTCCTCGACCAGAAGTGTACAAACCACGCGGAGCGACCTTCGCCACATACTGCAGTAGCTGGGACTTGGCGGTTCCCGGGTCTCCTATTAAGAGTGCGTTCATTTCTCCTCGTATGGTTATGTCGGGGAGATGTTTCGCAACCCCTCCGAAGAGGAGGTACATGATGGCTTCTTTGATATGCTCGTAGCCGTATATGGACGGTGCTATGGATCGAATGACTTTGCGGTGAATCCACGGATCTTTTGCTAGCTCAAGTATTTCCTTCTCTTCTTCAGGCGAAATAAGCACTTTTTCAGGCTCTTTGCTCACTACATCTACGAAATTAGCGTCAAGATGCAACGTAAACATGCGAAGTTTTCCCACTTTAGGCAGTGTGGGGGCGACTGCACGCACAATCCCCACAACCGAGACGTCGTCGCCAGGTCTGGCTGCGTCAACAAGTTCTCTTCCGAACAATTTGACGCCTATCCAGATCGGAAGTTGGCCTGGTGGGAGATTCTCAGGTCGTTCCTGAATGCGAATTTCTTGAGAATCGATGAAGCTTGATTCTTCCTGGACAAAATCGAAGGGCCCTTTTCTCTTGCATGCTGGGTCACTGCATTCGATTGGAGCCCTCAGAAATGGACCTGTTTGGGGGACATAGCTGACGGTTCCACATCTTTTGCATCGAAAAGCCGCCTGCGTGACCATAGGCTTGGCTGGGGTGGCGCGTACAACGATTCCTTCCACCATAACGAGTTTTCCTATGTGAACAGATCCTAACGTTCTCAGCGATGTGGTTACTGGTAGTCCTTTAAATCGGATGTGGACGGTTTCGATTCCTTCAGCGTATTCGGGTTCTTCGATTTGTAGCTGTGCAAGCGCTGCGCGATTTGTATGCTCTAGATATTCGTCTGGTGCCTCGGTGATGCTTTCCGCAAGTGCTGAATCGGTTGTCATTAGATCGTCGAAATCTACACTCAGCGAAGTGATGCCTTCAATGACCATTCGGGAGATGCGCTCACGATATTTGTCCGACTTTAGAAAATCTAGAAATCGCTCTTGCGGATCTGCTGTTACGACCTCGGTCAAGATTCTGCACCTTCTTTAAGGATTTTGGTTCTCCACTCCCCGATGTTCTTGCGAAGAAGTTTGTAGATACTATGTTCCTCAACCGACAGGTTGTTAATGGTCTGGTTTGTTTGGGCGGCGCTTGCAGAAGCGAGGGAAACTAGCTTCTTCAATCTGCAGTTGATAATATCGCGGGAATGCCTCACAGCTTTCTCGTATTCTCTCATTTTTTCAGGTTTTTTCACAGCGTTCTTTTTCAAGTCTGCAAGGTAACGTCGAAGTTTAGGATAAAAATCTCGAGGTAAGAATGCGATCTGTTTAACTGATTGAACGCGTTCTTTCCAGTGAATTTTGTAGAGTTTTACCGCGGTCAATAGGTCTTCCTCATGAAAACGTGCTATTCCCGCCTTTTCCAGTTCTTGGGCTATCCAGAATCTAACTTCGTATTCTTTTCCCTCTTCTAAGGGTCCAATTTTCAAGCCTGCAAGTTCAATTTTTGGGCAGTTTCTGTTCACGGCGATTCTGACCTCTGTATTTTCAAACTCAAAATCCGCATCTCTTATGGACGTTGACGGTTTTGCTGACAACATTAAACCTCACTTAGTAAGGAACAACTAAAAGAAAGAGGCTAGCTTGGTTTTAAGGT
>JAUWDY010000009.1 GCA_030608565.1 Candidatus Bathyarchaeota archaeon | reverse complement strand
ACGTATTTAAGCTATGCCACTGTTTAGGAGAGGGAAGTCAGAGGTAGAGAAAAAAATGCCGAGTTCCGACCAAGTTCTAGCGGCCCCAATTTTTGGGTGCGGTAAAGATGACTAAAAAAGGTGACCATGTTAGGTGTCCACAATGCGGTGGACCCGCCCGTGTTGTTTGGATTTCACAAGACGAAAAAACTGAGGCAATAAAATGCACCAGATACCATAGCCAACTAAGTCCCCCGCCCACAAGGTTCAGTTCACATGCCCAAAGTAAAACTAAGAAAGGAATGGTATTTCTCATAGAGACTACTCAGAAAAAGTGAAAATTCGTATAATTTTACGTGACAGCGTGACAAACAGCTGTTACTTGTGGCAGTTCGTGAACCAAGAAACAGATGTTGTCTTACAGCTATTATGTGAGTCGAAGCGAAGATGCAACTTGAACATTGAAAAGAATGCTTGAACTCTAAGTGCCCGAGCAAACCCTAAAACAGATAAACAAACGCAACGAATTTATTTAGGCTGTTTCGTTCATACGACAGGTGTTCTAAATGCTTATAATCTTTATAGTCGGCACAGCGGGTTCAGGGAAATCTCTCCTCACCGCTTGCTTCGCAGACTGGCTACAAATTCAGAAACAAAATGTGGCAATCGTGAATTTAGACCCTGGAGTCCTTACCTTACCATACACACCGGACATCGACGCCCGCGACTACGTGAGTGTTCAAAGATTAATGGAACAATACGAACTTGGACCCAACGGTGCACTCGTAATGGCAGCAGATCTAATCGCAGAAGAAGCGGAAAAGCTTGGTCGAGAAATTAGAAATCTCAATTCCGACATGGTTATTGTAGATACCCCGGGTCAAATGGAACTCTTTGCCTTCAGGGCCAGTGGACCTTACATTGTAAATGAACTAACTAAGGAGCCTAAAGCGATCATATACCTATTCGACTCCGTATTCTCTGCTAGTCCCCTTAATTACGTTTCAAACATGTTTTTATCCGCTGCTGTATACAACCGTTTTTTTGTTCCCCAAACGTATGTGCTGTCAAAATGCGATCTCCTTCCATCTGAAGACGTAAATCGCATCGTTGACTGGTCGGCTTCTCCTGAGACGTTAGAATCAGCGATCGAAGAAAAGTTGACTGGAACAAGACGTTTACTCAGCCGCGACATGATGCACGCTATTTACAGGTTGGGGTTGAGGTTCTTTCTGATACCCGTTTCCGCAAAAACAAACGATGGACTCATCAACCTTAACATGGCGCTGGAACGCATTGCTACCGAAGGGGAAAAATTCACCACATAGGTGAGAATAAGCAACAAAAACTAAAACGCCAGTAGCTGTACACTTTTTCCGTATTATTAGAATAGATTGTTGGCTTGAAAACTGTTGCAGCAGACGGTGTCTACTTGGCCATTTCTTTAAACTTGATGTATATTGCGGAGAAAATTGCTCCGATGCATGTTATTATTGCGCCTATTAGAGCGACGTATATTCCGTAGGATACTAGACCCGATGTGTTGAAGAACGAGTGAATCACGCTGAATATTATAAGTAGGCTTCCAGCTGCCATGAGCACTGGGCTTGCGCTGAGAGATCCGGGCATTATTAAGACGAAGAGACCAGCTAATATTATTACGCACCCATAAACAGCCCATGTAGCGCCACCTGTCATAATTCCAGCGGTGTGGCCTTCCCACGGGAGAAGCAGTCCTCCAAATGACAAGATGAAGCCCATTACACCCAAAATCGTGGTACACATCCAGAAAGCTAGGGCAGCATACTCGTTTGTCATATTTATCACAAATTGTTAAGCATAGTTTCACTTTTAAGTCTTTATAAGGTTATTTTCTAGAACCAAACTACACAACCGCGACTTCGAATAACTCGTGATTTAAATATTTCCTGCATCTTTTTTGTTTGACTTCTGAAACCCCAGTACATTGAAGTTCATTTCAGACGTTTCGAGATTACAAGTAACAGAAACCCTTAATTTAATCTTTAATGGTGAAGGTAAAAGAGGGCCCGTAGCTCAGCAAGGATAGAGTTCAAAAGCGTCTACAGCACCGGGCTTTTAACCCGGTGGTCGTGGGTTCAATTCCCGCCGGGCCCGCCACTTTTCTCTTGTTCCAAGGTTTTCTGGATATTTTCTTTGGCTTTTATAGCCAGTTTGCCAGCTAAGCTTAGAGAGATTTGCTCAAAGAAAGAAGCTTCTCAGTGGAAGCGGGAAATGTGCTTGACAAAATTTAAGTAGAACTCTTCTTTCTTTATGGAAATTGATGCCCTGGTAGTATAGTTCGGTCTAGTATAGGCGGCTGTCGCCCGCCCGACCCGGGTTCAAATCCCGGCCAGGGCGCCACTAACCTACGCAGTCCACATTGGAATTTTCATGTTAGGAGTTTATTTGAACTTCCATCTGATGACTAGTTACGTCTGGACGACCTTTGACAGCTAACACTGCTTTCATCTTCCAAGTGTTAGTTGCATTTTTGCCCCGATAACTCGGTGGAACACCCTGTGGCAGATTTATGCTGAAGGGGAAGTCTTTCTTAAAACCATCTGTAACATGCATCCTTCCTGTTATCGCTGTTTTTCCTTCATGTATTCTATTGGTTTGCCGAGCTGTCACAGTTCTTTGGTTTCCTTCTATGTCTATGCTCTGCGTAGCACATGTCCACTCGGTTGCTTCAAATTCAATTCTTATCTCGTCCACATCAAAATCCTCAGACGACGACACGTTAACAGTACCTGTCAATGGGTCTCTGAGGCTAAATTCACCTTTTTCGAGTGTTATAGAAATGGTAGCCTTAGGCGTCTTTAACCGTTTAAACAAACCCATGAACCATCCCACACAATTTCTCTTCCCAATGGACAATTTATAACCTTTACCTAACCCCAATCCTTCCAAAACGCTAATCCAAAAATTACAACACACTCCAATCCTGTTGCATCCTCCCAAATAGACCCCTCTACATACTTCCCTAATTCATTTTCACAAAAACTGGTCAGAACACCGCTAAACAATACGATTTCAACTTGGGTCACCAAATTCTCTGAATTCTGTCATAACGCGACAAGTTACGAATATGGGAATGTGTAAGGACGAGAAATAACACCATTAAAACAGCCTACAATAAATATCTTTGAAGCCTAAGTGGAGAAATGAAACGATGGTTAAGCTAAACACGAAAGGCAGACCATTGATCATCATGATAAACGGAGAACTATACGGCATCGAAGAAATTTCAGAAATCGATCCTACATATAACCAGAGAAAGAAAACAAAGTTTTTCACAATAAAAGCAACAAACATAACTGGTCAAAGGAAACTGACAATAAGCTTAGACCTTCGCCTACTTGATGCTGTAAAACAAGAAAACGGAGACATATCCTACATACGCTAACCAAAGCGTATAAACCACTTCGCAAATCTCCAAATTCTAGAATAGAAGCATCAAATTTTTATTAGCGCAAACTGAAATCTAATTGCGAAGTGATAAATTGTGGCGTGAATTGTTAGTGAATTATACGCCATTCCTTCTGATTGTAGGAGGTATCGCTGCAACTTCTGGGGTACTGGAAAAACTGGTGAGGCGTACACCCATCTTTGGAAAACCGTTGCGCTGGCTCGTAAAAATCATATCAGGCCTTGGTTTCATCATAGGAATCCTCTTAATGGCCACGGGGATACTTGCCTGGGCTGTGCAAGGTTGGGATTCCGTCACGCAAACCCTTTTGATCGTCACTGGAATAGCACTGTTTCTAAAGCCTATCAAGGATATTCGCTGGGCATCACTCATCGGGCTAGCAGCGGGTTGCTTGTGCCTCGGATATGTTATGTTACTCAACCCTTTGCCTCCAAGTATTTTTGGCATTGAATCAAAATGGATATACACAGTGATTTTCCTTGTTCCAACACTGTTCACATACCTTCTCTTCAAGTTCGTTGAGGACCTGCTAACATTCATCGGAACAATTCTATCATTTAGACTTGTAACAATCACCATTGGAACGTTATGTGTTATACAAGGTGTTCTTCTACTTTTAGATCGAAGCCTATTTGAAATCTTTCAAACATTATAGTGCGATTTCGGAAAAAACAAAAAAGAAAAAGAGGGTTTTAGAGCGGTTAACTTATCCTTTCTTGGTGATCTCTTTGATCACTCCAGCGGCGACGGTAGTTCCCATGTCACGTACCGCAAATCGTCCAAGCTCAGGAAAATCAGAGTAAGCTTCAACGGCTATGGGCTGAAGCGGCTCAAGTCGAACGACTGCACCGTCTCCAGTCTTCAAGAAAGCTGGCTTTTCCTCAACAGTCTGTCCTGTACGCGGGTCCAGTTTCTTAATCAACTCTACAAATCGGCATGCAACCTGACTGGTGTGCGCGTGTAACACTGGAGAATATCCGGCGGCAATAGCTGTTGGATGGTAAATAACGATTATTTGTCCAATAAATTCTTTGGCAACAGTTGGTGGCTTGTCGGGATGTCCTCCTACG
Organism: Candidatus Bathyarchaeota archaeon; assembly: GCA_030608565.1. Classification (GTDB taxonomy): domain Archaea; phylum Thermoproteota; class Bathyarchaeia; order Bathyarchaeales; family Bathyarchaeaceae; genus SOJZ01. The sequence goes on along the minus strand of JAUWDY010000009.1, from coordinate 45,336 downwards.
TCTCCTCTGTGGATATCCGTATGAGCTATACCTCGGAGGTTGAATCCTATGTTGTCGCCAGGTTCAGCCTTTGGCATCCTAACGTGGTGTGTTTCGATGGATTTGACTTCACCTTTAACATTCGATGGCATAAATACAAGCGTGTCGCCTTCTTTCAACACGCCGGTCTCTACTCTTCCAACAGGGACTGTTCCAACTCCAGTGATGGTGTAAACGTCTTGCACTGGAAGGCGGAGTGGTTTCTTAATAGGCTTAGGAGGTACTTCGAATTTGTCAAGAGCGCCGAGGAGCGTTGGACCCTTGTACCACGGCATTTTTTCGCTGGGTTTGGCTAGATTGTCCCCAGTCCATCCAGAAGTGGGTACAAACGGAATCTTCTCAACTTTGAATCCAACTATCTTGAGCATTCTAGAAATTTCATTCTTGACCTCCTCATATCTCTCTTGGCTCCAGTTTACTGATGCATCATCCATCTTATTGACGGCTACAATCAGCTGGCCTATTCCCAACGTGAAGGCGAGGAAAGCATGTTCTCTGGTTTGCCCGCCTGTACCGATTCCTGCCTCGAATTCTCCTCGTTTTGCGGAAACAAAAAGGAAAGCTGCATCGGCTTGGCTGGCTCCTGTGATCATGTTTTTTACGAAGTCTCGGTGTCCGGGTGCGTCGATGACGGTGAAGAAGTATTTTGGTGTTTCCAATTTTAGGAAGGCCAGGTCAATGGTTAGTCCACGTTCTCGTTCTTCTTTCAGTTTGTCGAGAACCCAAGCGAATTTGAAGGTTTCTTTGCCTAATGCTTTTGCTTCTTCTTCATATGATTTTTTGGTTCGTTCATCAATGGTTCCGGTGAGGTAGAAGAGGTGTCCTACCGTTGTAGATTTTCCGTGGTCTACGTGTCCGATGACTATGAGGTTTAGGTGAGGTTTTTCGGTTTTGCTCATTTCCGTTTTCTCCAAATCTTAATTTTTACTTATTTTCCTTTAGTTGTAGTGAAATTCGTTATTAGAGACGTCTGTTCCATTAGATAAAGTTTTTGAATAGAAATAGTTTTTGAGGAAGGTTAATAGAATGAGTCACAGTTGAAACTGACTAAAACGCTCTGCATCCTCGGCTTCCTGCACGAACGAAAAAATTTTAGTTTAGGTAAAAAGCTGTCTCAGCGCGTTTGCCTGAAAGGCGTTCCTCTTTATGTTTCCAGTTCCTTAGCATGTGTTTCAATGAATTCTACAACTTTTTGAATGGCTTTTCCGTCAATGTCTACTGACGCAACAATGTATCCTTCCTCTTTCAAGTATTAATGTTGAGGCTTGTCCTTACGTAACGTCGTTGCCCTTATTTTTCGCTAGGCGATGCGTTTAAAAAGATATTAGCGTCATTGCGCTGATTTATAGGCGTGGATGCGGTTGCGTTATGCCAGCGAATCTTCCCGCACAGGCAAAGCATAAATGGAGTGAAGTTTCATCAGCGAGGACGCCTCAAGAAAAACTTCAAGCACTGAAAGAGTTTTTGAGTTTAGTTCCGAAACACAAAGGCACATCTCGCATCCGCGCTCAAGCAAAACGCCAAATCGCCACTCTGCGAAGAGAAATCGAGGAAAGAAAGCAAAGGAGAATTGGGAAGGGCGGACCAAAATTCTTCATAGAGAAAGAAGGCGCAGCGCAAATTGTAGTTTTAGGCCCAACAAACGTGGGTCGAAGCAGCTTGTTGACTTCGATCACGAACGCAAAAGTCACGGTTTCAAGTTATCCATTTACGACACTAGAACCCGTGCCAGGAATGTTTCAATATGAAAACCTACAATTTCAGATAGTCGAAGCCCCACCGTTAATAGAAGGTTCAGCCGACGGCGAAGCACGGGGTCCACAGACGTTAGCACTAGCTCGCAACGCCGACGGACTAATTCTAATGGTTGACCTGTCACAAAACCCCAGTAAACAACTGTCTCTGATTCTAAGTGAATTAGAAAAAGCAAAAATTCTCACCCAAGAACCTCGCGCACGAGTAGACATTGAACGAAAGCATATGAACGTAGGCCTTAAAATTCTCGTACTAGGCCGGCTGAACGACTGCACTGTAAGAGATGTAGAACAACTGCTGAAAAGCTACCGAATCTCAGACGGAACAGTGAAAATCTACGGCGAAGCAACTCTAAATGATATAGAAGACGCCGTTTTCGAAAGCACAGTGTATCGACCTGCAATAATCGTTGCCAACAAAACGGATGCTCCTAATGCAATGAGAAAAACGAAGAAACTGAGCAGTCTCGTAGGTAATCGGATAGGAAGCATCCCAATCTCCTGCAAAAACCAAACTGGCTTAGAGAAATTGGGAGTGGAACTATTCAAAATGTTGAATATAATCCGTGTCTACACGAAGGAACCGAACAAGAGAGAGCACTCTCCAAGGCCGTTCATCCTCAAAAAGGGAGCCATGATTCAAGATTTGGCAAAACAAATACACAGCGACTTCTACGAACAATTCAATTATGCAAAGGTATGGGCTAAACCATCTGAAAAACGTAAAGGTGTAAACAAGATCTCAACATCAAAAAGACGCTTTCCCTTCAGTCCACAGAAAGTAGGCTTAACATTTCCCTTAGAAGACGGTGACATCGTAGAGATACACACAAAATAAGCGTGTAATGCATGCATGCCTAAGTTTAATACCTATTGAAACGGGTGATATCTCCCGAAATTACTTCCCTGCAAACCCCTCTTTTTTCTGCAACTGAACTATTCTGCCCAGTAAACCCATCTGTTTGATATCTTGGATTTTTTCAAGACTCCCTTTTTCACTCTTCTAGCGAGAGAATTAGTAATGTTGTCCTCTTTGCCGTTAGTCGAGAGATCTTTAGACTCTAAGGCTTTGACCACATGCTCTAGCGTTCTCTTATTGGGATGTTTGAAGAATCCCTCACGAATTATTCCTTCAAGCGCCCGATACAATTGACCGCCCCAGGTTTGAGGTCCCTTGCCCTTGCGCTTCACCGCGCGCGGGAAAATCTGCTGGACATCAAACGCATCAACCATAGCGCTCATTTCTATATCAGATGGTCGCTTCTCAAAACGATTGGCAGCATCCAACATCTTGGGCAGAAGCTGCATATCACCCACTGTGATCACAAAGCTGTCCGGGAAACCCAACGACCAATGCACCGACTTATCAATGGCATCTTGAGCCTCTAACGGTTCATAGAAATACGTATTGTAAGTCTTGGAACGACCCCCCAACGGCTGCCGAGCAATGGATTTCATGGTTTGTACTGCAACGTTACGCTTACGGCACAACCCAACCAACTCATTGAAGTCAGCTGCATAACGAGGATTCTGCATCAGCAAATAGTTGTACGGCAATAAGACTGTATCAAAATCAAAACGCTCCAAGCTACGTTTGTGCATTGCTGGCACTTTGTTACCGTGGCCTGTTACGCCCAGAAACCGCACCAAACCTTTGTCACGCGCTTCAATAAAGGCCTCCAAAGCGCCCTCAGGCCCCATCACTTTTCCCCAACCTGCCGGATTGGTCAAACCATGCAACTGCCAAAGGTCTATATAGTCAACTCTCAATCGGCTCAAGGAACGCCGAAGATCTTCCCAGGCTCCTTTGTATGTACGCTTTCGAGACTTGGTTGCGAGGAAGAAATCATCGCGATGCTGCTCCATCCACGATCCGATGCACTTCTCGGCATTTCCATACATGGGTGCTGTGTCAATATGATTTACGCCACACTCTAATAGCATATAGAGTATGCGATCGGCCTCCGCTTGTGTTGCCTTGCTCAAGGCATACGAGCCAAATATTATTCGAGTACTAGCATGTCCAGTGCGACCAAATTGGTTTTTGAGAATCATTTGTCAAGGTCTCCTTGAATATCATTTTCTACCCCTTCCAACCTACTAATTATGCACCTAACTACTGCTTATATGCATGCAGGCACTCTGCTGCTGCAAAGAACCGCATGGACGCGATGAAGACATCGTAGAGATGCACATAAAATAAAGTTTCGAAATCTTGCTTTAACGAGACGACCTCGCTACTCTTTCCAATTCGTGACGTTTTGCTACTGCTTTACTCTTCGAATCACTGTTTGCCGCCAAGATTAGCTCTTCTGCAAGCCACTCTTCGAGGGGGCGGGGGTTACGAAGCGTCGCTTTTCTGGCGCCTTCCGAAAGAAAACGTAGAGCCAAGTCCACTCGTCTTTGAGGCGAGATGTCCACTGCCATGTGATAAGTCACACCACCGTAACCGATCCTAGTAGTGTCCTCGCAAGGCGCTGAATTTTCAACAGCGCTGACAAGAATTTGTATAGGATTTTGTCCAGTGCGAAGATGAATAATTTCGAAAGCATTTCTCAGCACATTAATAGCTCTCGCCTTTTTCCCCGCAGTCGTTCCTGGCCGCATGAGATTGTTCAAAAATCTCTCCACGATGTTGACTTCAGCCTTGCGAAATCTTCCGTGTTCGTGGCGTCCCATGCTGTGGGGGACATAAACGGGTTTGAGAGAGATGTAGTCTTTGATGCCGGGGTTTTCTACCTTGATTTCGTCAAAACTCCATTTTTCGAATAGTTTGATTTCTTGTTTCTGGCTCAACTACGTGCCACCTTGACAAACGTTTTGGGTTGGGCGGGCGTATTTAAACATTATTGAAGAATGAGCTGCTTATTTTAGAGATTCATAACGTTATGATTTTCCATATTCGAGCTTCAACTTATGTTTTGCCTGATCAAATGGATTCGTAGGTATAGAAAGAGAGTGGTTGCTGAAACTGGAATACTCAACATATTAAACAAACATATCAAATAATAAACTACACACCAGCAAAGGTGAAAAAACATGTCTGGAACAGAAACCCTCGTACCATACATCAAACCGCAAGACAAACAAACACAACCCACAATTATTGTAGACACGCGGGAAGCATCCACAGCCGCGAAAATCATCAAAGGCCTAAAAGAACATGGCGCTAACATCAGAACAGAAACCCTACAGAAAGGCGACTACATCATATCCGACCAATGCGCCATCGAAAGAAAAACCGTACACGACTTCGTCTACACACTCACACGAAGATACCTATTCGAACAATTGTTTAGACTAAAAGAAGTCTACCCAAAACCCTTCATCCTCATAGAAGGATACCTCCCCATAATCTACAAATTCAGCAAAATCCAACCAGCCTCAGTGTGGGGAGCCATGTTCGCCCTCGCAAAACAAGGAATCTACATGATACAAACGACCACCTACAAAGAAACCATAAACTTCCTATACACAGCTGCCAAACAAGAACAAATAGTCGAAAAGAGAATACCCATTGTACATCCGTTCAAGAAACACGAAACGTTAGCTGAAGCTCAAATATTCTTCATAGCCAGCCTCCCAAAAATCGGACGAGAAAAAACAATAGCTCTCCTTCGCTCATATCAAACTCCTATGAACGCTCTGATAAACGTAGATCAATGGGCTAAAGATGTCCACGGTTTAGGACCTAAAATCACCGAGAAAGTCAAACAGGTTTTGCATATACGGTACAAGGAGTGAATTGAGCATGGAAGTTAAAATTGCTCCAACAAAAAAGCTCCTCGTTCTAGGCGTAGACAAACGTTCACTCGAAAATCTCGCTTGGTGCGCTACAACTTACGGAATCAATCGTCTCTTCTGGGTTGATGGTTACCTCCTCTGCGTAGAGGTGTATGAAAAATCCTTTGAACATGAGATAAAAAGGAAGGTGTTTCCAATAAGCCAAGTCTGCTATACAAGCTTTCCAAAATACACCAAGGTCTTTGAGGTACAGAAAGGGGTTCGAATCCCCATCGTAAACGCTTCGGACATGCAAATATACTGCAGTCTGTTAAAGGCTATTCTAAAAGGTCAATGATCAACTCACAAATTTTAAGTGCCTCCCAAGTGTATCTGATACATCGCATGGTGTAAAAAATGATCATGAAATATCCTTGGTGGAATGAAAGACAGAAAAAGCTCGCTGATGCGGCTAAGAAATTTGCTGACGAAAACATACCACGAGGAGAAGAGATCATGTGGACCAAAGAGTTTCCATCTGGCATTCTGAAAAAAGTGGCTGACAAGGGCTGGTTTGGTGCCATAATCCCAGAAGAGTACAGTGGAATGGGTGTTGGCGTAACTGGCAACTGCATTATTGCTGAGGAGCTCAGCCGCGTGTGTTCAGCCCTCAATGTAGCATACTCAGTAACTATGTTCGGCGGGGTTGAGCAACTGTTAGTGTTCGGTAGTAACGAACAAAAGGGAAAGTGGCTGCCTAAAATCGCCAAAGGCGAAGTGTTGGGAGCTGTATGCGTCACGGAAGCAGGCGTAGGTTCTGACGCCGCAGGTGTTGAAACAACTGCAAGGCATGAGGGCGATGAATACGTGCTCAACGGTAAAAAACGATTCATAAGTAACACCGCTGTAGCCGACATATACTGCGTATACGCCAAAACGAGCAACCGTCCGGAAGACAGAGCAAAATACAATCATCTCAGTGCTTTCATTGTTGAGAAGGGCACGCCTGGTTTCACGGTTGAGAGGATAAACGAGCTGGGTGGTTGGGTTGGTCTCCCTAATGGTATCTTAGACTTTAACGAGGTAAGGGTGCCCGCGGAGAACAGAATAGCAGCTGAGGGTGATGGCTGGAAGGTGATGATGGCTGGCTTCAACTTCGAGAGAACTCTTTACTCTGCTGGTATGTTGGGGCCGATGCGTGAGGCAATACGATATGCCGTAAGCTACTCGCAGCGACGCATACAGTTTAATAGACGAACTATTGATTTTCAGCATAGCCAGTTTAAACTTGCTGACATGTTTTCAGCGTTGCACACTGCTCGACTGCTTACGTATCACGCGGCTCACCGACTTGACTTGAAAGAAACAGCAATATCGGAAGCTGCGATGGCCAAACTGTTTGCCTCTGAAGCCTATGAAAAGCTGATGAGCGATGCCATTCAGCTCATGGGCGGAGACGGTTGGACGAGGTTTTATCCAGTTGAATGTTTTATGCGGGACACAAAGGTCAACCAAATAGGTGCAGGAACTAGTGAAGTTATGAGAATGGTTATTCGCAGACAGGAGCTTAGAGCCATGGCTGAAGATTTGAGACTACCACCTAGACATATACATGAGAAACTGGGAATACCCATTTCCACAACTAAACCTTCAAGCACTTCCAAAGTTAATGCGGACACATTACTTGAGATACTTGTAGAAGATTATAGGGTTAACCCCGGCTTACACATGAGCCGTGATGACATTAAAGAAAGACTAAAGGGTATCGATGATGAACAATTGGACAAGCTACTAACATCACTGGAAGAGAAAGGCTTCGTAAAGCTGTACAAGGGTAGGCACGGTACAATCGACTTGGCGAAAGCAACGTATGAAGGACTGAGAAAAGCAAAGCCGCTGGACTATTACAAATGGTTCCCCGAGTGGGTAGAAAAAGAATATCTGTTCTAGAGACACTACTTATCTAATTCGTCTCGTCTTTTTTCATCACTATTTCGTAATACACCGTATCCTAGCTCAAGTGCTTCAAGGTTCATTTTCACATATTTTGGTGGAACCAATTCTCTAATAGCGTTCTTTATCGTTTCCAATCGCATAGGCAACTTTTTTGTCGCCACCAAAGCGCCTAACATAACCGTGTTCTGAGCTATAACGCTCCCAGCTTTTCTAGCCAAATCGGCAGCATCAATCGTTACAATCTTTCCAGCGAATAAACGAATCATTTTCATTATGGTTTGCAGACTTGGGTACGCGGCGGTTCCCAACGAAACTGTGCTGGGTATGATTGCCTCAATATTTAAGAGAACCCACGTTTGACTAGAAGCGAACTTAATGTTGCGAAGCGCTTCAACAGGTTCAAGTCCGACAATCACGTCTGCTTCGCCTTCCATGGTAGTTGGTGCGTGAACCCTATCGCCGATCCTCATGTGGCAAACTACCGCGCCTCCCCGTTGGGCCATCCCATGAATTTCGCTAACTCTCACATTGAAGCCTTCTTTCGCAGCGGCAGAACCAAGAACGTTCGCCGCTAACAATATGCCTTGGCCACCGACTCCCGCCAAAACTACGTTGCAGTTACTCATCAAGTGAGCCTCCAGCTTCGATTGCATCATAAGGACAAATGGCTGCACACACCATGCACCCTGTACAGAGCGCTTCATTAACCATTACGCGGTCGTTCTCGACATAAAGAGCGGGGCATCCAAACGCCTCTATACACACTCGACAGTTTGTGCACTTTTCCGAGATTTTGACGGGAACGATTTTTTCACCTTTTCTACGTTTTTCACTCGAGACAAGAAGCGCGCACGGTTGACGAAAAATGATTACTGATGGACCACGCGTTTTCAAGCCTTCCTTCAAAGTTTTCATAGCCTCTTTGATTTTGAATGGGTCAACTACCTTAACATACTTAACATTGCAAGCCCTAGCTACGTCTTCGATAAGGATCTTCCTAGCACGTGTTTTCATTCCAGTTTTGCCGGTTCCCGGATGAGGTTGATGTCCAGTCATGGCGGTTGTCAAGTTGTCAAGAACAACAAGTGTTACCTTATGATTGTTATAGACGGCGTTAATCAGCCCCGGTATAGCCGCGTGAAAAAACGTGGAATCTCCAACGACTGCAACCACATCCTCTTCTATCACTTTAGAAATTCCACAAGCGGTTCCAATGCTGGCTCCCATGCATACAAGAGTGTCTCCGATACGCAACGGGGGTTGGATGCCCAGAGCATAACAGCCGATGTCTGTAGAGTATATCGCTCGATTCTTTGTCACGGTTTTTATCACATAGAACGAAGCTCTATGTGGACAGCCAGGGCATAGCACAGGAGGTCTTGGGGGAACAGATTCACTTACTTGAGTGTACTTTTCATCAATTTCCTTAATGGCGACTGGTAAAGCCTTGCCTGCGATTTTGGCTAGAGCTTCAACTACTAACCGCGTGGATAATTCTCCAAACCTCGGAAAGTATTTTGTTATAGTCTTACCGTGGATTTTCACGTGGGGCACATAATTCTTTGCTATGGCTCTTACTTGCATTTCAAGATAAGGTTCAAGTTCCTCTACGATAACAATCTGATCATGCTTCTCCATGAACTTTACAATCTTTTGTTCAGGGAAAGGGAAAGTCATTCCTAGTTTTAGTACGCTGGCGTCGACATCAAGAAAATCAATAGCTTCGACAGCATAATTGTACGCCGCACCTGACGAGATTACGCCCATTCCTGAACCGTTTCGAACGATTTTGTTATATAGCGATTCTTCGCTAATTTTTTTTGCACGTTCCATTTTTTCCAAGAGAGCTTTATGTTGGATTCGAGCGTGTGCTGGCACCATCACGAATCGTTTGACATCTTTAACAAAATTGCCTTTCAACTTTGGCTGTTTAAGAGGACCAAAAACTACGGGTCCACGAGTGTGACTCACACGGGTGGTTGTTCTGAAAAGGCAAGGTAGTTCTAGTTTTTCGGAAATATTCATGGAATAGGAAACCATTTCTTTCGCTTCTTGTGGGTTTGAGGGCTCAAGACAGGGCACATTGGCGAGTAAGGCGTAGTAGCGGTTGTCTTGTTCGTTCTGTGAACTGTAACAATAGGGATCATCGGCGGTAATAATGGTGAATCCACCTCGAACCCCTACGTAAGCAAGCGTTATGAATGCATCTGCAGCCACGTTCAATCCCACATGTTTCATAGAAGCTAGAGCACGAACCCCACACATGGCAGCCCCGGCAGCAGTTTCAATTGCCACGATTTCATTTGTGGAATACTCCATGTACAGTCCCGCGTCTGGGGCAACAGCTGAAATAGAATCGGCTATCTCAGATGCCGGGGTGCCCGGATAGGTTGTGACAACTCCCACGCCTGCTTCAAGTACTCCACGCGCGATAGCCTCGTTTCCAAGAAGAAGGAAACGTTTTCCAGAAGCACCTTCCAACAACACTTTAGAACTAACCAACGATAATCCTCCAGATGATTTCGGGCTTCTTATTAAATAATCCCAATCCTTAAAACTTATCTGTAAACAGGAAAGTGTTTCATGCATATTGCGATATTACTTGTGAAAGTGAATGTGCTGGGCATAGTTGCAGCAGAAAATCTTTGCTTCTATTCTTGAAGTAGGCAAGACTCTTAGAAAGTCAGAACCGCCAAAAATATGAAATCCAGAAAGATTGTTGGAAATAATGGAGGATGGTGAAGTATTAAGACTGCTAGAAAGCGAGGTACACTATCTAACCTTCTGGTATTTTGATTATTTTCCCTTGAACTTCGGTTTCCTCTTTTCGAAGAATGCTGATACTCCTTCTTGTAGGTCCTCTGTAGATGCAACGACTGCGAAGCCTTCTCGTTCGTGTGCTAGCCCAACTTCAAGGTTGGTTTCTAAGCTGCTGTCTATTAGTGATTTTGACACTCTGATGGCTACCGGGGCTTTGCTGGCTATTTCTGCGGCTAATTCTCTGGCTGCTGTCATCAACTGATCGGGGGGTACAACTTTGTTCAGTAGGCCCAGTTGTTCCGCTGTTTTTGCGTCAATCATTTTTCCAGTGTAAATCATTTCCTTTGCCATCGTTTTTCCTACAAATCGTGGTAGGCGTTGGGTTCCTCCCCAGCCTGGAATAAATCCAATATTGATCTCTGTTTGTCCCATCCTTACTTTTTCTGAGGCTATTCTGAGGTCGCAGGCCATAGCTAACTCTAATCCTCCGCCTAAAGCGTAACCGTTTATGGCCGCTATCACTGGCTTCTCCAGTTTTTCTATTTTGGTGCATATTTTGTATCCCATTATGGAAAGTTTTCTGGCTCCTAACGGATTCATGCCCTTCATTACGTTGATGTCTGCGCCTGCGGAGAAGGAACGGTCTCCAGCACCAGTGATAATTATTACTCTCACGCTTTCGTCTTTTCTCGCATCTTCAAGTTGATCTAAAACTTCGGAAACGGTCTCTTCGTTAAAGGCGTTAAAGACTTTTGGACGGTTGATGGTGATAGTTGCTATTCCTTCACTTTTTTCGTAAATAGTGTTCTTATACTCCATGTCTTTCATCTCCCATAGTAATCTTATTTCTTTTTCGTCCAGTCATAAAAGCCCTTTCCTGTCTTCCTGCCTAGATAACCAGCCCTCATCATCTGTTTCAAGAGCGGACATGGATGAAACTTGGGGTCAACATCTCGGGCAAGAATCTCTGCTATGTCTAAGGTTGTGTCCAATCCGATGTAGTCTGACAGAGCTAGTGGTCCCATAGGCCAGTTTAGCCCCAATTTTATTGCTTTGTCGATGTCGTCTCTATCAGCGATTCCCTCCCAAAGAAGAACGGCTGCCTCGTTCAAAGCTGGAATGAGGATTCGGTTTACAATAAAGCCGGGACAATCTTTCTTGACAAGAACGGTTTCTTTTCCCATCTTATGCGAAACATCCATCACCGTATGGATAGTTTCATCTGAGGTTCTGGTCCCACGAACAATTTCTACTAATTTCATCAGTTGTGGCGGGTTGAAAAAGTGCATGCCACAACATTTCTCCGGCCTTTTTGTTGCTGAGGCGATGTCGGTGATGCTGATTGAGGATGTGTTGGAAACAATAAGTGCATCTTTCTGAACGAGTTTGTCTACTTCACTGAAAATACTTTTTTTAATCTCAACTTTTTCTGGAGCAGCCTCGACTATAAGATCTGCGTCGGATACAGCTTCTTTCAAGTCTAGTGTTGGATGGATTCTCCTTAAGACTTGGTTGACTTCTGCTTTTGTCATTTTTTCTTTTCTCAGATATATCTGTAGACTCTTGTTTATCATTTCCATGCCTTTGTCTATGAATTCCTGTTTTATGTCTCTTAGACTAACCTCGTATTTTCCCACTTGCGCAGCAACTTGCGCGATTCCGTGGCCCATTAATCCGGCGCCTAATACGGCTACCTTTTTTACTTCCATCATGAATCACCTTTTCACTTACAGTGCATATCATAGAGGAATATGATTCCCAGAAAAGCTTTTCTCATCTCCTCTGTTGTGTGCCAATATTCTCAAGCATTAGTTGACTGTAGAAGCAAATTAGCCCATCAAAAGTAGATAGTCTTGTGTCGGGTTGTATTATCCTGTTTCAATTCTTAGAGGTGCATCACAAAGTTTATTTTTCTTTCAATTACAAATTCCTATTCTCTTTAACGGTGAGCACCATGAAACGACCAGTTGAAGGTTGGATATACGAGCCTGACTACGAGACTATGCCTAGAGACAAATTGGAGGAACTACAGGAAGAACGGCTCAAAAAAATTGTAAAATACTGCTACGAAAAACTACCGATGTATAGGAAGAAATTCAAGGATGCCAAACTTAAACCAGATGATATAAGAAATTTGGATGATGTGGAAAAAATACCGTTCACAGCAAAAGATGACTTGAGGGATGCTTATCCATATGGATTAGTCGCCTCACCGCTAAGCGAAGTCTTGGAGCTTCATGCAAGTTCAGGGACCACGGGGCATCCTACAACATGTGCGTATACAAAAAATGACTTGAAAGTTTGGTCAAAGGTGATGGCGAGAATTTATGCTTCTGCGGGAACTAAGAAAGGTGATGTTGTGCAAAACGCCTATGGTTATGGTCTTTTTACAGGCGGTTTAGGTTTCCATTATGGAGCACTTGAAATCGGCGCCACCGTTCTGCCGATAGCTGCTGGTGAAACTGAACGTCAGATAAGACTCGCAAAGGAATATGAGACTACCGTGTTGACTTGTACTCCTACGTATGCTGTTTATTTGGGGGAATACGCGAAAGAAAAGATGGGGATTAACCCGTCGAAAGATTTGAAATGGAGAATCGGACTGTTTGGAGCTGAGGCTTGGTCAGAAGAGCTTAGAGAACGAATTGAAGGAACTCTTGGACTTGAAGCTTTCGACATCTACGGCTTATCAGAGATAATAGGTCCCGGAGTTTCTGTTGAGTGCACAGAACATGACGGACTGCACATTCAGGAAGATCATTTTCTGGCAGAAATTATTGACCCGAAGACTGGAAAAAAGGTGAAAGAAGGTGAAACTGGAGAACTAGTTTTAACAACATTGACTAGAGAAGCCACTCCTCTATTACGGTTTAGAACAGGAGACCTTACAACGTTCACTTCGGAAAAATGTGCATGCGGTAGAACAATCAGGAGAATGGAGCGAGTTTTTGGAAGGGCAGACGACATGTTGAAGGTGCGAGGCGTCAAATTTTGGCCATCAACCGTGGAACATGCATTATTGAAAGTGGAAGGCGCTTCCGAGAACTATGAAATAATTGTAGATAGAACTGCAGATTTGGATACGATGACTGTTAAAGTGGAGCCTAGCAAAGAGTTGTATAAAAGTGTCAACGGTGACCTCTCAAAACTTAAAGAACTAAGCCCAGAGATTGCGGGATCGATAAAATCTGTTGTCGGTGTAAAATCAAAGGTTGTACTAGTCCCACACGGATCTCTACAAAGATTTATGGGAAAAGCAAAAAGGGTTATTGACCGAAGAAAGAAGACTGTGTAATAAGAGATTCATTATGGAGGCTACTGCCTGCTCGACGTTTAGGATTTAGTGACTTTAGCTACCTCTTCCAGCGCTTTTGGATTTTCCAGTGCTGATATGTCGCCTAACTCTTTTCCAAGTATAACAGCCCTCATCAATCTTCTCAGAATCTTACCAGACCTTGTTCTAGGCAGATCGCCGACGAAACTGACATCTCGAGGTCTGAAAGGCTTACCCATATACTTGACAACCTCGCCTACAAGTTCATCCCTCAACTCTTGGCTGGGCTCATAATCAGGATTTAGAACAACAAGGCACATTACCTCTTCGCCTTTGACCTCATGAGGTACGCCTATGCACGCAGACTCGTAGACTGCTGAATGCTGGTTTAGAATGGACTCTATCTCCGCTGGTCCAATTCTTTTCCCAGCCACCTTGATTACGTCGTCAGCCCTTCCATGAAGGAACCAGAAATCATCCTCGTCGATGGAAGCCCAGTCCCCATGATACCAAACGTTGGGCCACCTAGACCAATAGGTCTCAATGTATCTTTTGGGTTCTTTCCAGAAGCCCCTCGTCATGGAGGGCGCTGGCTTTTTACAGACTAAGTAACCAACCTCGCCCCTAACTGGTTTTCCCTCGTCGTTAAATACGTCTATGTCCATGCCTAACCCAGGGCCTCCCAATGTTGACGGCTTAAGGGGCATGACCGGTAATGGCAACAGGAAGCATCCGAAAATCTCGGTTCCTCCAGAAAGATTTATTATTGGACAGTTTTCTCCGCCAACTATTTTGTGAAGCCAGAGCCAAGTGTCCGGGTCTATGGTTTCCCCAGTGTTTCCAAGCATTCTTAGGCTACTCAAGTCATGAGCTTTAACATATTCATTTCCATATTTCTTTAACATTCTGAAGACTGTTGCGGAGCCTCCTAAAGCCGTGACCCCGAGCTTTTCTATCATGCTCCAAAGTCTATCCGGCTTAGGATGGTCGGGTACACCTTCAAAAATTAGGTGTGTTCCACCCAAATGTTGAACCCCTATTATCTGCCAAGGGCCCATCATCCAGCCGATATCAGTGATCCAGAAGAAGACATCGTCCTCTCTTAAGTCGAGGTTAAAATGGATTTCCTTTGAGCTTTGAAGCAGAGTGCCCGCTTGAGATATGACTGTTCCTTTTGGCTTGGCCGTTGTGCCCGATGTATAAAGCAAGAGCGCTGGAGCTTCCGAATCCATTTTCTCACTTTCGCATTTTGCCGGCTGCTCCGCAACTAGCTCATGCCACCAGATGTCTCTGCCGCTTGTCAATGGAACTTCGATGCCCATCCTCTTGCAAATGATCACCTTTTCCACGTTTTCAGCGGCTTTAACTGCCTCATCAGCCATTTCCTTAAGCCTAACAACCTTGCCTCTCCGGTAATAGCCATCTGCTGTTATGAGAATCTTGGACATCGCATCCTTTAATCGTGTGGACACCGCCGCCGGACTGTATCCGGAGAATATTGGCACGACTATTGCGCCTATTTTCAAAATTGCAAAGAGCGAAATCACTGTTTCCGGCAACATGGGGATACAGAGGCCTACGGTGTCCCCCTTCTTAACACCCAGATTTTTCAAAGCGTTAGCAAATCTGTTGACTTCAAAATACAGGTCCCAGTAGGAATATCTCTTTTCTTCACCGTTTTCGCCTACCCATATAAACACAACTTTGTTCTTTCTCCACGACTTGGCATGTTTGTCAAGGCAATTATGTGTTATGTTTAATTTGCCCTCAATGAACCATTTGGCCCACTGAACTTCAGACGCATCTAAAACTTTCTTATATTTCTCAAACCACTCCACATTTAGCTCTTCAATTGCCGCATCCCAAAACCACTCAATATCTTCTGTGGAGCGCTTGATCAAATCTTTATAATCTTTTATTCCATGCTTAACCATGAACTTCTTCACGTTGCTATTTTCAACAAGCTTTTTCGGAGGATACCAAATATAGCTCAATTTTTCACCTTCACGTATTGTTTGTTAATTTCAGATGTGTTTTCTCGAGTCTTTCACCTTTTTGGCTTTCCCACGAATCTCGGTAGGGGTCCATAGGGGCAAGCTTGATATATGCTTTTACTCCGATGGGCTTCACATACGCGAATTTTATCTGAAGCCCATTGGAGTAGACCTCTCGCACACGCACGCAAAAATAATCTGAACGTTCTATTTCTTCTCAGGCTCGGTTTTCTCGAAATCCTCAAACACTCTCTTAAGCTGCCGCTTCATAGTTCGCAAATCATGACTCAAACCAAAATAGTCAGCAAAAAACCCAGTCGTCCGTAACAATCTAGTCCGACCAACCCTCTCACGAGAAATCAAACCCATACTCTCCAACTGCCTCAAATGACCATAAGCATGATGACCCCGCACATCAACAACCTGAGGCTGCAAAACAGGCTGTCGATAAGCAATGTAAGATAACGTCTTCAACGGACCCTTAGAAAGAAGCGGCCGAATCGCCAACCTCTGAACCTGAGGCGAATATTCAGCCTTCAACTGCAAAACAAACCGTTCATCATCAAGCTCCAAGATTTCAAGGGCAGTTTCGCGATTCTTATACTCTTCCATAAGAATGCTTACCAGCCTCTGAACCTTCCTCTTAGAACGAGTCTTAATGATAGATCCTAATGATTTTAAATCCAGAGGGCGACCCGCCACATAGAGCGCAGCCTCTAATAAAGCTGAATCACGTTTTAACTTCTCTTCGCTAAGCAACTCAGATGATTTCCGCTCTATCTCCTCCAACAACAGAACCCTCTGAGAGAGTTATGAAAATATCGCTCGAATCTTCCTCCTGCCATAAGGCGACTTTACCTGTTTGCGCAAGGAAGAGAAGAGTAATGAACGTTTTGATTGCTTCCAACTTTTCTAGTCCAGCTATCACCTTAGAAAAGAATACGAGTTTTTCTCCACTTACAAGTTGCCGCAGAAGACGATACAAGCTCTTCATCTTCTCCTCGATCTCCATCATGTACAAATCAACTGGAGGAAGAAAATCCGGAGGAGACGGCAAGATAGGTTCCGAACGTGGTTTCAATCCGAATAAGCGTTCACCCGTTAACACTTCATCCAGCACCGTTAACAAATGCTGAATCGTAGTAGATGTCAATTCGTAACGAAGAGGGAGAAACAAAGGCGGAGGCGAAAAATCTGGTGGAGGCTTGGAGGGAAGCGGAGGCTCCTCTAGCTTCAGCAGAAGCTTAGACTTCATAAGATATATGGTGGCAGAAGAATCAAGCGCCATTCCTGAAGCCCTAAAATCGACCTCCCCTCTTTTTTCCATCTCATTCAAGAAGGATGTCAATAGAAACGAAATGCTGATGTCCCATGGCAATATCTTCTGCAATTTATCAAGTTCGAAGAGTACGTTCAAAGGAGGTTGAAAATAAAAGGGTTTTTCGATGGAGGATGACATTAGCCCGCCCCCTTAAACGTAGCGGAAACCACATTGGAGACTCCGTTGCGTTCATATACACCGTATATCCTCCCTGCTTTGCTAACCATCTCAGGCTTTAACGTAACAATTAGAGACTGAGAATTCGTTGATTCCTCAGCTAACAGCGCCCCCAGCTTCTCCACGTGAAGTGCATCCAGATGTGCGTCAACCTCGTCGAATAGGTAGAAAGTTGCGGGCAAGAAGTCTTGCAGAGCGAATATGAAGGCAACTGCTGCCACTGATCTTTCTCCGCTACTGGCTCCACTCACAAGGATCGGTGGTTTACCCGGGAACTGAACGACCATATCTATCCCACCAGCGAACGGTTCTTCAGGTTTTTCAAGTCTTAAAGCAGATTCCCCGCCACCTGTGAGTCTGGAGAAAAACCTGCCGATGTTTTCGTTTACTTGATTGAAAGCCTCCAGGAAAATCTTACGCTTTTTTTGTTCAATCTCGTCCATAAATGAAAGTATAGCCTGTTTTTCTAGCTCCAACTCGTTCATGCGTATAGATAGTTCTTTGTATCGTGAAGCTTGGTCAGCATAGTGTGACAGAGCTAACTGATTCACAGCACCAAGTCTTTCCAGCTCGAAACGCATCAATTTAACAGATGATTCAGCTAATTCAAGTTGTTTCGGCGATACTTCCAAGGTTTCTTCGTAACCAAACTCCTTCAATTGAAGGTTACGTTGATCCAGCTGTAGTTGGAATGTTTGTAGGTTGAGTTGAAGCTTGTTGAACAACTGATCGGCTCGCTCATACTCTGGGTCATATCGGTGCAACCTCTTGTCAATGTAGTCAATTCGAGACGTAAATTTCTTGGATTCTTTCCTAGCGGTTAAAATTGAACGAGACAAGTCTTCCTTGGACTTCTCAAGTTCGGGAAGCTCTCTTTCAAGCATCTCCTTCTGTTCAAGGGCTTCTCCAACTTCTTTTTCAACAGTGGAAAACTGTTGTCTTACCTTTCGAAGTTGAATCCTAATGTTATCGGCACCTAATTTGAGAACGTTATTCAACTTGGATTGAAGAGTTGCAAGTTCAGTTTCTATGCTGCCAAGATTTTGCCGTAACTCTATAATTCCATCTCCTAACCTTTCCTTCTGAATCTCCATTTCCTGAATCTGAGTTAAATCCACTTTTCGTCGTAAATTAATCAATTCGTTACGTAGTTTTTGTATTTCTCTGTTGATAGCGTTACGCTGTGCCTTGTGAAGAACTATTTGTGCTTTCTCTTTTTCTAGACGCACTTGCACGTTTTGAACGTGTTTATCGATGCGCTTAACGTTTCGTTTGGTATATTTGATGCTTTTGTGTATTCGTTCAATTTCACCTTCAAGTGTGCGTATTGCCTCCGTTAATCGAGTGAATTCTACTCGGTTTTTGCCAATCTCTTCTTCGAAGCTGGTTACGTCAGTTTCTCTTCTTACCAAGTGTTCCTGAAGGGCACTTACTGCCTGGTTCAAGCTCTCGACGGCTGACTCGCTTGGAATAATTGAAGAAAAGTCGATAGGAGCACGATAATAACCACTTTCTATCCCTCCACCAGTCTCGTAAACATTTCCGTTAACGGTAGCCGTTCGATAGCCGTCCCGAGAAACAGAGAGCGCAGTCTTATCATCCCTCGTTATCAAAGTGTCTCCAAAAACGAAAACAACCGCGGGTTCATACTGTTTTGCGCATTTAACAAACATGGAGGCGGTCCCGCTTGCATCTCTGATTTTCTGAGGCCTCACAGGCTTGATATTAGATAATTCTTGAACAGGGATTATCTTGATTCTACCTAGCTTCAAGCGTGTAAGTGTTTCCGTACATGTGAATGCAACGTTAAAATCTTGGACAACAATGGAATTCAACCAGCCAGCTGAAGCTGCCTCTATTGCTTGTTCGTAACCACGATCTATCGTGATTAAGTTTCTGAGTCGCCCATATATGCCCGGGATGACGCCAAGTTCTCCAAGCTCTTCGATGTTCCTTAACGCCTTTTCCTCTCTTGCAATACGTTCAGCCAATTTCCGCTGAGTAGCAAATTCCACCACGGCCTCTCGAGCAGTGCCAGCGATTTTGCCGGCTTCAACAATCTCCTTCTCCATGGACTCTTTTTGCACTTTTTTTCGTTCCAGTGCTTGTTGAAGAGTTTTAAGTTGCTTTTCTTGCTTTTTCTTCACCTCTTTAAGGTCTCTAAAAGATTTTTTGAGTGCTTCAAGGCTAGACGTGAATCTCTCCTTGCGAGCGTTGATGTCGTTTAGTCTGCGTGAAAGTACTTTAATTGTGGCTTGACTTCTGGCGTGACCGCTTCGAAGAACGAACAGATTTTGATAAAGTTTGTCTAATTGTTGCTCCATTTCCCTGATTTTCTTACTGTTTCCGCCTAAATTTGCTCTTAGTTGTGCTGCTTCACTTGAGACGGAGTCGTGTTCGGACCGTTTAATTGCAACCTCTTTGGATAAACGATCATGTTGCCGTTTCAATTGTTGAACTTTCTTGCGGCTTTCAGCGATCTCGTTCTTAATAGGCTCTAACTGTTGAAGGCTATTCTCTCTCACCTTCTTGAGCCCTTCGAGACTCATTGTTCCTGCGCTTATCTTGGTCGTCAGTTCAGTCAATTTCGATTTGATGTCACCTATCTTTATTTGAACTTCAAGAACTTGTGTACTGCCTTCCTCCACCGTTTCTGAGCTGAGTTTTCTCCATTCTGTTTCAACCTCATGACGCTGAGTTCTGAGACCTTCTCTTAATTGCCTTAATTTTTCAACTCTGGTGCCAACCTCTTCAACATTGGACGCTATCTTTTCGATTTTTTTCTTCACTTCCGAAATGTCATGAGAGAGTTTCATAGCTTCAAATCGTTTGATTTCATTTTGGATGAAAGTGCAACAAAGTAGGTCATTACGTTCTCTTTCCAGGTCGTCAACTCTTTTCTGCACTTCGTCTATTCGCCCCATGGCCGTCCGAATAGATATTTCGGCGGCTCGAAGCTTTTCTTCGGCCTCAGCCTTTTCAACGTCGTATTGAGCAATGCCAACCAAGTCCTCTATGATTCTTCTGCGTTCATGAGGAGAGACCTCAGCCATGCGCGTGATTGTTCCCTGCACAATAATGTTGTGTCCGGTTGGGCTGATCCCCGCCATAGATAACATTTCGACTATGCGAAATCTTGAAATCCTCCTCCCGTTGAGCCGATAAACGCTTTGACCATTCCTGCGGACTTCACGAGAAATGGTTACAGTGTTGGTGCCAACTGGTATGCGATGGTCATTATTGTCAAATTGAATAACAACTTTTGCAGCTTTCGCTTTTTCTACACCCGCATTAGGGGAACCGTGAAAAATGAGTTTTGCAAAATTTTCGGCGCGCAGTCTTCTAGCACTCAGTTCGCCCAACCCGAATAAGACCGCATCTACAATGTTGGTTTTTCCGCTTCCGTTTGGCCCAGTGAGCACTGTGAAGCCTTTATCTAGTGTTATGCTAGCGGTTTTCGGACCAAAAGATTTGAAGCCTCTTAACTCGATTTTTTTAATGTACGGCATTTCTCTTCTAACCCGCCTCCAACGTTTTTAGTATAGCGGGAATTAACCTAATCATTTACCCCTTCTTTCTATAAAATTCTTCTATAATAAAATATGCATCAGAAACATGTTTAAGGCATTGTGCAGTCAAAGCTCAGGGTTTTCCGCGCTCCTCTTGCATCACAATTTTTCTCAACCACGCTTTCCCCTAAAAGCAAAGTGTGACCCAAGATTTTCGAACACAAAAAAACGGCGTTGCATGGGACATCTTCACTATAGGTGGGGGTCCAAATCTCATCTTGCCCACCGGTGCACAAAAGACAAAAATAACACATGCCACAATTCTCATTGGGTAATCTCTGTCTGGAAAAGGTCAAAAATCGAGGTAGAGTTACCTTTGCGGGGTTGCCCTAGCCAGGTAGGGTTTGAATGGGAAATCATCCCTAATTTTAGAGTACTCAAGAACTCGGGTGCATGAATACAAATCTCACGTTGCCCACCAATGCATGCATAGCATACATTCATGTGCTCCAAGGCATCATCTAAATGTGATTTCGTGTTCCATCTCCTCTGCCAGCTCAGATAGAAGTTTCTTTTGGTGTCGCGTTAGTTTTGTGGGCGTTTGAACAATGATTTTTACAAACTGGTCTCCTCTTCCCCATCCATGCAAGTGTGGTACTCCTTTTCCTCTTAGTCGAAACATGGTTTCACTCTGGGTTCCGGCGGGTATTTTGAGCTTTGCTTCTCCCTTGAGGGTTGGAACATTGATTTTTGTTCCCAGCGTCGCCTGGGGAAAGCTTATGCGGGCTTCACAGAGGATGTTGCTTCCGTTTCTTTCAAAGATCTCATGGGGCTTGACATGTACAACTACGTATAGGTCTCCGTTAGGGCCTCCTTGGGCACCGGGGTTTCCCTTTCCATCTAACCTTAGGCCGTGTCCATTGTCAATACCTGGAGGAATTTTCAGTCTTATCTTGTGGAGACGTTGTACGTTCCCAGCACCCTTGCAGTCGTCACAGAGGGTTTCGATGAGCACGCCTTTTCCGTGGCATTTATTGCACGTTTGGATTTCAGTGAAGTGCATATAGCCAAAGCTTTTTGTGCGTCGTATTTCGCCAGTTCCTTTGCATCTCTGACAGGTTTTTGGGCTTGTTCCAGGTTTTGCTCCGCTACCGTGGCAGGTGTCGCAAACATCAAAACCAGGTATTTCCATGTCCTTGTTTAGACCAAATGCAGTGTCTTCTAGGGTTATTTGCAGATCATATCGTAGGTTTGTTCCTTTCTGGCGACGATGCCTTCGGCGTGCGCCACGTCCGAAGAAAATGTCGAAAATCGTGGCGTGGCCACCGAAGTTGAAGCCTAGGTCCTTGAAGATCCTCTCGAAGTCGGCACTCCTGAATATGTCATCCCGCGAATATCTGCCACTTATCCCTGCGTGACCATATTGGTCATATTGTATCCGTTTCTCCTTGTCTGAGAGAACGGCGTACGCCTCTGATATTTCCTTGAACTTTTCCTCAGCTTCCGGCGACTTGTTTCGGTCAGGGTGATGTTTTAACGCCAGTTTGCGATATGCTTTTTTTATCTCTTTTTTTGAGGCAGTTCTGGGCACATTGAGGATTTCGTAGTAGTCTTGCTTGCGGGGGGTCATCCGTGATCAGCCTAAACCAGAGAAGAACTTGCATGCTACCCTTTTTTCTCTTCTTTTACTTCCTCGTAATCGGCGTCCACAACTCTCTCTTTGGGCTCTTTGGCCTGCTCTGTTTCTCCTTGTTTCGCTTTCTCTGCCGCAGCTTGCTGGTAGATGACAGTGCCAACCTCTTGGAGAACTTTTGCCAGCTCTTCGTTCTTGGTTTTGATCTTCTCGAAGTCTTTGCCGCTGAGTGGTTCTCTCAGTTTGGCGACCGCCTCATCAATCTTCTGCACCTGTTCCTTCCCGAGCTTGTCAGCCAAATCTGTCTTTGTTTTCTCAGCGGTGTAGATCAGCGAGTCGGCGTTGTTGCGGACTTCAGCCTCTTCCTTCCTCTTTTTGTCCTCTTCGGCGAACTTCTCGGCTTCCTTCATCATATTCTCTTTCTCTTTGTCTGAGAGTTTCGTCGATGCTGTGATGGTGATTTTCTGCTCCTTTCCTGTGGCTATATCTTTGGCTGAGACATTGAGTATGCCATCAGCGTCGATATCAAAGGTCACCTCGATCTGGGGTACACCTCTTGGAGCTGGAGGTATTCCAGTAAGGTTGAACATTCCAAGGGAGATGCTGTCCGCCGCCATGGCTCTTTCTCCCTGTAGCACATTTATTGTTACGGTGGTTTGGAAGTCCGCTGCAGTTGAGAATATCTGGCTCTTCTTCGTCGGGATGGTTGTGTTTCTCTCTATGATCCTTGTGAAAACACTTCCTAGCGTCTCGACACCTAGTGAGAGAGGTGTTACGTCCAAGAGAAGTAGATCCTTCACCTCGCCAGCCAATACACCTCCTTGAATGGCTGCTCCGACAGCGACACACTCCATTGGATCCAATCCTCGTTCAGCAGGTTTACCCATCAGATTCTCTACGGACTTTCTTACCAGTGGCATTCTTGTTTGGCCACCAATCAGCACAATCTTGTCAATGTCTTCTGGTTTGAGCTTCGCGTCTGAGAGAGTTTGCGTTATCGGGTCTCTAATTTTCTGAACAATCGGACGTGTTAGCTGCTCGAGCTTCGCCCTGTTCAACGTGCTATGTAGGTGTTTGGGAACGTTTGCATCAGAGGCAATGAATGGAAGGTTAATATCCGTGGTTGTCAGCGTGGAAAGCTCGATCTTAGCCTTTTCAGCGGCCTCCTTGAGCCTTCGCATTGCCACGTTGTCGCCACTGAGGTCGATGCTTGTCTGATCATGAAACTCCTTGATGAGGTGTTGGACTACAGCGTTATCCAAGTCTGTTCCTCCTATTTTTGTATCGCCACTAGTGGCTAGTACCTCGAACACTCCATCCCCGAAATCCATTATAGTTGTGTCGTTGGTTCCTCCCCCAAAGCTGAAGACCATAATCTTCATCTCTTTCTCTGTCTTGTCGAGGCCGTAGGCTAAGGAAGCTGCTGTTGGCTCGTTTATGATCCTAGCGATATCAAAACCTGCAATCTCGCCAGCATCTTTAGTGGCCTGCCTCTGGTTATCGTTAAAGTGAGCGGGGACAGTAATCACACACTTCTTCAGTTTTTGACCTAGAAAAGTCTCTGCATCCTTCTTTATCTTTTGCAGAATGAAGGCTGAAATCTGCTGCGGGGTGTGCTCTTCATTATTTATGCTCACTTTATAGTCGGTTCCCATCTTCCTCTTAATCTCGAAAATGGTTCGGTCGGGGTTTGTTACCGCTTGTCTCTTAGCGGGTTCGCCTACTAAGAGTTGGCCATCATTGGTGAACGCCACCACGGAGGGAAACATTTTGCCAGCAGTTGTGGGGCCTTCTGCGCTGGGTATTATAACTGGCCTTCCAACCTCCAAGATGGCGGCTGCCGAGTTAGTGGTTCCCAGATCTATTCCCAATATTCTCTCTCTAATCTTTTCTTCACTCATGAGTCAACACCTAACCATGTAGCGACCTTAACAATGCTTGTCCTGATGACTTTACCTCTAAACATGTAACCTGTCCTAACCTCCGCAATAACCACGTTTTCGTCATGCTCTTTTGTTGAGACCTTCATCACAATCTCGTGGAGTCCTGGATCGAAGGTTTCTCCAACTGCCTTAATTTTGGCCAAACCCTCCTGTTCAAGAGCTGAGGACATTTTTCTTAGAGTCATCTCGACACCTTCCAAGATTGATTGCTTGTTTTCGGTCTCTCTTCCAGAATGAAGAGCCAACTCAAGCTCATCTATAACATTAAGAAGGTTGACGATGAGCTTTTCGTTGCTGACTTGGACAGCTTCACGGATTTCTTTCTCCATGCGTTTTCTATAGTTCTCAAAATCTGCCTGCAAATACTTGAGTCGGCTCAAATATCCATCAGACTTTTCGCGCTCCATCTTTAGAGCCTTTCGAAGATTCTTGGCTTGATCCGCCTTGATTTTTTCTTTTTTCAATAATTTGCATCTCCTTCTACTGATATCCACACAGCGAGTACACACGACGAAGGATGTGGTTTCAAGTCTTCAATTTCTCGCGCTACGCTTTTCATGTTCTAAAAGATATAAGGATTTCTGATTTCGCATGTATACGCGCTTCAGCTTCTTCAGTTATGATGCTCGTCTACATTCTAACATGCAAGAGGTTTTGATGCATTTATCTTCTAGGACAAGGAATACATTTTGCGGTGGTGAGGAGTTGACGTATGCTTTCAATGTGCCATGTAAGGATAACAAAAAACTAGAAAAGATTGTGGGCTTGGTGAACAAGGACGTTAAGTTACAGACATTCTGGAAATGCTCCAACGTGATGGCTATTGATCGCATGGGCTACACCGATCACGGTCCTATCCATGTAAAGATCGTTGCAAACTCCGCCCTGAAACTCTTGAGAATACTAGTAAGCAAAGGAGTTGTGCCAAGCGTAGTCAAGGACTACAACCTATCAGTTGAAGATGCTGAAGTCATAGTTGTTCTTGCCTCTATCTTTCACGACCTAGGAATGGCAATGGGCAGAGAGGGTCACGAAGAACACAGTCTCCTCTTGGCTTTCGGCTTTCTGCAACGCTACTTACATTCAATCTACACTGAAGAAGAAAGCGCAATGATCCTTTCTGAAGTTCTGCAAGCCATGCTGGCACACCAACCTGAGCAACAAGTTCTAACTATAGAAGCGGGCGTAGTCCGAATCGCAGACTCTTTGGATATGGAACAGGGTAGAGCCAGAATACCTTTTGAAGCAGGGAAAGTCGACATCCACTCCATTTCTGCCCTTTCAATAGAAAAAGTAGAGATTTTTGAGGGTAAGGAAAAACCAATAATCATAAAGATCAAAATGTCGAACTCAGCAGGGATATTCCAAATAGATGAGTTGCTGAAGGCTAAAATCCAGAATTCAGGACTTGAGAAGTACATACACGTCACAGCAGAGATAAAGGGCGAAAAGGAAAGGAAGATAATAGAGAGATTTGAACTCTAACGCACAACAAATGCATGCAATCAGTACGGATGCTCCCAGACGTTCTCGGCATCAATCTTTCTGAGTGTGTGTCAAGTCTAGCCCAGGTCAAAAGACAAGAATAACATTGCCACAATTTTCATTGGGTAATCTCTAACTGGAAAAGGCTAAAAACTGAGGTATAGTTACCTTTGGGGGGTTGCCCTAGCCGGGTAGGGTTTGAATGGAAAAACCTCCTTAATTTTGGAGTACTCAAGAACTCGGGTGCATGAATACAAATCTCTCCCGGCCCACCTAGGATTTCACAGCACGTATCTCTCGGAAATCTTATATCCTCCCGGCTTAATGTTGACGGACAAGCAAAGACTTCCATAAACGTTGGGGAAGAAGGTGTTAATTTGATTAAAGACTTGACAGCATTTTACTCCAAAGCTGCTCTCAACATGAAACGTTCTGAAATCAGAGAGCTTCTTAAAGTAACCCGGCGACCAGATATAATCTCCTTTGCTGGTGGTTTTCCTGATCCTCAAACTTTTCCCGTAAAGGATCTGGAAGATATCTCGTGTCAGCTTCTGCGCGAGAAAGGGGCTATTGCCTTGCAGTATGGACCTACTGAAGGGGAAGCCCCATTGCGCGAAGAGATTGCCAAATGGATGAGCGGTGAAAAGGCCTCAATCAAACCCGAGAACATCCTGATCACGGCTGGATCACAGCAAGGTCTGGACATTGTCTCCAGAGTATTCCTGGATCCCAACGACTTCGTAATAATGGAGTTACCCACTTACATTGGCGGTTTGCAGGCCTTCAACGCTTACAGAGCCAAGATGATTGGTGTGCCCCAGGATGATGAGGGAATGAGGATGGATTTGCTGGAGAAAGTGTTGGCTAAGCTGGCGAAAAGAAACAAGAAACCAAAATTCATCTATGTAGTACCGGATTTCCAGAACCCTTCGGGCGTCACCATGTCCTTGCAAAGGCGCAAGAAGCTTCTGCAAATGGCGTATCAATACGGGTTTCCGATCCTTGAAGATAGCCCTTATCGGGACTTGCGCTATGCAGGGAAAAATGTTCCAGCCATCTACAGTTTAGACACTCAAAACCAAGTCATAGTACTTGGCACATTTTCCAAACTGCTGTGTCCTGGTTTAAGGATCGCTTGGATAATGGCTCCAGCTGAATGGATGGATCGAATGGTAGTAGCCAAGCAAGGCATGGACCTCTGCTCGCCCACCTACACACAACTTCTGGTTGCAGAATACCTGAGACGCGGACTGTTGTCAAGACAAATCGAGAAAATCCGAAAACTGTACAGCAGGAAACTCGAGGTTATGCTAAATGCTCTAAGACAGCATATGCCTAAAGGAGTAAAATGGTCCAAGCCGAAAGGAGGATTGTTCCTATGGATCGAATTACCAAAGAAAATGAGTGCTAACATTTTGTTCCCCCAAGCTATTCGAAATAAAGTTGCCTATGTTGTTGGCTCAGCTTTTCACTGCAATGGCAAAGGACAGAACACTATGAGGATCAATTTCTCTTACGCATCGGAACAACAAATAGTTGAAGGAATACAGCGACTAGCGAAGATGCTTAAGGAAAATATGTGACAAACACATCAAGAAAAAAGGAAGGGTTGTCACGGATACCCCCTTATATGCATGCATTAAAGGTAAAAACGTTCACCATTCCATAAATTTTCGTATATTTTACCAAAAAATACTATCGTGGGAAAAACCATTTCCAAGCTTATTTTCAAAAAACAAACGAAAAACAAGCTTTGTCAAAAACTAAAAAAATTATAGGGGGAGTCTAGAGAGAGACAAACACAATGTAGCAAAAATTAGGGGGGGCTATAGGGGGGTCTAAAAAGAGAGAGACACCCAAATAACATGACAAAACAGATAACCTCAAAACCCAACACAAACTAAACAGATACACTTTTCTTCGTCTTACGTTTCAAAAAACCCTGTTGTAACCTCAACCTCCTAATAAACGATCTCATACTCTCATCATCCCCATAAACAAGCACAAAACCATTCTCCTGCATTTTATGCAAAAGCCCAACCTCCTCAGCCAAATTTTCAATATCCTCATGAGGAGTATCTTCCGAAACCTGAACCCGCACCCAACATTTACCTCGTGGAAGCCCTGAAACAAACCTTGAAACAACTTTCACATCTTCCTCACCAGAAATCCTTTTTCTAGCCATCCCAAGCTTTCCCATCCAATGCTCCACAAACTCAGACCCAAACTTCTCCTGTGCCATGGAAATAAGATAAAATTCAACGTTTTCCAAGTAAGTCTCAATCCTCGGAATATTCTCGATGTGTGATGGATCGGCTTTAAAAATCTGTATCATCGTCTTAGCAGAGCGCAGATCATTCATAACACTAGCCGGAATTACTTCACCCTTTTTCCGAAGCTCGGTGATCAGATCTGCCAACACTTTCCATGTTTCCTCGTAACGCATACCCTTTAAGCCTCAAACACTTCTCAATATTATCTTCGAATCCTTCGGGTCATTTAAGTTCTTTGTAGAATAACGGTAAACTGAATTCAGAAAAGCCTGTTTGAATCACATCTCAGACCAGCTAGAACAACGTGTACATGTGACTTTTTGAATGGTCTTCCATCCTTCATTAACAAAAGAGTCAACAGTATCCCTTTTAACAAAAAGCCTTTTTAGTTTCATCTCTACAACAGAACAAGCAAAACGAGTTTACAAACATGAGGTGATAAAGTTTGTCTATGTTCGCAGCACCAGGAGCTTATGATCGCGCCATCACCGTGTTTTCCCCAGATGGACGCCTCTTTCAGGTTGAATATGCCGTTGAAACAGTGAATCGTGGGGCAACCATATTGGGGATTACCTGCTCCGAAGGAGTAGTGTTAGGAGCAGAAGAGACAATCGAAACAAAATTAGAGGATCCTAATTTTTCATGGAAGCTCTATAAAGTAGACGACCATGTTGGAGCAGCGATTGTTGGTTTAAGCTCCGACGCTCGCATTCTCATTGACCAATCAAGGGTCTACGCTCAAAGCAATCGATTAATGTACGATGACCCCATCGACATTGAAGTTATCACGAAACGAATAGGAGACCTAAAGCAACTGTATACTCAGCATGCAGGAGTAAGACCCTTCGGAGTGTCAATTCTTTTTGGTGGCGTGGATAGACTAGGAAATAGGTTATTCGCGACCCATCCAAGCGGCTCCTACAGGGGCTATAAGGCCGTTGCAGTAGGTGTTGGTCGCGAAACGGTGATAAACATCTTAAAAACGGAGTATCATGAAAATATGAAACTTGATGAAGCGATCAAACTCGCCATAAAATGCCTTGTTAAAGCCCTTGAGGCAAGGGAACAGCCAACAAGAGTCAAAATATCCGTGATCCCATCCGCAACGAAAAAGCTCAAAGAGCTTACCGACAAAGAAATTGAGGCTTATCGGAGGGGTATCAAGGGCAGTGGAACTCCATGAGCGAACGCCACACAATTGCACGCATAACCCGCGAGGGAGAACACTTCGAAATTCTTGTCAAACCTCAACATGCTCTCTCCTACAGACTCGGAAAAATCACTTCGATCTCTGAAGCATTGATTGCTGACACCATTTTCATTGATGCTAACAAAGGATTACGAGCCTCAGAAGATAAACTACAGAAAACGTTCGGAACCTTAGATCCAATCAAGATTGCCAGCGTGATTTTGAAGAAGGGTACATTGCAGCTAACTACAGAGCAACGAAGACAGATGATCGAGGACAAACGAAAACAAATCATTTCTTTCATATCCCGTCAATGCGTTGACCCGAGAACTAATCTTCCACATCCTCCTCTCCGCATAGAACAAGCGTGGAAGCAAATTCATCATCCGATAGACCCTTTCAAAGAAGCTGAGGAACAGGCAAAAGAGATCATAAAGCTCTTACGCCCAATTCTCCCCCTTAAAATGGAAAAAGTCTCTGTGGCCGTTCACATTCCACCCGAATACGCGAGTAAAGCTTACGGAGCAATTAAGGGATTCGGCGTAATAAGACGTGAGGAGTGGCGAGCCGACGGATCTTGGTCTACAATCGTAGAATTGCCTGCAGGGCTATACGGCCCATTTCTAGAAAAGCTAGGAGAAATAACTCGAGGTAATCTCCAAGCAAAATTGGTTGAATAGATTATTTACATTGAGGTGACAAAATTGCCCACCTTTTATGAGAATAAACAACTTGTAACGCCAGGAGATCTGCTTGCCGAAGGTAACTACGTGGCTGGCGAAAACGCGTACAAGGAAGACGGCAAAATTTATTCTACCCAACTTGGGCTTGTAGACTATGAAGAGCGAAGAGTTCACGTCGTTGCCCTAAGAGCGTTTTACATCCCTTACATTGAGGATACAATTATTGGAAAAGTAGTTGACGTAGGCTTCAGTGGCTGGATGTTGGATATCAACGCCCCTTACCTTGCAATGCTCCGAGCGTCAGACGTACTTGACCGCCCGTTTAAACCACAGAAAAACGATTTGTTCTCCATCTTCAATATAGGTGATCTTATCATTGCCAAAGTAGTTGCATACAACCGAACACGCGACCCCCTACTTACTGTCGGTGAACCAAGTCTCGGGAAGATCACGCGCGGACAAATCGTGGAAGTTACCCCCACAAAAATTCCGCGACTTATTGGAAGGCAAGGTTCAATGATAAGTATGCTGAAAAGAGAAACCGGGTGTCATATCACTCTTGGTCAAAACGGATTGGTTCTCGTTAGCGGCAAAACTCTTGAAGATGAAAGACTCGCGATTATGGCCATTCGCAAGATCGATCAAGAAGCCCACACAAGCGGGTTAACGGATCGCGTAACGAAAATGATTCAGAAGGAAAAGGGAGGTGTTAAACATGCCCAGAAAGACAACTAAAAAATTAATCGACAAAAATGGCATTCGAGCAGATGGAAGAAAACTAGATGAGTTAAGGCCAATAAAAATCGAGGCTGGTGTAATTAGAAACGCCGACGGTTCCGCCTACATCGAGCAGGGTAAGAACAAGATTCTCGTCGGAGTGTACGGCCCCAAGGAGGTTCATCCCAAACATTTAACCCTGCTGGACCGCGCCTTGCTCCGTTGCCGCTATCATATGGCACCGTTTTCAGTTGATGAGAGGAAAAGACCAGCTCCCTCGAGAAGGGAACAGGAACTCTCCAAGGTGATTACGTGGGCCATTGAGCCATCCATTTTTCTTGAACATTTTCCACGAACATGCATAGACGTTTTCATTGAAGTTTTGCAAGCAAACGGCGGAACTAGATGCGCGGGCATTACTGCTGCCTCTGTAGCGTTAGCAGACGCTGGAATTCCTATGAGAGATTTGGTTGCGGCGTGTGCGGCTGGAAAAGTAGAAGGACATCTAGTGCTGGATTTGATGGATGTTGAGGACAAAATGGGTGAAGCGGATTTACCTTTGGCGCTGATGCCAAATTTGAACGCCATAACGTTACTTCAGATGGATGGGGGACTAACAACGGACGAATTTGAGCAGGTGGTGAACCTTGCTCTCACCGGATGCAAGCAAATACACACGCTTCAAAAGGAAGCTTTAAAGGCAAGGTACATCGCTGTTAAGAAGGCGGTAGAAAAACAATGACCCAGATCATAATTCCCCATATAACGCAGAAGCAAATTGTTCAATCCATCTCTGACGGGAAGCGACTGGATGGACGGGGATTAACTGATTATCGTGAAGTCCAGCTGGAGGCAGGTATCATTGGGAGCGCTGAAGGTTCAGCTCGCGTGCGCCTAGGCAAAACCGAAGTACTTGTTGGAATAAAAATCGAAGTTGGTGCACCGTTTTCCGACATACCCAACGAGGGAGTACTCACGGTTAACGCTGAGCTTGTGCCGCTGGCGTCACCCACATTTGAAACCGGACCACCAGGCAAAGAAGCGATAGAACTTGCAAGAGTCGTTGACCGCGGCATACGAGAGTCCAAGGCAATTGCACTAGAGAAGCTATGTGCTATCCCTAAAAAGAAAGTTTTCATCGTCTTCATCGACATTTACGTTCTGAACCACGACGGAAATCTTATAGACGCCTCAGCCCTAGCAGCACTTGCCGCGTTGCTTAACACAAAGATGTTTAAATATCAAGTGAAAGACGGCGAAATCGAGATAAAGCCTGGATACACTCAACTTCCAATAAGAAACCATCCAATAGCTGTTACGCTTGCTAAAATCAACGAGAAGCTTATAGTGGACCCTGAACTCGGAGAGGAACAAGTTATGGATACCCGGCTCACAATGACCATAGAAAAAGACGGAAAAATTTGTGCAATGCAGAAAGGTGGCAGCGGCTATTTCACGACGCAACAAATCATGGAAGCCACAAAGATAGCCCAAGAAAAAAGTATAGAATTACGAAAGCTCATGGTGAAAGGCTGATGGGCGGACGAACCAAAAAGGTTGGTTCAACGAGAGGATTTGGGGCTCGCTACGGCTCGAGTGTTAGAAAAAGATACGTCAAAGTGCTTTCGGAAATGAAAAAAGCCCACAGATGCCCCAAATGCGGCTTTGGTTCGGTTCGAAGAAAAAGCGTAGGCGTCTGGAACTGTAAAAAATGCGGTCTAACATTCACGGGCGGCGCTTACACCCCAATCACAAAGCTTGGCATCATAGCGAAGCGTTCAGCTAAGGGGCTACCATCTCCAGAAACCCCGGAAGTTCTCGTTGCAGAAGAAAGAGAGTGATCTTACTAATACCTCTCGAAGGCCGACGAAGAGGATAAAGCGCTTTTGTCACGATGTTGAACGTTTGATACCTGATGCTGTCTGAATTAGTCAGGGCAAGTTGAATCTTGGTGGAACAGCTGAAAAAGCTATTGAATCAAGTGCTGACCGAGTTATTATTGTTTTTGCAACAAAAATGTTGCTTTTTGATGCTGTCTGTGAAGTTCCAAGAGGTAAACCAGACGAGATTATCCCTATAAGCGAATCTACACTTGGGGGGTCCATGAACCTACATTCGCCAGATAAAGAGATTTTTGGTCTCTTTTACAGTGGATACGGTCGCAACCAAAAAGTAGCGAGAATTAGGATGTGTAAGCACAAGGATTGAAATAGGTCCTTGTGTTACCATATCGCAGGTGATGTGGGAAACTCGAAAATGAGAGCTCAAGCGGTTGTCCACTTAGATTTTCCATCTCAAAAGCAGTCAAAAATCATGCTCAAGGCATTACGACCTGAGACTAGAACGATGTCTACCCGTCGCTCTAGAGTCTATATCGAAGGCAGAGGAAAAACGTTGATAATACGCTTTGAGGCGGAAGACACGTCCGCTTTAAGAGCTTCCATAAACTCTTTCCTTCGTTGGGTTTTTTTAACGAAAACAGTATTGAAATCTGTTGATAAACTTCAATTTGCCGATAAATAAGATGATACGTTTCAAAATATGGATTCTGTTCTAACCTGCAAACTAGCTACAGATGATGTCTTACGTGAAAACGCTTAATTAACGCGACGTTATAATGCAGACAGAGTTGAGAAACGACGGTTTGAGGAATTGTGATGAGCGAGGATATTTCTAGGCTTCCACCTCAAGTTCAACAGCGGTTGTTGAGGCTTCAGCAGTTACAGCAGACATTGCAGGCGGTTCTAACGCAGAAGCAGCAGCTTGAGTTGGAGTTTACTGAGGTGGAGCAGGCGTTAAGCGAGTTGGCGAAACTGACCGACTCCGCGACAATTTATAAGTCCATTGGTTCGCTTCTAGTGAAGGCGAAGAAAGGTAAGGTGACAACTGAACTGAATGAACGGAAAGACCTTCTTAACATGAGGATTAACGTTCTTGGTAAACAGGAGGAGCGGCTACGAACCCAAGTGAAGGATTTGCAGACAAAACTGCAGCGTGACCTGCGCCCGCTTTCGCCACCGCCTCCATAGGATGAAAGTTTTTTGGAAGAAATAGGTATACCTGAACTTACTTCTGAGCAGGTGAAAGAGCTTTGCGAAATTGCAGAAAAGGCGGCGAGAAAACATATCCTGTCAAAGATTCCTTCAAATAGAATTTCTACCCTTGACATAACCATTGACACCGAAGGGACAAAACCCGTCACCGTGAACGTCGACGTAGAAGTCACCTTATCGCCCCTTATGAAAAATCATGATGTTAAAAGGCTGGTCAACGAAGCTACAGAAGAAGCCTTCGCATCTATTGAAAGATATCTGAGGGCGCTTACATGCAAATCCACAAAATAATGCTCCTCATAGACAAACATAATGCTAAGTTGATCGTTTTATTGTGCCATCACAACGCTGACCCAGACGCAGTGTGCGCAGCATTTGCCTTCTCCAGACTACTGAAGCACCTACGACCTAAATTAAACGTTGAAATTGCAGCGGCCCAAGGACCTAGCAGACTTACCAAATTTATGTTAAAGTCATTGCCCATAAAACTGACAACGCATCCACGTATTGAGGAAGCAAACGTTATTGTGTTATTGGACACCAACACCATTCAGCAGCTGGATGAATGGGCTGAACGAGTCAGGGCATCTGACTCTCCACTCATCGTGATTGACCATCATGCACGTCATCCTGAAACGGAACGTCTCGCAACGATATCCGTGAGTGACGAAAAAGCCGCGTCCACGTGCGAGATTGTGTACCAGTTCTTCAGGGAAGCGGAGGTTAAGCTAGAAGAACCCGCGGCTAAGGCTTTGTTCCTCGGAATAGCGTTTGACACCCGACACTTCATTTTGGCCAACTCTGCCACACTTAAGACCGTAGCTGATCTCATCGACGCCGGGGTGAACGTCCAAGAAGTCTTGCCTCTGCTTTCTTTGCCGATGAACGATTCAGAACGCATAGCACGGCTTAAGGCGAGTCGACGCACAAAGCTGCTGAAAATGGGGAAGTGGCTGATCGCATTTTCCCATGTTGGCGCCTACCAAGCTTCAGCTGCAAGGGCCTTGATTGGATTAGGAGCTCATGTAGCTGTTGTTGTAGGTCAGAGAGAGGGTGAGATTCAAATCAGCTTGCGTTCAAGCCGTGATTTCCACGAAAAAACAGGTGTACATCTGGGCAGGGACATAGCTAAACCTATCGGTGAATACCTCCACGGCATGGGTGGAGGGCACGCGGTGTCAGCAGGAGCTAATGGGATGGGCAATGTAGAGGCAAGCCTTAAGCGTTGTATGAGGCTCTTTAAAGAGAAGCTGAAGTAACCCTTTTTTAAGAAGGTATTCATTCAAGTAACCCTTTTCGTATCACTACTATGTTGAATTCTGGGTTAGGAGTGATTTTAAGGTTAATTTTGTACTGTATGGTGTTTTTGCACATTACCATGTATAGGATTTTAACATTCTCTCTCTGAGAGTTTCGACATTGTTTGGTGAGAGAGGGTAGCGTTGCACAGGGCAACAAAGGTGAAACAACATTTCTTATGACCTGAAAACACAGAACTTGTGTATGATAGTGGAGTCCTGCTATCAAAGAACTAAGACAAAGGGTATTCAATGCTTTAAGAGAGCTAGAAAAGAATCTATCTCCATAATCTCTCTTTTTTTATCTAATACTTAAAAAGAAAGTACTGCATGCAAAGCAGAGGAAAGAGAGAGAATAGAAAAGGAAAGAGCAAGACAAACCAGAGAAGAAGAGTAACTCTATAGAGTTGAGAGATATTGTGGAATAGAGAGTCATTCACGTATTTTTATGTATAGGAAATTCAAGAGACTAGTAAGTATACAAAAAGTAAGAATCAAGTCGAACATTCCATATCTAAGAGCTTGTTGAAAGTTTCCTTGCATTACCAGAGTGAAGTATGTTAAAAACAAAACACAAATGGATAACATCATTGCAGTAATCACCAACTCAAGGTATAATGGTGAGAGTCTTAACTTACTTCTCTGAAACATGATAGCAAGGATTGTTGCAGTAAATCCTATCATGATACTTATAGATGATGTTAAACCCTCAAGGATTGATGGGATATATTCAGGTTCAATAGTCATTTCAATAACAAACACACCAAGGGAGCAAACAAACAAAAGGAGTATTATCATGATGTATAGAATAATCGGATATTCAGGTATCCTCAATCATACCACATTCCTAAACGATAAAGAAGAAGGGGATTTATTGAGATATAGTCTTTTCTAATTCATTAAGAATTACACTTATTTTATAGCAACTACAACTACTGTTTGATAGAAATGAATGGTGAATGGGTTCAATGGATTCTACAAATTGCTCTAGCATTAGTTACAGCCATAATTGGTTATCTCCTAGGTAGCAAAAGACAGAAGAAACAAACCCTACGAGAACACATAACTAGTACAGTCAAAGACGAGTATCGACCACTATTTAATGAAATAAGAAAGAATTCAGAACTTCTGGATAACTATCTTGAGAAACCATTTGTAAACTTCAGTTATCCAAGACTAGCGACAATATACAACGAAGGGCTAGATGAGTTTATGAAGAACCATCATAGAGATTTGTATCTAGTTGTTGATTCTTTCAAAAGGAATATTCTTCCCAAATTCAGAGATTTTGATTCTCTAGGAAAGGAGTCAAGGATAAAAGTACGTGATATTTGGTCAAATTGTCTGAGTAGTAAATCTCTGCCTAGTGAGGTTGCAGGTGTAAGTAACTCCATTGCACAAGACCTCTTGACATCCATGAACCAATATAATGTACTGGCTCTCCTCTTGAATGGAAGAGATGAAGAGATCAGAAATAAGATAGAAGGATGCATTTTGGCTAGAACTTCTTATATTCGCAAGAAAATAGCAGAGAGACCGTTTGTTATTAAATGGCAAAAAGGAGTCATCAATTATGATGAAATCTTCAAAGCACTTATGGATAAAGCCAAACCAGAGATAGCAAATATTGTAGATAAGCATAAGAAACTAAAGAAACAAAATGACAATGAAGTTAGAGGGAAATTACTTCCTCTACTCAAGAAATATATCAGTAAGCCCATCTAGTTTGACCTATGAACGATTTACGCATAATAACATTAATTCTAGCTTAACATACATACTCAGATAGTTTTTTAATACAAATCGTAAACTCATTTCTAGGGTTTACACATGCAATATTCAGATATGAAAATGTTAGGTCTAACTTGTTTTGTTATAGGCTGTATCTCTTTCCTTTTTGCATTGATTGCTTACATTTGGTCAGAAATGTGGTATGGAGTCATTCCCATTTATCCATATAGAGACTATGCTTTTCCTCTAGTGTTCATAGGGGTTGTGTTGGTTGTTGTTGGTTGGATAGTCTCAGAATATGGAAGAAAAGAAGAAGATAAACATCAAGTTCCAACTTAGATAAGAGACAAAGGTGCTGAGGAAATGTCAGAAACGGTTCATGCCAAGTGTCAATGTGGATACGAGTACAAAGGACTCCTCTACGACTGTCCTGTTAAATGCCCACAATGTGGCAAACTCCTCCTTTCTGTGGATAGAAAGAAAAGAAGAACAACATAGTATCTACCCAGTTTCTAACGTCTTTAGTTGGACTGAAGACCTCTCTTTCCTTGTAGAATACATTTGATAGTTTCCTAAACCTGTTTCACAAGCAAGAAAGAAACTATAAGGTGAATATCTTGACTATATTTTCCTAAATCAAGAAAAGGGAATCTGGACTTAAAATGGTAAAGGAAGAGATTTAACAGATCGTAGGAGGGAGCTAAGTATGTGAGGGGAAATAGCTCCCTCCTAGGATGTATATGTCTCTCCTTTCTCTTTCAGAGAATGGCAATCTAGAGAAAGACGATTGATGCTTAATGAGGTTTGTGAAAGATTCTTCTAGAAGATTTTCAGAACTTCTATAGTAATGTTTACTTCATCTTGCTTGATATTAGTATTCAATGGAAATAGCTATTGAATAGCCTGTGTATTATTTAAACCCATATAGTACGTTCTTTGAAGTAAAGCTCTGAATAGCCACATTCTTCACAAATGTAGACATTGAATATGTAACCTCTACCTCCGCCTCCGAGTGCCCCATGCTTCCTACCCATAGCCAATTCTTCTGTTTTAATATTCTCTGAGCCACATTTTGCACATTTATTTGGAATAGTTATCTTGGGCATAGCAATCACCTATCCTGTAGTTTAACTATTGTTTCAACTTGTACTAAAGATTTAAGAAAGTTTGAGCTGATATATGAAGTAGAAATGAAGTTTAGATTGTACATTCTGGCATTCTGTGTCGTAGTATTCTTTCTAACAGCTGTAGGCTTGACAGCTCTGTATACGAGACTCTATCTGGTTCAAATTCTTTGGTTAGCATTTGCCTATGTAATCGCTATTTCTTGCATGTACGCCTTTCTTGTTCAACCTCTACTTGCTGGCGAGAGGAAGTTGAGCGGCAAGAAAATGGGGCTCCTTACATTTAGCATGATAATGATAGGGGGATTTGTTACACATTCAGTCTGGACTATTATCACTCCGAAATGGTCTTTCTCAGTTACAACTGACAAGTCAACCTACATACTTGGTGAATATGTGAAAATCACAGTATCTCTTAAGAATCTTGGTTTCATCACACACTCTTTTGAGTCAGCAGTAAGTGACCCCGTTGTAGTCAGTATAGAGGGCAATTATCAAGTGTGGTATAATCCATTCCACAGAAGTATCACAGAATTCTCGGTAAGACCAAATGAGTCTCTTGAAAGAAACTTCATTTGGAACCAAACCAAGTCTCTGAACATTCAATTCGGTGAAAAAATTGAACCAGGCATATACTACATTGAAGCATTCATACCAAGTGTAAACTCTGGTTACATTCGGTCTAATCTTCTCTTTCGTGCAGCAGCGAGTATAAACATAACATCTCCTTGAAACACTGATTAGTCTAAATCAAAATGTTCTTTGACTTAGGCTCTATCGGATTAGCTTCTTCATTCTATGACCTAGCATAGTTAGAAAGGACGGAATAGTTGAGTATTTGGTGTTTACTTCATCTTGTTTGAAGATTAACAATAGATGATCTTAGCCAATTTTGAATTTCTCTTATTGTATCTGGGTGAGAACCAAAGTCTTCTATACCTCTTGCCAGTTCCTCGAAGTATGAAAGGTACCATGTCTTGTATTTTGATTTACCTGCTATTGTGGTAAAAGCATGTATGCATTGTTGTATGTAATCTCCCAAGCCAGCCTCATGATATCCTATTTGTGCCATAAGGTCAGCGTAGTATTCAGCTGCATCTGGATTAGCATAGTTCCCAAAGTTGGGATCTAGGAAGTTGTTTTCCCATCTAATTTTCGCTTCTTCTTTTGCATAGTCACTCATGCTTTGTGAGGGAAAGAAGAGATCATAGTTCCACCTTATTCTCTGTTGGATTAGAATCTCTCCTAAACCTGGACTACACAATTCAGGATAAAAGTGAGAGAATTTTTTCCATAAGAATTGGTGTGGGTTGCCTTTTTTCCATTGATGTAGTTTGTATTCATGTTTATCCTTTATTCTTTCAATCTGAACTCTAAGAACTTTCTCATCAACGTAATCTATGTGAACTAAGGCAAACCCTTTCAATCTCAAGAGACAATTAATTGAATAGAAAGCCCCATAATAGTTGGTCACTTCCCCCCAAGCTAAGAAGCTCCCAGACATTAAAAACTTGGAGGCTAGAAGATTAA
The DNA here is from genome assembly GCA_030608565.1 of Candidatus Bathyarchaeota archaeon. Lineage (GTDB taxonomy): Archaea > Thermoproteota > Bathyarchaeia > Bathyarchaeales > Bathyarchaeaceae > SOJZ01. The sequence goes on along the minus strand of JAUWDY010000009.1, from coordinate 6,170 downwards.
GAATAGATAGCCGAAGGAACTCAGTCGCATCTCTGAGAAGAACAGAATCTAAATCGGAAACAATCACTTTCTGTCTTATGATTTGAAGAATTTCTTCTCTCGGTGTTCGTCTAAGTGTCTCTTTTAAAAGATAATATGAAGGCTCTACGTTTGCATAATAAGAAGCTACATCCTCCATTTCATAGTGCACCTTCAACTTTTCTAATACATTGTTTCAACTCGTACTAAAGATTTAAGAAAGAGCCTTCTAGGGTAGTGTTTCCTTCATCTTGCTTGAGCACGCACATCATCTGATTGTGCGTTTTCCACCTCATTACACGTAAACTCTAAATTTATCCATTTGTTTTCTAATGCTTTAAACAGATATTCTAAAACTGCTTTGACTAGTTCTTCTCCATCTGCAGGTTGTCCCTCTGCATCAATTTTGTATCCGCATATATGTATGTTTGATTCATCTGCATGCAGCATTCCATGTCGTGTAATCTTCATGGGATTTTGTTTCCTCCTATCATTCAAACATTAGAGTGACTAAACAGACTTAAAGTTTTCAGAGGCTTATCTCAGAAAAACAATACATAAGGCGACTTTCAAAAGTCGAATTGGAAAGAAATTTTGTGAATTCTAAGGATAGGTGAATTCAATTCCTATCCTATGTAGCTTGTGTATTTCTTCTATCAACCTTTTGAAAGAAAACCCAACCAATTCCGCATAGTCAATTTTCATAATTTCCGCTTCCAACTTCTTGGGTAGTGTCTTCCTTATCAATTTGCTTTTTGAGTATTTTGAGTATAGAGTTAAAACACCATTAAGCCCCTGTATAGCAATTTGAAGCCGCATCAAAGAAAGAGTGATTTCCGCAGACAAGAATTTGGAGTATTTCCTCTCTATATCGCTAAGTCTCCGTGCTATTTCTGAAAAAATCTCCGTTGAATTTCTGTTTTCCAAAAGTGTATATAGCAGAACATCATTGAGCTTCATTTTTTCAGTATCTTTCAACTCTTGCAATACAATAAGACTCTTCTTTCTTGTCTCCTTGTCTTGTTTTCCTAGAGCTGTTACTTTTAGCTTAAGCCCCCCTTCGACATAATCCAAAATGGCATTAAATAAGGAAGCTATTTCCATTTGTATGTCAGAATAAACTTCATTCTCGACGACTTTCCATTGATTTTTCTCTCTCAAATTAAATAGCCAAGTCAAGAAAACTATGGTAAACAATATTCCAATACTTTCAGAGATTAGGTTGATTCCCAGGTTGTAGTCAAGAATCCGACAAGGGATAAGCACAAGTCCTATCAGAGACACAAAGACAATCAAACCTACAATCAGAATAATCCAATAGATTTTCTCAGATAGCATAAAAAGAAATTCTCTCTTATGTCAATTAGTTCTTTTGGTTTGAACTAAAAACTTTAAGGTTTTCATGTATGATTCTATCCAAATCTCCATAATGCCAAGAATGCGGAAACCAAACAGAAACCTAACATTATATGCATGACTAACAAAAGCATAGGCAACTCCTCAGGCAAAGGAGAATATATCTTAAGGAGAATTTCTGCAATAAGATTTCCAAACATTCCCAAAAAAATTCCATAAACCAAAAGGATGAAATCTCTGCGTTTGCTCCTACGATATTCTGTCAAATCAAATCTCCAAATCTACTTGCTCTTTCAACATTTTAAGCCTTAGTTCTGGTTGATTGAAGACGTTGGATCAATTTGTAGAAAGTGTAGATTTCGTCCATTTCTTTCGTGTATTCAAAACTGAATGCAAGAATTTCTTCCAATGGAACATTAAAAGACACTTTCTTTTTGGAGAGGGTTATTACCCTATCTTGAGGATGAGCGGTCAAAATAACGGTTAAGACATCACCGACTTTAAGTTTATCACCTAATTTTTCACCACTGTAAAAGACTTCATCAAGAGGTATAGCGTACTTAAAGGACCCCCAAAACCCATAATCAACAGCGATGAAAGGATGTCCTTTACGAATTACAGCAGAACAGGAAATGGAAGGAATATATTCTTCGCACAATTCTCTGATGCGCTCAAATTGTTTTTTCTCTAATGATAGAATGAGATAGTTGTGTTCGGTTCCAGTAATTTCGTCTGACAAATAAAAGAACTGCATCCTAACACTTCATAATTCTGATGGTTCTTTTGTTCCACTAAAAACTTTCCACTTTCTCACATTTAGCAATTGAGTAATTAGGCTTCCAAAATCTCTGTGTCCTGCAATCCAACAAGTCTAAACTCATTTCGATTCTTGTTCTTACAATCCTCATTCTTACATTGCGGTTGAATTGGGCCTTCTTTCTCAGTTATAGTTCCGCATTTCAAACATTGCCATTTTCGTTTTGCCTTCCAAAGGTAGACACGGAAACCCTCATTCTTGTAGATTGGTGCAAATCGTTTGTATTCTTCTGGAATTATCACTCTCGTGTCCCGAAACTTGGCTTTGTATTTCTTCAATTGTCTTAATGATTCGCCAAAATCCCATTTAATGTCGTTTTCAAGTTCAATGGCAACCCTAATGTTCTTTTTTCTTGAAAATGTGACGGTTATGTCTGGTGTCATTTTGACAAGCTCAGATTTTGGTGGTGAAAATGCTCTTTCACTGTCTTCATAATGACCAAAATAGTATGTTGGCTCTTCAAATTGAACCTTAGCTTTTAGAGTTCCCACAATTTTTGCAAGTCTCTGTGGCTTAAATAGTTCAACGAATAATTCGTCATCTATTGTCATAAACCATCATTCCCTCACTAACATCTTACGGCATTTCTCACATTTAATAGGTTCATAGACATGAAAGACTTCATATACGGAGAATAAGGGTTACATGACCGCATTAACATTTGATTTTAACAACTGTAACTTCTTCATTCTATAATCTAGCTTAGTTATAAAATGGAATGGTTGACTATTTGTGCTTCATCATTGTCCAACTTTAGATTTTCTTGTTGCGAAGTAGATTGTTGTAAATAAGAGGATTATTGTTGAAGCTACAAATGCATACATTAGAGTTTTGATGTTGTTCAATTGGTTCTGAAGAGAACTGATATTACTTTGAGAACTAGCGTAATTGTCATATAGATTATCATATGTTGTAAGTCTGGCTACTGCTATTGGAAACGTAAATCTCTCCTGTCTTTCATCCATCCAGCCTTCATGAGCTAGATCATTAGATTCAAAGGAAATATCAATACTACCTGTGATTTCGCCAGAATATGCAGGCTTTACTTCAGTAGTATGCCTTAAATACTCAAACTGATGCAGGACTCTATCAGTTGCTATTGTTTTGTTGTGTGAAATACCAGCACCAGAAATCTCAATCTCTAGACGGTGGATTTTCAAGGGATACTCCCACTCGTAACCCCAATGTTGTTGATAAGACTGGAAAAGGAAATCTACTGTTACGTTTTCCCCGATTACCCATTCATTGGCAGTTCCCGAAGGAGAAGAGACATTTATTGTAAATAATATGTCTTCTGTTCCCAGCCACCCACTGGCTACCGTATTTGTGGCTTGTACTAACATAGGTTTGATGATTAAGAGAGAGCAAAATGTCAACCAGAATAATAGCATTTTCTCCCTGTTCATGTTTTCAACCCTCTTACTTTCTATATTACATACATACAACTTGTACTAAAGATTTAAGAAAGAAACTTCTATGTTTGTAAAATGAAAATACAATTGGCGATCTGAATGTACGAAAATTGGTTGTATGCTTCAGCACAATGTGGGGCATCTTTTGTTGCTATTATAGGAGCGTTCTACACAACAAGGATTCTATCCATATCTTCTGAGAAAAAAAGAGTCATGAACACAATGGATAACCTTACATCGGAAATTGACGGACTTGAAAAGTTACAACCTAAAGGAGGAGCGAAATATGGATACGATCCAAAGAGAGCTGCAAGAATTGAAATCTTGAAGGCTCAAAGAATGCTGTATGAACGTCAACTATATGTTCTACTGTTTCCTCCGTATTGGAGAGTGGGAATATTTGCCTTCATCTATTTTGCGATTGTGGGAGTACTCTTACCCCTAATGATTCCATTAATCATTTCTGAAATTTGCTTGACGCAACTGTGGATATTTTTTGTTATCTATATTTCAGGATTTGTAATAATGTTCATTTATCTCTGGAAAGAGATTAAAACAGCTATTCTGAAAGACTAGATTTCTATCGTTACAGTTTATGTGCTTGAAAAGTTAATAGATTATGGTAATATAGGTCCAACAGATAATCGGGAGATGAACTTAATCTGCAATTAAGAAGATTTTTTTGGTTTGTTCCTGCGATTATCATACAGTTATTTCAACCATTAAGTTATGTCTCGATAACTCCTTTTGACAAATACGTTCAGCATTTACTTTTTGTGATGTGTTCTTATTGGATTGGTATTGCGTTATTCTACTTTATTTCGACAAGATTTTCACTGAAGTGGAAAAAGGCTTCTCTCAATGAATTAAGAGTAGAGGATTCTGTCTTACTTGAGGGTATAGGAGTTCTTCAAGGAACATTATTTATATATTTGAGTTTGTCTGAAGAGCTGATATTATCTTCAATTCATCTAACCCTTCTTAGATGGACCATTCCCCTTGTTACTATATTATTTTTTATTCTCAGAGGATATGGTGCTGTAAGAAATAGTCCAAAATATAGACTCTACTCATCCTTAATACTGGTTTATTATCTTACTTTTGAGGCAGTACTCCTTTTCAATGAGTTTGTTTCGAGTTATCTTCCAATTTACGTAAACTCAACTAACATTGTTCCCCTGTATTTACCTTCTTCAGCAGGTCTTGTTCTAGTTTTTTTTGTTTTTGAAATTCGTAATGCACTATCTGTTAGGTATGGTCACAAGTAAGATGATTAGGACACTACAGTTTGTGAAAATTCGATGTGGATGTGAACATCTAAACCTCATTCTCGTATATGAAACTTTGAAATGTGAGCAATGTGGAAAAGTCATAGCACAACCAATTATGTAGGTTTTGTTCAAGTCTTAGGCACCCTAAGATTATAGTTTGCAGAGGTAGTGAACATATGAGGAGAATGAAAGGTAATGGTTGACTATTTCAAATATGTAGAAGAAAGCGAAGAACAGAACATCAAACTTTCACAACAGTATTTTTCACAGGATTTGCAGAGGTATGAACTATCTGTCAATGTCCTTGCTCGGACACTCAATTTGATAGACAAAGCCTTCAGTGTCATCGAAGGCAAGGTTCTAAAACCAGAATCCAAAATTGCAGCAGTTCTCCTTGCCTCAAAATTTATGGTCTCTGCAAAATGTTTGTTCAATGCAGTAATGCAAGGATACTACTATGAAGCGTGGATACTAATGAGAAATTTACAGGATGGTGTTGCCTGTTGCCTTTGTTTTGTGGAGTCCAATGACTATGCAAAACTATGGTTTGAAAGACGATTAAGAACACGAACGGTTTTCAAAAAGGTTAGAAAAGTTATCAAACCAAGCTACCGAAAGCACCTTAAAGATGCACGGGACTTCATGGACGATTTTGTTCATTCGAAAATGCCTGCTGTGGCACGCTTTGTTAAGTACGAGCGTAAACCAAAAATCAGACCCCAAGAGAGACCAGAATTCAGAAAAGATGCCGACATTTTGCTTAAAGCGTTTAGAACACTTAACACTTCAATGTTGCTCAATCTAATTGAGATATTCAAAGAAGACCTAAGTCCAGAAACAAAAAACGTCATTAAGGATTTTGTCGCAGAAGAGCAAGAATATTTAGGTTTGTAGACGATTTACTACTTGAATTCTTTCTTGTTATTTGCTTGAGAAAAAGCCTCTGAAAATTTCGTTTATGTAGGTTTTTTCAAAAAGGTGAAAATGGAGCAAACTTTATGTGGGCTTCAAGGTTATGGAATATTGAAAGGAGAATGGAAAAGGACAAAGACGGTATTTTGACTTACTACTCACATATTTCGAGGTTATTAAACACATCTCTAGCTCTCACAATGTCTGTTACTATCGGTTGGCTAGCATTTCTTTATATATGCCTTCAGGACGTAGCCTTCAAAAGTAGTGTGTTAGGATTTATTGTCGGATTTACCTTAAACATTATTTTCGCCTTTGCATTCCTCGCCACATATAGCTATAGTTTTATTCTCTATCTTATAGAACTTGACTTAGGGATAAGAA
>JAUWDY010000024.1 GCA_030608565.1 Candidatus Bathyarchaeota archaeon | reverse complement strand
ATGCGTGCAAAAGGACATTTCAAGTTCATAAATCATTTAAACTGGAAAATATGCTTGTGTTTCGGGGTTGCCCTCGCAGAAGACCTGCTCTGCACGCATAAATCCCATACCTGCTCTTCTCATAAAGAGAAAGCCAAACGTGACTTATCCTAGGTGGCGTGGTACAGGCTCCGAGGACAACTCCTTAAAACCAATCAAACTAGCACAATGCATGCGTTTTAGCTGTATGGTTGTTCTCCAAATATACACATGTGTACATAGTTGAGTCAATAGATTTTCCCGTAGTTTCTCCCCACTGTAGCCAAGTCGAAGATGTTGACTATGCTATCCGTATCTATGTCTGCGTCAGGTATGCATGCAAATTCGGTTTTTATTTCTTCGTCTCTTGTAACACGACAGCACTAAATATTAGAGCAATGATGAAGAGTAAAACTGAAGCAACATACGGTCCCCCGATTCCAGCAACATATGATTCCCCGGCCCAGAATAATGCAACGGAAATAACAAGCACAAATATCCAGACAAAAGCAATTATCAAGTTCTTACTTTCCATTGTTATCTACCTTCCATTTGAGAAGTTCTCCGTGAGTATATTATGCTTTTCCTAATAATCTTTCCTTTTGTACTCTTTAATCGTTAACAACATACATATTCATGCAGCGTGGCTTTGGACTTCGGGGGGATATTGCCATCACGTTCAAATCTTATGTGAGTTTTAATGTTCTCTAATCATATATCTCATAACAGGGCGAGTTTCTGAACGGCGAATAACCTCTACAAACCCAACCTTGCGAAAAGCCGAAGCCAGACCAGTATAGGCAAAAGGGTCAGGTGTCCAGCCTTTCTTGGGTTCAACCGGGTATCCTTCGACAATCTTACCGCCTTGTTTCCTCACGTAGTCCACAGCTGCCTTTAACAGTCTCTCGCTGATCCCTTTGCGTCTCGACTTTTTGGCAATGAAAAGCAGACAACTGACCACACAGGTTTACCGTCAACTCGTTTTAGGATTCGCGACCGCCCCAACTTGGGAAAAGTTTCTCGCGGGGCCACGGCACACCATCCAACTGGCTGACCTTCTACATAAGCGAGAATCCCAGGAACCTTGCCAGAATCTATAATCTTTTTGAAAGCCTTCTTGTTTCCTTCACCCCGTTGCTGCATAAACTCTGAGCGGGGCAATCGCCACCACATACACCAACAACCTCCAGTCGCTCCATGTTGACCGAACAACTTTTCAAGGTCAACCCATCGCTCAGGTGTTAATTGATGGAACTTCAAACCTGAAATCTCCGGCATCAAGAGAATCCTCAGTTAAGTTATAATCTTTTCCAAGCTTGGAAGTCGTGTATGCATGCGTAACGCCTAAGAACAACACATATAACATCAAGATAGTCCAGAGTTTCGAGTCGATTTAGAGTTGTCAGATCGAGAACTTGAACAAGGAGTTCATAAAACGGGAAGAAGAACGTTTCTGAACATTTCTTCATTTCAAATACTAGCAATGTTTAGGAGAGGATTATTTTACACCTTTTTATCGATTTATCTTCGATTTTTTCTAGGTCTAAGCGTTACTGAAACCACCTTCTTTGCCACATTCCCAATGATTTTGAATGTACTCTTTCAAACATTTGTTTGGGGAGCTATTTCAGATAGATTCCAAAAACGTAGAACACTGATAATTCTAGGAGAACTATTTGCTGCAATAAGCACGTTTTTTGTATGGTTCCTGCACACCTTGCCTGAGGACAGTTATGCTTCAGGATATGTAATCATTGTCGGTTTATCTGTAGTGGAAATCTTCTGGTCAATGTCAAATATCGGTTGGAGTGCTCTACTCTCTGACATATATCCCACACATCAACGAGTTGGTGTACAAGGTAGACTCTCAAGTATCGGTGCAATCGGAAGAATCATCGGCGTATGGATAGGTGGACTCGCATATGATGGGTTATCCAATTTTTATGAAGGCTGGGGCTTTAAAAGTGGGCTGTTATTCTTTATCGCTTCAGGGGTAATGATTGTATCTACAATTCCTATGTTTTTTGTACCAGAAGGTGGAATCAAGAAAGATGTAGATAGACGAGAATCAACCGCATTAAAAGGCATTAGAAAAACCTCGCTCTCAAAGATGTTTCTCGTATTTCTGCTTGCCATGCTGTTCATTAACTTCGGAAGAAATTCTGCTGCACTCACAAAGTCACAATACCTGTCATTAGATGAAGGCTTCAATGTCTCAAGTAGTGTTCTAAGTTATATTGTGAACACAGCTTCAATTGCAGTTTTCATCCTAGGTCTTCTCATAAATCGACTATCAAAGAGTTTAAAGGATGAGGTTTTACTACTTGTGGGTGCCACTTGTGCAATCCTATATCTGTTGGGATTTGTAGTCGCAGAGAATTTAGCATTAATTTCTGTAGGTAATTTTCTTTCTGGTGCTTCTAATGTAATTATAGTTGCTTCATCTTATTCATATGCATCAAAGTTAATTCCCCCCGAGAAGAGAGGAAGACAGTTTGCACTGTTCAATTCAACATTTTTCTTGAGTTGGGGCATACCAGGAACTTTTATTACAGGTCCACTTGTGGACTACTTGTTAAAGATAGGAGCCAACCCAGTTTTTTCATATAAAATGTCATTTCTTGCAGCAGCAGTTCTCGTATTCATAGGCATACTGATAATGTTATTTATTGTTGTAATGGGAAAACACTCACACTCAACCAGAACCAAAGTTTAGAACTATAACATGCGCTTGCATGCATAAATGAGTTATGAATCAGAAGTATGGATTTCCAGAATCTCACGTTTACATCTCGCACATCTAATAGGTTCAGTTTTCAGAGGCTTATCGAAAAAACAAAGAAATGAGAGGGTAGGGGGGGTTATATCCTTTATATCTAGCTTCTGTCTCTTCTGATATTCCACATATAGAGGTCAGCAAGATAAAAGGTCAGAATCAAGCATGATGTTGCAACTTGGTCTATACCCCACTCCCACCCCGAATGTGCTCCCATTATGTTCCTAAATCTATATACAACGTTAATGCCGTCAACCAAAGTTCTGAAATCGTCCATATCTACCTTCTTCTTCATTTTGTTGAAAATATCCTCTTTTCGCAATCTAGTTATCATTCTTCCAGTCGAAAGCTCTTTGTCAAAAAGTGAATAGTCATCGTCTAGTTCATTTACCATGATTTCAACACATTTTCCACACTTCACTAAAACAGAGTCGTATGAATCCAGCTTCTGAAGTTTCAAAGCTTCTTTCATGTTCGCTATTAGGTCATAGGGCGGATGCTTGAACGCTTCACCTATGTTCTCTTCATCCAGTAACATTTCTTCAATTTCGCTTGTGTCAAATTCAAGTATGTGCTCTTTACGAAATCTGAGGTTACTCTTTATAGCCTCTGAAACCAGAATAGGGAACTGACGGATGAATCCAGCTTCCATTATAGGATTGATCTTAAAAACTTCTGATGTTTCTTTTGAAAGATAACCTTTCTCTACGAGTGAACGTAAAGTCCTTTTTATTGCTTGATATTTCAGGTAGCGTTCAGATAAGTCTCTAAAAGAACCTCTAGACTCAAGAATCGTATCTCTGGTTTCATCATAACTAGCTTGTCCTCCCTTAGTTATGATTAGAGCTAAACAATATTTTTCCCGTTCATTTAGAGATACCATTCTTCCTCATTTCTTAGATAAGTTTCTACTTTCTAATTAGTTCTTTTGGTTTGAGCTAAAAGCTTTCCACATTTCTCACATTTGAACAAATATTTTAGGTTGCATTAATAATTTAAGGAGGAAAGATGCATGCGTGATACCCATTTTGGAAATCATTTTATTATGCACAAAAACATATTCATGTTAGGTGAGTCAATGGTTATTCACGAAACACAGTTAGAAGTTTGGTCACATCAAGGAGCTATCCAGTCCTCAGAAGCCACTCATCAATCGATTAGAAACTGTATCAACAACCACAATTTCCCGAATGGAGTTCGGTTCTCCATCTATTTACAGGGATCTTATAAGAACTCCACAAACATATACGCAAACAGTGACGTAGATGTTGTCATAGAACTTACTTCAGCTTTCAGACCAGACGCATCTGGAGTAACTAATGGAGAAAGGGAGATATACGCTGCCAAATATCGCGATGCAACATATGGCTTGGACGATTTCAGAGCTGACGTTTTGAATGCACTTAGAAATTGTTATGATACCAACAAGATTGTAGAAGGAAACAAAGCCATAAGATTGGAAGGATATTCGGGGAGACTAAATGCAGACATAGTAACTGCAATGCAGTATAGGTATTTTTGGCACGTGCATGAGAATCGAGACGATGAATACATCAGAGGAATCGCCTTCAAGACAAGAAATAATGTTTGGATTTACAGTTATCCCAAACAACACTTCGACAATGGGGTCAAAAAGATGAGTCTTACCAACCACAATTTCAAATCCTTGATCAGGATCTACAAGAACATGAGAGCAAAGCTTGAGGATAATTCAGAAATTCCAGAGAATTTCATTACCTCATATTTCATTGAATCATTGCTATACAATCTACCTAATGAGCACTTCACTGGTTCCTACCCGAATATGCTTTACAGGTCATTGAATTTCTTCAACAATACTGATTTTAACGACTTCAAATTTCAACATGGGTTATACAATCTGTTTGGTTCAAGCGATGGGCAATGGTCAATTGCAGAGGCAGAGAATTTCATTTCATCAGTAATCGAGCTTTGGAACAATTGGTGATCGAATGCATTTCTGCTCAAACGATTTGGCGAACACTTCAAGAATCTACCTTTACTCTTTGGTCTTCAGCGTCTTGTCTTTTTTTCTTGGTCTATTGCCGCTTTACATAATCATAGAAGAATCTTTGGGGATTGCCATACCAATATGGATAGAAATACCATCCATTATCGGATTATATCATTTCTACATTGACCTGTTTGAGAAGTATCTGTGGAAACACCGTATCATTAAATGGCTTGGATTGCCGAAAATCCCTAATTTGAATGGTAATTGGAAGGCAGTTATCAAGAGCTCACATAATAATACAACGAAGAATGCTGATGTGTTCATATCTCAAAGCTATTCAAGATTCAGCATGATAGTAAAAACTGATGAATCTACATCCAAAACAACCATGGCACACTTGGAACTGAGCAATCCCATTTATCGGACATTGGTTTATTCGTATATCAGTAAGCCACGTCCATTGTCTGCACCAACAATGAATATCCATGAAGGCATGGGCAATCTAGAGATTCTCAAGAATGATGCCGAGCTTAGAGGATACTATTATTCGGGAAGAGGGAGACAGAATTTTGGAGAGATTCTCCTAAAGAAAGAAGATGCATGCACACAACCTATGCATTCCTAAACCAGTTTTTTCCCACATTTGGGGCAGTTGTCTATGTCATATCCACAGGTTAGCATGCATGCATACAAATGTGAGAAATGTCAAAAATGGTGAAGAGTATGCCGAAAACAATCAGATGGCGTCATTATGTATTACCCGCAGAACTTGTTGAAAGAATGAAAAAGATTGTTGCGAAGGGATACAACCCTTCCTCACGATACAGAAGTTTACATGATTTTGTTATTAAGACCATAGAAAAGCGTGTAGAAGAACTGGAAAGACTCAAGGAACGAAAGAAATTGTGAGAAATGCGATTTTAGGCAATGGAGTATAGTGATTAATCCTTTCTTTTTCTTTTGGTTTTTCGAGTTACTTTCTTGCCAGTAGTTTCTCTCTTTTGAAGTGTATATCTGGTGAATCCACTTACAACACCAGCAACGATTCCAATTCCTAATGACCAGAGAATGTCTCTGACCCATTGTGCTGGTGCTTTAGGAATTGCAACTGGAGTAGAAGAATCTATTCCAGTTTTATGAGCCACAACAACAGTGATTTCGCCAAAAAACTCAAAAGTTGCTTGACCTTGCGAATCTGTGTAAAGAGTAATGCTCATTCCATTTTTGGTCACTATTACTTGTGCATCTTCGACTGGTAACTGGCTTGAGGAGTTTATGACAGTAACGGTTATCATTTCTCCAATGCTTAATGGCGTTTCTGGAGAAACCGTAACCAGAAGTTTGGGTAACTGAACTATGCTCAAAGGTGTCATGAAACCGAATATCCACCATAAAGGAACTCCCAAAATTTGAGTTACTCCTATGAAAACAACGAAAGAAACCAAAAGAAAAATTAGAAAAAGTGTTGCCAGAGTCTTTCTCTTCATAGTATCCATTTGTCAGACGCCTCTATGTAGAACTTAGACTTAGGCTACTCTTCTTCTAATTCAATGTTTAGGTCTCGACCAGAGCCAGCGGGTCTAACAGCATTGCACTTGGGTTTGTGTTTGTCATACAATGCTTGTTCTGCATCTTTTCTGTCATTTTCATCTGATAACAAGGCATATCTGAAATCCCATGCTTTTTTCTCCAACTTGTCTTTGAGGCATTCATTCTTCTCGCTTTCTTGGAGATGTTCATCGCTTCTTTTTTGAAGGTTATCCGCTTCACCAACATAAAGGATTCTTCGCCCACCCTGCTTTAATCTAACAAAGTATTCATAAACGCCCTCAGACTTCGGAATTTTGTTCTTGTTCCAGTTCTCATAGCCAAAAAAACCAGACCACTTGAGGTATATTTTGTGTGTTTTCTGCGTCATTTTATCTTCTGACCACCAATTAATAATCACACTACTTTGTTCCCCATGCTTTTAAATCTTGTCAGAAAAGACCAAAAAAAGAATTGCATGCATACAAATGGGTTATAGAAAGCCTAATTGTTTGCAAGCGTTCTCAAGTTGCTGGAAACGTGGTTTGTTCACATAACTTGCACGAACTACAGAAACCACGTCTCGGAAATCTTCTTTTCTAAGTCCACTTGCTCTTATGACCCCGACAATCCAATTTAGGTTCTTCTCTCCTCGCATAAAGGCAAGCAAACAACCTATTACGTATCTTCGTGTGATTTCTCTTGGAGATTTTACTCTAACCAAAGTAAATCACCTATACGACAAACAATAACTTCAGACTAATATAAATGAGGGTGCCAAAGCAAACCCTTATGTAAGCTTGGAATTTTTCATAGGAAGATAATTTCCAGTGGTTACAAAGTGTTCAGAGTGTGGAGAACCTCTCAAAGCAGAAATGAAAAAGTGCCCCAGATGTGGAAGCACGAAACGCACTCACATAATAGAAGTTACTAACACGATTACTGTCTCTGAATCTTAAAGATTCAGACCACATTTAGAGCCGAAGGTCAAAAGGGATAAGAAGAACTGATTATGATTTAACCTGAAAGTTAAAAAGTTCTACTTTTCATATACTCCGTTGTTTGAAGTTAAGGTGTCCTTGATGCCTAAAAATGAAAGAATTCCCATTCCCAAAGAAATTCAAAGAGAATTGCTTGTTGACTGTGGGCATCAGTGTAGCGTTCCCTTTTGCTATGAAACACACAATCTTGAATTTCATCACATAAACGGCAATCCAAGCGACAATAGGAAATCCAATTTAATTGTGTTATGTCCGAACCATCACACTATGGCAACCAGAGGCAAGATAGATAGGAAAGAATGTAAGTCTTACAAAGAACGATTGAAGCAAACGGTAGGTTTGCAACCGACAATCGAGACGCTCAAACAAAAAGTTGAAAGAGAAGGCATTGATGTTCCCCCAGAGAATCCTTTCGTAAATTTAATCTTGAATCTGGGGCGAAGATATATGAACTGGAGATATGGCAAACCAGACGCATCTATAAACCGAGAAATTGCGATATTGCTTGTTGTGATTCCACTCTGTTTCACACCGCTCTTTTATACTGCATATGTTCTGAGAGGTCAATTTTCCACTTTGTCATTGTATGTATCTATGATTTCCTCCATAATAGGCTGTGTTCTAATCATTGTTTTTTTAGTGATTTATAAAAGAAGATGTCCCAACTGTCGAGGGTATTTTGGAATTGAAAGAACTGATTCTAAAAAAGTTGATGAGACCGAGAAATACCGAACCGAAACAGAAATAAAAATCGAAAAAATCTATCGCAACACATATAGATGCGTGTTTTGTGGTCACACTTATACTTTGAATGAATCCGAATACGAGACGATTCCAATAGATTAGCACATGAGTTTCCCATTACCAATTTAATCCCCTTACGTTTCCCAATTTTATATTTCTTGAAAGCCCCCAAATTTTATGAGCATGAATGTATTTCGCAAATAATCAATAAATGAATGAGGGCTTATGTATTAATTTTTTTAAAAAGAGCAAAACGTTAATGAGTTGCTATCTGACTATTTAAGATAGTGAGGTTGGGAAGTTCGGGAAGAAATTCCTCGAAATCTGAGTTTGTAGCAAAACTTGATTTTGGATTCCTAACCTCATTTTCATTTTCGCATATGTAACATGCGATTTTTAGGGGAAAAACAAGGCTTACTCGGATTCATTGACAAGGTTAAAGGATTCATAGCCAATTTACTCAAAAGGTGATAATGATGAACAACATAGCGTTAGAGCCTAACGAATCTCATACCTCTATCGTTAGGCTTCCAAATCCAAAAGAAAAAACGAGAGGGAAAAATAGGAGCGTGAATGAATAGCATGAATGGTATATCACGAAACAACAAAACTTCGGAAAAATTCCGACTTATCGGGGGATATCTCCACTGTTTAGGGTTTGGAAGAGCCCCTCAAACTCGGTCAGATTTGTACTCTCTTATGGAAAAAGCGGTTGGGTAGGGGTAATCAATTCATTAATAAGTCTTAACGTAGAAAAGTGGTGCCATGCATTTACAAGAAATCTACGAGTATGTTGACGCTCACTCCCAAGAATTCATCGGTGATCTTGTCCGACTTGTAAAGCAGCCAAGTGTGTCAGCGAAAGGAGAGGGAATGCAGGAGTGTGCAAAAATGGTGGAGAAAATGATGAGAGAAGTTGGTCTCTCCACAAGAATTATTCCAGAAAAAGAGGGAAACCCCGTTGTTTACGGCGAAATAAAATCAGAGACATCAAAAAAGACGCTTTTATTCTATAACCATTACGACGTTCAGCCACCAGAACCACTTGAAGAATGGATTTGCGACCCGTTCAGCGGCGAAATACGCAACGGAAAAATATACGGCAGAGGAGTATCCGACAACAAAGGAAACATTGTTTCTAGGCTAAAAGTTGTTCAAGCCTTTCTAGAAACCATGGGAAGCGTTCCGGTTAACATAAAATTCGTGATCGAAGGAGAAGAAGAGATAGGAAGCCCACATTTACCACCCGTCATTCAAAAACATAAAAACCTCTTTTCAGCTGACGCAGCCATCTGGGAATTTGGAGGCACCAACCGAAAAGGACGCCCCGATGTCTACCTAGGACTAAAAGGCGTTCTATCCGTCGAGTTAAGAGCTAAGGGCGCTAACAGAGATGTGCATTCCGCGAATGCTCCGCTGATTCCCAACCCAGCTTGGCGTCTAGCGTGGGCGTTGAACACGTTGAAAAACGACAAAGACGAAATTCTGATCGATGGCTTTTACGATAACGTTGACACTCCCTCCGCTGAGGAGATTGAGTGTCTTAAGACTATTCGCTATGAGGAAGAGGAAGAAAAGAAAGAGTTGGGGTTGAAGGAGTACATTCACGACGTGTCTGGTCTAGACGTTCCAAAAGCGTTGTTGTATCAGCCTACATGCACGATTAACGGGTTCCTCACAGGATATACTGATAAGGGTTCTAAAACTGTGTTACCTAACAAGGCGATGGCAAAACTAGATTTTCGTCTAGTTCGACGCCAGATGCCGAATGAAATCTTCAGTAAACTCGTAAGACATCTGAAAAATCGTGGGTTCGGGGACATTGAAGTGATTAGTCACGGTTCAACAGAACCCGTAAAGACACCGATCACCGACAAGTTTGTTCAAACGGTTATAAAAACTGCTGAAAAAGTTTACGGCAAAGAAGCCGCTGTATATCCGACGAGCGCTGGGTCTGGGCCGATGCACCTGTTTCGAAACTGGCTTGGCTACCCTGTTGTTTCGGTTGGGTGTGGCCACGCAGAATCACGTGCACATGCACCTAACGAAAACATCACAGCGGAAGGATTCATTAAAGGAACAAAATTCATAGCCACACTTTTACACGAGTTTAGCGTGTCCTAAGTTAATGCCTTTGGTTGTGAATTACATGTCATTGAAATCACTTCTGGATAAGATTAAAAACGAGCTGAGGAAGCGAGAAGAGATTCGAGAAGCAGTTAAAAACGACATGCGCAAAGCAACCCGCTTGTCGAAACAATCGATTCTTTTTACGCACCAAAAAAGATTTGATGATGCAAGAAAGTTGCTTAAGGAAGCAAACGAACTGTTTGCCAAACTTCACAAAGTGTCGAAAAGCCATCCAGACCTATTTTACTCTGGTTCAGTCAATGCAGCATTTGAGGAATACACTGAAGCACACACACACCTCAGATTGATTGAGAAAAAACAGTTTGCCAGCCCTGAGGAACTCGGTGTTCCATCGATTTCTTACGTGCTTGGACTGGTGGATGTAATCGGAGAACTGAGACGTGACGCTCTTGATTCGCTTCGAGAAGGAGACTTGAAAACGGCAGAAAACCATCTTCAAATGATGGAACACATTTATGTTGAGCTTACAGCTATGGACGATGCCTACTTCCTTGTTCCAGGATTGCGAAGAAAATGTGACATTGTCAGACGTGTAATCGAAGCTACCAGAGGAGACGTTACGATTGATGCTCGAAGAAGCTCGTTAGAAAGTGCCATAAAAAGGCTTACGAAAGTCGTTCAAAGAAAAGGTAAAAGTGAAAAAGGCTAAGGCCAGACAATATCTTGGAGCTAATTGTTTCATCGAGGCTTAGACAGAATTGCCTATCAGACTTAGCCCTAGGTTTTCCGTAGAGAAAGCGCACGCGATGCAGTTGCGGTTGTCCAAACTGGTGATACGTAAGGATACGCTCCCTGAAACTGTCCACTACGTAGCTGGGGTAGATGTTGCGTACACAAACAGAATGTCCATTGGCGCCGTGGCAGTTCTCGACTTCGCTTCATTATCACTCATAGAATCACAGGTAGCGCATGTTAAAACAAGATTTCCCTACATCCCTACTTTGCTCTCTTTTAGAGAAATTCCGCCGGCTCTTTCAGCTATAAGAAAACTACAGGTGCATCCAGATGTTTTTCTAGTCGACGCCCATGGAATCATGCATCCCTATCAACTCGGTTTCGCTACCCACCTAGGTTTAGTGATAGACAAACCTACGATAGGTGTCGCAAAAAACCCTTTATATGGCAAAGTTGAATCAGCCACTGATCAAGGATGGATGCCTATCATGGATAAGGAAAAAATCATTGGCGCCAAACTTTTCACAAAGGCGGGAAAAGAACCTGTATACATTAGTATCGGGCACAAAGTCTCATTACAAAGAGCCATAAACATCGTAACTCGTTGCACGAGATTTCATAGAATCCCTGAGCCCACATGGAAAGCCCACATGATAACGAATGAAGAGAAAAGAAAGGCTGATTACTCCGGGCCTAAACAACATTCATAATAAGGTATCTTCATTTAACACCAAATCATTACAAATGATCTTGGGGATATAGAATGCTTTATTGTCTTCTACATTTATAGGCTGCGAGTAGTTTCTTTTTGGCGCAAAGGTTATATATCACGTTTGATATCAAATGCGATATCTCTGGTGATATCATGTTTCAACGTCGTACTGAGATCAAAGAAAGGCTACTGAGGACACATGCAACTAAATTTAGTTACGGGTGATATGATGTTTGAGCATGCACCATGTACATTCAGACGGTGGATAAGGCACACAGCAAGCGTTCCAAAAGGCTTCCTAAGATACTATGTGCTTAGACTCCTAAAAGAGAAACCTATGTCAGGGTCAGAAATAATGGAAGAGATTGAAAAAGAAACGGATGGACGATGGAAACCAAGTCCAGGCTCAATCTATCCACTTCTATCATGGCTCAAAGACAACGACTACACAAAAGAGCTACCAAAAGAAGCAGAGGGAATAAAACGCTACATGCTCACAAAACAGGGTGAAAAATTCTTTGAAGAACAAACAAAACTAGGAGAAAGACTACGGAAAAAGTTAGAGTTACTAGCACCCTTGCCCTTTGGCGGATTCTGGTTTAGCCCCAGTTCTGAGAAACTACGTGAAATTCGGGAACCTGTCAAACGATTCATTCGCGCACTCCTCAATCTCCGGAAAGCTTTAGAGAAAAATCCGACAGACCAAGCCTTAAAAGAAATTGGAGAATTCTTGAACAGCACCACTAAAAAAATGGAAGAAATAAGCGAGAAACTCAAAGAGGGAAACTAAATGCGTGATGAGGTGACAAAAATGAGTACGGTAATCGAAACTCAAAACTTGAAAAAAAAGTATCGAATGGGTAACCTTGATGTCTCTGCGCTTAGCGGAGTAAACCTACGAGTCGAAGCAGGCGAATTTATGAGCATCATGGGACCATCAGGCAGCGGGAAGACAACCTTGCTCAACCTCATAGGCGCTTTAGACAGACCGACCGAAGGAAAAGTGCTTATAAAAGGAACAGACATTTCCAAACTCAACGACGATGAACTAGCCGAGCTCAGAAATCGCGAGATAGGTTTCGTCTTTCAGTTTTTCAATCTGGTCGCTCGAATGTCCGGTTTGAAAAATGTTGAGTTTCCAATGGCTTTTGCCGGTGTCTCACAGGAGGCGCGAAAAAGAAGGGCAACAGAGCTTCTGGAGAGAGTTGGGTTAGGAGATAGACTTGATCACAAGCCTACAGAGCTAAGCGGTGGGGAACAGCAGAGAGTAGCTATCGCCAGAGCTTTAGTCAACAATCCTTCAGTGGTGCTTTGTGATGAGCCTACTGGAAATATAGACTCAAAGACAGGTAAAGAGATTATGGAAATCCTTAGGAAATTGAATAGGGAACAGCAGCAGACATTCGTGATAGTCACTCATGATCCTTTCGTAGCCGAGTCCGTTGATCGCATAGCACATATGCAGGATGGGTTAATTGTAAGGGAAGAAATACTCAGGTGATGAATCATGTCTAGAAAAATAAGTTCGACAATTTTGGCATTATGCCTTCTAATGTTATTCGCTATAAAGTATACACAACCTACCATGGCATACAACAGGCCATTGTTAGAGGTCAACGTCGCTGGATATAACCTTACAGCTGGAGAGGAGAACGAAATGAGCATTTCCATCGAAAACATCGATGAGAGATATGCTTATGATGTTAGAGCAACTTTGACCGTTCCCTCAACTGTTTCAGGAATATCCATCGTGAAGGAATCTTACGCCGTATTTGAAGAGATACATTACCATGAAATAGAATGGATGCATCCCGTTTTGTATGCTGCAAACAACTGCCCCCTTGGAGCCTATTCTTTAACGCTCAAGCTAGAATACACTGACAGCTCGAATGAAAAGTATGAAGACAATGTGCAGATCGGCGTTGCCATCGACTCTGTTGAGCCAACAGAGCGTACAAGGATTGCTATTCAAAATTTTCAAGTAACCCCCACCAAGGTTTTTCCAGGTAATGAATCAACCGTGGAACTGGAGCTGAAGAATTGGGGATCAAACGCTTACGACGTTCAAGTGCAGCTGACAATCGACTCTCAGAGTCCATTTGTTTCTCTTGATCCCACGCTCGTTTTTGTGGGAGACTTGAGATTGAACCAAACCGCAACGGTCGTTTATAATCTTAGTATCAGTGGAGATGCAGACGCAAACCTCTACAGCCTTCCGTTAGTTATCTCTTACTATGACGTAGACGACCAGCCAGATAGCCTAACTGAAGATATATCAATCCGTGTGCACAGCATCATCGACTTCCGCTTGCTCGACATTCAGCCTTCAATTATAACAGCGGAACCTGGAGAAATGGTGACGATTGAGGCTGATCTGCTTCTACTGGGAACCGAAACTGTTGAGTTTGTTGAAATCGAAATCGTTGAGAATCGTTCAATCAGCCCCTTCTTATCCATTCCTCAAAGCTACGAGTACATCGGCCGCGTAGACCCCGACAGCCCCATCTTATTCACGGTCCAGTTCATGGTCGACTCGAATGCTACTTCAGGAAGCTATACTCTTCAGATGAGAATTAGCTGCTGGGATGGATATAATCAGCAACGCCAAGCCGTGATTGAGCTACCTGTTGTCGTTAATGAGTTCTCAAATCAGAACGCGGGATCAAGTCTAACATTGTGGGACGTAATCTGGACCATAATCAGGATACTATTTGGTGTGAGGCCATAGGGGGGCTATATGTGAAGCTTGGGGACATCGTCTTCATGGCCACGGACGGAATAAAAGATCGCAAGTTCAGAGTAGCCCTCAACGTGACGGGTATATTGATAGGAATTTCAGCCATAGTAGCCCTCCTCTCCATGACGGAGGGAATGAGCGTATCCATAAATCAGCAGATGGAGCTCTTGGATCCCACCACAATAATTGTCATGCCTGGAAGCTTCATGGGAATGCCTGGACAAAGAGATGAAACCCCCAGTCTAGGAGTTGGAGCTGCGCTGACTTTGAGAGACACTGACCGAATAGAAAGAATATCAGGTGTGATTATGGCAACTCCAGTGATAAGCAAGACGGTGGAAATCCAAATAGGTGGTTATTCAGACTCTGTAACGGTTACAGGCATGGTTCCAGAAGAGTATACCCAAGCTTTTGCCACCATTGAGGTGGTGGAGGGCAGGTTCTTACGGGGAAGCGATAGCATGTCTACGGTATTAGGCGCTACAGTTGCTCACCCTCAACACCTTGAGGAACCTATAGCACGCCTTGGAAGTCGTGTAACGTTGGATATTACAGAGCAGGAAGAAAAGGCGACTAGCACTCTTAGAGTGGCTGGGATTCTAGAGGAAGTTGGAGGAGGAATGATGTTTGGCTCTGCAGATACCCAAATATACACTACCTTCACAACGGCACAACGGATTTTCCACACCGGCAACACAGTCGACCGGATTATAGTAAAAGCCGAGAGCGTGGAATCCATCGACAAGATTACAAGAGAAATCGAAGATGAACTCAGCGAAGACGTGATGGTAATATCGTCTGAGGCTATTGCAGGGATGGTTGGAAGCGTAATGACGATAATGGAGGCGATACTTGGTGGAATAGCCGCAATCTCCTTAATTGTTGCAGGAGTTGCGGTCATTAACACTATGACAATTTCAGTTATGGAGCGGACACGTGAGATAGGAGTGATGAAAGCGCTAGGTGCGAAAAGCAGGGATATATTGATGATGTTTCTCACCGAATCCTTACTGACGGGATTAATCGGAGGCGTGATCGGCGTAGTTTTCGGGGTCTTCCTCGGCCAGATAGCGTCAACCGTCTTGGCGTTTACGATGGATGTTCCTCTAACATCTGTGCCATCACTGGAAGTTGGAGTAATTGGGATAGCATTTGCGGTCATAACTGGAACCTTGTCCGGGCTTTACCCCTCTAGGAAAGCATCAAAGCTAGCTCCTGTGGAGGCTTTAAGATATGAATAAAATAGAAAATGGAAAAATGAGTTTCATAAGAGAAATCATAGGATGTCTAACCTCTCCTCGAAGTTCATTCAGGTCAATACTGGAGAAGCCAAGCCTCATGAAGGCGACAGCCTTGATCTTAGTGATAGCCATCGTTGCGGCGTGGGCAAGCTTCAATTACACAGGAAAGCTTCCTACGAGCTTCTTTGTTGACCAACGACCAGGAGGGATTGTCAACCCTGAGCAACTCCGTCAAGCCGCAATGACTATAAATGCAACGCTCGGGTTAATCAGCGTCTTCGGAATTTGGTTAATAAGTTCAGCCCTTATTCATGGTTTTTCAAGCCGTCTCGGGGGAAAGGGTACCTTCAAAAACATGCTAACATTAGCTGGATACGCATCAACACCTCTCCTCATACAACAGGTACTCCGCCTCGCAGACTCGTTCACTGCCAGTCAAGAAGAAGTGCTCCAACTTGCAACAGGCTTTCAGATATCGGTTTATCCGCTTCTTAACACGATTGCAGACGCAGCCATGAACGTTTTCACCATTTTCCGACTCTGGTCAATAGTTCTCCTTGTAATTGCTATCCGTGAAAACTACAAAATGTCCATTGCGAGATCGATAGTTGTCGTGGCTACGTCATTTATTTTAATAGCCCTTCTTTCGATGTTCCTTCCCTTGAAGTAGGATCATCGACGCCCTCCTTGTCGGAAAATCCCTAAGCCCATTCGAATGGCACATATAATAGCAAATGAAGAGAAAAGTAAAGCTTAGCAAGATATCCTTTCTAACAAAAAACTCGACAAGCATAAAATAAGAGTAAGACGATGGTTGTAGATTGACGGAGGAGTACTTTTGGACCCTCGACTTAAGAAGATCGTGGAAAAAATAAGGGATAAATCGCTTCGGGAAAAAGTATCTTCACTCATCGAAAACCCCTTGGTCGAAATAGAGGGAAAAGTGTACACTGGTTTACCTCTAAATAGATCACCTGCTGGCTTGTCCCGTCATCACAGTTACCCAGGAGGCTTTCTTGAACACACGATAGCTTCAACTGAGATCGCCTTAACACTCTGCAAGGTCATCGAGAAAATCTATCACGGGAAGATAGACAGAGACCTAGTAATCGCAGGGATGGTTTTGCACGACATCTTCAAGCCGTTAACCTACGAAGAAGAGAAAAACGGAACTTATACAGCAACGCCTTTAGCTGAACGGTTAGACCATCTGACACTCGCCGTTTCAGAACTGATTCGAAGAGGCTTTCCCCTTAACCTGATCCATATAGTTTGTGCACATCATGGAGGTGCAGCAGGGCCTATTTGGCCTAGAACAATCGAAGCATTAGTCTGCCACCTAGCAGACGTCACAGATTCTCGACTAAACGGTGAGGTGCTCAGAGCAGCCAGATACCTTTCAAGAACTGCTACTGGCGAGGAACTACACATTAGCACATCGAAGGAAGCCTTCGAAATAGTTCACTCGAAAGTAATCGAAGGCTGGGATGGAGTAAGGAAAACCGTGGAAAAGATAATAAAAGACAGGCTTGCTTGATTTTTTTATCTCAGTGGAATTATCTTCGCATCGAACGATTCAGTGTTCAGTGTAGCTATCGTCGATTTTTCCGTCACGTATCCACAGACTTCACCGGGGTTTATAACAAGTGTTTTTCCCTTTCTGTAAGTTTTTGCCTTATGTGTATGCCCGTGTACGATCACATCATAACTCTCCGCGTTGATCAACGAATGAAGTAGCTCTTCGTCTTCGCCGTGCAACATCGCGATTCTTAGGCCATCGATTTTAACTTCGGCGAACGCTCCACGCAGATCGAAGCCAGCTTCTTTGAACTGCTTTCTCAGCAATTCGTGATCACCGTCATTGTTACCAAAAATTCCAATCAGATCGGCTTTTAATGGTTTGAAATGAGGAATCACAAAGCCAGCGATGTAGTCTCCAGCGTGCAGCACCAATTCAACCTTTTTTTCATTTAGCCGTTCTACGGCTTTGTCAACCAGAGGCAAACGATCATGCGTGTCAGCCATTATACCCACAATCATATTCTTCACCATCACATGTCTTTTTATCGGGTTTTCGATTAATAATTTGTTTTGGCGAGTAAAGATGTTTCATGGCGTTTGCTCATACAATCCTCAAAATGAAAGATGGGGCTTGAACGAAAAACTTGAGATTTCATCTTGGAATTTACGGACAAAAAGACCAGTGCAACGAATTCAGATTAACTTCTTTCCATTGCTGAATATTTCTAAAATATTTCTAATGTGCGCGAAAGAACTTTTTCTCCTCTATACTCTGGTAGCAGAATTGGTGCTTTTCTATCGGTTTCTATGCCTGCTTCTTTGAGCATCTTTTTGTATTTTGTTACATGATTCAACGTCAGTTTGCCGATTTTGGCTTTCTTAGCGTATTTTGCCGCGTTTATTCCTGCTATTCTTCCGAATACGCTGTAGTCAAGTATTGAATTTCCCATTAGTCTGTTCTTTCCATGGGTTCCGCCTGTTACTTCGCCTGCTGCGAATAATCCTTGAACGGTTGTCTCAGCATTTTCTTTTACTATTACGCCACCGTTTTGGAAGTGCAATGTTGGAAATACTAGAATCGGATCTTGGGTCATGTCAATGTCAAAGCGCTTGTACTGTCTAAGCATGGCTGGAAGCTTCTTTGCTATTGTTCCTTCGCCTTGAAGTATCTCTATCATTGGTGAATCCAACCAAACTCCTTTCATTCCTGTAGGGGTCTCTATGCCGTTGTTTCTCTTGTAGCACTCTCGAATTATTGCCGATGCTTCTACATCTCTTGGCTCTCGTGGATAGACGAATTGTTCGCCATTCTTGTTCACCGGCTGCGCTCCTAATCCTCTCACTTTTTCGGTAACCAGTAATCCCACTATCTGTTCAGGATATGCTGCGCCTGTGGGGTGATATTGCACAGCGTCTAGGTCTCTTAATTTTGCGCCTACTCGGTAAGCTAGAATGATTCCGTCGGCTGTTGCTCCATAATGGTTCGTGGTTGGAAATCCTTGTATGTGAAGCCTGCCAAATCCGCCAGTAGTCAGTATTGTTGATTTCGCTTTTGCAACATAGTATTCTTGCGTTTCCATGTTGTATAAGACGGCTCCAGCAACTTGTTTCTGTTCATCTGTGAGAAGTTCCACGGCAGAGGTGAACTCTAAAACCGATATATTTTTGTTCAAAACTTCGTCTTTAAGACTTCTCACTATTTCCAGACCCGTATAATCTCTCGCGGAATGCATTCGTTTTCTACACGTTCCGCCTCCATGTATTGTAACCATTGTGCCATCTGATTCTTTGTCATAGATTACTCCGAGATCTTCATGCCATTTTATTAGCATTGGAGCGTCTGATACGAGTCTTCTTGCAAGTTTCTTGTCATTCGTGAAGTGTCCACCGCCCATAACGTCAAGGTAATGAAGTCCTGGGCCGTCATTAGGTTTATCTGCGGCTTGTACGCCTCCTTGAGACATTATAGAATTGGAGTCACCAAGCCTTAGTTTCTGCACAATGAGTATGGTTTCCGCGTTTGCTCCGGTGTAATTCGCCCACAAAGCCGCGGTCATTCCCGCTCCGCCGCCACCAATGATGAGAATGTCAACGTCAAAATCCACTTTTGATAAGTCTATATCTTTTGGCTTTGCTAGCGGGTAGGCTTCAAGCAAGTCTGCAACTTCATGTGGCATCAGATCTCCTTTGTTCGGTCCAACTTTTGCAGGTCTTTTCGCTTCCTCTTTGTAATCTGGATGAAACTTCTTCAGGATCTTCTCTCGTTCTTCAAGGCTCATAAGTGGAAAAGTCTCTTTCAATCTCTTCGCTCTAGTTTTCTCAACGGCTTCTATGGATTCACGCATGTATCCAAGATATCCTTCAATTATTTCCGTTTTCTTCATTTTTCGATCTCTCTCTTTTTGTATAGTTGTTTTAACTTCTCTACATTCATGTCCATAAGTTTGGACATTTTATCGTCAAAGTTGCCCTTTTCTATCTCCTTCACCCTTTCCATGAGATGTTTAGCTGGAATTGTCTCATATTTTCCATGGAGTCTCCTCGCAAGCTGAAACACCTGATAATGGGTAATCTCAGCTGGACATCGGATTGAACAGGCACCGCATGAAATGCAGTCGAACGTCAGGTTGACCACGTCTTCCAAGTCGCCCCTACGAAGCGCCTGAATGGCACGCATTACCTCTATGTCCTGTGGGCAAGCCTCAGTGCAAACGTTACATGAAAGGCATCTTGCGATTTCTGGGAACACTCTTATCACTTCATCCGTCGTAGGCTTCATTTTGTCTATGTCCCATTTTGGCTTCTCAGCTGGCATGAAGGGAAGTTGAACTATGTACATTTCGTCCTCTACCCTTTTCTGGCAGGCCAAGTCAACGTAGAGCTTATAGTCGTTTTTCACTCTGTAAAAAGTGGTACATGACCCGCAAAAGCCCCCTCGACAACCGCAACTTCGAATGAAACGGTATCCTGCGTATTCGATGGCCTTCATGATAGTCAGAGTGTTTGGAACTTTGTAGGCCTTACCCATTATGTAAATGGTGGCCATTGGGTTCTTCTCTTCAGACAAACTTTTCTCCTCCTATTTTCTTCAAGATTTGATTTTCCATTTCGGTAGAAAGGTGAGATTTGACGCCTAAAGATAGGGCTAACAGCTGAGTAAAGAAGATTACAGGAACCTGTTCGCTCCTATCTAAGGTTTCATTTCCATGCTGGAGGTTATAGGTGCAGAGAGGGCATGGAGAAAGAATAACATCTGCCTTTTCTGACCTCGCCGAACCAATGATTTTCTTGGTTCGCATCTCCACAATGCCGGGTTCAAATACGATGTGGTAGTTCCCACAGCATTCCGTCTTAAAAGGAAATTCAGCTGGCTCTGCTCCTATGCTTCTTATAAGGTTCTCAATGACTGTGGGGTTCTCTGGGTCGTCTATAGGAACTCCTTTCGGTCTATCTGGTCTAAGAAGCGCGCAACCGTAGTAAGGTGCCACTTTCAATCCTCTCAAAGGTATAACGATTCTTTCTTTAAGCTTGTCGAAACCTACGTTTTTGAGGAGATTTAAGAAGTGTACTATTTCCAGTTCTGGAACGTAGTCTGGCTGGTCATCTATGAAGTCGTTAACATTTTTCAGCACATCTGCTTGCTCTTTCAAAATCAAATTTACTCTTTTCAAAACGTTGTAGCACATGGAGCAGAGGGTAACTACAACATTGGTTCCTATTTCTTTTCCCTTCTCTTGTGCGTTGATAAATGAACGAACAGCCCCAAGATGCCGCATCACGTTGTCAGTGGCTAAGCTGGGGACAACCCCGCAACAGTTCCACTCCGGAATCTCCACTAGGTTTATCCCCAATTTCTCACACGCCGCGTAGGTGCTCTTTTCGAATTCAGGATAGGTGTTTTTTAAAGAGCAGCCGGGGTAGTAGAGAACTTCCATAAAATCACCATGTGAACTTCTGCGCAGCCGCAGTTATGGCTATTTGGGGCAGTTTTTCTATGTCTTTAATTTTTCTCAGGTCTATTTTTCTGAAGCCCCTTTCCCTGATCTTGATTTCCCTTAGGGCTTCCATGATCGCTGCTACATCTAAGCCTCTTGGACATCTGACAGAGCAGACGAAGCAGGATGCACATATCCATGAAGTGTTTTTTTCAAGTGCATCTTTATCTTCCATTTGGACAAGCGCTATTACTTGGTGTGGTAAGGTGTCCATCTCATCGGTAAACATGCATCCAGCGCTACAATTACCACATAGATAGCAACTATACACATTTTGATCACTAATCTCTTTCACTCTTTCCGCCAGTTCATTCATTCTCCTTACCACCCATCTCTTTTAGACGCAACTTGCTATCTTGTTTTGCTTTTATTTCCTGCGAGGATTTTCCATTAAAATCAAAGGGTCCAAGTTCTTTTATTTCATTAGTGAACTCTCTAGCCACCCTCGCAAATTTTCTTCCCTCCGTAGCGGAAATCCATTCTAACCTGATCCGCGCGGGATTTATTCCCACCTGCTTCAGAAACTTTTTCAAAAGAGTTACACGCTTCAAGCACTTGAAGTTGCCGCTGACGTAGTGGCAATCGTTCGGAGTGTGACAGCCTGCAATTAGAACTCCATCGGATTTCGATAAAGCTTCCAAAACTTGTTTTGTCTCGATACGGCCGCTGCAAGGAACTTGAATCGACACGATTGAAGGTGGATATTTGAGACGGGAGGTACCCGCCATGTCTGCACCTTGATAACCACACCATTGACAGAGAAACGCAATAATCCTTGGCTCAAATCCGATATCCATCTTAAATCTCTCCAACAAGAGCTTTGAGCATGCTACTAACTTGTTCATCTGTGTGATTTCTCAAGCTGATAGCATCTGAAGGACACGTAGAAACACATGCGCCACAACCTTCACAGAGAACCTCCTTCACCTCTGCTTTTTCGTCAATCAACTTTATTGCTCCATATGGGCAAACGGAAATGCAGAGACGACAGCCACTGCAAAGGTCTGTATCCACGGTGGCGACCGTAGGAATGTGACTGATCTTCTCCTGAGTCAGTATACCTAACGCTTTACTCGCAGCCGCGCTGGCTTGAGCCACAGTATCCTGTATATCCTTCGGAGATTGTGCAGCACCCGCTAAGAAGATGCCTGAAGTTGCAGATTCTACTGGATGTAGCTTTGGATGCAATTCTTGAAGAAATCCGCTTCCATCAATTTGAATTCGCATTTTACTGGCTAAATCTTCGATGCCATGGGCAGGAACCATGGACAAAGCCAAAACAGCCATATCAACTTCTATCTCTATTCTCTTATTCAGCAAAGTGTCTACGCCAAAAATTTTCACTTTTCCGTCTTGCTCGTAAATTCTTGAAACTTTTCCTCGGATGTAATGGACTCCCGCTTCCTCTTGCACTCTTCTTATGAAATCCTCATAATTTTTTCCCACCGCTCTAATGTCTATGTAGAAGGAGTAAATATCCGCATCTGGAACCAATTCTTTGAATAGAAGGGCATGTTTTGCAGAATAGGTACAACAAATGTGGCTGCAATAAGGCTGGTGTCTTTCGTCCCTCGATCCAACACAGTGGATAAAAGCTATTCTCTTCGGGATTTTCTCGTCGCTAGGTCTCTTAGGTATTCCCACTGCGGGTCCACTAGGTGATAGCAACCGCTCAAACTGGAGAGAGGTTATGACGTCAAGGTACTTATCGGCTCCATACTCCCCGATGTTCTCTGGGTTGTAAAGCTCGTATCCGGTCGCGACGACTATGACTCCGATGTCTTCTTCGATAATTTCCGTTTGGTCGTCAAAGTTGACAGCCTCTGGGCCACAAATATCTGGCTCCGCGCACTTACCGCAGGTTATTGGGTTCATCCCAAGACATGCATCTAGATCGATTAGGTATGAAGATGGTACAGCTTGGGGAAACGGAATGTAGATAGCTTTTCTGAGACTTAATCCTTCATCAAACTCGGAAGAGACGGTGACCGGGCAAATGTCTACACAATCGTTGCAGAGATTACATTTCTCTGGGTCAACGTACCTAGGGTTTTTCTTTATGCGTACATGAAAGTTTCCTAAATATCCTTCAACATCCATAATCTCGGACAGGGTAAGTAGTCTGATGTTGGAGTGGTGAGCAACTGCGCTCATTAGAGGGGTTAAGATGCAGCTAGCACAGTCAAGCGTGGGAAAGGTCTCCGCTAATTTCGCCATGTGCCCTCCGATGGTGGATCCTTTTTCCACTAAAACGACTGGGAAGCCCGCATCGGCAATGTCTAAAGCAGCTCTGATTCCAGCGATTCCACCGCCTATTACCAGAGCTTTTTTGTAGAGACCGACTTTAATTGGCTCTAGCTCCTCGTTCCGAATAACCTTTTCCACGGCGCTCTTCGTCAGTTTTATAGCTTTTTCCGTAGCTTTTTCTTTGTCTTCGTGAACCCAGCTATCTTGCTCCCGAATATTTGCTATTTCGCACTTGTACGGGTTGAGGCCGGTGCGTTCAGCAACCTCTCTGAAGGTTGTTTCATGAAGCGAGGGAGAACAAGCGGCTACGATAAATCCTGTCAACCGTTTTTCCTTAATGGCCTTTTCTATAAGCTCCTGACCTGGGCTGCTACATACATAGTCGTAGTCTTCTGCATGTACCACCGCTGGATGTTTTAAGATTTCTTCAACTACTCTCTTGGTGTCCACTGTTGTAGCGATGTTTCGACCGCAGTGGCAGACGAATACACCTATCTTTTCTTTCGTTGGTCTTTCTCTGTGAGCGGTTAAAGCGGACACCAATCTCCCTCCTCTCCCAAGTCTGTACTTTCTAACATTCCTTCGCTAAGGCTTTCTCACCCAGCTCAACTCCTTTCTCAAACGCTCTGATGTTCAAGTCTAAGTGTTTCCTTGGGACCCTACTCTTAACAGACTCCCGCATTCCCTCAACGCTCACTGCGTCCCAGATTCTACTCACAAAACCGAGCATAACAACGTTTGCGATAATCCTAGCTCCCATTTCTTCCGCTATCTCAGTAGCCGACACCTTGTATAACCTATATTTCTTCACTCGTTCATCAACCTCGACAAGAGAGCTGTCAACAATCACCACTCCTCCTTCCTGAAGTTTAGGCAGGAACTTTTCGTATGCATCTTGGCTCATAACCACCATGACCTGAGGACTGAGAAGGTAAAGATAGTCTATCTCTTCCTCATCCACTACGACGCCGCTGTAGCAAGCTGATCCTCGAGCCTCTGGCCCATAAACCTGCGTTAGAACGCTCTCCTTGTCATCATAGACCGCAGCTGCTTGACCAGTAATGTAACCAGCGGTTATAACCCCTTGACCTCCAAACCCCGTGAACATAATCTCCTTTCTCGTTTCTTGTTTCATTATCCCGCTGTCACCTCGCCCCTCGCACCCTCTCTTCTAACTTTTTCAGTCCTTCATAATACGTTAGCTTCTCCACTCGCTTGACAAAGTTTCCAAGAATTAGAGGCTTATCCTTCTCGATTTGAACCTCGCTTGTGTCTGCACCGTTCCTGACTACGGAGGACTGCCTAAACCATTCTGCTATATCATCCGGTTCAGGAAGCTTATTTCGTCTTCCGTAATTTACTGGGCACGGCGACAGGACTTCAATGTACCGGAAGCCTTTCATTGTTAGGGCTTCAGCTATGGATTTTTCTAGTCGCCTTACATGAATACTTGTCCACCTAGCGACATAAACGGCTCCAGATGCGTCAGCTACATGAGGAGTATTAAACGGATGCTCGATATTTCCATAGGGAGCAGTAGTAGCGTATTGCCCTCGAGGGGTAGTAGGCGCAAGCTGTCCACCGGTCATGCCATAGATAAAGTTGTTGATGCAAATGACGAGTAGATCATCATTCCTTCTACATGCGTGGATGAAATGGTTGCCTCCGATGGAAAAGAGGTCTCCGTCTCCTGAAATTACGTTTACGCATAGTTCTGGCTTGGCAAGCTTGATTCCAATCGCGAATGGAATGGCTCTGCCATGGGTCGTGTGAAAGCCGTCTACGTTTAGATAGCCGGAGCCTCTGCCGCTGCAGCCTATTCCGGATACGTAGACCACTTTGTCCTTGTCTATTCCAACTCTATCAAGCGCTCTGGCCCAGGCGTACAGTGTGGGGCCGATGCCGCATCCCGGGCACCAGATGTGTGGCATCCGCTCGGATCTAAGCCATTTATCCATGGGATGGAGCTCTTCAAGCTTTTCTTCTTTTGAGATCTGTTTGCTCACTTTTTGTTCACTTTCTTTATTTCCTGATAGATTTCTCTGGGTGTGAATAATGTGCCTCCCATTCTTGGGATTAGGATGGTTTGAGCATTTCCATCTGCTTCTCTTTTTACTTCCAGATAGATCTGTCCGTAGTTTAGTTCTGGGACAATGAAGTATTCTACTTGTTTCGCCCACTTGTGTATGACGTGTTCCGCAAAGGGCCAAATGGTAATGAGTTTGATGCTTCCCGCTTTGATTCCTTCTTCTCTTGCCATTTTGACGGCTCTCTTTGCTGGGCGTGAAACTTGTCCGTAAGAGACAACTGCAATCTTGGCGTCTTCCATGTTTTCTTCTTTTACGTCCACGATGTCCTTTCTGTGTTTCCGAATTTTGTCGTTTAGTCGCCTGGCAAGTTTTTCTTGTGCTTCAGCGGTTGTGTCTGGGTAGCCTTTCTCATTGTGGGTGAGCCCCGTTGTGGTGATTGTGTATCCTTCGCCTGCACATGCCATTGGAGGAACTAGGTCCTCGTCGGGCCTGTATGGTAAATATTCTTCTGGTGGAACCTTTGGTTTCTTCCGGTATACAAGTTCTATTTCATCTTCTGGGGGGACAACAACCTTTCCAGCGCTGTGAGCGATAGTTTCGCTTGCGAGAAGGATGACGGGAACTCGATATTTTTCGGCGAGGTTGAAGCAACGTATTGTGAGGTCGAATGCTTCTTGTGGTGAGTCGGGTGAGAGCGCAATTATTTCGTATTGTCCGTGGCTTCCCCATTTCGCTTGCATGACATCTCCTTGGCCTGTGAGTGTTGGTAGGCCTGTGCTTGGTCCTCCTCGTTGCGTGTTCACGATGACTGTGGGGACTTCCATCATTGCTCCTAAGCCTATGTTTTCTTGCATCAGGCTGAAGCCTGGTCCCGAGGTTGAGGTCATTGATTTTACCCCTGTCCAAGAGGCTCCTAGTATCGCGGCCATGGATGCGAGTTCGTCTTCGAATTGGACGAATATTCCGCCTATTTGTGGGAATCTTCTTGAGATGTGTTCGGCTATTTCGCTTGCGGGGGTAATGGGATAGCCTGCGAAGAATCGGCAGCCAGCGGCTATTGCGCCTTCGGCTATGGCGATGTTGCCGTACCAGAAGTGTTTCCCGGTTAGAACTGTTTTTCCCATTATTTTTTCTCCGTTGGGGTTTCTTCTTTCTTTTCTTCAACCCAAATTGCGTATTCTGGGCAGATTATTTGACAGAAACCACAGGCTACGCAGATTTTTCCCTTTTCTGGTTCTTCTATAAGTTCCGGGAGGTGGTAACCTTTTTCGTTTACTTCTTCGGATTCTTGGAGTACTTGTGTGGGGCAAAGATTGATGCAGAGTCGACATTGTTTACACCTCTCTTTGATAACATGTATCTCTCCTCGGAAAATCTTCACTCTTTGGCTTGGTAAAACCTTGCTAGCTGCTTGCGTTTTTCTCTCGCCCCAAGAGGTTTTTCATGTTGATTAGGAGATTTCTCTTGGATATAAACGTTTACAAATGTAAAGGTTTTGACTTGGCAGGCTTCATTGTAAGGGGATGTTATTACTTGATGCTTTTCACTGTTGTTCTGATTGTGATTTCAACTGCTTTGGTTGTTGTGTCTAGGTTCATGCTGGGGATCCCTTTTTTTCTTGCCTTTTGTAGTTGTGCTGCTTGGGTTGGTAGGCTGGGGACATGCATGAATCCAGCTTTGATGTCTAATCTGTCTTTGTGTATTTTGTGCATTGTGTGATAAAATATTTGGTTGCATCCGAATGTGCCTGCTGTGTAGGATATTTCTGCTGGGATGTTGTTTTGTCGTAGTTTGTTAAGGATTTTTCGTATAGGTAGTGTTGTGAAGTATGCTGTTGGCGCGTTTGCTTCTAATGTTTGGTCTTTTGGGCGGGTTCCACAGTTGTAGAGTATGGAAGATTCGGTTAGATCTGCGAAGTTTAAGGCTGCCTTTTCCAATGAGATTAGGGGACGATAGGACTGTCCCATGTTGATTACGACCGCTGGTTTCTGAACGTCTATTATCCTTGTGATTGTGGGGTTGATTTCTTTGTATGCTAGTGGTATTTGAAAGGATTTTACTTTGAAAGAGTCTATCTCTTTGTGATCGAATGTTTTTGCGGCTTCCCATGAAGGGTTCACTTTGAAGTCTGCGAAGGGCTCAAAACCAGTCAAAACAACTAGTCTATTGGGATTATACATTTAGAAATCACCCAACTTATGCTTTCCTTGAACATTAGAGAATATCAATTCCACCTTACAACTGATAGCTTTATCTCTACTGAAGTTGGATTGACCTTGCATGCATGCATCGTAGGTTGACTAGGGTGGAAAGCATTTGCCTGACAAGTGTTTAATTTGCGTGCGCTGGATATATGCATAACAGGTGTGTATAATGAAACACGCTGAGAGCCAAGAGAGAGATGAAAGACTTGTAGCACATACACTTTGTCTAGTTGACTTAGTAGACTACCAAGACGGAGCTGTAGTTAGTCGGACGATCGTTGATAAAGAAACGGGTACGGTGACCTTGTTCGCCTTTGACGAGGGCCAAGGATTAAGTGAACATACAACGCCCTACGATGCCTTGGTTTACCTCATCGATGGTGAAGCAGAGGTTGTTATCTCTGACAAAACCTTTCACCTGAAGGATGGTGAAATGATTTTGATGCCTGCTAATGAACCACACGCCTTGAAGGCCATTAAGAAATTCAAAGTGATATTGACAATGATTAAGTCCTAATCGACCGTGTGCACAGGAATCACTGACCCTTATGAAATGAACTTTCTAAGTTTCTAATTTGCATGCATCCAACATAAACGAAGGGACAAACCTACAGCCTTTGCGGATCGCTTTTGCTTATCTGGACACGAGTGTGTCACAATAATATTCCAGAAGGGGCCCGTATGTACGTCACAGAATTTGACCCGGTTGAGTGTTGTCGCCTTTCATGCATGCAGAAGGGCGTGGGTTCAAATCCTTGAGGATTTCATGAAATCACGGACAGAAACTCTATGAGGTCTTTCACAACATGCTTGCCTGACCTTTGTTTTTTCCTATCCAAGAAGAAGGATCTTATTCCTGCTTTTCTAGGTATTTCAAAGTCGAAGTGCCAATCGTCTCCAA
>JAUWDY010000030.1 GCA_030608565.1 Candidatus Bathyarchaeota archaeon | reverse complement strand
TCCTTATTCCAAGATTTATGAGACCCTGAACAGTTTAGTCAAAAAGGGCTGGGTTAAGGCTGAGGGTGGGAGGCCTAAACGTTACTATCCCAAGTCTCCTTCCGAGGCTTTAGAAGCGGCTAGGCTTAGGTTGGAAGAGATGGTGGGTCAATGGAAACGTGTAGTGGTGAACGAGTTGCAGCCTTTGTATGAACGGAGAGAGTTACGTGAGAAGCCTGACATTTGGATTTTACGAGGGGAGTTCAGCATTTTGGCGAAGCTGCGGGAGATGTTGGAAGAGACCAAGAAGGAATTAATGGTTGCGGCTCCATTGTTTGCGAAGGGATTTATGGATGCAGGTGTTCCATTGTTGAGTCGCTTATGTGACAGTGGAGTTAACGTCCAAGTTATGGTTACGAAAGATTGGGGTGCGGAGAAGCTGGCTGGGATTGAGAAAGTTAGAGTTCGAGATAGTATGTTTGGTGGAGGCGTCATTGCAGATGGTAGAGAGGCTTTGCTTTTTCTTGGTGAGGACGAGGCAACGCTTGTCATATGGTCAAATCACATGGGACTGGTCAAGTTTGCAAGAGACTATTTTCAATATCTTTGGGAAACAGCAAGAGCACGCGCATAAGACTTATGCGCGTCAAGTTAACCTTCATTTGAAGGAGGTTTTCGAACAATACATCTTCAAAAACCTGTTCACTTTTGAGACAATTACAATAGCTAAAAATATCGAACCAAAAAGGATGACCATCTTGTATTCTGATGGAATGGCAAAGAATATGACAGTAAATCCAATAATCGTTATCACCCCGGAAGTAATCAATAAATTCTTTATGTCAAACCTTCCGAATCTTTGAATTGTGTTTGTTATGTTTGCTTTCCTGTCGACATTGAAGTCTCTAAGCTCATAGAGGATTTCAACCATTAATGAAAAGGGTAAAATTATCATTAAGAAGGGGACAACGAAAAGGTCAATAGATCGGAATGTCAAGTATGTTATGAAAAATTGAAGGGCACCCAAACAAATTACGTGCGAAATTAGATCTATAAAGTGCATAGATTTGAATCTCACAGGTCTCCATGAATAGAAAAATCCTACAAAAGCTAGGACTAAACCAAAGAAAAAAACTAAGGGACTAATAATCAATAGTAAAAACAACCCAATTGATAGAAGTAAGAAACTAATCAGGTATCCTTGTGTTCTTGATAAATCACCGTTGGCAATAGGGTTTCTTTTTCTCTTTTCCAAGATGTCGTAGTCATCAGCGGCATCTTCTACATCATTAAACGCGTACACGAAGGCTGTCATAAAGAGATTAGCAAAGAAAACTATAACCGTTCTAGAAGAGAAAAGATTTTGCGGGGAGATCAGAAATATTAAAGCTATGATTGAAAATAGTGTGAGCAAGTACGTCCTTATTCTCGTTAATCTTGCCAGAACTCGTATGTGCATGAACATAGTCCCTTTCAAATATTTCCAGACTTACGTTAAATGTTTTATGCAGATGCATCTAGAATAGACTATTGGAGAGTGACCTGTCCTGAACCCTTTGGTTTCAACGATCATCCCTACATTGAATGAAGAAGATTATTTAGAAAGATGTTTAATCTCACTAAAAAACCAGGAAGGCTGTGAGGATTTTGAGATAATAGTCGTTGATGGTGGAAGTTCAGATGCTACTGTGAAGATCGCGGAGAAATATGCAGATAAAATTGTAATTTCCCTAGAAAAAAGCCCGAGTATTCAAAGAAACTTGGGAGCAAATATGGCAACGGGTAGTTTGTTGGCATTCATCGATGCGGACACAGTTGCATCAAAATTTTGGTTGAAAGGCATCGTAGAGACTTTCCAAGATCAGAGTATTGCCTGTGTGACAGGTCCTCTGTTTCCTCTTGAAAAAATAAAAAGACCGTATCTTTACAGCCTTACAAATGCCCTTCAGAAAATCCTGGTAAGAATCAATTATCCTCTGTTCTGGGGCGCTTCTTGTGCATTCAGGACCAATGCTTTCTGGAAGATTGAAGGATTCGACGAAAAGTTGCTCACATCAGAAGATCACGACGTTTCTTTAAGGATTAGAAAAATAGGTAAGGTTGTATTTGATGATAACATTCGGGCATTCACTTCTCATCGGAAATTTCTTGAGAATGAAGAGAAGGCATTTTTCTCTTATATAAAAGATATTTTAGAGTATTTTTTCCTCAGGAATATGCGCGCGCATTTACGTCCCAACCTAATGTAGAATTTTCAGTGTTTCAGAAATGATTATTTTCAATATTTGTGGAAATCATCTGAGAAAATATAAAAAAAAGAATATCTGAAGTATTGAATGTGTTTCCTATGATACATCGAAATGGAGGCTTAGAATGAAGGCCAAGATTGTTTTGTTGTTTGTCACTTCACTATCGTTGTTAAATCTACACTTTTCAATCTCAAAAGTCCTAGCAACCGACTTGTTATCCGATGAAATTAGTAGTCTTTACGAATTACTCGATGATCGGACGGTTAACGGATGGGCTGTCCTTTTAGAAATGAATAATTTTCCCGAAGGATGGACCAATTTGCCAGTTAACTTCATCAATTCTCAGAGAATGCAAGAGGCTTTGGTGAATTTGGGTTGGAATAGTGACCACATGTATGTGAAACACGACAATTTGACAATTCCAACAGTTCAAGAGGCATTAGAATGGCTGAACAATAATACCCGTTCTGAAGATGTTGCGTTGCTTTACATATTCACACATGGAATGTGGATGCGTAACGTTCTTCTGTGGAACGATTGGTTCCCCGGCGAGTGGGAAAAACTGGTTACATCAAAGAAGATTCTTATGATCGACACTTGTTTGGCAGAAGAATTTATTGAACCTATCCGCTACGATGCGGCACCTCACATTTCCTTGGCTTGCTGTTCATCCAATGAGGTGAGTTGGGCCGGTGTTGAGGAGGAAGGGCTTCCGATAATAGGGAGCGCTTGGAACTACTACTTCACCAGCACACTGTGCAATTCATCCGCAGATTCTGACAGCGATGGAGTGGTGTCAGTTGAGGAAGCCTTCAACTTTTCGACGCCTCTTGTACAGAAATACATGAATGAAACAGTTTTTGCAGTTCCAGAATTCCTGCAATCATATCATGATATCGGCATTTACCCAGAGAACTATGATGTTTACCCACACCCAATGATGGATGACCAATATTCAGGTCAACTAATAATACCCGAATTTTCATCAGCCATAACATTGCCTTGGCTCATAATATTGCCTTTGGTCATAATTTTCTTATTTGTCGCAGTTGCACTGGCGAAGAAGAAACAGCTCTGCGGCTCGAGTTAACTATTCCCTTCTTTCAACCGTTATGGTGCATCTTGTGGCTAAGGCGGCTATTGTTCCCAACGCTGCAAGCCACGGGGCTACGATGGCTCCTACTACTCCAACTGTGGCTGGTATTTCAAGGAGCGTTTTGCCTTTTTCGTCCTTTATTATGATTCTGGTGATGTTTCCTTCGTGGATCAGTTCTTTGATTTTGCTAACCAAGTTATCTGCTGAAATTGAGAATTCTTCTTTCACAACTTTCTTGACCGCAGCTCCACAATTGGGACAGAATCTTGCGTCTTCAAGCAACTCGGCTCCGCATTTTGCGCAATGTATCAATTTCTTACTCTCACACAGCGTTAGAGAATCATTTGAAGTGTGTTCTGGCTTCTAGGAGGTCTTTCATGGTGTTTATTGTAAACCACATTCCATGGTAGGTGTATCCGCGGAGTATTTTTTGGTCTGCTAATCTTTGCATCGTGGTGAGTTCGAAGTCGCCTTTTTCTGGGAAGTATCTTTCAACTACCGCTTTTTTGAATACGTGGTGACCAGCACTTACGTAGATGTCAAGTGTTGGTCTGCGTTCAAATCTCACTACTTCTATTCCGTTTCGAAGTGTTACTTTGCTGAAAGGTAGGATGGGTTTGGCGAGGAGTGTCCCCGCTCCTTTGGTGGCGTAGTCGTAGAGTTCGTTAGGATCGTAGAAAACGATGTCGTCTATGTTCATGACGTAAGCTATGTTTCCTTTAATTTTTTTGAAGGCTTTTTTTGTGGCTCCTCCTGTTCCCAAGTTGCCCTTTTCCACAGAGAAGGTGACTGGGAGTTTTGTTAGGTCATCTCTGTTTGATGCTATGATGATGTTTTCGAATCCGTGTGAACGTAGCCAGCTTATTTGATGGTCTATAAGGGTTTGTTTGTTTATTTTTAATAGGGGTTTTGGAATCCATGTGGTAGGTTTGAGTCTCCATCCTTGTCCCCCTGCGAGCACTATTGCCTCTTGCATGTTGTCTTTCACCTACGTCGCTTCAAATTGTCAGTGTGCTTAAAGAATTATGTGATTAAGTGTAGATGCTTATATCAATTGCTAATATGACCCAAAAGCTGTATCAGGCCAGAGAAGCCTGTTCAAGAATCAAGTTGAAAACATAAAACGAGCGGGTTGATAATGGAAAAGAAAAGTTTGACCGGTTACTTCTTCTTATATTCTTCAGAGAGAACGCGCGTACATATTCCCCTCCTATTTGTCTCACTTTCCTGAGCTCGAATAGTTTTCAGTAACGCGCGCTAACCAAGGCTCAAATATAACTTTCTCAATATTGCTAAACCGACAGTGTCTGATATGAAAGAATACGATTTGATTGCAATAGGTACAGGCTCGGCTATGTCCATTGTGGATGCCATGATTCAAGAGAATCCGGACATGAGAGTTGCCGTCATAGATAAGGATGAGCCTGGGGGGATTTGTCTCACACGGGGTTGTATACCTTCAAAAATATTGCTATACCCCGCTGAGTTAGTGAGGACAGTACAAAGAGCTGGTAAATTTGGAATAGAGATTGATGTGAAGAAGATAGATTTTGAAAAGGTCATGGAGAGGATGAGAACCCTTATCGATAAAGAGGTAAACATGATACGAGAAGGACTTTCGCATTCTAAGAACATAAATTACTATCCTGCTATAGCAGAATTTATTGCCCCATACACATTAAAGGTTGGCAATGAAACCATAAAGTCAAAGATGATCTTTCTTTGCACGGGATCGAAGCCTATGATCCCTCCAATAAAAGAACTTGAAAAGACAGGTTATCTTACTAGTGACACAATCCTTAGAATAAACCGACTACCTGCAAGTATCGCCATCGTTGGTGGAGGATATATAGCTGCTGAATACGGTCACTTCCTTTCAGCCATGGGATCAAAAGTTACAATAATTGGCAGAAATCCAAAGTTTCTCCCAAAAGAAGAACCAGAAGTATCGGCACTAGCCAAAAGAGAGTTGCAGAAACACATGAAAATTATCACTAACCACGAGGTGCGCGAGGTCGAAAAGACGTTGACAGGTAAGAAAAAACTCGTTGCTGTTAACAGAGACAATGGAAAAAAGATAGAAATAACAGCCGAAGAAATACTGGTCGCTACGGGAAGGAGTTCAAACACAGACGTACTTCATCCAGAAAGAGGGGAAATAAAAACAGATCAGAGAGGATGGATCATCGTTAATGAATATCTGGAGACCTCGCAACCAAATGTTTGGGCCTTCGGAGACGCGAACGGCAAATACCAATTCAAACATGTGGCAAACTACGAAGCTTTAGTCGTATACTACAATGCCATACTGAAAAAAAGGGTAAAAGTCGATTACCACGCCATACCACACGCTGTATTCACATATCCTGAAATAGCAGGCGTCGGGCTTAAAGAAAAAGAAGCAGTAGAGAAACACGGCAAAGATAAGGTACTAATTGGAATCCAGAGATATCAAGACACTGCTAAGGGAGAAGCCATGGGTGTAGAGGACTGCTTTGTCAAGGTCATCGTTGAGAAGCGAACAATGAAGATTTTAGGAGCACATATCATTGGGCCTTATGCCTCTGTTCTAATACAGGAGGTAATAAACCTGATGTACACTCCTGAACAAAGCGCAGAGCCGATAATTAAGGGGATGCACATTCATCCTGCTCTAAACGAGGTGGTGGAAAGGGCATTTCATTCCCTTATGACAACAGAGCAGTACCATCACGTCATCAAGCACCATCATGAACTTCCTATCAAGTAAGTGAGGATATCGTTTAACGCCTGCACTAAGTTAGTTGCGAAAAAGTTATTGACTGCCTAGAACCTTTTCTTCAGACGGAGGAGCAGATATAAGTCCTTTCTTCATCAACAAAGCAGTAGAGTCCATAGCGTTTCTAATAATAGAAACAGCCCGATCCCACAGTTCCTGCCTACTCAACTTCACGCGGGCAACACCCTCCTCAATCGACTTCAAAGCGCAAGCAACAGCCTCGCGAGGATAAACCTCCCATTCTTCCATTCTAGGAACAATGTCTCCCTCATGGATTCCCCTTTCTTCAGCGAACTTGGCCAGTTCCTCGCCTGCAGCGATGCACATATCGTCGGTGATGGTTGTTGCCCTTACATCTAAGACTCCTCTGAAGATTGCTGGAAAGCCAAGAGAGTTGTTTATCTGGTTTTCGAAGTCTGAACGTCCTGTTGCCACGATTTTGGCTCCTGCTTCCTTTGCTTCCCACGGCCATATTTCAGGGATTGGGTTTGCACACGCGAACACTATGGAATCTGTTGCCATTTTGGTTATCCATTCTTTTTTGATTACGCCTGGGCCTGGTTTGGATGCTGCTATGCAAATGTCGGCGTTTTTCAACGCGTCAAGTGTGCTTCCGGTTCTTCCTTCTGCGTTTGTGTTCAGGCAGAAATCCCATTTCCACGGGTTTTCTTGTTTTTCAGCTTCTACGTCTTTTCTGTTAGAGTGGAGGATTCCTTTGCTGTCGACCATTATGATGTTTCCTGGTTTGACTCCTGCTCTCATGAGGACAATTGCTGTTCGTGTGTTTGCTGATCCTACTCCGATCATAGTTATTTTTGCTTGGTTCATTTTTTTGCCTACGATTTTGAGTGCGTTTATTATTCCTGCTAGAATTACTGTGGCAGTTCCTTGTTGATCATCGTGCCAGACCGGTATGTTCAGTTTTTTCCTTGTTTCTTCTAGTATGCGGAAGCATTTTGGTTTGCTCAAGT
The DNA here is from genome assembly GCA_030608565.1 of Candidatus Bathyarchaeota archaeon. GTDB lineage: Archaea > Thermoproteota > Bathyarchaeia > Bathyarchaeales > Bathyarchaeaceae > SOJZ01. The sequence goes on along the minus strand of JAUWDY010000030.1, from coordinate 17,704 downwards.
CTTCGAGGTTAATTCCCCCAAACGTTGGTTCTAGCCATTTGCATGCTGTTATGATTTCCTCTGGGTTTTTGGTGCCTAGACAGATTGGGAATGCGTCGACTCCGCCGAGATATTTGAATAGAAGCGCTTTTCCTTCCATGACTGGTAGTCCTGCTTGTGGTCCGATGTCTCCGAGTCCGAGTACGCGTGTCCCATCGGTTACCACCGCTACGAAGTTCCATTTGTTTGTCTGTGTGAAGACTTGTTCTGGGTCGTCTTTGATTTTTCGGCATGAGGCTGCTACGCCTGGTGTGTACCAGATTGCGAAGTCTGCTGGTGTTCGGATTGGGCATTTTGGCATGATCTGTATTTTTCCTTGATAGTACGGGTGGTATGCTAGTGCGAGTTTTGCTGGTTTTTTTGCTTTCGCTAATAATTCTTCTACTGTGAGTTTTTTAGATGGGGTCATGTTGAGTTACCTCGATTGTTTGTGGAGATGTGTTTGGTGTTTGTTTGTGGATTTAAGCGTTTTTGTTTCTGTGTGCCTGTGTTTGTTACGTTGTTTGCGTATGTCTCTCTCTTTAGACCCCCTATACGGGGGGGGGTCGCGGCTTGTGTCAGAGTTGTTTTTGGGTTTTGTTTCTGTTTTTGTGTTTGAGTTGAGCGCTGTTTACGTTCCGATTACGTGGATTTACAACATGAATCACGTGAAAATTGGTGCGGTTTGATGTGTGCGTGTGTGAGGGGTCTAGTTTTTGGTTGGTAAGGCAGGGGTGGATGGGAAAGGGTTATTTTTGATGGTTCGCTTTGAAATATTGCGAGCTAGGAAATTGACGTGGGACGTAATACCTCCGAGTTGGAGAAGTTTTCTCAAGTTTTCTTTAGAGATGGCGAGCACTGTGTTTGTGGTTGGTCCGTTGATGGTGTTTCTTCGAACTCATAGTTTTGCAGATACGGTGCTGGCTACCATGGTTTGTCTACCTTTGTTCGTCGTCTCGCTTGTCGTCATGTGGATTTTTGAGAAAGAAATGTATGAAGTTCTGAGAGGAATAAGAAAAGGAAAAACGTGGGTCAACCTTCGATGAACCTTTTATTCCCATTGCAGTCGTAAAAACTACGTCTATCGAAATTAATCTTACCAGAATCTTCTTTTCAGTGCGTTTCGTTCTGCTTCTATCACCAACTCGAAAAACTTGTCTGAGAGCATCTTCTCCTTCTTCAAGACCGCCTCCACATCAGCAGTCTTCAACCTACGTCCACATAAAGCCACAACTGCAGGCAAGCCAAATCTATCCACCAAACCCGCCGTCTTAGCAGCCCACTCCTTAATCTTCTCCTCCGTCTTAGTCAACTTCTCATCCTTCTTCTCAACCAAAGACAAAACCTGATCCTCTCCCCTACGCAATACACCTAACCGACCAGAACCACAACGGGGACAAATTGGACGCTCAGGCAAATCCTTCACACGCAACATCTCCAAATAATCCCAACAACTGCAACAGACAAACGTTCTAACCTCATTCAGCAACCTAACCCTAGTCGACTCTATCAAAATCCTTTTCATACGTTCAGGCTGAATCAAATCCGTCTTCATACTCACCTTCTCAATACCAACACGAGCAACCGGAGTTGCCTCCCCACCAGTATCCAGCTTAACCACCTCAACTTCGCCGCTTCGAACTTCGCTCAAAATACGAACCAAACGCTCCAAATCCAAATCCTTCGTGAAAACCTCCTTCAAAGCCTCATCATAAATCGCCGTCCCTTCAAAACTCTTCATCAACCGCGACAAACTCACCTTACTAAAGTCGACCCACCTCTTCAAAGCACCAAAACGACGAGCAACATGAACCATACGACGCTTAAAAATGCCAGTTCGAACAGCCGACTTCGCCAACAAACCACGAACAGCCAACTCACCCAACTGACTTGACTCACCAAACAAAGCCACAACACGCTCAGCATTCGCCTGCCCACCTGTCTGAACAAAGATACGATACGGGTCGTGCTGAACAGCAACACCAGCCCCAAACTCCTCAGACAAAACATGGCCAAACAACTGAGCCAAAGCACGATTCGTCAACGAACCAAAATGAACATGGACAATCACGAAATCCTCCCAATCCTCAACCAAAACCCGCCTGTCAGAAGGAACCGGAAAGCCCTTACGCACGTGCTCAACAGTTTCAGCCAAAGCACGTAAAATCGTATCCCTATCCGCTGGATACTCCTTAGCTAACTGAACAGCAATATCTTTAGGCTTTACTCCAGCCTTTATCTGCTCCTCCACTTGACCTCTTATCCGCCCAACCTCCTGTGCCACCATAAACGGAACAGGAATCTCCTCCCCAACCCAGCTGGGAATAGCTCCAGTCGGATCATCGACAGGCTTCACGTATATGTGGTCACCCATCACATTCAAAATCTTCCACGGAGTCCCACGGATAATAAACTTCACGTTAGGCTTACCGTATTCAGCAACAAAAGCCTCGTCTAAGACTCCAACAGCACTATCCGACGTCTCATCAACCACCAGATACTTCTTCTCCGCAGGAATCATAGACAAATTCTCAAAATAATACTCATACATAGCCTTCGTCCGACGAGGCTTAATCGCTAACTGGTCCTCAAAGGAAACCCAAGCAAGTCTTGGAAAACGCTGGTGCATGTAGGTCAAAACCTTCTGAACATCCTCCACGGTCAAATCAGCATAAGGATAAGCATGCCTGAACAAATCGTAAATTTCATAAAAGTACCATCGCTTCTTCTTCATCAGCAATCCGATGATCTGATGCGCCAAAGCATCGTAGGGCTTATGTGGAATCTCCACGGGCTCCAAATCCTCTTCACCAGCCATACGCGCGATAGCCATAGCCTCCAACGTGTCATCAGAATCCATAGTGATAATAATCCCTCTAGCGATTCTTCCAATCCTGTGTCCACTCCTGCCCACACGCTGAATCAACCGTGTAACCTGCCGAGGACTCATATACTGAATAACCATGTCAATACGGCCAATGTCGATTCCCAACTCCAAAGACGATGTGGCAACTAGCCCTCTAAGCTCTCCACTCTTCAACCCCCGTTCAGCCGCAATCCGTGAAGGTTTAGCCAAAGACCCATGATGAATAGATATAGGAAAGTCTATATCCCAAACCTTGAATCGGCTTGCCAAAACCTCCGAAATAGCACGCGTGTTAGTAAAAAGAAGAACAGACTTCTGCTTCTCAAGAAACTTGCGGATTATACGGAGTCGAGCAGCTACCTCGGGACGAGTAAAAAGCGTTGAAGCAAGCTCGTAATCTTCAGATTTAGGTTTCGGAAAAAGAATCTTCAATCTCATAAGTCGAGCAACTGGAACTCTCACGATTTCAACATTACGTCTACTACCAACAAGAAACTGAGCAACCCTCTTTGGACTGCCAATTGTAGCGGATAAGCCGATCAGCTGGAACTCTCTGCCCGTGACCCATCGAAGTCTCTCGAGAGCCAGCGACAGCTGACTTCCTCGTTTGCTATCCGCCATCTCGTGGACTTCGTCTACAATTACCCATCTGACTTGGCTGAGGTGTTGGCGCATCAGTCTGCCGGGCAAGATGGCTTGTAACGTTTCTGGCGTTGTGATAAGCATGTCTGGTGGGCTGCGAGCTTGTCTTGTGCGTTCTTTTGTGTCTGTGTCGCCGTGTCTGACCGCGAGCCTGACATCTAGGTTGTTGCACCACCATGCGAGACGTTCAAGTATGTCTCGGTTTAATGCTTTGAGTGGTGTGACGTAGAGGATTTTGATTCCGTACGATCTTTCCGGCATTTTTATGAGCATGTTGAGAACTGGTAGAACCGCTGCTTCGGTTTTTCCCGTGGCGGTGGGTGATATGAGGAGAACGTTTTTTCCTTCTAGGATTTTTGGTATGGTCTTCTTTTGGGGTTCCGTTGGCGCCTCAAATCCCTTCTGCTCAATCAGCCTGCGAATGGGTTTAAGCAGCGTTTTAAAAGGGTTCTTTGAGGATTCGTTCAAGAAGACCAGCAACCCTGAAGCACAAAAGATACAGCAAAAGCATGTGTAAAAGTATTTTGGAAATTTAACACAAATGCAGAGTCGTCTTTCTCAAAAGTAGTCAGATATAGCAAAGCAATGGTCGGATACCTAAATAAGCTTCACTTTCTCATATAATCAATGTTAAGTTAGAGGTTTTTGGGGCAATGTAAGGGAAAGTTTTTTATTCAATATCATTCAAACCATGATGAATGTTTATGATGGAGGAAAATGGCATGGCTAAATGTCCAAAATGTGGAGCAGAAGTTGCTACAGAAAGAAAGTCTTGGAAGATGGCTGGTCGCCCAGATAAAATGGGAAAGAGAACCGAGCTTACCATAGGGCTCTTCGACTGCCCCAGATGCAAGAAAGCCTTCAGGACTGTCTTAAGCAAAAGAAAGATTTAAGACACTGACACTGCCCGGGTCAATGCACCAGAAAATCGATGATAGCGAAAGTATAGAAACTTCAACCCCCCTCCTTTTTATTTAGTTAAACACTAAGTTTTTAGCATACAACAACTAACAAAATTCTTCCAGAAAAATACCCCAGATTACAGGGGCAAACGACAGGTGAAACAATTGAAACTATCAGAAATACTCAAGAGAGAATACGTAAAGACCGCTATTTTACTCGCAGTAGTTGTAGTTAGTGTTTTTGCTTTCTGGATTGGTCTAACAACGGCTTTAAAGACGGAGTACCCAATGTTGGCAGTTGCCTCAGGAAGCATGGAACCCACCTTGTACAAAGGCGACCTTATTATGGTTCAAGGAGTATCAACCGGCTACGATATCAAAGTCGGTCCGAAAGACTCCGCCGAACCTGGTGACATTATTGTTTTTCACAGGCCCACAGACCCAAGCGAGCTTATTGTGCACAGAGCAATAGATAAAGAACTCAGAGGCGGAACGTGGTTCTTCCAAACGAAAGGAGACGCCAATTTTTCACCAGATTCGTGGGAACTTGCGGAGGATCATCTGGTTGGCAAAGTTGTTGGCCATGTATCGCACATAGGTTATATTCCTCTGTTTCTACGAGAGTTTTTGTGGACCCCAATCGGAATGATACTAATTGTTGCGTTACTACTTCTTTTCCTGTTTTATGACTATATTCCCTTGCCTGGAAAGAAGGATCAACAAGACGCCCCCTAGACCATAGACCCAAAGATATTGATTTTCTTCAAAATATTACTCATTTGCTCGCTTTACATGCGTCGTCCTTCGCTGAGGAAAGAAGTTGAGGCTTAGAACCAAGCCTTTATAAATAACTCCTACTGAAATCTGATATCCTTATAAAAAGGTGCTCAAATGCCAGAGGTTAAAGCTTCAATCAACATCGAAAACGTGGTTGCATCCGCATCATTGGATCAAAGAATTGACTTGAACGCTGTGGTGAAAGGTCATCCTGGAGTTGAATATCGTCCAGAACAGTTCCCAGGACTCGTTTTTCGTTTGAAAAAGCCGAAAACAGCCACTCTAATTTTCAATTCGGGAAAGATGGTGTGCACAGGAGCCAAGTCGGAAAAAAAGGCGAGAAGGGCAGTAATGAAAGTCGTCAAAGAACTGAAGAAGAGCGGAATAATAATCATCGGCAAGCCGAAGCTGAAGATACAGAACATCGTCGCCTCAGCAGGCCTAGGAGGAAACATCGACCTTGAAAAAGCAACCTATTCACTAAAGAAAACCATGTACGAGCCTGAACAATTCCCCGGTCTCATCTACCGAATGGCTGAGCCTAAAGTCGTGATTCTTCTGTTCGCAAGCGGAAAATTGGTATGCACAGGCGCCAAGCATGAAGAAGACGTTTATCAAGCAGTTAACATACTTCATCAGAGACTTGAAGATCAAGAACTGATATACTACGAATAGACGTAGTCAAATTCTCCTTTTTCCATATTTCTTCGTACAATTATTCAGGATTTGATTTTGAGCGACGAAGAGAAGAGTAAGTAATAAATCTAGAGGTCTGTGACCAGATGTTATTTCTTTTTCACTTGTTTCAAGATTGTTTTTAGTTGATCTTCTGTGATGACGCCTATCTCATAGAGTTTATCAGCAGCCTCACTTGCTTTCAGCAAATAGTGCAACCTAACGTTGTCTCCCGCCAGCCTTTCTTTCCCACCTTCTTCGCGATCTATTAAAACGGCCGCATCTGTCACCAAGCCTCCTTCCGCTCTAATCGCTTCTACAGCCTTTCTCATAGAGAGTGCAGTAGTTATGAGATCGTCTATCAACAAGACGCGGTCACCTGGCATCATGATGCCTTCTACTCGACGCTTTCGTCCATGCAGTCGCATTTGCGGTCGAATGTAGAGGAAAGGTTTCTTGAGATGATAAGCAAGAAGAGATGATAATGGAATACCCGCAGTTGGGATTCCTGCAATTCTGTCAAAATTGTCAGTTCCAACATCCCCTTCTATTAAATCGACGTATAGACTGCAAACTCTTTGAAACGCGTCTGGAAAACTTGGAACAATTCTGAGGTCAATGTAGTAGGGGCTGACTCGTCCGCTCGTAAGCTTGAAGGTTCCAAACTTCAAAGCGCCAATCTTGTTCAGAACTCGACAAAGTTCAGTCTTCATGGCTTCCTTTTCTTTTCCTAGCGGCAATTCATGTCTCCTCAAAAATACTTGTATAGATTACTTTCTTAATAAGAATCTTGTTAACTGAAACATCTAGTTAATTTTGTATCTCTCTTAAGGGTTAACTCCCACCGACTGAAATACCTGGCGATTTGGACGAGAACATAACGAATTTCATTACTTTTGAGGTCATCTCAATAAGCTTTCTGCGATTTTTTGACCAAACTCTCTAGCTGCTTCTGGACCTTTTCCCGTTATTATCTTGCCATCGACCATAACTGGAGCGTCCGAGATTAATGCTCCCACTTTCTTCAGTTCGTTTAGAGTAGTCGCTGCCCTGAACACCGTCACCTTCTTTCCCTCTAGAAGTTCAGCTTTAGCCAAGACGACGGGAGATATGCAAATGGCTGCAACTAGACCTCCCTGTTGATGTAAGCTTTGAACTATCTTGTGGACCTGTAAATTATTCCAGAGATATGTTTGAGAGCCAGATCCTCCAACAACCACCACAGCGTCAAATTCCGCCGGGTTAACTTTATCTACGGTGGTATCTGGAATCACCTGCATACCGAACATTCCCTTTGCAGTTCCAGTCGCAGTACTGGCTACCGTGACTTTGATGCCCTTTTTTTCTAGAATTGCCTTGGGTTCGTGAAATTCTTCGTCTCTAAAATCTTTTGGGGCGATTATCATCAAAATTTTCTTTTCCATTTAGCATTACCCCCTCCATACTCTATGCTGGCAGTTACACAAGTTTGATTTAAAGAACTTACGCTGTTTGTCCGCTATGTTTAAATGTAGCTCACAAAAATCTTGTAATCAATTGGAGGGATTTCATGGTTGATGTGTGGCTTCCCTACGGAAAAACCGAGGTTTGTGCAAGAATACCTACCAGAAATTTCTTGGGCACCATAGAACCGAAAGAAAAACGTGGGGTGCCAGATCCCCGAGTTGAGGTTGAAAGAGCCCTAAGAGAACCCATTGGCACTAAACAATTGAGCGAAATTGCAAAGCCTGGTGACACAGTAGCCATAGTAGTTGACGACTCAACCCGAGTAACTCCGAGCTATTTGATGGTTCCTCCATTGTTAGACGAACTTAACAAGGCTGGAGTGAAAGATGAAAATGTTACGGTTATTTTCGGCTGTGGCACCCATCGTGCTGTTAAGCCGGATGAAATGAAAAAACTTGTGGGTGAAGAGACTCTGAAAAGGGTGAGAGCAGTAAATCATGACTGCAACGCTAAGGATCAGGTTTTTTTGGGTAAGACATCTTTTGGAACTAAGGTTTACGTAAACAAGGTTTTTACCGATGCTAATGTTAAAATTTTGGCGGGAGACGTTGACTTACATTATTATGCAGGGTATGGTGGTGGAAGGAAAAGCGTTCTGCCCGCGGTGTCAAGTGAGGAAACTATCCAGCATAATCACGCCATGCTTTTGCATCCAAAATCCAGAACAGGCGTGTTAGCGGGCAATCCGGTGCATGAGGACATGGTTGAAGCAGCGAAACTCGCCAAGGTAGATTTCATCTTAAACATTGTCACAAACAGCAAGCTGGAACTGGTTCAGGCGTTTGCAGGAGATTTGGAGCTAGCGTTTTATGAGGGTGTGAAACTCGTTGACGAAATGTATAAGGTGCCTATTGACAGAAGGGCGGACATCGTTGTTGTAAGCCCCGGCGGGCACCCGCTTGACATTAATCTTTATCAAGCCTATAAAGGGGTTGACAACGCTCTCGAAGCAGTGAAAAGGGGTGGAGTCATCGTTTTGGTGGCGGAATGTCCAGAAGGTCATGGACATGACGTTTTTCACGAGTGGATGACGAAGTTAAAAGACTTGAAGGGGATGGAGAAGGAGATCAAGAAGCGTTTTCGTATGGGCGGACATAAGGCTTACTACTTATTGAAGGCTTTGCAGAAGGTCAAGATTATCTTTGTTTCAGTCATGCCCGATTATTACGCTGTGAACCTGTTCAAGTTGAAAACTGCGAGAGTTGTGAACGACGCGTTGCGTGATGCTTTTGACATTGTGGGCAAAAACGGTAAGGTTTGGGCCATGCCCTTTGGCAACCTTACCTTCCCTGTTGTAAAAAAAGCAGAGTAATGTTAGCGGCCGGGCTTACTATGCAGACGATGTTCGCTTTGAGGCTGTTTAAACCTGCTGATTTAGAGCATGTGATACGTATAAACAAGTTATGTCTTCCTGAAAATTATTCGTCTCTCTTTTTTATGGATTTGTATGAGCGTTTTCCAAAGACTTTCGTTGTTGCGGAAGAGGATGGAGAAGTGGTGGGTTATGTGATGTGTCGAATTGAAAAGCCTTTCCCAGGCGGCGGCTTGTTTGGAATTGCCAAGAGGGGCCATGTTATTTCTATCGCCGTTTTACCGAATTGCCGACATCATGGTGTTGGATTTGCGTTGATGAAGGAGGCGATGAACGCTATGGTTGAGTATGATGCGAAGGAGTGTGTTTTGGAGGTTCGCACAAGTAACACAGCGGGTGTGGGTCTCTACAGGAAGATGGGCTTTGGGGTTAAGCGGACGATTCGTGGTTATTATGCTGATGGTGAAGCTGCATGTGTGATGGTTAAGAAGTTGCCGTTTGAGCCTAGTAGTGTAACATAGAGAGAAAATCTTCTATCATTCAAATTCCGAAAAATTGACAGCGCCGAAATTGAATGATCTATTAAATCGGCTTATCGCGACGTGAACTTACGAAATGACAACGTAAAATAAGGGTGATTTCTAAGTTTTTCTTGGTGCGCTTTGTTGAGTCGATGCCAAATCTGCGGTAAACAGTCAAATCTAATCTCTAGCCGTCTTGGAGTTTGTTTACAGTGCATCCGAGAGAACCCAGAGCAAGCGCTCAAAATAACCGACAAAGTACACGCGGAAAGTAGAGAAACGTTTGGCTTTCCACCAAAACCGCCAAAAAACCCGAACGGAATTTCATGCGGTATGTGCGCCAACAACTGCAAGATAGGCGTCAGCGAGAAAGGCTTCTGTGGCCTAGTTTTCAACGTTAATGGTCGACTTGTTCGAAAGGGTGGGACCCCCGAAAAAGGTATTCTTCAATGGTATTATGACCCGTTACCAACAAACTGCGTCGCATGGTGGTTCTGTCCAGGCTGTACGGGCGCAGGCTACCCAAAATACGCCTACAGACGCAGCGCAGAGAGAGGCTACTCAAACCTCGCCGTTTTCTACGGAGCATGCAGCATCGACTGCCTCTACTGCCAAAACTGGCACTACAGAAACCTAGCCGCAAAGCTTGAGCCGGTGATGAGTGCGAAGAGTCTGGCCGCTAAAGCAAACGCTCACGTCTCATGTATATGCTTTTTCGGTGGAGACCCATCAGTGCAGATGCCTCATGCCTTGAAGACAAGTGAAATAGTATTAGAAAAGGCTAGGGAGGAAAAGCGCATCTTCAGAGTCTGCTGGGAAACAAACGGATACTGGAAAAAAGAGTTCGCACTAAGAGCCGCTGAGCTATCTTTCATCAGCGGAGGAGTCATCAAGTTCGACCTAAAGACATGGGATGAAAATCTGAACAAAGCCCTTAGCGGAGTTTCAAACGTTCCTACGCTCAGAAGTTTCAAGATGATCGGCGAGAAATTCTTCAAGAAACGTTCTGACCTGCCCACCTTGACCGCCAGCACCCTTCTTATTCCAGGCTACGTAGACGCCGAGGAAGCTCGCAATTTGGCAAGCTTCATCGCGAAAGTAGATCCGAGAATCCCTTACACGCTCTTGGCCTTCTATCCACAATACGTAATGACGGACTTACCCACAACAAGCCGAGAACTAGCCATCAAATGCCGCGATGCTGCTGAAGAATATTTGGAAAACGTTAGAATAGGCAACATTCAATTGTTGAGTCCGTAGAATACCAGATATTTTCAGTCGTCTGGCACTTTTCTATAGAGGTATTCACCGTCTATCTCGTTGACGAATTCAAATCCAGCTTTGATAAGCTGTTTCGCTTCCTCACTTGTCCGTGCAATCTTTACTATGTAGTCTTGTGGTCGCAAGTTGCCATAGACTTCTTTGTATAGTTCTACGTAGCGTTGGGTTGCTCTCAAGGTTTTGTGTCCTAACACGTATTTGACGTGTAGAATGTCTTTTGTTCTATGGTATTCACGAAGAGCCTTACAATGACGGAAGGTGTGTAGATGTATCTTAATGAATCTTGGATTATTAGATTTCCTCGCTAAAGTCTGCATACGTTTATGAAACATCATTCCTCTTGTGCCTTGAGCTTTTGGAGAGAACACGGTTTCAAATTGTTTCGGTAATAACAATAGTATGTCAATCAATTCGCTACTAACCTTCAACCTTCTTGGATTTCCATTCTTAGACTTCTTAATGTCCACAAGCATTTTTTCGCGGTCAATGTCAATCCATCGTAACGCTTCAGCCTCATTAAGTCTACAGCCAACTTCATAAACAAATTGACTGAATATTCGGTTCTCTTTTGAACCACAGTTAATCGCTAGTTGTGCCTCTTTTTTGGTTGGAATGAATATCAGCTCGTTTGTATCTTGGTATCTTGGCCTTTTCCACTTCAAGCCTAGAAAGTCAAGGTATTTTGAGTAGATGTCGCAGATCGTGTGTTTGTAGCCTTCTTTCCATTGTGTTTCTGGAATTTGACCTAACACCGACTTGACTGATTTTGGGTTATGAAGATCTGCACCGTTCTTGACAAGGCCCGTTAGACAGTTTATGTAAGTGTGGATTGACGACTGTTTTATTCCTTCATTCTGTAGCCACAACGCAAACCGTTGCAGTTCAATGATAGTTTCTGGTTTCCATGTGTCCCCAGCAAGGACTTTTATTTGCTGTTCCACTTTGGCCATGTTTTTCGCCCCTTCGTCTAGGTGACGCATACATTGACGTTCCCTACTATTGGGAAGAAAGCTATTTATGGCTTTCCCTACCATTGGGAGCCTATGAGAACATACATTTTCACCAATCGCGAACGTCGGATTCTGGAAGCTTACCTCGCTGGAACCAAAGTCAACACTACTGAGGTCTCTAAAATCATGTACCGATTCAGGAAGTACAAGACCCTGTTTGACGACGTTTACCTCTATCTTCAAATCAGAAAAACGATGCCCACAACTTCTACATAGCCAACGTTGCACGTTGCCATGCTTTGTCGGTCTCACACCGTCCTTCCACACTCGTTGCGAAGCACATTCAGGGCATGCATTTCCCGTGGAAGACCCAGCCACCCCAGATTCACCTACACGCTTGCACGCATGTATTATGATTCACCGCGCTTAGTGAGCAGGCTTACGCTAGTGAAACCGAGCTTGTTCTCTAGGATCTGTTTCACCTTTGCTTTTGGCACATACAAGTAGCTAGTGAACTGTGTGTAAGGCAACTTGTCTAAAACGATTTCAACAGCGCGACCACTCTTAGAAAGCTGAATCTTCCCAACTTTTTGAAAACCCAAACCTAAATCACCCCCTGCAACCGCAAGTCGCAATACATAGCGCAAGTGTAACATCGAGGCATCGATGCGAGCCTTTTCTCAACAACAGTCCTAGCCATTAGCTAGACCCCCTAGCTCTTTGATGAAGCGACCCTGCCCGTCACGTTTTGCTGTAAAAGTGTTAATATTACTTTCACTCAACCGATTTGTGTGTGTGATAGTTTTCTTTCTTTTCTCTTTATACTAGGAGTCTCTCTGTTCTCTCCAGTCTCTCTCCTCTCGTCATTAACACGCACACATTTTTCTGATGTTACCCCAACCCTCTCTAGCATATTAGCTACTCTTTCATTTTCGTTGGAAGGGGGGGAACGGAAACAAGTTTCTGCATATCGTTTTGGAGCCATAATCCCAAAAACATAAGAACTATACCCTTTCTTTGAACTGTAAGTTTTGGCACTAACTTTCTCATTAAACCTAACTGTTACTCGCGTGATCTTTGATAGCGGTTGGCCTATTGGTTTTAGGTAGCCAAATTTTACGAGCAGATTGAGATATTTCTTAATTGTTCTCGGATCTGTTCCCTGCGTAACTTCCATTATCGCATATTCTACGTCGTCATAGAAAATCCGTTGTTTTTCCTCGAAGCCATGCTCTCGGAGAAAATAGATCGCTTCTTTGAGTTTGTGTAGGCCTCCGCGTTTGTCTCTTTTCACTATGGGCTTCTGAATTGTGATGCGCCTTATGTTCTCGTATGTTATGGTCTCGGAATCGCCAAAAGTTTTATCTGCCTTACGGTTTAAGGGGTTAGATGGAGAGTCACGTTTTGGACTCATGAGGACCGCCTGAGGGGGCTTTTCTTGTTTTCAAGATGTCGATTCTCCATCTTTCAATTTTTTGGGAGGCTCCTTTTCTGCTCGTAGGCGGAGTTTGACATCTTCCTTCAAAACGTCAATAGATGCGAGTATCTCGCTTAGATTCAATTTCGGGTTGTAGAGAAGAACGGTGGAAGCGTTGATAACAAAGGGGATTTCATTTGTTCCACATTCTGTGCGAATGACTTTGGCTATGTGAGCCTTTCCAGCTTGGTTTGTTTTGATATATCCTATCGGGCGTATTTTGGTTGTTTCATCCATTTTTATCACGTTTGGTTAACAAAAAGTATTTACTTAGTAACTAATTAACTAGTGTTAAAGCTACCAGTAGGGTGATTTATCATGTTCTCCACAATTGAAGAAATGGCCGAAGAAGTCGGTCTAGACGAATACTGTTTCCGAATACTAGTCCTAATGATTTCCAGATCGATTTACGAATATGATGCCATACGCTTCAACAAACTATATGCTCTCATTAATAGCGTATGCAAGATGTCAAAGCCAACCTTTAACGAGCACCTTGGACATCTCGTTAAGAAACGCTACGTCAAAAGGCGGAGAATAGCTAAGCAGAATGTTGTATATTTCCTATCACTTGAACACCCACGGATTGAAGCAGCAAAAGAAAGAATCCTAACTCGTACGAGTGAACTGAAGAACGTCGTCGGTAAGCTGCCCTCTTTAACAATCGGTGAGCATGTAAAGCTCCTTGTTTACCTTACCACATACCAGTACATGGATCGAGTACGCATCATTATCGATTCTATACTCAAGCCACCAAAGGACCCATTCAAGTATGTTATAGCTTCCAACCTAGACCAACTATATCTTGATCAATTGTATGGTAAAATATTGATTTCTTGTAACAAGGATAAAGAGGTATGTGAAAGGGCGTTAGAAATTCTAGAAAAGGCTATGGACATAGTTCGCAAAAACTGGGAAAGGTTCTTGGAAAAGGCACCACAAAGTGAGTGAAAAAACCAGAAACAGTTTAGATTTTTACCGTAAAATTCAGACTTAGCATGCATGCATTAGAGCTGTAATGTATAATCAGAAAGGGTTATAGGGGCTTATCTGGGCTACCCTAAATGATGAAAGAGGGAGTCTGGGCTTGAAAATTCGCGGAATACGAAAAAAATATCTTGAAACAGCCAAGAAATCCTTAGATAATAGTAGCGCTTGGCTGAATGAAGCAAACTATCTGCTATTTGAGAAGAAAAGCTACGGTCATTCTTGTGCTCTTTCGATCTTTTCAATAGAGGAAACTGCGAAAGCGCTTGTTTGCTTTTCAGTGGTCATAGGCTCCGCAGACCCAGAGGAAGAACTTGTGAAAGCAGCTTTCGAAAGTCATTATTGGAAAATGGGGACGATCCTTCAGGTGATCCTGCATTTATATGTGCCACAATTACGAAAGGTTATGTTTTCCAAACTTGAAGAGGATGAGCTCAGAGAGACACATGAGATTTATCAAAAGATCTCCCCAGACCTGGAAGAATCTATAAAGAGTATCGTCAAATTGAGAATGATTGGTATGTATGTAGATCTCCAAAATGGGAAAATCACAGATCCTGAATCTATCCCTCGAGACGTAGCTGAAGGCGTTTTCATGCTTGCCTTTCTCTCCAATAGACAGTGGGCGGAGGCAATTAACACTTATGAGGCTGCCAGTCAAGAGGAGAAAATGCGAAGAATTGAATCTGCGAAGAAGATCACTGCACAAGCCAGGGAAAATCTGAAGAGGCTGGAGCAAGCCGGAGAAAAAGATGAAGAGCTCTGAGCCCTATTTTCTCTTTCTGCAGATCTTAGAGGCCTGGCTCAGAGGGAGAAGATAAGTAGAGATTCCCATTCAAGATATGCCAGGCATAACTTTTAACAGATCTGCTGAACAGTATGCTACACAGAAAAATGGGGATAGTTTGTATGGCTGATAAGTATCTCACTAAATCCTGTGCAGAATTTAGAAAGAAGGGCAGAGGTTAGGTTTGATCAGTATAAAGGGGTTTATAGATGAGCATTAGCTTTTCTGCCGCTTGGAGAGATTTTCTTATATAAGAGACGTTCCTTACAAACTCAAGCTCATGATTGGGATGGGCCCTCAAGAAAAAATTGTTTCACTGAAAATTGATGCACACGCGCATCTAAATAGAAAGAAACTCATGGGCCGATGGTATTATTTTGACGATTCTCCTGAACTTGATGTCCCACTGGCTTATCCAGAAGAGATAATCACTACCGAAATTGTAGAGAAAATAGTTAAACCACTCATGGGAAAACGCCTTAGAAAACCGAAGATTGATTACATACGAAAGCGCGCGCGCAAAATAAGGAGAAAGGTTCAAGCTCGCTTAGGGGCCCAAGCTAAGAATAGGCTGGAAAAACTTATCTCTGAAGACCACTGCTGGGAGGCTCTGTTTTCCATACATCCGATTTTGGAACACCGTTTGAGAAGGCTCCTGAAATACAAGACTATGGATATTAAAGAGGCTAACTCAGAGATTCTGATCGATCCCCTAAGGGAAAATATATGTCAAACAATCCAGAGCTTCGGACACTTGGCTAATCTCACATTTCTGGTGGGAGCAATTACAGAGAAAACCAGGGGCAAAATACTGCAGTTCAATTCTGATAGAGATAGTATTGCACATGAACTTCTGAAAAGAGAAATACTCCCAGAAAAACTCCAAAAACTATGCGCAGCTGGTTTGGAGTTAATGGACTCTCTGCAAAAATCTTTCGCTGACTTGGTTCCAAAACCTGAGTTCATAGTAATGAAGAAATTTTACATCGAAAAGATTCCTATGCGCCTCAGTGAATGAACTACTTTCGTTTTCTGAAAATCCTGTCTCCATCCATCTCAGACCAGAACTTTCATGAAAGCTCCTTCATTTTCAATGTGAATGAGAGACCACAAGTGGGCTTCTCTTTCTGGATCAACGGTGAGTTTTCCATTCTATCATTCAATTTTGTCGTTCATTCCTATTCTTCAATCACAGTGAAAAAAAGAAATGATATTCCTTCCTTTTCACTCAAAAATTCACTCTCTATTCTTTTGTGATTCTCTAAAAGAGGCTCAATTCAAGCTTTCTCTTTCACTTTTCTCCAAATTTTCAGAAGCTCCAAATCAACATGGTTTGTGATACTTTTTGAATGGATTTGTGATTGTCTTTTCAGTGTTCTAGAGAAAAAAGGAGTTTAGAGGATTGCTTGGAGGATTTTTAATGATAAAACCTCCAAAAACAACATACTTCACAATGCATGCATGAAATAGTCATGAAGTGTGTGGGACTGAATTTTAATAAATATGTGCGCACTAGCTCCTTTGTCAGTTTATGCACCTTTTTTAAGCCATGAAGATTTTTTGGGTTTCGACTCTTTGCGGAAATATTCTCTGGGTTTATCGTCTTTTTTCTTTGTTGTTTTATTACACCAAGGGCAGTCCCTCGGCAGTTCCGCGCCCAAGTCCCATTGCCACTGGGTGAGGCTGACATTCCGTCTACAGGTCGGGCATTGTTTAATCGCCAGCTTCTATTATCTCCTTTAGGTTTTGAATTATGAGCCTAGCTAAGCTAGCTCGTTAAACCTATTAGGCTATTAGGTATTTTATTAATCGCGCGAATGGGCATAACAACACTCTCTTTTTTCTGTATTAGCAAGTAATTCAAACCATTGCTCAAGTCGCTCCGCTCCATTCGCGCGCGCCTAGCGCTCATCGTCACTACGTTCCGTTTGCAACAACAAACACATCTCGATACGAAACATACGTCTTAGAAATGCGCGCGTAGAACTCAGGTTCTTCATGAAACAAAACATCTAATATCAGTGCTTGAAACAGAGGTCTTGATATAAAATGGATTACTTTGTTTGTTGGCAGTTTACTAAGAGAAATTCTCTCCCTTATACATCTCAAGAAGAAATTATTGTTTCTAATTTGATTCCTTTGGTCAGAAGTAAGACTTTCCAAGCGAAAGTAACTAGTTTCTATATAACAAGAATCTTTCTTACAACAGTTAGATTACAGATATTTACAACAGATGAACACTTGGAAGACATTCAAAGAATTATTGAATCTTCTACATCTTCACTTTTGTTATATGAAAAGAACGGTCCGAATTCAAACCCCAAAGTAGTGAGTGGGTATGGACCCCCTGAATATGAAGTAGATTTTCGGGAATATCTAGAAGACATCACAAAAATAGGTCTCGAACTACTATTAGGAGATTTGAATCTTGCCAAGCGGTTTGCAGTGAGTGCTCGTTTTGAAAGTCAGCCTCGTGGAACTTTACACCCACAAGAAATACTTGGAGAACACTTTCATGATTCTAGCGAGTATTATCGTTCACTAGAAAGAGACACCAATAGACTTATCGAATTTTGGGATAGGTTCCGTCTTCATTATGTAAATCGTACGCCTTGGGACCATTTCTATTACAATATAGTATTAGGAGCAGATGCTCCTCCTGGTGTTTCTCGTGAGCAATTTGTCGAAGCTATCGGACTCTCTTGAATGAAGGCAGCGCGCGCAACAAACTTAGGGGGAAACCTTCTGTTTCCCCCTACTTGCATCTCTCCAAGATACCCCCTTCTGAGACCATGCATGCATTCTTGTAGTAGGTGAACAGTGACCAAACTCATATTATTGGTTATTTGCTCGCTTTACATACGTCGTCCTTCGCTGAGGAAAGAAGTTGAGGCTTAGAACCAAGCCTTTATGAATAGCTCCTACTGATATCGGATGTCCTTATAAAGAGGTGCTCAAGTGCCAGAGGTTAAAGCTTCAATCATGATCGAAAACGTGGTTGCA